>NZ_JBFAQZ010000009.1:43840-320963 GCF_040673975.1 Actinosynnema sp. NPDC050801 | reverse complement strand
GGTTAAGGCCCCCAAGAGACTATTGGGTTGATAGGCCGGAGATGGAAGGTCGGTAACGGCTGGAGTTGACCGGTACTAATAGGCCGAGGACTTGTCACGAAAATGCTACGCATCCACTGTGCGGTTCTGAGAGAACCGAACCGGACCATCCAGGCCCGGACGATCCCCGGTGAGGGGTTGTCGGGTCGGGGTGCCTACGGGTTGGTAATTTCATAGTGTTTCGGTGGTCATAGCGGTTGGGGAACACCCGGTCCCATTCCGAACCCGGTAGTTAAGCCTTCCAGCGCCGATGGTACTGCACTCGTGAGGGTGTGGGAGAGTAGGACGCCGCCGAACAATTCTTCAGCCTTCAGGGGCATCCGTGGTCACGGGTGCCCCTGAAGGCTTTTTTCATGCCTTGCCCGAGCCGACGCAGATGAACGGCCGTCGCAACGGGTCCACCGCGACCGCTTTCGCGAGTGCCCGAGCCGGTGACAGGCCTGCGGCGAGCGCCTGGTGGAAGTCGTGCATGGCGATCGCCGTGGTTTCATCCCCCACACGGCCGATGGCGACGATGACCGTGCTGACGCCCGCGAGCAGCATGGCGTCAGCGAAGCCGAGGGCGTCACCATCCGGTTCCACGTGTCCGCCGGCGAGCTCGCAGGCCGCGAGCACCACCAGACCCGGCGGATGGTGCATCTCGCTGAACTCGTGCGCCAACAGCGGCCCGTCGATGAACTCCAACCTGGAGAACAGGGCGTTCTCCGGCTCGTTCACCGCAAAGGCCGCGAGGTGCACCACAGCGGCGCCGTCGCACGCCTTCAGCACCGCTGCGACCTTCGCCTGGTCGATGGGGAGCACCGTGGGGTCGACGTGGAGCCGGGCGAGGTCGTCGATCTCACGCGCAGCTGCGGGCACGCCCGGTCCTGCGGCGAGCACCACGCGGTCTGGTCGAGGCGGAGATGGAGCCGCTTCCGAGGTCAGCCATGCCGTGATCGACGGTGCCACGACGACCGACCTGCCCCTCAACGTCGCCAACGCCGACCACGTGACCGAGTAGAGGGGACCGGTGGGCACGACCACCAGGTCACGATCGGCGATGTGCTCTGCCAGCGGTCGCATGAGGAGCACGTCGAGTGTGTGCGCTTGCCGTTCGGCCGACGCCGCGATGACGGCCACCAACGAAGTGGCCAGGTCGTTCGGTGCCACGGCGTTGATGTCGGAGTACATCCGCCGAGCCGGTTCGACGATCACCTCGGCCGGACCGAGTTCGACGATCCGGGTTCCTTCAGCGGTCACGACGAGTGCGAACAGCTCGTCCGACACGGCGACGAAGCTGACCAGCGCGCGGTCGCCGACCACGTGCACCACCTGGTCGAGGGTGACCGCCTCGGCGACCGGTCGTGCCGGCGCGTACTTGAGGCGTTGGACCCGGGCTCGCTCGGTGAAGGTGAGCAGGGTGCCGGCCTCGCGCCGCCGCACGACCACGTCCAACGCGAGGTCGCGCAGCCGTCTGCGGTACAGCGCGCCGACCGGCACGGGACTGAGTTCGGCGGAACGCTCGTGGTTCACGAGTTCGAACGCGGTCTCCGCCTCGAACAGCACGTCGTCGCCCTTCCCGAGTTTGAACGCGATCTCCGCCCAGCACAGCTGGAGCAGGAGCCGGTAGTCGATCCGGGCGGATCGCCTGGCGGACGACTCCGGCATCAACGTGACCGCCAGGTCGACGTCGCCATTGGCGATCACGAGCCGCACGCCGAGCAGCAGCGCGAACGCGGCCTCGTCGGGCAGACCGGCCCTGGTCAGCTCGGCCGCCGTGGTGGACAACCGCTGGTAGGTCGTCGACCGCTCGTCCTCGGTCAGGCGGTCCGGCTCCGCGGTGAGCGCGGCGAGGTGCGTGAGCGCGCAGGTGGTCGCGGCCCGGTCGTCGCCGGCGTCGGTGAACCGGACCCGGGCGACGGCGGCGAGTCCGATGGCCCGGTCCGCGTTGCCCCTGGCCAACTCGGCCACGGCGTGGAGCTGGTCCAGCCTGGCCAGGAGCGGGTCGGTGGACCGCAGCCGCGCGCGCAGGTCGTCCAACAGCGAGCACGCCTCGGAGTAGAGGCCCGCCGCGATCATCGTCTCGGCCTGGTCGAGTTGGATGCGGTCCACGAGGTCGGACGCGGAGGTCCGACAGGTCTTGAGCGCTCGATCGAAGTACCGCAGGGCGCGCGGGATGTCACCGGCCATGCGTGTGAGCAGCGCCAAGTCGCGCTCGTACGCGCCGACCCGGTAGGCCGGCACGCCGCGCAGGGCCGCGTGCTTCGCCACGACGACGAGGTTGAGCCGTTCGGTCTCGAACCAGGCGGGCACGTCGGCGTCGAGCGCGGCGTGGGCCTTGGTCGCGTAGTGCTCGAACAACCGGCTGAACGCGCGGTCCGCCGCTTCCCGGTCGATCAGGGTTTCCGCCTGTTCGCGGGCGTACGCGGTGAGCAGGTCGTGCATGCCGAACCGCCCGTCCGCGCCGGCTTCCACCAGGTGCACGCGGGCGAGCGCGTCGAGCAGGCGGTCCGCCTGTGCCTCGTCCACCGAGGCGAGCACGGCGACCGACGCGGTGTCGTACCGCCTGCCGGGGTGCAGCCCGAGCACGCGGAACAGCTCGCGGCAGTCGTCGTCGAGCTGCCTGAACGACCACGAGAACACCGTGCGGATCGTGCGGTCGTCCTGGGCGAGGCCCAGCAGCCGCCGTTCGCCGGCCAGCTCGGTCACCAGTTCGCCCAGCGAGGCGCGCGGCCGGACCACGGCCACCTCGGCGGCGATCCTCAGCGCCAACGGCAGCCGTGCGCACAACTCCACCAGTGTGACCGCGTCGTCCGGGCTCTCGTCCACTCGGCGTCCGATCGAGGTGCGGAGCAGCCGCACGGCGTCGTCCGGTGGCAGGCGGTCGAGGTCGACACCTCGCGCGCCGTACCGGACCCGCAACTCCGGGAGGGCGTCCCGGCTGGTCACGATGACGAAGCAGCCCGGGCTCCCCGGCAGCAGCGGCAGGACCTGGCTCGCCGTGCGGGCGTTGTCCAGCACCACGAGCACGCGGCGGTCGGCCACCAGGCTGCGGTAGAGGGCGGCGCGTTCCTCGACGTCGTTCGGCACGTCTACGACGCTGAGCGCACGCAGGAACCCGGAGAGGACGTCACCGTGCTCCAGCGGCAGTTCCCGGTCGTAGCCGCGCAGGTCCACGTACAGCTGACCGTCCGGGAACCGGTCGCGCACGCGGTGCGCCCAGTGGATCGCCAACGCGGTCTTGCCGACGCCCGCCGTGCCGGAGACCGCGGAGACCACTACTGCGGTGAAGTGCTCGCCCAGCAGCGCGTCCAGCTCGGCCAGCTCGCTCTCACGGCCGGTGAAGTCGCCGATCGGCAGTGGCAACTGGCGTGGTCGCGGCGCACGCGGCGCGTGGAAGTGGATGCCGCCGGACACGTCCCGCGCCTGCACGAACGACTCGCCGGAACCGGAGAGCTCGTTCGAGTGGCCCGACTCCTCATGCCCCAAGCCGACCTCCCTCCGCCTCCTGCACGGTAGCGCCAACCCGGTGCGCCCGGCTCCGCGCGACTAAGTTCTCCGCCATGCACCACGAGACCGCCGACCCCCGAACGCAGCGCCGCTCCGGCGGGAACGCCGTGCAGGCCGACCTGGCCACGGTCCCGTTCCGCGTCGACCGGGACCGCGTGGCCAGCTCGCCGTTCTTCGCGCGCCTCGGCGGCGTCACGCAGGTCGTCAGCTCGACCGGCTCCGGTCTGCTGGTGCACAACCGCCTCACGCACAGCCTGAAGGTCGCCCAGGCGGCCCGCGCCATCGCCGAGCGCCTCAACACCCGCCCCGACGTGGCGAACCTGCTGGACAAGCTCGGCGGTTGCGACCCGGACGTGGTGGAGGCCGCTTCGCTGGCGCACGACCTGGGGCACCCGCCGTTCGGGCACCTCGGCGAGCAGGTCCTCGACCGGCTGGCCCGGCACCGGTTCGGGCTGTCGGACGGGTTCGAGGGCAACGCCCAGTCGTTCCGCATCGTCACGACCACCGACGTGCGGGGTCCGGCCGCGGTCGGGCTGGACCTCACCGTGGCGGTGCGCGCGGCGATGCTCAAGTACCCGTGGACGCGCCTGTCCTACCCGAAGCCGCACCCCAGGGACCTCCCGGCGCCGCCCCGTGGCGCGGCCGAGCCCGCCGACGCGCCGGGCACCGGTTCCGGCAAGTTCTCCGCCTACGTCACCGAGCTGGACGACGTCGAGCAGTCCCGCGCGTTCTACGCGGGCCGGTTGGAGCCGTGGCAGCAGACGGTGGAGGCGTCGGTCATGGACACCGCCGACGACATCGCCTACGCCATCCACGACCTGGAGGACTTCCACCGGGTCGGTGTGCTCCAGCACGCGGCGGTGTCCACCGAGCTGAACGCCTGGCTCGACCACGCCGTCGAGCTCGCGGGTCTGAGCCTGGCCGACCTCGCCGCCCAGGAACGCCGACCGGGTCGTTCGCTGGAGACCCTGCGCCGCCGGCTGCACGCCAAGGACTCGTGGGCGGTGCACGACGACGCGTTCGCGCACGCCGTGGCCAAGGTGCGCGCGGAGCTGGTCGACGGCCTGCTGGCGGTCCCGTTCGACGGCTCGGTGGAGGCCGAGCAGGCCGTCGCCGGGTTCTCCGCCCGCTGGACGCGCCGCCTGGTGGACTCGGTCGGCGTGGTCGAGGAGCCGACGACCCGCTCGGGGCACGTGGTGCTGGCCGTGCCGCAGTGGCACGAGGTGCAGGTGCTGAAGTTCGTGCACCGCCGGTTCGTGCTGCTCCGACCCGACCTCGCGCTGCACCAGCGCGGCCAGGCGCGGCTGCTCACCGCGCTGGTCGAGGCGTTGGAGCAGTGGGTCACCGACCGGCACGAGGCGAACCGGCTGCCGCGCCGGCTGCACGACCTGGTGGAGCTGGCGGGCGCCGAGTACGCCGCGCTCGCCCGGACGGACCCGTCGGTGCTCGTCGGCGCCACGGGGGAGACGCCGTCGGGCCCGGATGCCGTTCGGGCGCTGGCCCGCGGCCGGGCGGTGGTCGACTTCGTCGCCTCGCTCACCGACAACCAGGCCGCGGCGCTGCTCGACGCACTGTCCGGACGAACCGGTCAGCTGTGGACAGATGCTTTTGTACTGTGAAATGTGATGGATCCACCGTCTGTGAAGTAGGCCGAACGGTGGCAGACGGTACTTGGCCGTGCGCAATACGTTGACCCCTCGGTCGGATACATCCGACCGGAGGCCGCGTGCGTCGGGGGCACGCCAATCTGGGGGAGACGCCTGTGCGCTCACCGAAACGTCGTTTGCGAAGAAACGCCCTGATCGCGGCGGGTGCCGCCGTGCTGTTGACCGCGGGCGTCGCAGCGCCCGCCACCGCCGACCCGACCAAGGCGTCCAAGGGCGTCGAAGCGCGGACCGCGGCGCAGATCTCCGCGCTGCAGGACATCAAGAAGTCCCTCACCGAAGCCGAGTCCAAAGTGGACAGCGCGCTCGTGGTCGAGCAGCGCCGCCGCGGGAACGCCACGACCCTCGACAAGCTCCCCGCCCTCCAGACGGGCGTGAAGGTCCACAGCGGAAACACCGTCGTGGTGGACATCCGCGCTTTCAAGGTCACCGACGACCTGGTCGCCGCGGTGAAGGCCGCGGGCGGCGGCATCCGCTCGGTCTCCACGGAGGGCAAGACCGTTCGCGCCCAGCTGCCGCTGAACGCGCTGACCTCCCTCTCCGCCCGCGGTGACGTCCGCCGCGTCGAGGCCGCGGTCGAGTACAAGACGTTCAACCAGAAGGACCGCAAGGCCGACCCGGCCCCCTCGAAGGAGGACAAGGCCAGGGAGATCGAGGCCCGCACCCGCGAGGCCCTGATCGCACCGCAGGCCGTCCGGACCGGCGAGGGTGACCGGGCGCACGCGGCGGACACCGCGCGTGACGACTTCCGCGTCACCGGCACCGGCGTGAAGCTGTGCGCGCTGTCCGACGGCGTCGCCTCGCTGGCCCTGTCGCAGGCCGCCGGCGAGCTGCCCGCCGGCGTCGAGGTCCTGCCCGGCCAGGAGGGCTCGGGCAACGAGGGCACCGCGATGCTGGAGATCCTCCACGACATCGCGCCGAACGCGAGCCTCGGCTTCGCCACCGCGATCAACGGCGACGCGAGCTTCGCCGACAACATCCGCGCGCTGCGCTCGCAGCTGGGCTGCGACGTCATCGTGGACGACATCCTGTACTTCAACGAGTCGCCGTTCCAGGACGGCGTGATCGCGCAGGCCGTCGACGCGGTCACCGCCGACGGCGCGCTGTTCTTCTCCTCCGCGGGCAACGAGGGCAACATCGCCGACGGCACCTCGGGCCACTGGGAGGGCCAGTTCGTCGACTCCGGCGTCGGCGTCGGCAAGTTCGCCGGCACCGCGCACGACTTCAACCCCTCGCCGGACGCCAAGCAGGTGTTCAACCCGCTGTCGGACAGCTCCGGCAACGTGCCGGTGACGCTGTTCTGGGCCGACCCGCTGGCCTCCTCGTTCAACGACTACGACCTGTACCTGGCGAACTCGCAGGGCAACGTGGTGTCGTTCAGCCAGGGCGTGCAGGACGGCAGCCAGGACCCGTACGAGCGGCTGAACACGCCCGCGAGCGCCTCCGGCCTGCGGTTGGCCGTGGTGAAGTTCCGCGGTGAGGACAAGTACCTGTCGCTGTCCGCCCTGGGCGGTCGCTTCAAGGACTCCTCCGACGGGCTGAAGAAGTTCGCGACGTCCGGCGTGACCCGCGGCCACTCCGCGGCCAAGGGCGCGATCAGCGTGGCGGCCGCCCCGGCGAACAACCCGCTGCCGTTCGACCTGGAGCCGGGCGACCCGGCCAACCCTCGCGGCCCGTTCCCGAACGCGTTCGACGGCACACAGAAGCCTGAGCGGTTCACCTCCGACGGTCCGCGCCGGGTGTTCTTCGCGCCCGACGGCACCCCGCGTGAGGAGGTCAGGCAGAAGCCGGACCTGACCGCGGCGGACGGCGTGCAGACCAGCGTGGCCGGGTTCAACCCGTTCTTCGGCACGTCGGCGTCCGCGCCGAACGCCGCGGCCATCGCGGGCCTGGTGCTGTCCGGCAACCCCGGGCTGTCGCCGGCCGAGGTGCGCGAGGCGCTGACCGCCACCGCGATCGACCTCGTCGAGGCGGGCGTCGACAACCGGACCGGCGCGGGCATCGTGCGCGCCGACCTGGTGCTGGGCTACACCGGCGCCTCGCCGCAGCCGCTGGCGAAGGCGACGAAGCCGTCCGTGGTCAACGACGCCGACGGCAGCCAGTACCTCAAGCCGGGCACCACGGCCACGGTCACCGTGCCGGTGGTCAACTCCGGTGACGGCACGGCCGCGTCGACCAGCCTCGCGCTCACCACGCCCACCGCGGGCGTGACGATCGCGCCGCGGTCGAAGTACTACGGCAACGTCGAGGTCGGCCAGACGGTCACCAACACGTTCAAGGTGACCGTGCCCGCGTCCCTCGGCGTCGGCTCGGCCATCCGGCTGGACGCCCGGGTGACGTTCGCGGGCTCGACCTCACCGACCACGAGCGCGTTCACGCTCAACGTCGGCGAGCCGTCCCGCGACGCCAAGACGTTCGCCTACGCCGGGCCGGTCGCGGCCATCCCGGACAACGACGCCACCGGCGTCACGGTGCAGATCCCGGTCAGCGGCGTCGGCCGCGGCTCCAAGATCGTGTTCTCCATCGACGGCGACACCTGCAACGCGAACACCGGCGCGACGACCGTCGGCATCGACCACACGTTCGTCGGTGACCTGGTCGGCACGCTGACCTCGCCGACCGGCGCGACGGCCACGGTGTTCCAGCGCAACGGCTCGACCGGCAACAACCTGTGCCAGGTCGTGTTCGACGACACCGCCGCGCAGCCGTTCTCCTCGGTGACCAGCAACCTCGCGCCGTACACCGGCACGTGGCGGCCCACCACCCCGCTGGGCGGGCTGCTCGCCGAGCCGGTCGACGGCACGTGGACGTTCAAGGTCGTGGACGGGGCCGCGTCCGACCGCGGCTCGATCCGCGCGGTCTCGCTGAAGATCAACGGTTACATCTGATCCGGTTACACCTGATCGACAAAAGGGCCCCGGGAGCACGCTCCCGGGGCCCTTTTGTTCACGTGTTACTTCGGCCACTCCCAGCGGATGCCGAACACGCCGGGCCCGAAACCGAGCGCCACGGCGTGCACGCCACCGGCCGCGTCCAGCGCCAGGTTGCGGCGCCGGGCCGGGGTGTCGTCACCGGCGGGCACGCTGAACTGCTGGCAGCGGGCGGGCAGGTTGGACTGGTCGAACCGCACCTCGATCACGTACTCGCGCACCGGCAGCCGGAACTTGCGGGTGAACGTGTTGTTGCCCGCCGGGTAGTGGCCCTCGGCGAACAGCAGCTCGTACTCCATGATGATGGTCTCGCCCCTGCTCAGGGGCCGGTCGAACATCATCTCGGCGGCCATGATGTTGGCCTCGGTGTCCTCGACCACCCGGCCGAGGTGGCAGTTGCGCAGGTTCACCACCTGCGGCAGCACGTTCGCCTGCTCGGTCTCGAACACCAGCGCCCAGCGGTCCGGGCCGTCCTGCTCGGCGCGCAGGATCTGGCGCACCCACACCGAGCGCTGACCGCCGTCCGCGGCGATCTCGATCCGGTCGTGCTGGCTGATCCGGCCCAGCTTCACGTCCGAGGACGTGTCCACCTTGGTGAGCAGGGTCGCCACCCGCTCGCGACGCGCCCACAGCGCGTCGATCGGCATCATCGTGGTCGGCCGCGACCGCCTGCCGCGCGGGCGCGGCGGACCCAGCAGCGCCGACAGGCCTGCCTGCGGCACGCCGAGCACGGTCTCCAGGTGGCGCAGCGCCTCCAGCGACTCGGGTCGCTCGGGTCGGCGTCGGCCGGACTGCCAGTAGCTCAGCGTCGCGACGCTGATGGTGACCCCGCGCAGGGCGAGACGGTGCTGGATGCGGTCGAGACTCAGCCTGCTTGCTTTGATCGCGGCTCTCAGCGCCTCGGGGAAAGGTCCCGTGGTGAGAAGCTGCGCAAGACTGCCGTGGCCCGCCGAGTCGAGTTCGTCGACGGACAGGTTGGGTCGACCGGCAGCGTTGGTCATTGTGACTCCCCGCTGTCATGAGATCACGCCCCAGTGACCCTACCCGCCAACGCAGGGCGTTGGTGCCTACCAGGTGGAGTCAATGATTGGGCCATACGGGTTACGAGTTCACTGGGATGGGCATCGTTCTGTCAAGTGGTGAACATCCGTGCTCTTCCCTTTGTAAACCCGTCGGTAACATTGTGCAACGGGGGCTTCGGGGTCGTGGCGGCGGGCCCTTCGGTACCGGTGCGCGGTGGCGGCCGTTCGGCTGCGTGCGGCGCGCCCCGTCGTGTGCCGCGTCACCCGTTGCGTCACCCGCTCCGCCGTGCGCCCCGCCGGCCACGTGCCGTTGGCGGGCGTTGATCCGTTGGGCCTACTGTGTGCCGGTGACCGCCGCCCAGGACCTCGTGCCCCTGCCGGAGGACCCGTTGACGGAGGTCGCCGCCGCCGTGCTCGGCGCCGGCCACCACGTGGTGCTCGACCTGCTCGACGTGGTGCGCCACCACGGCGGGCCGCCGGTCGACGTGGTCCGCGCGGGCGACGACCTGCTGCCCCGGCTCGCCCACGAGAACGCGCTCGACCAGGCGCTGGTGCTGGCCAGGCAGGCGCTGCGGCCGGGCGGCCTGTTCGTCGCCGCCGTGCCCGAGTTGGACAAGCTCGGCCGGTTGCGGCCCACCGCGCCGCCGCCGAAGGTGTCCGGGCGGGGACCGGACCGGCAGGTGACCGTGCAGCTGTGGGACTGGTCGGCCGACGGCGAGTCCTACGCCCTGGAAGTGGTGCGGCTGGTGCGCGGCGCGGAGACGTGGGAGGTCGCGAACACCGTCTCGACCCGGCACCGGGTGCTGTCGCCCGAGCAGATCTCCGCGTCGCTGGCCGACGCCGGGTTCGGCGCGGTGCAGCGGCTCTCGCCGGCCGAGTGCGGGCACCCGCTACCGGTCTGGGTCGCGGTCGCGCCCGCATGAGCAGGGTCCGCCCGGTCTCCGGCGGCGGACGGGCGGTCGAGGTGCCGCCGGAACGCCTGGAAGGGTGGTTCTCGCGGTTCGCCGCCCGGCACGGAGGAGCGCGCTCGACCTCGGTGACCGCCGACCGTTGCCTGGTCACGGCGGTGGACGGGGCTACGGCCTCGGTCGACGTCGCCTTCGGTGAATTCACCCCGTCGGGCGAGTCCGATGGTCTCGTGCTCGACGCGTTGCTGGCGCACGCGTTCACTTCCCGTCGGGTCGGGCTGCTGCTGGTGCGGCTCGGCGGGCACAGCATCGGGGTGGCGCAGGACGGGGTGGTGCTCGTGTCGACCACGGACAGTCGTCAGGTGCACGGGCGCAACAAAGCGGGCGGGTGGTCGCAGCAGCGGTTCGCCCGGCGGCGGGAAGGGCAGGCGCGGGTCGCCCTCCAGGCCGCGGCGGACGACGCGGCGCGGGTGCTGGCGCCCAGGGTGGGCGAGCTGGACGCGGTCGTGCTCGGTGGTGACCGGCAGGCGTTGGACGCGCTGCGGGGCGACCGCCGGCTGGGCGAGGTGTTCGCGTTGGCGTCACCGCGGGTGCTGGACGTGCCGGAGCCTCGGCGGGCGGTGCTGGACGAGGCCGCCGTCCGGGCGCGCGCGGTGGAGGTCGTGGTCCGGGAATCACCCGGAAAGTCGTGACAACCCCCGCCCACCCCGACCGCATTCATAAGGGTGAGGGGGCACCGAACCGCGGTGGCCTCACGAACCCGAGGAGCAGTCTTGCTGCGCAAACGACTCGTGCTGGCGGCGGGAGCGATCGTGCTCGGCGGTATCGCCGTGGCCGTGCCCGCGCTGGCGTCCGGCGGCGGCGACGAGGCGCCCGTGTCGACCACCACCCGGCCGTCCCCCACCTCGGTCAGCACGTCGCCGATCGCCACCTCGCCGGTCGCCACCTCGCCGACCTCCACCGCGACCGAGCCGCAGTCGACGGTCACCCAGCCGCCCGCGACCACGAGCATGCCGGTGGAGGTCACCCCGTGGCCGACGACCACGGTGCACCCCGAGCCGACGTCGTCCCGGCCGCCGGTGACGTCGACGGTGACGACCTCGCCCGGGGCGTCCTTCCCGGTGACGACCACGACGACGAGGCCGCCGCTGCCGACCTCGACGACGGCCACCACGAGGCGCTGACGGCGTGAGCTGGGACGCGGAGTTCACCCACTACTTCGACCGGTGTGCCGACTCGATGCGCTTCACCGCGTTCTTGTTGTGCGGCAACCACCACGAGGCCGAAGACGTGGTGCAGTCCGCGTTCCTCAAGCTCTACCTGGCGGGGCCGAAGCTGGCGCAGCGCGAAGGGCTGGACGCCTACCTCCGGCAGATCGTGGTGCGCACGTTCCTGGCCGAGCGGCGCCGCGTGCGGTGGAAACGGGAGAAGCTCACCGACGCGTTGCCGGAGGTGCCGGTGGCGGGGTCCTTGAGCGAGGACAAGCTGGTGGTGTGGCAGGCGTTGAGCGCCGTGCCCGCCAAGCAGCGGGCGACGCTCGTGCTGCGGTACTGGCACGACCTGGGGGTGGAGGAGACGGCCGCGGCCCTCGGTTGCTCGGTGGGCACGGTGAAGAGCAACACGAACCGCGGCCTCAAGGCGTTGCGGCAGAGGCTGGGACCGGAGTTCGGCGAGTTGTGGCAGGAGGTGAGGCGCGGTGCTTGAGGACGAGCTGAGAAAGACGTTCGAGGAGCTGAACATCCAGCCGCCGCCGCGGTCGTTCGGGGCCGTGGACATCGTCCACCGGGGCGTCCGGATCAAACGTCGCCGCCGCGCCTACGCGGTGGCCGCGACCGGGACGGGCACCGCGATGGTGGCGGTGGTGGTCGCCTTCGCCCTGAACCAGCCCCCGAACGGTGACAGCGGCCCGGCGGGCCCGCCGGGTCCGGCGAGCAGCTCCAGCACCCCCGTCCCGACCAGCCCCACCACCACGCCGGGAGACGCCACGTCCTCGACCGTCGAGGGCCCGGCGTCTTCCTCCCCCAACCCCTCGCTCCCTCTGACGACCAGCCCGGACCCGATGTCCACGACCACGCCCACCACGACGAGGACGACCTCCCCGCAGACCACGGCCAGCTCCACGAGCACCGAACAGCCGCTGCTCACCACCACCCGCAGCTGACGGACCGACCTCGCGGGCAACCTGTCTCGTGCCTCGTGGTCGACCTGGGCAGTGCCCTGCAATCCGATGATCAGGAAGTCGGATAGTCGGCGGGCATGGTGGGGCGTGATGAGCCGACCGATCGTGGGCGGCGATCGAGCCATTGCCGCCGGTGTCGGGACGTCGTCGCAGGTGGCACCTGGCAGCGGATCCTGGACCGGTGATCGTCAAGGGCCACTCGGTCGGAGAGCTGGAGTGGGTCATCAGCGTCGACTCCAGCGTCGTGATGACTCCAGCATTGTCGGGAACCACCACCACACCACACCACACCACCGCCACGCCGTCGCCCGCACCGGACCCGGACATCCCCGCGTTCGACCCGAGGGCGTCATCGCCGACAGGGCCTATTCGCACGAGTCGACGCCTATTCGCACGAGTCGACCCGCCGGGCACTACGCACCCGCCGCACCGCCCTCACCTGCCCCGAACGCGCCGATCGGATCACCCGCCGCGTGAGCCTCGGTTCACGCGGCGGGCGACCACCGGCCTTCGACGCGTCGAACGCGCGCCGCCTGCTACCAGGCCGAACGTGCCATCGCCGCCGTCATCCTCCGGCTCCGGTGACTTGCAGAACCCCGCCTAACCCAGGGTGCCGGTGGCCAGCAGACCGCCGTCCACGCGCACGGTCTCGCCGGTGATCCACTCCGCCCCGTCCGACGCCAGGAACGCGACCAACCGCGCGACGTCCTCCGGCGTCCCGAGCCGCTTCATCGGGTAGCCGGCCGCCGCCTCCTCCTCGCGCCCGGTGTACAGGGCCTCGGCGAAGCGGGTCTTCACCACCGCCGGCGCGACCGCGTTGACCCGGACCTTCGGCCCGAGCTGCCACGCCAGCTCCTCCGTCAACCGGATCAGCGCCGCCTTGCTCGCCCCGTACGCCCCGATCACCCCGGTCGACCGCAGCCCTCCCACCGACGCGATGTTCACCACCGCGCCACCGTGCTCCCGCATCCACGCCTTCCACGCCAGCTGCACGAACCCCAGCGCGGCGACCACGTTGACGTCGAAGATCTTCCGCACCGCATCCAGGTCCGCGTCCACGAGCGCCCCGAACACCGGGTTGATGCCGGTGTTGTTCACCAGCACGTCCAGCCGCCCGAACCGCGTCACGGTCGCCTCGACCGCCCGCGCCCGGTCGTCGGCACTGCCCGCGTTCCCCGGCACCGCCAACACCCGATCGGGTGAGACGCCCGCGGTCGAGGCCAGGGACTCGGCGGCGGCGGCGACCGCTTCCGCCTTGCGCGCCGTGATCGTCACCGACGCGCCGCGCGTCAGCAGCTCCAGCGCGATGCCGTACCCGATGCCCCGGCTGGCGCCCGTGACCAGCGCCGCCCTGCCCGTGAAGTCCGAAGTCATAGCGGGCAATGTATGCCGGTGGACACACCTTGATAATCAAGTGGCGCCCACCCCGTAGACTGGGGACGTGGTCATCCTGATCGAGTAGGTCCCGCGCCAGCCGCGCCGTTGACCTCGCATGACCACACCCCGGAGTAGAACTTGATCACCGCAACCGATCTCGAGTTGCGCGCGGGCTCGCGCATCCTGCTGTCCGACGCCACGCTGCGCGTGCAGCCGGGCGACCGCATCGGCCTCGTCGGCCGCAACGGCGCCGGGAAGACCACCTCACTGCGCGTCCTCGCGGGCGAGGGCCAGCCGTACGCGGGCGAGGTGCGCCGCACCGGCGAGCTCGGCTACCTGCCGCAGGACCCGCGCGAGGGCGACCTGTCGGTCGTCGCCAAGGACCGCGTGCTGTCCGCGCGAGGCCTGGACCAGCTGCTCCGCGACATGGAGAAGATGCAGTCCGCCATGGCCGAGCTGGTGGACGACGCCGAGCTGCAGGAGGCCGTGCGCAAGTACGGCCGTCTCGAAGAGCGGTTCTCCGCCCTCGGCGGGTACGCGGCCGAGAGCGAAGCCGCCCGCATCTGCGCGAACCTGGGCCTGGCCGACCGCGTGCTGGCCCAGCCGCTGCGCACCCTGTCCGGTGGTCAGCGCCGCCGCGTCGAGCTGGCCCGCATCCTGTTCGCCGCCTCCGAGGGCGGTGTCGGCGCCAAGTCCGGCACGATCCTGCTGATCGACGAGCCGACCAACCACCTCGACGCGGACTCGATCGCGTGGCTGCGCGGGTTCCTCAAGTCGCACGAAGGTGGCCTGGTCGTGATCAGCCACGACGTCGAGCTGCTCGACGACGTGGTCAACAAGGTGTGGTTCCTCGACGCGACGCGCGGCGAGGTCGACATCTACAACATGGGCTGGAAGAAGTACCTCGAAGCGCGTGCCGCGGACGAGAAGCGCCGCCGTCGCGAGCGCGCCAACGCGGAGAAGAAGGCCGGCGCGCTCATGGCGCAGGCGGACAAGATGCGCGCGAAGGCCACCAAGGCCGTCGCCGCGCAGAACATGGCCCGCCGCGCCGAGAAGCTGCTGTCCGGCCTGGAGGACACCCGCCAGGCGGACAAGGTCGCCAAGATCCGCTTCCCGTCGCCCGCCACGTGCGGCAAGACCCCGTTGACCGCAGAGGGCCTGAGCAAGTCGTACGGGTCGCTCGAAGTGTTCACCGGCGTCGACCTGGCCATCGACCGCGGATCACGCGTGGTCATCCTCGGGCTCAACGGTGCCGGCAAGACCACGCTGCTGAGGCTCATCGGGTCGATGGAACGCCCCGACAACGGCGAGGTCATCGCCGGTCACGGCCTCAAGCTCGGGTACTTCGCCCAGGAGCACGAGACGCTCGACCACGAGGCAACGGTGTGGCAGAACATCCGCCACGCCGCGCCCGACACGCCGGAACAGCAGCTGCGCTCGCTGCTGGGCACGTTCCTGTTCAGCGGTGAGCAGCTCGACCAGCCCGCGGGCACGTTGTCGGGTGGCGAGAAGACCCGGTTGGCGCTGGCCGGTCTGGTGTCGAGCGCGGCGAACGTGCTGCTGCTGGACGAGCCGACCAACAACCTCGACCCGGCCAGCCGCGAGCAGGTGCTCGACGCGCTGCGCCGCTACGAGGGCGCCGTCGTCCTGGTCACGCACGACCCCGGCGCGGTGGAAGCGCTTGAGCCCGAGCGGGTGATCCTGCTGCCCGACGGGACCGAGGATCACTGGTCCCAGGAGTACCTGGAGCTCGTGCAGTTGGCTTGAGCCAACGGGTTTCGCCCTTCACACCACAACGTGAGCCCTGATCGACTCTGTGTGATCACACGACCGCTCGCCGATCATTTCGCTTGATCACCTGGCGTTCTTGGTCTTCGTGTTCGATCATTGCGACGACAGGGGCTTTCGAAGGCCCGACCTGCTGTCTACGGAAGGCGGGACAAGGTGGCTGACCTGAAGAAGGGCGCCCGGATCACCGGCGCCACGCGGGACAAGCTGGCCGCTGACCTGAAGAAGAAGTACGAAAAGGGCGCGAGCATCCGGGCGTTGGCCGAGTCCACCGGGCGCTCCTACGGCTTCGTGCACCGGGTGCTCAGCGAGTCCGGTGTGCAGCTGCGCGGTCGCGGTGGCGCCACCCGCACGAAGAAGAAGTAAGCTACCCTCCGGTAACCACATGGCGTCGAGGAGAGACGGCGCCTGACGAAACCCGGAGGTTCACGCATGTCGGCACCGACCACCATCGACGCCGGCCTGCTGGAACGCGGAGGCGTGCGGCTCGTCGTGGACGGACCGCGCGCGACGATCACGCTTGACCGTCCCGACGTGCTCAACGCACAGACGCCCTCGACTTGGGTGGCGTTGCGGACGATCGGCGAACAGCTGGGCCCGGACGTCCGCGTCGTGGTCGTCCGGGGTTCCGGTCGTGCCTTTTCCGCTGGGCTCGACCGGCGCATGTTCACGGGCGCCCCGGTGGAGGGCGAGCCGGGTCTGCCGGAGATCACGCGACGGGGACCCGAGGCGGGTGCTGCGCTGATCGCGGAGTTCCAAGAGGGTTTCCGCTGGTTGCGCGACCCGGCGCGGGTGACGGTCGCCGCGGTGCGCGGGCACGCGATCGGCGCGGGTTTCCAACTCGCCCTCGCGTGCGACTTCCGCGTGGCCGCCGACGACGTCAAGTTCAGCATGGCCGAGACCTCGCTCGGCCTGGTGCCCGACCTGGGCGGCACGCTGCCCCTGGTGCGCCTGGTCGGGTACTCGCGCGCGGCCGAGATCTGCCTGACGGGACGGCGCGTCGGCGCCGAGGAGGCGTTGCGGATCGGTCTCGCGAACTCCGTCGTGCCGGCGGACGGGTTGGACGCGGCGGTCGACGACCTGGTCGCGCAGGTCCTGAAGCCGATGCCGGGTGCGGTGCAAGAGACCTTGGCGCTGCTGGCGTCGGCGGCGGAGGGTGCGTCGGAGGAGCAGCAACTGCGGGCCGAGCGCGAGGCGCAACTGCGCCGACTCGCCGAGCTGACCGCCCTGGCCGGCGGCCAGAGCTGACCTCCAGGTTGGACACGATCGGGTGAGATCGGCCCGAAAATGTACGGAAACACTGTTCCCGTACCTCGGTTGATATGACGGAGCGCCGAACCACCCCAGCCATCCCACTCACCCGAACCACTCGCCACACCGCCACCGCCACCGCCACACCACCGCCGCCGTCCCGACCCGCGCGACCCCCGCCGGCCGCCACCCGCCCGGCCCGCCGCGATCCCAGTTCGCCGGACGCGACCGCCGTTCCCGGCCCGGCCCGCCCGCCATCCCTGCCTGACCGCCGCTGGCGAACAGTTGGCCGCTCCCAGCCCGGCTCGCCCGCGATCCGCGCTGGCCGGATTTGACTGCCGCCCGTGATTCGCGTCCGCCCGGCCTGACTGCCACCTGCCCACTCGCGGACGAACCGTGGCCGGTTGGAACCGCAGCACCGTGGGTGCTGGCCCGTGCCGTCCGGTGGCATTCCAGTTCGCGCGGGCTGGGGGAGAGAGGGCTGTAGGCGCGGGCGGGAACGTTGGGGGTGGTGGGGGCGTTGCTGTCTGTCGTGGACGGTTCCTGGGGTTTGATGCGTAGCGCGATGCGGGCGTCCGACGTGCCTAGCGGGGTGCGGCGGGGGACGTTTCGGCGGGTGTTGGGGTTCGCGGGGCCGCATCGGGCGAAGTTGGTGGTGTTCCTGCTGCTCACGGTGGTGTCCGCGGTTCTCGCGGTGAGCACGCCGGTGCTCGCGGGGCGGGTGGTGGATGCCATCGTCGGCGGGCGGGGCGTGTCCGTGGTGGTCTGGTTGGCGGTGGTGATCGCCGGGATCGCGGTGGTGGACGCGGGGCTGGGGTTGGTCGAGCGGTGGCAGTCGGCGCGGATCGGGGAGGGGTTGATCCACGACCTGCGGGTCGCGGTGTACGGGCACGTGCAGCGGATGCCCGTGGCGTTCTTCACCCGGACGCGTACCGGTGCGTTGGTCAGTCGGTTGAACAACGACGTGATCGGCGCGCAGCGGGCGTTCACGTCGACGCTCTCCGGTGTCGTCACCAATGTCATCCAACTGGGTCTCTCGCTGGGCGTGATGTTCACCCTGTCGTGGCAGGTGACCGCACTCGCCCTGGTGTTGTTGCCGGTGTTCGTGATCCCGGCTCGCCGCATGGGCGCCCGGATGGCGGACCTGCAGCGCGAGGCGTCCACGCTGAACGCGGGCATGACCACCCAGATGACCGAACGGTTCTCCGCCCCCGGCGCGACGCTGGTGAAGCTGTTCGGCCGACCCGAGGACGAGGTGGCGGAGTTCGGTGAACGAGCCGAGCGCGTCCGCGACATCGGCGTCCGCACGGCGATGGCCACCCGCTGGTTCATGACCGGCCTGACCCTGGTGTCGGCACTCGCCCAAGCCCTGGTCTACGGCCTCGGCGGCTACCTCGCGCTCACCGGCCACCTGGCCGCGGGCACCGTCGTGTCCCTGGCCCTGCTGCTCACCCGCCTGTATTCGCCGCTCACCGCGCTGGCCAACGCCCGGGTCGACGTGATGACCGCCCTCGTCTCATTCGAACGAGTGTTCGAAGTGCTGGACCTGAAGCCCATGATCACCGAACCGGACCGCCCGCGCCGCGTGCCCGACGGCCCGGTGTCGGTGGAGTTCGACGACGTGCGATTCGCCTACCCGGCGGCGGACAAGGTCTCGTTGGCCTCACTGGAATCAGTGGCCACATTGGACACACGCGGTGGCGAGGAGGTGCTGCACGGCATCAGCTTCCGCGCCGAGCCCGGTCAGCTGGTCGCCCTCGTCGGCTCGTCGGGCGCGGGCAAGTCGACCATCGCCTCGCTGGTACCGCGGCTCTACGACGCCGACTCCGGCACCGTCCGGCTGTCCGACGTGGACGTGCGCGAGCTGTCGTTCGAGTCCCTGCGCCGCGCGGTCGGCGTCGTCACCCAGGACGGGCACCTGTTCCACGACACCATCCGCGCGAACCTGAGCTACCCGCGTCCCGGCGCGACCGAGGACGAACTGTGGGACGCGCTGCGCCGGGCACGCCTGGACACCCTGGTCCGCTCACTGCCCGACGGCCTCGAAACCGTGGTGGGCGAGCGCGGCTACCGGCTGTCCGGCGGTGAACGGCAGCGGCTGACCATCGCCCGCCTGCTGCTGGCCCGGCCGCGCGTGGTGATCCTGGACGAGGCGACCGCGCACCTGGACTCCGAGTCGGAGGCCGCCGTGCAGGTCGCGCTGGCCGAGGCGTTGCGCGGCCGGACCGCGCTGGTGATCGCGCACCGGTTGTCCACGATCCGGGCGGCGGACCAGATCCTGGTCGTGGAGGACGGGCGAGTGGTGGAACGCGGCACGCACGCCGAGCTGCTCGCCGCCGAGGGCCGCTACGCCGACCTGTACCGGACGCAGTTCGCCGAGACGGAGGCACCCGGTGAGGGCGGAGAGCCCGCCGGGACGACAGACGTGCCCGCGCGGACCGCGGAGGCCGCCGTCTAGAGACCGCCGGGACGGCAGGCGCGCCTGCCGAAATGACAGGCGCGCCCACGCGGACCGCGGAGGCCGCCGTCTGAAGACCGCCGTCTAGAGACCGCCGAGGAACGTGCCGGTGGCGGCCACCGCGACCTTGGACGAGCCGCCGTTCACCACCAGCACCGAGAACGCCAGGTCGCCCCGGTAGCCGATGAACCACCCGTGCGCCCGCGAACCGTCACCGAACTGGGCGGTGCCGGTCTTGCCGCGCACCGCGCCGTAACGGGCGAGTTCCCGAGCCGTGCCACCGGTCACCACCTCGCCCATCATCGAACGCAGCGCGTTCACGACCCCGCCGGGCAACGCCGTCGGCTGCGGACCCTCGGTCGGGATCTCCCGGATCAACTGCGGCACGGGCGTGCGGCCGTTGGCGACCGTGGCCGCGACCAGCGCCATGCCGAACGGCGTCGCCTGCATCTGGCCCTGGCCGATGCCGGCCTCCACCCGGGCGGGCACGGAGTCAGCGGGCGGGATCTTGCCGGTGTTCGTGGTGATGCCCGCGACGGTGAAGTCCGACGCCAGCCCGAAGTACGCGGCGGCCTCGGGCAGCGCCGTCGCGGGCAGGGACGCCGCCAGCTGACCGAAGCTGGTGTTGCACGACGCCGCGAACGCCCGGCGCAGCGGCACCGTGCCCAGCTCGAAGGAGTCCTCGTTGGTGATCTGCCGGGTGCCGATGGTCGCCTTGCCGGGGCACGGCACCGGGGTGTCGGCCGTCGCCAACCCGCCGGTCAGCGCCGCCGTGGCGGTGACGACCTTGAACGTCGACCCGGGCTCGTACCGGCCGTACAGCGCGAGCGGGTCGCGTCCGGCGGTCTGGTTCTGCGCCACCGCCAGGATCTCGCCGGTCGACGGCTGGATCGCCACCAGCATCGCCGCCTCGCCGACCTGGTCGACCGCGGCCTGTGCGGCGGCCTGCGTCCTCGGGTCCAACGTGACCGTGGTCGTCCTCGCGCCCTGCGCCTTCTGCTCCTGCACCACGGCGACCGGTGCCCCGTTCGGGTCCACGATGGCGACCTGCCAGCCGGGCGTGCCGCCCAACGCGCCGACGGTCTGCCGCACCGAGTCCATCACCACCGGCGCGAAACCCTGCGGCACGGGCACGCCGTCGCGGCCGAGCAGCGCGCCGTCGGCGGCGGTCGTGGTGTAGGCGAGGCTCTGGCCCTCGGCGAGCTGCGGGTGCAGCAGGGTGGGCGACCAGTGCACCCGCCACCGGTCGTCCGCCAGCCGCAGCTCGACCTTGGTCGGGTACCGCAGCGGCACGCCGCCGGGCAGCGTCCACGTGACGGCCGCGTCGACCGAGGTCGTCGTGACGCCGTCGGGCACCTGCGGCAGCACGCTGAGCTGCGCGTGGAACGACACCCCCGGCATGCCCTGCTGGGTCCGGGCGATCGCCGCGCCCGCCGCGTCCACCGCGTCGGTGGCCGCCGCGGCCTGTCCCGCCTGGCCGGACATCATCGCGGTGAAGAACTGCTGGGCGACGACACCCGGACCCACCCTCGGGGGTCCGTCCCCGGTCGCCGGCCCGTCGTCCGGCCACAGCACCAGCACGCCCGTCACGATCACCGCGACCGTCGCGACGCCCCCACCGGCCAGCACCCACCGCTTGGTTCTCTCGTTCACGAATAACCCCCCTTGCCGGTCGGAGATTAACCCGACCGTGTGGAGAATTCGTGAACTTCACTCAGCCCAGCTGGGGCACCCGCGTCTGGTACTTGCGCAGCAGGTCGGCGTTGGCCGTGTCGCCGCCCTCGACGTTCGCGCTGCGCCACAGCGGCAGCGCCACGCCCGCCTCGGCGGCCTTGTCGAACAGGCGCACCATCAGCAGGTTCCACAGGAACGCGGTCGCGATCGTGGAGACGGCGGCGGTGACGGGGTTCGCGAGCGGGTAGGTCGCGTCGCCGGGCGGCACCAGGTTGTCCAGCACCACGGTGGCGTTCTCGGCGAGCGTGGTGCCCGCACGGCGCGGTGCGAGCGCGCTCGCCGCGACCGACGTCACCGCGACCACGGGGCAGCCGGCGTCCGCCGCGAGCACCGCGAGTTCCACCGGGTAGGGGTTCACGCCCGAGGTGGAGAAGACGAACAGCAGGTCGTGTGCGGCCAGGCCCGCGTCGCGCAGCACCTCGGCGGCCAGGCCGGAGCGGCGTTCGGCGGCCGTGCTGCTCACCGCGCCGTGCATGGGCAGCAGTTCCGGGTGGTAGACGGGGCGCACGCAGGCCAGGCCACCGGCGCGGTAGAACGTCTCGGCGACCGCGGCGAGGGAGTGGCCGGCGCCCGCGGTGAGCACCATGCCGTCCGCGCGAACGCTCGCCAGCACCAGTTCGGCCACGTCGTCCAGGGCCGCCGCGTTCTGCTGCTCCACCCTGGTCAGGTGGTTGCGCACGACGTCGCCGTAGTCGGAATCGGTCGCGAGCTCGGTCGTCATGCGGTCCTCCAGTGGTCTATACCAAACGGGTGCCGGTGCCCAGTCCTACCGGATCGTCCCATCACCCGCCAGGGTGTTGACCTTCAAACATTCCGGATGTTCAGATGAACACCATGGATGTTGCCTGGCGGCACGAGAAGATCCTCCAGCGCCTGCGCGGCGGTGAACGCGTGGCGGTCGGCACCCTGGCCGGGTTGGTGGGAGCCTCGGAGATGACCGTGCGGCGCGACCTCGACGTGCTGGAGCGGGAAGGCCTGCTCCGGCGGGTGCGCGGTGCCGCGGTCGGCATGCTGACGGGCGAGGAGACGCCGTACGCGGCGCGGACCCGGCAGCGGCTGGAGGTCAAGCGGCGCATCGGCGCCGCGGTCGCCGCGCTGCTGGACGACGGCGAGACGGTCGTGCTCGACGGCGGCAGCACCACCGTGGAGGTCGCCCGGCTGCTGGTCGACCGGCGGATGACCGTGCTGCCGCTGTCGCTGCACTCCGCGGACCTGCTGCGCGGCGCGGAGCAGGTGCGGCTCGTGCTGCCGGGCGGCGACCTCCGGCCCGGCGAGCTGGCGTTCGTCGGGCCGCTCACCGAGCACGCGTTCGAGGTGATGCGGTTCGACACGATGGTGCTCGGCAGCTGCGGGCTGAGCGTGCGCGACGGCGTGTCGGCGCACGACCTGGCCGAGGGCGCGGTGAAGAAGGCGGCCGTCGACGCGTCGGCGCGGGTGGTCGCGGCGATCGACAGCTCGAAGTTCGGGCGCACGGCGTTCGGGCGGGTGTGCCCGGTGGAGGCGATCGACGTGCTGGTCACCGACTCGGAGGCGCCGGAGGACGAGGTGGCCCGGATGCGGGACGCCGGTGTGGAGGTGCGGCTTGTCTGACGTGGTGGTGCACCCGCCGCCACGCCGCGCGCGGGTGGCCACGGCGATCGTGTTCGCCGTGCACGCCGCCGTGTTCGGCGCGTGGACGCCCCACATCCCGGCGGTGAAGGACCGGTTGGCGCTCGACGACGGCACGTTGGGGTTGACGCTGCTGGGCGCGCCGGTGGGTTCGGTGGTCGCGATGCTGCTGGTCGGCGGCTGGGTCGCGCGGTGGGGCAGCAGGCGGGTGGTGCTGGTGGCGTTCCTCGCGTACGGGGCGGCGTCGCCGTTGCTGGGGTTGGCCTGGGCGCCGTGGGCGTTGTTCGCCGGGCTCGCCCTGTGGGGCGGGTTCCAGGGCGCGCTGGACGTGGCGATGAACTCGCAGGGCATCGCGGTCGAGGCGGGGTACGGCCGGCCGATCCTGTCCGGCTTCCACGCGTGGTGGAGCTTCGGCGGGTTCGTCGGGGTCGGGTTGGGCGCGCTGGCGATCGCCACCGGGCTGGACCTGGCCACGCAGATGGTCGTGGCCACGGGCGTGGTGCTGCTGCTCGCGCTGCCGCTGACCAGGGCGATGCTGGGCGACGACCACGCCGTGGACGGGCACCGGCTCGGGCTGCCGTGGCGGGACCGCCGGGTGCTGCTGCTGGGCGCGATCATGTTCGCGGGCCTGCTGTGCGAGGGCGCCGTGGGCGACTGGTCGGCGCTGTACCTGCGCGACACCGTCGGGGTGTCGGCGGGCCTGGCGGGCTGGGGTTACGCGGTGTTCGCGGCGCTGATGTTCCTCGGGCGGGCCATGGGCGACCGGTGGGTGGCGCGGTTCGGCGCGGCCCGGGTCGTCGGCGGCTTGGCGGGGTTCGGCGCGGTCGGCATGGCGGTGGCGCTGGTGGTGGGGGAGTTCTGGGTCGCGCTGGTCGGGTTCGGCGCCTTCGGCCTCGGCCTGGCGTGCATCGTCCCGGTGGCGTTCAGCGTGGCGGCGGCCCGGTCCGACGCCCACGCGGCGCAGGCGATCGCGGGTGTGGCCACGGCCGGCTGGGCCGGGTTCCTCCTCGGGCCGCCGCTGATCGGGCTGCTGGCGCAGGCGAGCTCGCAGGGCTGGGCGCTGGCCGTCCTGCCGGTCCTGTGCCTGGGCGTGGTGCTCGGCGCCCGGTCGCTCGACCGGGGGTGACCCGGCCCGATCACCGGCCGCGGTAGCGCGGGTCCACCGGCGGCAAGGGCTTCTCGGGCAGGTTGGCGTGCGCCTTCATCATGAAGTCGAACCACGTCCGCGCGGGCAGGGTGCCGCCGTAGATGTCACCCTCGTCGCACAGGCGGGGCGGGCCTCCCTGCACGCAGATGCCGCGTGGCGACGTGCTGTCGTTGAACACCTGCACCGCACCGGCGTAGTCCGGGGTCGCGCCTAGGAACGCCGCCGACTTGTACTCCTCCGTCGTGCCCGTCTTCCCCAGCGCCGGCCGCGTCCACCCGAACTGCTTCGCGGCCGCCGCCGCCGTGCCGCGGTCCTGGTCGTCCTCGCTCATCGCCACCGCCAGCGCGTTCGCCAGCGGCTCCTCCACCACCTGCTCGCACGGCGGCTCGGCGTACGCGGCGTCCTTGCCGTGCCGGTCGGTGATCTTCACGATCGGCGTCGGCCGGCACCACGTGCCACCCGACATCAGCGTCGCCGCCACGTTCGCCAGCTCCAGCGTGTTCGTCGGCGCCGGCCCCAGCGTGAACGACGCGTTCCCGGACCCCTTGTAGAACTCCGCCTGCGTCACCCGCAGTTCCTTCTGCTTCGCCTTCGGGTCCGGCGGCACGCCCGCGATGTTGGTCGCCAGCGTCTCCCGCATGCCGAGCCGGTGCGCCATGTCGACCACCGCATCCAACCCGACCTTCTCCTCCAGGATCACGAACGCGGTGTTGGGCGAGGTCGACAACGCCTGCGTCAACGTCATCTGGGGCGGGTAGCTGCCGTCGTGGTTGCGCAGGCAGTACCAGTACGTGAACGGCTCACCGGTGCCCGGACATCCCGGCGCGCCGCCGCGGAACACGCGTGAGGCGTACGAACCGGGCGACTGGACGACGCTGTCGACCCCGAGCCCGCCCTTCTCCATCGCCGCCGCGGCCGTGAACACCTTGTACACCGACCCCGCGCCGAACTTGTTCTCCACCGCGCTGGGCAGGTCGAACTGCGTCTGGAACTGGTCCTGCTTGAGCCCGTAGTCGCGGTTGGCGACCAGCGCCACGACCTCGTGCCGGTCCTTGCCCGGCCGCACGATCGCCGCCGCGTTCGCGATGCCCGGGGTGGTCTTGGGCACCTGCGCCTCGGCCGCCTGCTTCGCCTGCTGGGTGAGCGTGCGGTCCAACGTGGTCTGGATGGTGTAGCCGCCGACCTTCAACTCGTTCAACGAGTAGCCGTTGCGGGTCAGGTGGTTCACCACGAACGAGCAGAAGAAGCCCACGTCCGGCCCCGACCCGACGCACCCGGTCGACAGCGGCCGCACGGGCGTCGCCAGCCCCAGCGGCGTCCGCTTGTGCACCTCGGCCTGCTCGCG
Organism: Actinosynnema sp. NPDC050801; assembly: GCF_040673975.1. Classification (NCBI taxonomy): domain Bacteria; kingdom Bacillati; phylum Actinomycetota; class Actinomycetes; order Pseudonocardiales; family Pseudonocardiaceae; genus Actinosynnema; species Actinosynnema sp. NPDC050801. Next base: position 296,024 of record NZ_JBFAQZ010000009.1, on the reverse strand, counting down.
CGACAGCTTGGCGTTCTCCGCCATCAGGTCGATGACCATGTTCCGCCGCTCGACCGCCTTGTCCGGCCGCGCCTCCGGGTCCAGGAACGTCGGGCTGTTGACCATGCCGGCGAGCATCGCGGCCTGCGGTACGGTCAACTGGTCGGGCGTGGTGTCGAAGTACGCCTGGGACGCCGCGGCGATGCCGTAGATCGTGCCGCCGAACGGCACCACGTCCAGGTACCGCGACAGGATCTCGTCCTTGCTCAGCTGGCTCTCCACGTGCATCGCGATGCGCGCCTCGCGCAGCTTGCGCGCGATCGTCTGCTCCTGAGCCTCCTTCTGACCGCCGACGTCCTCCCGCTCCAGCACGTGCACGAGGTGGTTCTTGACGTACTGCTGCGTGATCGTCGAGGCGCCCTGGGAGACGGTGCCCTCGGACTGGTTCCTCATCGCGGCGCGCAGCGTGGCCAGCCAGTCGACGCCCTGGTGCTCGTAGAACCGGCGGTCCTCGGCGGAGACCAGCGCGTCCTTCATCACCTGCGCGACCTTGTCCGGCGGCGTGAGCAGGCGGTACTGGTCGTAGAGGTAGGCGAACGGGACGCCGTCCTTGTCCGTGATGGTCGTCATCAGCGGCGGCGGCGACTCCAGCATGCTGACCGTGGTGGCGGCGACCTGGTCGCTCATCCGGTTGGACACCAGGCCGGCCGCGCCGACGACCGGGATCGCCATCCCGGCCAGCAGCAACCCGGCCACCATGCAGAGGCCCATGAGTTTGGCGAGGCTGGCGGTTCGCATGATGAGGGAGTTTCGCTCTGACGGGCACCGGAAACGTCGGCGGAACAGGGTTCACCGCAACGTACGGACAATGACACCCCGGCGTTTGACCCGGCTTTGTTCACCCGTTAGTGGACTGTTTCTACGCAGGGTCTTCTACGCGGCGTCGGTGCGGTTGAAGGCGGCGCTGGCGAGATCGGCCGCGTGCCGCATCGCGGCGGCGTGCAGCGCGGTCAGCGACAGCGCGTCGGCCTGCCCCGCCGGATCGCCCACGGTGGGCTCCAACCGCGACTCGGCGGTCACGTAGACCACGCACTCGGCGGCCACGCTCAGCCGCCGCGCGAGGAACGCGACGGCCCTCATCAGCCGCTCGGCCTCGGCCTCGGTGATCGGCACGACCCGCGGCGGGTCGGCGTCGACCTCCTCGTCGACGTCCTGCCGGCTGGCCCGGCAGGCCAGGCCGCGGTCCCACAGACCGGCGGCCTCGTGCAGTGACTCGATGAAAGGTTCCCAGTCCACTCGGGTCGCTTGGGTCGAGGTCATGATTCTCACCTTCCGTACGTCGCGCTCATCGGGTGAGTGCCCCCGGAAGTGTCACTTCATGCCGGCATTTTTCGGCCGTGGCGGAATTGATCGTCACCGACGCGGACCGCCTGGTCACGACGCGTGCCTCGAAAGTCGACTTTTGTCATTCGTTCAGGTGGATAAGACATCTTCAGGTTGTCCCGGCACCAACGGTGGTAGCCGTTCGGCAGAAGTCACGACCGCGAGTCGGCGCGAGCCGCCGCCGGGAGCACGGCCCCACCCACACCGGGCGGAGCAGGGGAGGAATGTCCGATGCCGACGCGATCCCAGAGATGGCTTTCCCGCACGACCGCGTCGGTGGTGGCGCTGGCCTGCCTCGCGGTGCCGCAGGCGCCGACGGCGGCGGCCCAGCCGTCGCGCGAGGGTTCCGCGGACCACTACGCGGGCTCGCAGATCGCCGAGCACGAGGGCGCGACGCCGGTCGACGCGAGCGAGCTCGTGCTCGACGGCCCCACCGTGCCCGGCATGGACGTCAGCAGCCACCAGGGTGACGTCGACTGGCCGCACTGGTGGGGCCAGGGCATGCGGTTCACCTACGTCAAGGCCACCGAGGGCACCGGCTACCGCAACCCGAACTTCGGCCAGCAGTACAACGGCTCGTACGACGTCGGCATGGTCCGCGGCGCGTACCACTTCGCGCTGCCCGACCGGTCCGACGGCGCCGCGCAGGCCGACTACTTCGTGACCAACGGCGGCGGCTGGTCGGCGGACGGCCGCACGCTGCCCGGGGCGCTCGACGTCGAGTACAACCCGTACGGTGAGGACAAGTGCTACGGCCTCGCGCCGGAGGCGATGGTCGCCTGGATCCGCCAGTTCAGCGAGACCTACCAGGCGCGCACCGGCCGCTGGCCGATGATCTACACGTCCACCTCGTGGTGGGACATGTGCACGGGCGCGCTCGGTGACTTCTCCGGGACGAACCCGTTGTGGGTGGCCCGGTACGCCGAGAGCGTCGGCCCGCTGCCGCACCGCTGGTCGGTCCACGCGATCTGGCAGCACACGTCGACCCCGATCGACCAGAACCTGTTCAACGGCACCATGGACGACCTCGTGGCTCTGGCCCGGGGCTGAGTCGTCCGGAACGGCGGCAAGCCATGCACAACGACAAGGCCGAGGGCACCTCATTCCCGGTGCGGTGGCGCGGGTACGACCGGCGGGACGTGGACGCGTCACTGACCCGCCTGCGGCAGGAGGTGGCGGGCCTGCGGGAGGAGCTCGAGGTGCTCCGCCTGGACCGGGACGGGGCGGTGGCCACCGCCGACGACCTGATCCGCGAGCTGGAGGACGCGCGCAGCGAGATCGGCGAGTACCGGGTGCTGCACGCGGGCTACTCGAAGGACAACGCGGTGTCCGGGTGCATCCGCTACCTGATGCACGTGGCCAGGCAGAAGGCGGACGCCTTCGAGACCGACGCGCGGGAGCGCAGCGAGCAGATGCTCAAGCGCGCCGAGGAGGTGGCGCGGCAGCAGGCCGTGCTGCTGGACGAGACCGAGCAGGAGACGCAGCGCAGGCTCGCGGAGGCCGAGCAGCGCGCCCGGGCGATCGTGGCCCAGGCCACCGCGGAGGCGCGTGCCCTGCTGGCCGGTCACCTGGACGGGCCGGACCGGTGGACCGCGGACACCCAGCCGTCGCTGGACGTGCCGCTGCCCCGGCTCATCTCCGGCCCGCTGCCGGTGGTGCAGCCCGACGCGGAGGAGCAACGCCCCACCACGGCGTGACGGTCACGCCTCGGCGCACGACCCGTCGAATCGGGACCTCACTCGGGCAGGTCGCCCGGGTGGTCCACGTCGTGACCGTCCGCCACGTCGTCGCACGGCACGTCGAGCGCGCCGTGCGCGCGCAGGTAGTCGCGCGCCCCGGCGTCACCGACCGCGGCCGCGGACACGCCCGCCCAGTGGTCGGCGCCGATCAGCACGGGGTGGCCCGGCGCGCCGTCGTACGAGGCGCGCGCCAGCGCCGCGGGTGACGCCAGCGGCCGCAGGCGCTCGACCGCCGCCGCGGTGACGCCCGGCGTGTCCACCGGCAGCACGACGACCGCCGCGACGTCCGCGCCGGACAGCGCGTCCAGGCCCGCGCGCAGCGACGAGCCCATGCCGGTGGCCCAGTCGGGGTTGTCCACCACGACGCAGCCGTCCAGCGCCGCGCCCGAGCGCACCGACGACGCCGAGGCGCCGAGCACCACGACGACCGGCGCGCACCCGGCGTCGCGCAGCACCGCCGCGGCCCGGTCGACCCAGAGCACGCCGCGGTGCGACACCAGCGCCTTGGGCCCGCCGAACCGCCGCCCGGCGCCCGCGGCGAGCAGCAACCCCGCGACCCGCATGGGGTCACACTAGGGCTTGGTGGCCCTTCAACTCCGCCCTGTTGGCCACCGCGAGCTTGCGGTAGACCCTGGTCAAGTGCTGTTCCACCGTGCTCACGGTGATGTGCAACCGCATGGCGATCGCGCGGTTGCTGTGGCCACACGCGGCGAGGGTCGCGACCCGGCGCTCCGAGTAGGTCAACTCCGTCATACGCCAGAACACGTGCGGCACCGCGGCAACGGTTCAATCACGGCGAGAGATGTTCCAGCAGCAGTGCCGTCAGCGCCTCCGGCGCCTCCTCCGGCACCCAGTGCGAGACGTCCTCCAGCATCTCGAACCGGTAGGGGCCGGTGACCCAGTCGCCGGTGGCCAGCGCCGCCGTCGACCCGAACGCCACGTCCTCCGTGCTCCACACGTACAGGGTCGGCACCGACACCTTCCCGGCCTTCCCACCCGGCCGCCCGGCGCGGTACCAGTTCAGCGCGGCGGTCAACGCGCCCGGCTCGGACAGCCGCCGCACGTACTCGTCCACCCGGCTCGGCGGCACCCGCCACTCGAACATCTGCCGCAACGCCGCCCCGTCCTCGTCCAGCATCCGCTTCTCGGTGTTGCTGTTGCGCCACTCGGTCATGTACCCGGACCGCAGGTGCTGGTCCTCATCGGTGCGCAGGGCCTCGGCGAACGCGCCGGGGTGCGGCGTGGACACCACCGCCAGCCGACGCAGCCGGTCCGGGTGCTCGGCGGCGGTCCACCAGGCCACCGCGCCGCCCCAGTCGTGGCCGACCAGGTCGAACACCGGCCAGCCGAGGGAGTCCGCCACCGCGAGCACGTCGCCGACCAGCGCCTCGATGCCGTAGTCCGCGGCACGCTCGGGCCGCGCGCCGGGGGAGTAGCCGCGCTGGTCGAACGCCACCGCCCGGAACCCCTCGCGGCCCAGCACCGCCACCTGGTGCTCCCACTCGACGGCGGCTTCGGGGAAGCCGTGCAGCAGCAACACCGGCCTGCCGTCCCGCGGGCCCGCCGCGATCGCGTCGAAGTCGCCCTCGTCGGTCCGCACGCTCAGCTGTTCGATCACGATGATCTTCAGTCCCATCCCTCGACCGGTCCACGCGTTCCGCCCGACATCCTCCCGTGGTGCGCGCCGCTTGCTCCGAAGCGGGCGCGCCGTTGGGCCACCCGGGTGGCTCGCGGTACACCGTGGCGAGGCAATCCGGGCGCGGCACTCGGCCGATCGGCTCATCCGTGGTCACCGGAGTGTGCTGGTCAGGTCACGAAGAGTCTGATCGTGGTCAGCTTTGGTTCGTCCCGTATCAGGAGCCCCGCTGCGCGCTCCTCATCAATGAGCCGGGATGGCCGGAGGAATGACGAGCGTGAGGAGGTCGCCGGATGGTGCAGCACGCATCCGTGCGAGCTGACGTCGAAGTGGGGGTCGGCGCGGTCCGCGACGACGCAGACGTGCCCGGTCGTCCCGAGGTCAGGCTCGTCGTGGGCGAGGGCCCGCACCGGGTGACCACCCAGTGGCTGGCCGAGGCGGAGCTGTCCGAACTGGTCGACCAGGCGCTGGTGGGGGACCCGCGCGCGATCGGCCAACTCCTGGCGCGCATCCAGCCGCTGGTGCTGCGCTACTGCCGGGCGAGGGTCGGATCGAGGGAGCGCACGCTCGTCTCGGCCGAGGACATCGCCCAGGAGGTCTGCCTGGCGGTGGTGTCGGCGCTCGGCCGGTACCAGTACGAGCCCGGCTCGTTCCTGGCCTTCGTGTACGGGATCGCCGCGCACAAGGTCGCCGACGCGCGAAGACGCGCCGTGCGCAGCCGGGCCGAGGTCGTGCCCGAGCTGCCCGACACGCCGACCCTGGAAGACGGCCCGGAGCAGCGGGCGATGACCGGTGAGCTGATCGGTCACGTCACCCAGCTGCTGCGCAAGCTGCCCGAGCGGCAGCGCGAGATCCTCGTGCTGCGGATCGCCGTGGGCCTCTCGGCGGAGGAGACGGCCGCGGCCGTCGGCTCGACCGCCGGGGCGGTGCGCGTCGCGCAGCACCGGGCGTTGGCCCGAATGCGCGAGATGTTCGCGGCTGTCAACGGCTGACCTGGCCTGGCATCGTTGGGTCATGGCCGCCACGCCTCCGCCCGTGCCTCCGCCTGCACCGCCGCCCACACCGCCGCCCACACCGGTGGCCGCTCCGCCGCCCAGGCCGCCTCATGCGCCGTTGCCGCCCGCACCGCCGCCCGTGCGGTCGTCGGACCTGTCGCCCTCGGAGCTGGGCGCGGGTTCGTCGCCCGTCTTCGACGTGCTGCTGTCGGGGACGGTGTTCCTGGACATCATCTTCACCGGCCTGCCCCGGCCGCCCGCGCCGGGCACCGAGGTCTGGGCCGAGGGCCTCGGCTCGTGCCCCGGCGGCATCGCCAACCTCGCCGTGGCGCTGAGCAGGCTGCAACTGCGGACCGCGCTGTCCGCCGCGTTCGGCGAGGACGTCTACGGCGACTTCTGCTGGGAGGTCCTGGCCGAGCAGGAGGGCGTCGACCTCTCCTACTGCCGCCGGTTCTACGGCTGGCACTCCCCGGTGACGGTGTCCATGGCGATGGACCGCGACCGCTCGATGGTGACGCACGGGCACCGGCCGCCGGTGTCGGCCGACGAGATCCTGAACCCGCCGCCCCGCTCCCGCGCGTGCTTCGTGCACGTGGGCGCCGAGGACGAGCGGTGGGTGACGCAGGCGAAGGAGCAGGGGGCGCTGCTGTTCGCCGACATCGGGTGGGACCGCACCGAGGCGTGGGCGCCCGAGTTGCTGGGCCGGCTGGAGCGGTACGACGTGTTCCTGCCCAACGACGCCGAGGCCCAGCGGTACACCCGGGCGGACACGCCTGAGCGCGCCGCGATGGCGTTGGCCGAGCACGTGCCGGTGGTGGTGGTGACGCGCGGCGGCGGTGGCGCGGTGGCGGTCGACTCGACCACCGGCGAGGTGGTGGACGTGCCGGGGCTGAACGTCGCGCCGTTGGACTCGACCGGTGCGGGTGACGTGTTCGGCGCGGGGTTCGTGCTGGGGACGCTGGCCGGGTGGCCGCTGGCGCACCGGGTGCGGTTCGCGAACCTGTGCGCCGCGCTGTCGGTGCAGCACTTCGGCGGGTCGCTGTCGGCGCCCGGCTGGGCGGACATCGCCACGTGGTGGCGGACGGTGTCGCGGCGGCCGGACGACGAGCTCAAGGGGTACGGCTTCCTGGAGGACGTGCTGCCGAACCACGCGGGGGTGGAGGTCCGGCGGGCCAGCGCGACGATCCGGCTGCGCACCCCGCGCTGATCGCAGGCCCGGATCGCGCGCCCTGATCGCAGGGCCCGAATCGCCGGCCGGCACCGACCGCCCGCACCGACCTCACGCGCCGCCTGCGGGCACGGCCGGGGTCGCCGAGACACTCGAGCCGCCGCCGTGATCACCCGGTCGTGATCTTGCCGGCGGTGAACGCGTGTTCGACCATGGACGGGTCGCGGCACCGGTCGAGCCCTCCGGCGGTGGCGCCGGCCCTGCTCCGGGCAGGGGTGAGGCTGATCACCCTCTCGTGCCTGGCGGGCTCCGCCGTCCGGCCCATCGGGGTTTGACCACGGGCTCAGACGGGCAGGAGTAACTTCGACAGCTGTCGTCGAAGATCGCGTCGAAACTTCTGCTCGTCACGGAGCAACCCGCGGTGGTCTTCGTGCGACTTAGTCAGTGGGGGTTCCTGCGGGGCTGTGGAAGGGGTTGCTGGTTCAGTGTTCGCCGCGCGCGCGACAGGTCTGGTCAAGTTGGTGGGGTTGTGCCTGATGGCGGGCGTGCTCGTCGCGGCGGTGCTGTTCCCGGCGGTGGGCGGCCTCGGGCTGGCCTCCAACCGGGCCGCCGACACGGTGGACCAGACCTCGGGTGAGTTGACCAAGGCCGAGCTGCCCCTCGTGACGACGGTGCTGGACATGAACGGCCAGCCGATCGCCTACCTCTACGACCAGTACCGGATCCCGGTGCCGTCCGAGGGCATCGCGGACACCATGAAGGCCGCGATCATCGCGATCGAGGACAAGCGGTTCTTCGAGCACGCGGGCGTCGACTGGCAGGGCATCGCCCGTGCCGCCGCCAAGGCCGGTGTCGAAGGCGAGACCACCCAGGGCGCCTCGACGCTGACCCAGCAGTACGTGAAGAACTACCTCGCCTTCGTGGTCGGCAAGGGCTCCGAGGAGGCGTACGAGAAGGCGACCGAGGTGACGTTGGGCCGCAAGATCAGCGAGGCCCGCATCGCCACCCAGCTCGAGCAGAAGATGAGCAAGGACGAGATCCTCACCGCTTATCTGAACGTCGTCCCCTTCGGCAACGGCGCGTTCGGCGTCGGCGCGGCGGCCCGCACCTACTTCGACACCACCCCCGACAAGCTGACCGTGCCGCAGGCCGCGATGCTCGCGGGCCTGGTCAACGAGCCCAGCCGGCTCAACCCGGGCTCCGACGTGGACGCCGCGATCAAGCGCCGCAACACGGTGATCGACCGGATGCGCGACAACGGCGCGTTCGGCCCGGACGCCGCGATCGCCGAGGAGAAGGCCAACGAGTACAAGGCCGCCGACATCGGCGTGGTCCCGGACCTGAAGCTGCTGCCCAACGGCTGCGTCGGCGCGGGCGACGGCCCGGTCTACGGCTTCTTCTGCCGCTACCTGGTCGACTACCTGGAGAAGGCGGGCCTGCCGACCGAGGAGCTGCTGCGCGGCGGCTACACGATCACCACCACGATGGACCCGGTCGCCACCCGCGCGGCCAAGGACTCCGCCATGGCGCAGGTGCCCAAGACCCAGCCGGGCGTGGCCAACGCGATGGCCGTGGTGCAGCCCGGCCCGGACAAGCACCGGGTGCGCGCGCTGGCCGCCAACCGCGACTTCGGCAACAACGCCGACGCCGGGCAGAGCGCCTACTCCATCCCCGCCGAGGTGACGAGGTTCGGCGCGGGCTCGATCTACAAGGTGTTCACCGCCGCGTCGGCGCTGGAGCGCGGCGTCACGGGCATCGACAAGCAGATCGACGTGCCGAAGACCTACACCTCGAAGGTCTACAAGGACGGCAGCAAGCCCTACACGGTCAAGAACGCGGGCGACTACAAGGACAAGATGACCTTGACCGAGGCGCTGGCCCAGTCGCCGAACACCGCGTTCATCATCCTGGAGGAGAAGGCCGGGCTGAACAACGTGGTCGACATGGCCTACCGGCTGGGGCTGCGCGAGTCGATGCAGGGCGTCAACGGCCAGGGCAACCCGCTCAAGGCCGACGGCTCCAACGGCCCGTCCCAGGGTGACGAGTACAAGCGGGACAACAGCGGCTCGTTCACCCTCGGCGCGGGTCCGACCAGCGTGCTCGAACTGTCCAACGTGGCGGCCACCATCGTGAACGGCGGCAAGTGGTGCCCGCCGACGCCGGTGGAGAAGGTCGTGGACCGCAACGGCCAGCCGGTGCAGCTGAAGGAAGCGCCGTGCGACCAGGCCGTCGCGCCCGACGTGGCGAACGCGCTGGCCGTGGGCATGAGCGCGGACATCAAGCCCGGTGGCACGGCCGCCGGCGCGGCAGGTGGCTGGAACCGGCCGATGATCGGCAAGACCGGCACCACCGAGAACCACTGGTCGGTGGCGTTCATGGGTGCCACTCCGCACTTCGCCGGGGCGGTGATGACGTTCACCGATGGGGTGTCTCCCCAGGTGATTTGCAACGGCACCCCGCCGAGGCTGTGCGGCACGAACGACGCCGGCGGTGTTTTCGGTGGTCAGGTGGCTGCGCCGACCTGGTTCAACGCCATGCGGGTGATCCACGAGGGCAAGCCGCCCGCCGATCTCCCGCCGGTCAACCCGCGCTACCGGTAGTCGACCTTCGTCACGGGTTACGTCACCCCCGAACCGGCCTCTGACCTGGTCTTTTATAACGACCACATACGGAACTCGCAAGTGCTCCAACACGCTGAGTGACAGTGGGTGGGTTATGTCACCAAAAAGCACTAGTGGTTGCGCTTAGGGTTGCACCTTCTTGTTACATCGGGTTACGGTCCCGGCCGCATGTCACGGTTCGGTCACCATAGGGACACGGCGTCGCTCCCCGAAAGCGCCGCCAGCCTGGATCCCCCGCCAGGTGTCCCTGTGACCGGGCCGTGCTCCCCGATGCAGGAAGGCACTACCTTGGCACGGCACACGAAAGCCGACGGTCGACGCGCGTTCACCGCGCCCCCCGCACCGTTCCGCAACCGCTCCCATCGCGCGGAGTGCGACCGCAAACCCGTGAGCGGTCGCGTCGCGGCCGTGGTCGTCGCGGCTGGCGCCCTCGCCACCGGCGTGGGCGCCAGCGGCGGCCTCGACGGCGGCGACACCCGGTTCCTGCCGGTCGGTGCCAGCTCCGACCTGGCGGCCGCGCTCGTCCACAGCTCCGCGCCCCGCGTGACCGAGGTCCGCACGGTGCACGCCGTCGAGCCCGCGTTCGAGGCGGCGAAGCTGATGCGCTCCGAAGGGCTGTTCGCCCGCCAGCACGTGGACCAGGCGATCCGCCACGCCTCCGACGGCTACGTCGCGCGGCAGGCCGAGCTGAAGCGGCAGCAGGAGGCCGCGGCGGCCGAGCAGGCCCGCGTGGACGCGGAGAACGCCCGGATCGCCGCGGAGCAGGCCCGAGCCGCCGAGCAAAAGGCGGCCGAGGAGGCCGCGAAGCGGCCGAAGGTCGCCAAGCCCGCCGAGGGCTCGTTCACCTCCGGCTTCGGTGCCCGGTGGGGCACGACCCACTACGGCGTCGACATCGCGAACTCCATCGGCACCCCGATCCTGTCCGCGATGGACGGCGTCGTGGTCGAGGCGGGCCCCGCGTCCGGCTTCGGCCTGTGGGTGCGCGTGCAGCACCACGACGGCACCATCACGATCTACGGCCACGTCAACGAGACCCTCGTGTCGGCCGGTCAGCAGGTCCACGCGGGCCAGCAGATCGCCACCATGGGCAACCGCGGCCAGTCCACCGGCCCGCACCTGCACTTCGAGGTGTGGATCAACGGCTCGCAGAAGATCGACCCGGTCGGCTGGCTGGGCGAGCGCGGCATCTCCCTCTGACACCCGCCCCACCCCGCGCCCGAGCCAGTGCGACGGCTCGACAGCGCGTACCACGTTCTGCCCCGCCGGGATCGTTCCGGCGGGGCAGAACGGCGTGCGGGGCGCGGTCGGCGAACCCCCGAAGCGGGCATACCGACTGGTCGGTACCTGAGGTACGGTGGCGGTCGGACACCTTCAGGAGGCGATCGTGGGTCGTTGGGGAATCACCCTGCCGCTGACCGGCGTGCCGGTGCTCGACCACCGCGCGCTGGTCGCCGAGCTGGCCGAGCTCGGCTACACCGACGTGTGGTCCGCCGAGACCGCGGGCACCGACGCCTTCACCCCGCTGGCCCTCGCGGCCCAGTGGTCCGACCGCGTCCGCCTGGGCACCGCGATCGCGCCGGTCTACACCCGCGGCCCGGCGACGCTGGCCATGACCGCCGCGACGTTGGCCGAGGTGTCGGGCGGTCGGTTCGTGCTGGGCATCGGGTCCTCCTCGCCCGCGATCGTCGAGCGGTGGAACGGCGTGCCGTTCCGCGAACCGTTCAAGCGCACGCGGGACACGCTGCGGTTCCTCAAGGCGGCGTTGACCGGCGAGAAGGTGTCCGAGGAGTACGAGACGTTCTCCGTGCGCGGCTTCAAGCTGGAGCGCACGCCCGAGCACCGGGTGCCGATCATGCTCGCCGCGCTGCGCCCGAACATGCTGCGGCTGGCCGGTCGCGAGGCCGACGGCGCCATCACCAACTGGCTCGGTGCCGACGACGTGCCCAAGGTGCGCGCGGAGATGAACGGCGGCGAGCTGGCCGCCCGGATCTTCGTGTGCCCGACCGAGGACGCCGACGCGGCCCGCGCGCTGGGTCGCATGTTGATCAGCACGTACCTCACCGTGCCCGCGTACGCGGCGTTCCACGACTGGCTGGGCCGCGGCGAGGCGCTGCGCCCGATGCACGAGGCGTGGGCCTCCGGTGACCGCCGCGGCGCCGGTGCGCTCATCCCGGACGAGGTGGTGGACGCGCTGATCGTGCACGGCAGCGTGGACGAGTGCCGCGCGCACGTGGCGAAGTACGCGGCCAACGGCGTCGACACGCCCGTCATCGCCCTGCTGCCCACCGGTGCGGACCCGCTCGACCTGGTGCGCGCGCTGGCGCCAGGGGCCTGACGGTGGCGCGGCGGACCGGGGCGACGTCCGAGCGGATCGTGGGCGCGGCCGTGCGGTTGTTCGCCGCCAAGGGGTTCGACGCGACGACGGTGCAGGAGGTGGTCGAGGCCGCCTCGGTCACCAAGGGCGCGCTCTACCACTACTTCGGGTCCAAGGACGACCTGCTGTTCGAGATCTACCGGTCGCTGATAGGGCGGCAGATGGCCGACCTGGACCGGATCGTGGCGGCCGGGCTGGACGCGGCGAGCACGGTGCGGCGGATCGTGGTCAGCCTGGTCGAGACGACGGCGCAGAGCGTGGACGAGACCGCGGTGTTCGTGCGCGAGATGCACCGGCTCGACGCGGACCGCATGGCCAGCTTCCGGACCGAACGGCGGCGCTACCACGAGACGTTCCGGTCGGTGGTCGAGCAGGCGCAGCGGGCCGGTGAGTTCAGCGCCGCGGTGCCCGCCGACACGGCGGTCCTGATCGCGCTGGGCGTGGTCAACCAGCTGCCGACCTGGTACCGGCCGGACGGGCCCAAGTCGCCGACGCGGCTCGGCGAGGAGATCGCCGACTTCGTCCTCGCCGGGCTGAGGCCCTGACGACCGGTCAGGCCGTGACGGCGGGTCGGCCCTGATGACCGGTCGGCCGTGACGACCGGTCAGGCCGTGCGGTCGGCGCGCTCGCGCAGCACGGTCAGCGCCTTGTCGGCGTGGGCGTTCATGGCGAACTCGGATTTGATGACTTCGATCACGGTGCGGTCGACGTCGATGACGAACGTGTGCCGCTTCACCGGCAGCGGGCCGAAGCGGCGCTTCACGCCGAACGCCGCGGCCACCTCGCCGTCGCCGTCGGACAGCAGCGGGTAGTCGAAGCCGTTCGCCGCGGCGAACTCGTTCTGCCGGCGCACCGAGTCCGGGCTGATGCCCACCCGCTGCGCCCCGACCTCGGCGAACTCCGCCGCGAGGTCGCGGAAGTGGCAGCTCTGCGCGGTGCAGCCGGCGGTCATCGCGGCGGGGTAGAAGAACAGCACCACGGGACCGCCGGCGAGCAGGTCGGACAGGGTCCGCGGGGTGCCGTCCTGGTCGGGCAGGGTGAAGTCGGGAACCTGGTCGCCGGGCTTCATGGGAGTCCTTCCGCAGGGGGTCGATCACGTCTCGCAGGGTGCTCGCGGCAGGCCAACCGTACGGATCTCGCTAATCTCGTACCAGGCCGGGAGGTGTGAGTTGACGAGCATGTCCGACGTCGCGCGGGCCGCCGGGGTGTCCGCGGCGACGGTGTCGCGGGCGCTGCGCGGCGAGCCCGGCGTGTCCGAGGCGACCCGCCGGTACGTCACCGAGGTCGCCAAGCGGATGCGGTACGCGATCGCCCGGGACGCCTCCAGCCTCGCGGGCGGGCGGCGGTACGCGATCGCGGTCCTCACCGCCGACGTGGGCCGGGGCGACCTGCTCGCCGGCGCCGAGGGCGCGTTGCGGCAGGCCGGGTACGACGTGCTGCTCTACGTGCTGCGCGACCCCGACGCGCGCAAGCGGTTCTTCGAGGAGTTGCCGCTCGGCCGGCGGGTCGACGGCGTGCTGGCGCTGGCGGTCAACCTCACCGACGCCGAGGACGCCGCGCTCAAGAGCCTGGACGTGCCCGTGGTCGCGGTGTGGGACGACGACCTGCGCGAGGCGCTGAGGCTCGCCGTCGTGCACCTGGTGGAGCTGGGGCACCGGGACGTCGCGCTGGTGCTGGCGGGCGACATCGACGAGTCCTACGACGAGGTGCTGGTCGCCGAGGGCCTGTCGGCCCGTCCCGAGTGGACGCTGTGGTCGTCCTCGACGGTGGCGGGCGGCGAGCAGGTGGTGGACGCGCTGCTGGACGGTGAACGCCTGCCGTCCGCCGTGATCAGCACCAGCGGCGAGGTGGCGCTCGGCGTGTTCCTGCGGCTGCGCCGCGACGGGCGCGACGTGCCCGGTGACGTGTCCATCGTCAGCCTGGAGGGCACCGACCTGGCCCGCGCGGTGGGCATGACCGCGGTGGAGGGCGCCTGGCGGGAACGCGGCGAGCACGCCGTCGACGTGCTGCTGGCCGGTCTGCGCGGCGACGAGCACGACACCGAGCCGCCCTCGGTGCTGCTGGTGGTGAGGGATTCCACCGCGCCCAAGGTTTGACGGCCACCCGACCGGGCCATTAACCACGGGGAACTTCCTGCAACCTTTGGGTGACCAGGCGCAACGGCCCTGGCACCGGCCTACCGAGGGGGACGAAGCTGTCCAGCGTGGACGACGAGCTCGCGGCACTGGCCGACGCACACGGCGTGGCCACCCACTACGAGGACGCGAACCAGCAGCGGGCCGACGTCGACGCCGATGTCGTGGTGGCCGTGCTGGCACAGCTGGACGTGGACGCCTCCACACCCGAAGCGGTGCGCCGCGCCCTCGCCCGGCCCAAGCCCCCGCCCCGGACCGTCGTGCTGCGCACGGGCGACGTCCTGGACGAGGACGGCACGGTCGAGCTGGAGGACGGCGGCCGCGTCGAGCTCCCGGCCGCGTTGCCCCCGGGCTACCACCGGCTCGGTGAGCGCACCGTGATCGTCGCGCCGCGCACGCTCCCGCCCGTCCCCCGGTCGTGGGGTTGGATGCTCCAGCTCTACGCCATGCGCTCGGCCGAGTCGTGGGGCATGGGCGACTACGGCGACCTGGCGACCCTGGCCCGGCGCAGCGCCGCCGAGCTCGGCGCGGGCGTGCTGCTGGTCAACCCGGTGCAGGCGGTCAGCCCCACCCTGCCGGTGGAGCGCTCGCCGTACTCACCCTCCAGCCGGCGCTTCGCCAACCCCCTCTACCTGCGGATCTCCGACGTCCCCGGCTACCGGGACGCCGACGCCGCGACCCGCGCGGAGATCGACGCGCTGAGGCCGCCCAACGACACCGCCCTGATCGACTACGACGCGGTGTGGACGGCGAAGGCGAAGGCGCTCGAACTGCTCTGGCGGCGCGAGGAGCACAGGGCGCCCGAGGGCGACCTGCTGGACTTCGCCCGCTTCTGCGCGCTGGCCGAGGTGCACGGCCCGGACTGGCGGACGTGGCCGCCGGAGCAGCGCGATCCGGCCACGGCCACCGCCGACCCCGACCGGGTCGCGTTCCACGCGTGGCTGCAGGAGCTGTGCGAGCGGCAGCTGGCCGACGCACGCCGGGCCGCGCACGACGCGGGCATGCCGGTGGGGGTCGTGCACGACCTGCCGGTGGGCGTGCACCCCGGCGGCGCGGACACCTGGGCGGTGCGCGACGCGTTCGCCGCGGACGTCACGGTCGGCGCTCCGCCCGACGCGTTCAGCCGGCTCGGCCAGGACTGGGGCCTGCCGCCGTGGCGGCCCGACCGGCTCGCCGAGCAGGGCTACGAACCGTTCCGGGCCGTGGTGCGCAGCGTGCTGCGGCACGCCGACGGCATCCGCATCGACCACGTCGCCGGCCTGTGGCGGCTGTGGTGGATCCCGCCGGGCGAGCCGCCCCAGCGCGGCACGTACGTGCACTACGACCCGGAGGCGATGCTGGCGGTGCTGACCCTGGAGGCGCACCGGGCCGGCGCGGTCGTCGTGGGCGAGGACCTGGGCACGGTCGAGCCGAAGGTCACCGAGGCGTTGCACGAGCACGGGGTGCTCAGCTCGGCGGTGCTGTGGTTCCAGCGCGAGTACGACCTGCCCGAGCACCCGCTGATCCCGCCGGAGAAGTGGACCGCGTCGGCGATGGCGAGCATCTCCACCCACGACCTGCCGACGGTGGCGGGGTTCCTGGCCGCCGAACACGTTCGGGTGCGAGCCGAACTGGGGCGGTTTGAAGGGGCGGTGGACGGGGAATACCGGGCAGCCGAGCGTGAGCGCGGGGAGTTGCTCGAACTCCTCAAGCAGGAAGGTGTGCCTGCCGATGACCTGGTTACCGCGTTCCACGCCCTGCTCGCGAAGGCCCGTTCCGTGCTCGTGCTGACATCGCCGCAGGACGCGCTGGGTGAGATCCGCCAGCCCAACCTGCCCGGCACCACCGACCAGTACCCGAACTGGCGCATCCCGCTGCCCGTCGAGCTCGACGACCTGTTCGTCGACCCGGGCGTGCGGCGGGTGGCCGAGGTGCTGGCGGCGGGTCGCGCGCCCAGGGCCGCCGGCGGTTCGCGATGAAGCGAAACGCGCACGTCACAGCACGCGGCCCGGCCGCGGAGTATCGTCAACCAGTCACCCGCGCCATGGTTGGAGGTGGCAGTCACCCGTGAACACCGACTTGGTGTCCCGTACCGGGCTGGTGCCCGAGCAGATGATCCCCCACAGCAGCCCGGTGGACGTCCTGGAGTCGACCGTCGAGAGGGTCCTGGTGGCCGTCCGGCCGTCGAACCTCGCCGACCCGCTCGCCGGGGCCCACCACGCCGAGGAATCCCTCCGCGACGCCCTGCGGCGCACCGAGGCGGGTGCGGACGGCGCGCTGGCCCAGGCGATCGCCTGCGCCGAGGCGGCGTGCGAGCACCTGCGCTACTGCGAGCTGCAGGAGGCGAGGCTCCTCCTGGTCGCCGCCCGCGGCCAGCTGGTCAGGTCGCACGCCGACGGAACGTGATCTAGAACGGTAGGGGTCGACTCGTCCCAAGCTCGTCCGGAGGAAATCCCTGTGCGGCCCTGGCCTGGAACTCCATACCCGCTCGGCGCCACCTACGACGGCGTGGGCACCAACTTCACCCTCTTCTCGGAGGTCGCGGACTACGTCGAGCTGTGCCTGTTCGACGACGACGGGACCGAGACGCGCGTGCGGCTGCCGGAGGTGGACGGCTTCGTCCACCACGGCTACCTGCTCGGCATCGGTCCGGGGCAGAAGTACGGCTACCGCGTGCACGGGCCGTACGACCCGGCGCGCGGCCTGCGGTGCAACCCGAACAAGCTCCTCATCGACCCGTACGCGAAGGCGATCGCGGGTGACGTCGACTGGGACGAGTCGCTGTTCGGCTACCGGTTCGGCGAACCGGACTCGCGCAACGACCTCGACTCGGCCGGTCACGTGCCGCTGTCGATCGTGGTCAACCCGTTCTTCGACTGGTCCAACGACCGGCCGCCGAACATCCCGTACAACGAGACGGTCATCTACGAGACCCACGTGCGCGGCCTGACCATGCACCACCCGGAGGTGCCGCGGAGCCTGCGCGGCACGTACGCGGGCCTGGCGCACCCGGCCGTGATCGAGCACCTCAAGGGCCTCGGCGTCACGGCCATCGAACTGATGCCGGTGCACCACTTCATCACCGATCACGGCCTGCAGGAGATGGGCCTGCGCAACTACTGGGGCTACAACACGATCGGGTTCTTCGCGCCCCACGCCGGTTACACGGCGATGCCGGAGACGGCGAACCAGGTGCAGGAGTTCAAGGGCATGGTCCGCGCCCTGCACGAGGCGGGCATCGAGGTCATCCTCGACGTGGTCTACAACCACACCGCCGAGGGCAACCACCTGGGCCCGACGCTCTCCATGCGGGGCATCGACAACCAGGCCTACTACCGGCTGGTGGACGACGAGCCGAAGTTCTACATGGACTACACCGGCACCGGGAACTCGCTGAACGTGCGCAGCCCGCACACGTTGCAGCTGATCATGGACTCGCTGCGGTACTGGGTGACGGAGATGCGGGTCGACGGGTTCCGGTTCGACCTGGCCGCCACCCTGGCCCGGGAGTTCTACGAC
This sequence comes from Actinosynnema sp. NPDC050801, assembly GCF_040673975.1. Classification (NCBI taxonomy): domain Bacteria; kingdom Bacillati; phylum Actinomycetota; class Actinomycetes; order Pseudonocardiales; family Pseudonocardiaceae; genus Actinosynnema; species Actinosynnema sp. NPDC050801. Next base: position 278,496 of record NZ_JBFAQZ010000009.1, on the reverse strand, counting down.
GTGGACCGGCTGTCGACGTTCTTCGACCTGGTGCAGCAGGACCCGACGGTGAGCCAGGTGAAGCTGATCGCCGAGCCGTGGGACGTCGGGCCCGGCGGCTACCAGGTGGGCAACTTCCCGCCGTTGTGGACCGAGTGGAACGGCAAGTACCGGGACACGGTGCGCGACTTCTGGCGCGGCGAGCCGGCCACGCTCGGCGAGTTCGCGTCCCGCATCACCGGCTCGTCGGACCTCTACCAGGACGACGGGCGCCGTCCGTACGCGTCGATCAACTTCGTCACCGCGCACGACGGGTTCACGCTCACCGACCTGGTGTCGTACAACGACAAGCACAACGAGGCCAACGGCGAGCAGGGCCGCGACGGCGCGGACGACAACCGGTCGTGGAACTGCGGTGTCGAGGGCCCGACCGACGACCCCGAGGTCAACGAGCTGCGGGCCAGGCAGCGGCGCAACCTGCTGGCCACGATGCTGCTGTCGCAGGGCGTGCCGATGCTGCTGCACGGCGACGAGCTCGGCCGCACGCAGCAGGGCAACAACAACGCCTACTGCCAGGACAACGAGCTGTCCTGGGTGGACTGGACGCTGGTCGAGAAGAACCGCGACCTGGTGGAGTTCACCTCCGCGTTGACCGCGTTCCGCAGGCAGCACCCCGTGCTGCGGCGCCGCCGGTTCTTCCAGGGCAAGCCGATCCGCAAGGGCGACGAGCTGCGCGACATCGCCTGGTTCACACCTTCGGGTGAAGAAATGACCGAGGGGAACTGGGGCGACGACTTCGGCCGCTGCGTCGTGGTGTTCCTCAACGGCGAGGGCATCCCGGACCTCGACCAGCGGGGCATGCGGGTGCTGGACGACTCGTTCCTGCTCGCGTTCAACGCCCACCACGAGGACATCGAGGTCACCCTCCCGGAGGAGGGCTACGGTCCGCAGTGGACGATCGTGGTCGACACCGCGACCGGTGAGGTGACGCCGCCGGAGCTGGGCCAGGTGGTGCCGGCGGGCGGCACGCTCACGCTGGTGGCGCGGTCGTTGGTCGTGCTGCAGCGGTTGGAGCAGGAGTGACGGAATTGTCGGACCCCGCCGGTAACCTGAAAGCAGGGGATCCCCAGGGGGGACGCCTGCGCAGCGATCCGGTCGGTGCGGCGCCGGTCGGTGCGGCGCCGTCCTCGACCTACCGGATCCAGTTCACCCCCGACTTCACCTTCGCCGCCGCCGAGGCCGTGGTCGACTACCTGGACGCGCTGGGCGTCGGCGCGCTGTACGCGTCGCCGGTGCTGGAGGCGGTGCCCGGCTCCACGCACGGCTACGACGTGGTCGACCCGACCAGGGCCCGGGAGGAGCTGGGCGGCGAGGCGGGCCGGGTGGCGCTGCACAAGGCGCTCAAGCGGGCCGGCCTCGGGTTCGTGCTCGACATCGTGCCCAACCACATGGCGGTCGGTCCCGACGACGTCAACCAGTGGTGGTGGGACGTGCTGCGGCACGGGCGGGCGTCGCGGTACGCGGAGTACTTCGACATCGACTGGGACGCCGGGCCGCTGCTGCTGCCGTTCGCGGGCGACGAGGCCTCCGAGGAGGAGCACGAGCACTACCGGCTGGTGTTCTGGCGGCGCGGCAACGGCGAGCTGAACTACCGGCGGTTCTTCGACATCACCACGTTGGCCGCGGTGCGGGTCGAGGACCCCGAGGTGTTCGACGCCACCCACGGCGAGGTCCTGCGCTGGGTGGCGGCGGGCGAGGTGACCGGGCTGCGGGTCGACCACCCGGACGGCCTGGCCGACCCCGGCGGGTACGCGCGTCGGCTCAAGGAACGCGCGGGCGTGTGGCTGGTGGTGGAGAAGATCCTCGGCGCGGACGAGCGGCTGCCCGCGAGCTGGCCCGTCGACGGCACCACGGGCTACGACGCGCTGCGCGAGGTGTGCGGGCTGTTCGTGGACCCGGCGGCCGAAGGGGCGTTCACCGCGCTGGCCGACGAGTTGGGCGTGCCGACGGACTTCGCCGCGGTCGAGCACGAGTGCCGCGACCTGGTGACCCGGACGATCCTGCGCGCCGAGGTGCGCCGGATCGCCGCCCTGGTGCGTGACGCGGACCGCGAGGAGGCCGAGCGGGCGGTCGCCGAGGTGATGGCCCGCTTCCCCGTCTACCGCTCCTACCTGCCCGAAGGGCTCGACGCGTGGACGGCGGCGGTGCACGCGTCGACGTCACCGGCGGCGATGGCGCTCGACCGGCAGGTGCGCGCCGAACCGCACGGCGAGCTGGCCACCCGCATCCAGCAGACGTCCGGCATGGTGGTCGCCAAGGGCACCGAGGACACCGCGTTCTACCGGTTCACCCGGTTCGTGGCGCTCAACGAGGTCGGCGGCGCGCCGGACCGGTTCGGCGTGCCGGTGGACGAGTTCCACGCGCGGGCGGCGATGCGCGAGGCCGGGACGCCCGCGGCCATGACGGCGTTGTCGACCCACGACACCAAGCGGTCGGAGGACGTGCGGGCCCGGCTCGCGGTGCTCGCCGAGCTGCCCGAGGAGTTCGCCGAGTCGGTGCGCCGGTGGACCGCCGCGCACCCGATCGACGAGCCGTCGCTGAACGCGCTGGCGTGGCAGTCGCTGGTCGGCGCGTGGCCGATCACCCCCGACCGGATGCGCGCCTACCTGGACAAGGCGGCCAAGGAGTCGAAGGTCCGCACCACGTGGATCGACCACGACGAGGAGTTCGAGGCGGCCGTGGCGGCGTGGCCGGAGCAGGTGCTGACCGGTCCGGTGGCCGCCGAGGTGGCGTCGTTCGTCGACCTGGTCGTGGCGCCGGGCTGGTCCAACGCGCTGGGGCAGAAGCTGGTGCAGCTCACCGCGCCCGGCGTGCCCGACGTCTACCAGGGCACCGAGCTGTGGGACCTGTCGCTGGTCGACCCGGACAACCGGCGACCGGTGGACTACGAGGTGCGGCGACGGCTGCTGGACCGGATCGAGGACGGCTGGCTGCCGGACGTGGACGACTCGGGCGCGGCCAAGCTGCTCGTGGTGCAGCGCGCGCTGCGGTTGCGTCGGGACCGGCCGGAGCTGTTCCGCGGCTACCGGCCGCTGGTGGCGTCCGGTGAGGCCGCGGCGCACGTGGTCGCGTTCGAGCGGACAGGACTGGTCGCGGTCGCGACCCGGCTCCCGGTGGGCCTGGCGAAGGCGGGCGGCTGGGGCGACACGGTGCTGCCGCTGCCCGCGGGGGAGTGGACCGACGTGCTCACGTCCCGCCCGGCCACCCCGCGACTGGCCGACCTGCTTGACCGCTATCCCGTGGCACTTCTGGTGGACGGTCGGCGAAGCCGACAATCGGACTGAGGAGATCAGTGACTTTCTCGGTGTGGGCGCCGGCGCACGAACGCGTCCGCGTCCGGGTCGACGGCCGTGACCACGAGATGACCGCCGGGGACGGCGGGTGGTGGCACGCGGACGTCTCCGGGCTCGACTACGCGTTCCTGCTGGGCGACTCGGACGAGGCGCTGCCCGACCCGCGGTCGCGGTGGCAGCCCAACGGGGTGCACGCGGCGTCACGGGTCTACGACCACGCCACGTTCGAGTGGACCGACCGGGCGTGGACCGGCCGTGCGCTGCCGGGTGCCGTCGTCTACGAGCTGCACATCGGCACGTTCACGTCCGCGGGCACGTTCGACGGCGCGGTCGAGCGGCTGGACCACCTGGTCGACCTGGGCGTCACGCACGTCGAGGTGATGCCGGTCAACTCGTTCGACGGCACCGCGGGCTGGGGTTACGACGGCGTGCTGTGGGGTGCGGTGCACGAGCCGTACGGCGGGCCGGACGGGTTCAAGCGGTTCGTGGACGCCTGCCACGCGCGCGGGCTGGCCGTGCTGCTGGACGTCGTCTACAACCACCTCGGGCCCTCCGGCGCCTACCTCGACCGGTTCGGGCCGTACTTCGCGGGCAGCAACGACTGGGGACCCGGCCTCAACCTCGACGGCGAGGGCGCCGACGAGGTGCGCCGGTACGTGATCGACAACGCGGTGGGCTGGCTGCGGGACTTCCACGTCGACGGGCTGCGGCTGGACGCCGTGCACGCGCTCGTGGACCGCGGCGCGCTGCACGTGCTGGAGCAGCTGGCCGTCGAGGTGGACGCCCTGTCGGCCGCCGTGGGCCGACCGCTGACGCTGATCGCCGAGTCGGACCTCAACGACGCCCGGCTGGTCACCGCGCGGGAGGGCGGCGGCTACGGCCTGCACGCCCAGTGGGCCGACGACCTGCACCACGCGCTGCACGTCGCGCTGAGCGGTGAGACGTTCGGCTACTACCCCGACTTCGAGGGCGCGTTGGCCACGACGCTGCGCGAGGTGTTCCTCCACGCGGGCACGTGGTCGTCGTTCCGCGGCAGGACCCACGGCCGGCCGGTGGACCGCGCCCGGCTGCCCGGCTACCGGTTCCTCGCCTACCTGCAGAACCACGACCAGGTCGGCAACCGCGCCACCGGCGACCGGTTGTCGGCGACGGTGCCGTGGCGGCGGCAGGCGGTGGGCGCGGCGATCGTGCTGAGCTCCCCGTACACGCCGATGATCTTCATGGGCGAGGAGTGGGCGGCGAGCACGCCCTGGCAGTTCTTCGCGTCGTTCCCGGACCCGGAGCTGGCCGAGGCGGTGCGGACCGGGCGGCGGCGCGAGTTCGGCCGGCACGGGTGGGGCGAGGCGGAGGTGCCCGACCCGATCGACCCGGAGACCGTGCGCCGGTCCACGCTGCGCTGGGACGAGGTGTCCGAGCCGGGGCACCGCGAGCTGTTCGACCTCTACCGGGCGCTGATCGCGCTGCGCCGGTCGCGCCCCGAGCTCGCGGATCCGCGGCTGGACCGGTTCGCGGTGCGCACGGAGGGATCGGTGCTCGTGCTGCACCGCGGCGGGTTGCGGGTGGTGTGCAACCTCGGGGACGACGCCGAGGTGCGGCTCGACGTCGAGGTCGGCGACGTGCTGATCGCGTCGGCGGAGGTGGAGGTGGACGGGCAGGCGGTGCGCCTGCCCGCCGACTCCTTCGCGATCGTCGACCGGGCGGTGGGTCACACCCCGTGATCGGGGACGAGCCACCCGACCTCGGTGAGCTTCTCGGCCAGCAGCCGACCGGCCAGCTCGACCTGGTCGGCGAGCTGTCTTCGCACCTCGGGCCGGTCGTCGCCGGAGCCTTCGGCGGCGTCGTAGGCCGCGACGAGCCGGCGGGCCGCGTTGACCACCTCGACCCCAGGCCACCCCGAGACGACGACCTGGCCGTCGTCGGGTTCGGTGGAGGCGTGGACGGCCCGCACGGCCCGCCGCGGTCCCAGCTCGGCGGAGAGGTCGAGCAGCTTCAGCGCGATCGTGTGCAGCTTCACGTTGTGGTGCTGTGACATCCGCACGAGCAGCTGGAAGCCCTCCTGGGGCGTGCAGCCCTGCACGGCGGATATCAGGCCGGTGGCCTGCCCGATCACGGTGCGCGTCTGCACGGCTTTGCGCAGCCCCACGATCTCGGCCTCTAGGCCGGCGATCCGCGCGGTCAGCGAATCGTCACGCCCGTTGTCCCCGACCACGGTCGGGCTCCTCTCTCGCACTTCGGTACCGGTCAGCCAGGCCAGCAATGCGAGAGCGTCCGGACACGCGGGTGCCAGCACCGGCAAGCCCACAGCTCTCGCTGACCCTGGTGCCCTTGCGGGTGCCGGGTGGCTTGCGGCTGGCTTTTCAACCGCGTAGACGATCACCGTAGTAGAGGACGGGTCGTCCGGTGCAACTAGGAGGGGTCGTGTCGGGTCGCGTCGCTCCGCGTCGCGGCCCGGTCACCCCGGAAGACGCGACCTCAGCGCGGCGGGAGCACGCAGAACTCGTTGCCCGCCGGGTCCGCGCACACCACCCACGGCAGGGCGGGGTCGGCGTCCACCACGCGGGCGCCGAGACCGGTCAACCGGGCGACCTCCTCGTCGCGATCACCGTCGGCCGCGAGGTCGAGGTGCAGCCGGTTCTTCACCTGCTTCGGCTCCGCCACCGGTTGCAGCAGGAGCATCGGGCCGTCACCGGTCAACTCGGTGTACTCGATCCCCTTCGGGTCCTTCCAACGGCGTGCCACGCGGTGTCCCAGGGCCGCGCACCAGAACTCCTCCAGGGCCTTGACCTGGTCCGACGGGCAGTCGACGGCGATGGCGACGATGTGTGAGGTCATGTGGTCGGAGTTTCCCCGTCCGGGTGAGGGGTATCCCCCCGGAGACGGAAGAGACGCAGACGAGAGGAGCGGTCATGGGGACCGACGACAAGCTCAACAACAAGGCCGAAGAGCTCAAGGGCAAGGCCAAGGAAGCGGTCGGGGACGCCACCGACAACGAGCAGTGGCAGGCCGAGGGGCGCGCCGAGCAGACCAAGGGCTCGCTCAAGCAGGCGGGGGAGAAGGTCAAGGACGCCTTCCGTGGCGACAACCGCTAGTTCCACCGGTCGAAGGCCCAGCGCCGCCGAGTTCGTGCCCGAGGGCGCGGACCTGGCGGCGCTCCGCCGTGCGGCGGCCGGGTGCCGTGGCTGCGAGTTGTACAAGCCGGCCACCCGGACCGTGTTCGGCACGGGGCCGGAGAACGCCAGGTTGGTGCTCGTCGGGGAGCAGCCCGGCGACGTCGAGGACCGGCAGGGCGAGCCGTTCGTCGGTCCGGCCGGGCGGTTGCTGGACAAGGCGTTGGACGAGGCCGACCTGGCCCGTGAGGGCGTCTACCTGACCAACGCGGTCAAGCACTTCAAGTTCGTGCCCGCCGAGCGCGGGAAGCGGCGCATCCACAAGAACCCGACGCGGGGCGAGGTGGTGGCCTGCCTGCCGTGGTTGCGGGCGGAGCTGTCGCGGGTGCGGCCGGACCTGGTGGTGTGCCTGGGTGCGACGGCGGCCAAGGCCGTGCTGGGCACCGAGTTCAAGGTCAGCGAGCGCCGGGGCCAGGTGGAGCGGGTCGAGGACCACGACGTGATCGCGACCGTGCACCCGTCGGCGGTGCTCCGCGCTCCGGACCGGGACGAGGCGTACCAGGCGTTCCTTGCCGACCTGCGGGTCGTGCGCACCCACTTGGGCGAGTGATCCGCAGCCGGTTGGCGTTCCGCCGCTGCGGTGGACGTGAAACGGCCCCCTGACCGCTTCCCGCACCAGGTGCGGGCCGAGCTGGACTGGGCTCGGGGTCACGGGGGCCGGGTGGCTGCCTGGGATTCGCCCAGACCACCTGGGAAAGGTCGGTCCTAGCGGACAGCCACCTCACGACGAGTCCTATAGCTATTCAACTTCGGACCACCTCCTTCCTCGTGTACCACGAACTTATGCGAGCCTCGGCGGGCCTCGCAACGTGAATTCCTGCTCGGCCCGGGGAGAGGCCCGGTCACCTGCCCGGTGGGACGTGACGTCCGTTTCCCGCCGGACTCGCGGGCCGCGGGGCCGCAGGATCGGTGGCATGAACTTCGACGGCAAGGTCGCCCTGGTCACGGGCGGCAGCAGGGGTATCGGCGCGGCGATCGCGGTGCGGTTGGCGGAGCTGGGCGCGGACGTCGCGTTCACCTATCGCAACGACCCGGGCGACGTGGTCGACCGGGTGAAGGGGTTGGGGCGGCGGGTGGTCGCCGTGCGGGCGGACAGCGGTGACGCGGCGGCGGTGGTCGCCGCGGTCGAGGAGGCCGTCGCGGTGCTGGGGCGGTTGGACGTGCTGGTGAACAACGCGGGCGAGTTCATCGTGGCGCCGGTCGAGGAGTTGGGGGTGGCGGAGTTCGACCGGACGTTCGACGTGAACGTGCGGGCGGCGTTCCTGGCGGTGAAGGCGGCGTTGCCGCACCTCGGTGACGGTGGGCGGGTGATCGGCATCGGCAGCAACGTGGCCGAGCGCGCGGTGTTCCCCGGCTTCTCGCTGTACTCGGCGAGCAAGTCCGCGTTGGTGGGGTTGACGAAGGCGTTGGCGCGGGAGTTGGGGCCGCGGGGGATCACGGTGAACCTGGTGCACCCCGGTGCGACCGACACCGACATGAACCCGGCGGACGGTGCGGCCGCGGACGTGATCCGCGGCTTCACCGCGCTCGGGCGTTACGCGCAGCCGGCGGAGGTGGCGGCGGCGGTCGCGTTCCTCGCCTCCGACGAGGCCCGTTACGTGACGGGCGCCCAACTCCACGCCGACGGCGGCTTCACCGCCTGACCCCGCGAGTCGAACCTCCGAGTTCCGCGAGTCGAACACTCAGGACCCCCGAGTTCGCCACCTGGGCGTTGAACTCGGGGGTCCTGAACGTGGGACTCGCGGGACCTGGATGTTCGACTCGCGGGTTAGCTGGCGTTGACGTCGATGCAGGCGTAGAAGGCGTTCGAGGTGTCGCCGATGTTCCAGATGGCGAGCACGGTCTGGCGGCCGGACGCGCCCAGGTTCACCGTGTGCGACACGGTGGCCGGGGGCTGCTGGTTGCCGCCGTCGAAGAAGCCGACCCGCCTGCCGCTGACGTAGTACTCGTAGTTGGCGGTGCGGTGCCGGGCGGTGAAGGTCCAGTTGAACGTGACGGAACGGCCGGTGCTCGCGACCCTCCAGCCCTTGTTGTTGTCGTTCAACTCGGCGAACCTGGCGACGCCGCCGTTGCAGCTGCGCAACCCCTTGGGCCCTTCGACGCTCTGCGGCTCGTACTTGATGTCGCCGCACGGCACCAGACCGCGGGCGCACTGCGCCTGACGACTGGCGGGCGACGACACGTACCCGTGCGCGAACGCGGGTGCCGAGGGCAGGGCGACCGTCACGAGCGGCGCGACGAGCACGCCCGCCGCCACCGCGGCGATCCTTCGGCGGAGTGACATGTGGACTCCTCTGATCGGATGGGCGGAAACGCTTGTGGCGAACGCCAACCCGAGTGCGCTGGGTGGAGCGTTCACCCAAACGCGGCGGCAGGTCTAGACCATACTCTCTGTGATTGGCCCGTGACAACCGTCAACCGGCAGGTCCAGTGGACAGCGACGACAGGCATACAAGCCTGTTGGGCCGGTCGGCGCGATCGACGCCAAAACGTGGTCGGGAACCACATGCGGCCTTGTAGCGTGCGCGCAGGCCTTCGGGGTCGTGAGCGGAGGGTGGCGACGTGGCGAAGGCGAGGGGGAGGGGGCGCAGATCCAGATCGTTGGCCTCCCCGGCGGACAATGTCGCTCCGGTCATCGCGGTCATCGTGGTCCTCGCGCTGCTCTTCTTCCAGAAGCACTTCTGGATGCCGCTCGGCGAGGCGCTGACACCGGTGGGCCTTGAGCCGACGCTGCTGCGCGAGGACCGGCCCCGGATGACCGCGCTGTACGTGGTCGCCTTGGTGCTGTTCGTGCTGCCCACCCTCGTGGCCGGCTTCGCGCACGCCCACCGGGTCAACGACGGCCTGACGGTGGATTCGATCGGCCGGCGCGGGAGAGTCGGCCGGGGGCTCACGATCATCGCGGTGTCGGTCCAGGCCGCCTTCGCGGTGACGTTGCTCCCGGGCAAGCGCAATCGTCCTTCGCCGGTCGAGTCCTGGTCTCGGGACGACGACATGACCATCGCCGCGTCGACCGTCTTGGAGCACGCCTTCATCATGGGGCTGGCCGGCTGTGCCGCCGTGTTGGTGGCGGGCCTGGCCACGACGGCGTGGCGCAGCCGCCACCGCGCCGTGCTCCTGGCCTGCTGCTACCCGGTGCTGCTGTTCCTGCCCGGCCTGCTGTTCCACGACGGGTTCCTCGGCTGACCATCCGGACGCCGTGGTCACGTGTACCGCGATCGGAGTACGGGCACGAGGCCTGCGGCTGCCCGATCCGAGCGAGATCGAGTCCGGCGAGTTGGTTGGTGCTTCGCCGGCCGGGTGACGTGGCGGCGGTGCCCGCGGCAGGCACGATGGTGGCGTGCCCCGGACATGGATCTGCGTACGACAGGTTCTGCTGACCCTCGGATTCCTGCTCGCCGTCGTGGTGACCAGCGGCGGAGTGGCCTTCAGCTTCAGCTTCGGCTTCACCTGGCTCACCGTCCTGGTCTCCTTGCCCCTGCTGGTCGGCGTGTTCGCCAGCGGGGTGGTGTGGTTCATCGGCGAACATTCGCTGGATGTCGAACCGCAGTGGATCCTGCCGGTAACGATCGCCTCGGTCTGCCTGTTCTTCTACGCCCCGATCGGTCTGTCGCTCGCCTACCTGCACACGGCCGGCGATCGGGTGGCCGTCGTGGTCGTCGACGACGTCCACGGCGACTCCGCTCCGGACACCGACCAGAAGATCCGGGTCGCGGACGCCGGCACCGGCGCGGACCTCGGCGAGCTCGCGTACCACGCCGACCGGGACCTGCGGGTCGGCGACCGGCTGGAGGTCCTGGTCGATCCGCGGGGCTGGCTGCCGACGGAGGGCCCGGGGATGTCGCCCACGACGCGCACGATGACCTACCTGTTCGCCGGCACCGGGTTCGGCGTGATGTTCCTGCTCACCGGGTTGCGCATGCGCCGGGATCTGCGCCGCTATCGGCTCACCGGCTCCCGCCTGCCGTTCGCGGCGCCGGCGGACGTGCGGAACCCCGAACTCCGGCGCAAACCGACGGCGGACGACCCGGCTGCACCGGAGTTCGACCCACCCGGTTCCGACGGCGTGCTGGAGCGGGCTGATCAGGGGGGCGGTGGTGGCTCCTCCGGCGGCGACCACGGCGACTCTGGCGGTGATTCCGGTGATTGAGCCGTCCGGGACGTGGGGCGTCCCGTCTCGGGCGGCTAGTGGTCGCAGGACGTCGACGCGGCGGGCCGGGAAGATGACTGGCGTTGTGCCGGTCAAACCGGTGTCCAGCTGTCCAGGGCTGGTTGGCGGGCCGCAGCTCAACGGCACACAGTCCGCCAACTTCGAGCGGAACGGAGCGGGCGAAGTGGTTGCCGGTAGCAGGAGCCTGCCGGCCTGACGAGGTTCAGCCGGTCCGCGGGCTTGGTTCCGGGGTCGACTCCGGTGCGGGCTCCAGCACGACCCTCGGCACGGCTCCCGGCGGTGTCTCGTCCGGGGACTCCGGCTTGGGCTCCGGCGATGTCTCGGGCCACGACTGCGGTGCCGGGCCGAATGCCCGCCGGGCGGCGCGGACGGCCAGGGCGGCGACGGTGGCGTTGGCGCCGCCGCCGATGACTGCTCCGATGCCGAACGGGGCTACCCGGCCGAGCACGATGATCCCCTGCTTGGTGCCGTACTTGGTGATGAAGTTCCTGCCCAGGACGCTGTTGATCTGGCGCAGCGTTGCCGTGGGCACCTTGCTGACGAGCTGGCGGCCCCAGTGCTGGCCGGTGCGCTCGGCGACCTTGCCGATGGTCGTCGAGCCGGATTGGCCGAGCAGGATCCCCATGACGAGTGTGCGGCGGCGTTCGATCTCGTCGAGCCGGACACAGTGGACCTCGGCGACCGAGAGCACGAACAGGGTGCTCAGTTCGAGCGAGGAGAACGCCTCGCCCGCCGACAGCGCCAGCGCGATCCCGGTGCCGACGGCAGGCGCGGCGGCGACGCCCCCGACCGCGGCCCCCGTGCCCGCCAGCGCGCTGACGTACATCCGCTCCAGGGTGCGGACGACCTCGGCCGGCGTCGCCTCCGGGTTGCGCTGGCGGGCCCGGGCGATGTTCTTGCGGACCAGCGGTGTCTGCAGGCCGATGGCCTTGTCCAGCAGGTCGAGGATCAGCTGGCCCCGTCCGCTCGACGCCGGGACCGGTCCTTCGAGGGCGTCAGAGGCCACACCGAGCTCCTTCGAGTCGTCACGTCCTCGATCAGTGTCGCACCCGAGCGCGGCGATGGAACGCAGCACGAACGCCGTCGGGCTGTGCGTCGTTGGCCTGCGGGCACTACGGCTAGTCGCGGGCTTCTTCGAGCAGGCGCGCCGCCTGAGCGGTCCGCTGGTACAGCACGTAGCGCCCGTCCCTGACCTTGGTGACGAGGCGTGCGCGGTGCAGGGCGGCGAGGTGGTAGGAGACGGTGCCCGGTGTGTACCCGATCCGGGTGGCGAGTTCCGCGGTGGACCGGGCGGTGTCGAGGTCTGCCAACAGGGCCGCTCGGGCGTTGCCCACCACTTGCACGATCCCGCCGGAGCCGCGGTCGCGGCCGGCTCCGATCCGCTGGGCCGGGTAGTAGAGGACGAACTGCCCGGGGACGTCGACCTGGATGACGAGGTCGGACCAGCTGAGCACGCCGGGGGCGAGGACCAGGTCCCGGCCGGTGACGTCGATCTCGCCGTCCGACGTCCGGGCGAGGGTGACGGCGTCGCCGGCCCAGTCGATGTCGGGGTGGAGCGTTCCAAGCATCCGGCCCACGCCGTGGGTGGCGATGGCCGTCGCACGACGGACGATGTCCTGGTCGATGATCGAGCGCAGTTCGGGCCAGCCGTCGGACAGGGTGTCCCGCCAGAACCGGGCGAGGCCGTTGGCGAGGCGCCGCTGCATCCGCCCCGACTCCGCGATCCGGCGGGTCGCGGCCCGCAGCGGCCTGCTCCAGTGGGTCCGGGTGTAGGTGAAGACCTGGGTTTCGAGGTCGTCCTGCGCCGTCGCCTCGATCCGCGCGATCTGCTCGTCGAGCAGGTCACGACGCTGCGCGTCCGTCCCCGGCTGCGGCGTGAGCAGGTCGGGCGTGTAGGTGTCGCCGTTCTGCGGCAACAGGTCCGCGAGCAGGGCGACGTCGGGGTGGGCGAGTGACGCGCGGGCGAGTGGTCCGGGATCTCCGAACACCGGGTGCCGTCCCGACGCGGCGGTGAGCTTCAGCCACGCCATGGACTCCGACGCCGGGGAGGGTGACAACCGCGTCCTGGCCACCGTGTCGGCGTCTACACGCAGCGTGAGCACCGCCCGGACGCTAGCAGTCGTCGCGGCGGATTTGAACTGGCTCGAATGCTTTCCGGTGCGAGGTCCGCGCGGGGTTGAGTGGTGTGGCCGAACAGCGGCGGCAACGTTCACCGCCCGATTCCGGGCGGTCGCCTCCGCACGACGGTGATACGCGCCAGTGCACCTGTTACTCGAAGAACCCTGGGAGTGGTTGTCACATGAGGTTGAAGGACACACCGAAGGCGAAGAGCCGCACGAGGAGGGTCGGCGCGGTCCTGGCCGCGGTGGCGTCGATCGCCGGAATGATCTTCGCGGTGGCACCCGCCACCGCCGCACCCGCCGCCGCTCTCGCCGCACCCGCCACCGCGCCCGCCGACACCGCCACCGTCGCCGGCTACCCCACCAGCAGCTTCTCGATCGTGTACGGGGCGAGCTACTACAGGGGCACCGTGACCTGGTACAACCGGGCGGTCGGCGTCACCGGAACGTTCAAGGCCGTCGGGTGCAGGCGGATCTACGGAGAGGCGTGGAACAACGACACCTTCCTGGACGACGCCAGTTCCAGCACCTGGTGCGACCGGGTCGGGTCGGCACCCTTCACGCTCGACGCGAACACCGTCGGCGGGGCCAATGAGGTCTACATCTGGATGACCACCGAAGATCCCCGCTACTTCCTCGAAGGAGTCGTCTGCTATCGCGGCGTGAGCGTTTGCGTCCCCTTCTAAGAGGCCATCGCCAAGCCGTTCGCACGCCGAGAGCGTGAAACGCCGGCGCACACCGGGACTGCCCCGTCCGCGCGAACCTCGCGGTGTGCCGGATCCGGTTCGGGCCCCGTCGTCGGGAGCGGAGTCGCCGTCCAGGGGCGAGTTGCGACGGGGACGGTGAGTCGACGCTCACCGAGGCGTGATCCGTGCCGGCCGGCTACCAGCACCGTTGCGGGCGGGGGCCGAAGGGGGGCGGCGAGGGCGGGTGCCCGCGCCGCCCCCCGACGAACCGTCAACTGGAGGGTCGCGTCCGGGACGCCCGCCACATGGTGTGCTCCCGGCTCACCGCCTCCTCGGCGTCCGCGACCTCGCTCGCCCAGGACGCCTCGTCCTGCACCAACTCCAACCGGCCGCGCACGATCGCCAGCTCGTTGGCCGCGAACGTGTAGGCGCGGGCGAGGGTCGACAACTGGCGCAGGCTGATCCACGCCGTACCCGCGGCGATCACCGCCGCCACCACGCCCGCCAGGTCGAACCGGACCGCGCCGACCGCCTTCGCCAACGCCGCGCAGATGCCGACCACCTCGATCGCCAGCAACCCGGCCCGCCACCAGCCGGCCAGCCGCTCGTTGCGCGCCGCCTTGGCCGTGTACCAGCGCTGCTGGTCGGCGATGCGCGCCTCCAGGTACGCGGCCTTGCGCTCGGCCAGCGGCGCGGCGCGCAGCAGCCGCATCCCCTCCGTGACGACCGGCCGCTGCGACGGTTTGATGCTCGTCGGCGGCGCGTCCTCCAGCAGCTCGTGCATCTGCTGGATGAGCCGGTGCTCGGTCGCCCCCTCGCCGCCGTCCTTGTCGAACGGCAGACCGCCCACGCTGAACTTCCACGCCAGGCTCTTCGCCGACTCGGCCAGCGCCCGCCCGTCGTACCAGCGGTCCTCAGGGCGCGCGGCCTTCAAGTTCAGCTCGGTGACCGTCACCGCGGCCAACGCGATCGCCGTGCCGATCGCGGCCACGTCGACCCGGCCCATGATCAACGGCACCGCGCCGGTCGCGGCGGCGGTCACCGCGAGCAGCAGCCGCAGCCGCACCGCGCGGATGTACCGGTGCTGGCCGTCCAGCGACGCGCTGTCCGCGGCCTCGAACAGCCCCGGTAGGTCGTCGTCCCCCAGACCCCTCGCGGTCATCACTCCCCTTCCCGGCGTAACACCTGGTCGACGTGGGCCCGCAGGTCGGCGTAGCCGAGCACGGTGGTCAACGGCGAGGTGGCGATCGCGGTGGACCGCTCGTCCGCGCCGTCGGCGATGGCGTCCGCGGTGCGCCCGCTGCCGCGCAGCACGACCAGCGGCCGGTCGCGGTGCAGGCTGTGCTCGGCGTCGTCGAAGGTGATCAAGCCGCCGTTGGCCAGCACGGTCAACGAGGGCTGCGACCCGGCGACCACGTCCGCCACGTCGGCCAGCCACGGCGACTCGTCGCCCCACGTGCCACCGGGCACCAGCACCAGGTGGGTGTGGTTCGGCTCGAACGCACCCACGTCGACCGCGACCTCGGCGGCCACCCCGATCAACGGGAACGCCCCGCCCGCCGCCGCCCGCGCCCGACCCGCGGCCCGCATCACGCCGACGTCCGTGCCGCCGTCGACCACCACCGCACCGCACTCGTCCAGCAACGGCACCAGGTCGCGCAGCGCCGACGCCAACGCGTCCAGGTCCGTTCGCTCCATCCCGTCCGCGCCACCGACCAGCACCAGCACCGGCCGATCGCGCGGCAGGCCCGCCCCGCTCAGCTGGGTCTTCGACGTGACCCGCACCATGTCCACGATCCGCGACCGTACCGGCGCGTCGCTCGTGCCACCGCGTTTCCGCGCAGGTGCCGCGCCGCCGGAGATCCGATCGGGAGATCCGCGCGGTCGAAGGGGGCCGTTCGTCGTAGGCCCGATGGCCGTCGGACGGATTATCCGTTCGGCCACTCCCGGACATGTGCATGTTCGTGCATGATGGAATCGGGCGGTATCGGGGAGGCGGCCGGTATGACCGTGGAAACACCAGAAGAACTGTCCTCGGACTTGTTGGATCTGACCTCGACGTCGTTGTCCGAGATGAGAACGCTGCGCGACACCGTGCTCGACCAGGCCGTTCACCGCCTGCTCCACCGGTTCCGCTTGGGTGACTTCGGCGATTCGGTGCAGGAGCAGGCGGGAGGGCGGGACGCGTGAACCCGGTCGGGCTGAGCACACACCGCTTGCCCCGATTCGTGTTCGACGAGATCTGCTCGGGTCCGGTCTCCACGGCTGGAATGGCATTTTTGCGGAGAACGCAGTACAGCGTCCGCAAACTGCGCCTCCGCGCTTTTCTCGAGGCCGCTTCCCCGATCGCGAACCGACTCGGCCCGTTCGCGGACCTGGATGGGGCCTGGACGCTGCTGTCCGAAGTGGAACGGGTCGCGCCGGATGTGGTCGAGGACGTCCTGATGCACCACTCGGTGGGCGTCTGGCTGAGCCGCGCCCTGCGCCAGGTGGTGGGTACGGCGGGCGACGCGACGCCGTTGTGGTCGGAGGTCGGCTGGTTCCACGCCGTGGCCGCCGCCGCGGCCGTTCGCAGTGGACAGCCGTGTGCGGTCACCGTGCCGGTGGTGCACGGCGCCGTGACGCTGCCGACGGTCGGTGCGTACCGGTTGACCGGGTCCTTCCCCGTCGGCCAGGCACGCGTGGTGAACTCGGCGTCCGGCACGGTGGTCGAGGTGTCGGGGGCAGTGCGCCGGCAACCCGTTCGACGGCACCGCAGTTCCGCGCGCGGGTACGCGGTCGAAGTGGTGGTGGACGACCTCGGGCCGTACCGGGAGTTCGGCGGACCGGTGCCACCGGCACCGTTGGGTGACGGCGAGTGGGACGAGTGGCGCAAGTACCTGGACGAGGCATGGGAGCTGCTGACCGCACGGCACCCCGGCGCGGCAGAGGAGCTGTCGGCCGGGTTGTCGACCGTGGTTCCGCTGGACGCGCGGCGGGATGTGTTCGCGGCGTCCTCGGCGGCGGCGTTCGGCGCCATCGCCATGTCGCCCAAGCGTTCCGCGACGGAGCTCGGCGAAGCGCTCGTGCACGAGCTGCAGCACTCCAAGGTCAACGCGCTGCTCGACCTGGTCGACCTGCACACCTCCGACTCCACGCCGCGGCACTACGCGCCGTGGCGGGACGACCCTCGCCCGATCGACGGGTTGCTGCACGGGGTGTACGCGTTCGTCAGCGTGGTCGAGTTCTGGCACGCCCAGCGCGGCCTCGCGCCCGCGGCGCTGGCCCGGCGAGCCGAGTTCACCCTCGCCTACCGGGCGCGGCAGGTCGGGCTCGCGATCGACGGGATGCGCGGCCTGGTCGAGCTCACCGACCTCGGACGCGAGTTCGTCGCGGCGGTGGCCGTTCGGCTCGCGGCGTGCGGGCTGGCGGACGCCGCACCGGAGATCACCGAGGTCGCGGAGGAGGTCACCGCCGAGCACGCGATCACCTGGCGGCTGCGGCACGTCCGACCCGATCCGCACGCCGTCGGTGACGCGGTCGCGGCGTGGCTCGACCGCCGCCCGTTCGACCGCCGCCCGTTCGACCGCCGCCCGTTCGACCGCCGCCCGTTCGACCGCCGCCCGTTCGACCGCCGCCCGTTCGACCGGGGTGAGTTCGGCCACGGCACGGTCGTGCCCGCGGCCGCCTCGGGTGAGTCGCTGCTGGCGGCGCTGCTCAAGCTGCGCGTGCTGGACCCGCGCGAGTTCGACCGGGTACCGCACCGGGACGGGCCGGAATTCGCCTACCTGCGCGGTATGCGCGACTCGGCCGCCGAGGGTTTCGCCGCGAGGCTGCATGCCGCGCCGCACGACGTGGCCGCGTGGGCGGGACTGGGTCTCGCGCTCGGCTCGGACGTGCTGCGGCGGGCGCCGGAGCAGGTGCGCGCGGTGCACCGCGGGGTGGCCGTGCGCACCGGCGCCGCGCCATCGCCCGTGGAACTGGTGACCTGGTTCGACCGGGCCACCACCTCCACCGGCTGACGGCGTCAGAACTGCATCGTGTCGGTGTCGCAGTTCGCCCGGACGTACTGGGTGGCCGCGATCGTGCCGGGGTGCTCGTCACCGAGCACCCGGCGGTAGCCCGTGACAGTGCGGGAGTGCAGCACCGCCGCCGCGTTCTCGTCACCGAGGTTGCCCAGGTCGATGGACAGGTTCAACGCGACCGCGAGGGTCGACGGGTGCTCCGGGCCGAGCACCCTGGTCGACCGCTCCAGGGTGTCCTCGTCCAGCGCCCGTGCCTCCGCGTGGTCGCCCGCGGCGGCCAGGTCGCTGGCCAGGTTCGTGGCCGCGACCAGGGTGAACGGGTGGTCGGCGTCGAAGACCTCGGTCAACGTCGCGCGCAGCTCCCGGTCCAGCGCCAGCGCGGCGTCGATGTCGTCTACCGCCCGGTACGTCACCGCCAGGGCGATCCCGGTGACCAGGGTGTACGGGTGGTCGCGGCCCACGATGCGCTGGAACGTCTCGTGACTGCGCCGCGCCAGCTCCAACGACCGGTCGAGCTCACCCAGGTGGCGCAGGTCCAGCGCCAGGTTCATCCGCGCCGTGGTGGTGTCGATGTGCTCGTCGCCGTGCCGCTTGCGGTAGCGCTTGATGACGTCCTCGATCACCTCCCGGGCGCGCACGTGCTCGCCCGCCTTGCGCAGCGCGACCGCCAGGTTCCGCGACGCACCGATCACCTGCGGGTGGTCCTCGCCGAACAACTCCCGCTGCTGCACCAGGGAGTCCCGCTGCTGCCGCGCGGCCTCGGCGTAGTGCCCCAGCTCCCGCCGGTCCATGCACATGCTGTTGTAGGAGGCGAAGGTGAGCGGGTGGTCGGTGCCCATGACCGCGTCCCGCCTGCGCAGCACGTCCTGGTCGATCTCCAGCGCCTTGGCGTAGTCGCCCATCAACCGGAACGAGCTGGCCAGGTTGTTGGCGTAGGTGAGGGTCTGCGGGTCGTCCTCGCCAAGGATCTCGACGGCCCGGTCGTG
The DNA here is from genome assembly GCF_040673975.1 of Actinosynnema sp. NPDC050801. Taxonomy (NCBI): domain Bacteria; kingdom Bacillati; phylum Actinomycetota; class Actinomycetes; order Pseudonocardiales; family Pseudonocardiaceae; genus Actinosynnema; species Actinosynnema sp. NPDC050801. The sequence continues at coordinate 260,030 of NZ_JBFAQZ010000009.1, read as the reverse complement.
CACGCGCTGCCTCGTCCGCAGCTCCTCGCCGAACACGCCTTGGGCGCGCTGGTCGAGCGCGAGGGTGTCCAGCATGTTCAGCATGCCCTCGTGGTCGTCACCGATCACCTCGCGGAACAGCTGGTAGGTGCGCTGGTTGAGGCTGCGCGCCTCCTCGATGCGGCCCAGCCTGCGCAGCGAGATGCCGTACCGGCGGGTCACCTCCAGCGTGTCGAACTCCTTCTCGCCCAACGACTTGCGCCACGCCTCCGACGCCTGGCCGGCCAGGTCGCGGGCGCCGGCGAAGTCACCGGCGTTGAGCAGGTACCGGACCAGGTTGTGCACCAGCACCCGCACCCACCGGTCCTGGCAGTCGACCACCCGGGACACGTGGGCGTGCGGCAGCAGTTCGGCGTAGCGGGGCCAGTTGGTCGAGGCGTCGGGGTCGCCCGGGTCGCCGTTGACCAGCAGCACGTGCACCGCGTGCCGCATGAGGTCCCGTTCTTCCTGGTTGAGGCGGTTCTTCATCACCGTCTGCACGAGGCGGTGCAGTTGCAGGGCGTTGTTGCGGTGGTCGATCTTGGCCAGGCTGTACCGGCTGATCTCCCGGATTGCGCGGCTGAGCTTGATCGGGTCGCTCAACGCCTCGCGCAACGCGTCCGGCACGGGCATGTCGCGGACGCCGCGGAACAGCTTCTGGGAAATGGGTTCCGGCCCGAAGAACGCGCACACGTGGAGCAGCTGGAACGCGGCCCGGTGGTCGTTCTTCAGGCGGTTGAGCGGCACGTTCCACGCTGCCGCGACCGGGAGTTGGTCCTCGCTGGACGTGCCCGCCTCCAGCAGCTCGGTGCGGTTCTGCTCCAGCAGCTGGAGGTACTCCGAGACCTGCATGCCGGTCTGCGCGCGCCACGCGGCGGCCTGCTCGACGGCCAGCGGCAGGTCGCCGAGGGCCTCGGCCAGGGCGTCAGCCTCGGCGTCGTCGAGGTCACCCGCACGGCGGTGCAGCAGTTCCATGCTCTCGGCGCGGGTGAACAGGTCGACCGCGACCGGGCGGGCGAAGCCTCCCCACTCGGAGTTGCGCGAGGTGACCACGATGTGCCCGTTGCCGGCAGGGAAGTACTGGCGCACGTCCTGCGGGCGGTCGGCGTTGTCGAACACCAGGATCCAACGCCGGTATGGCTCGCCGCGGCGCAGCGCCTCCAGCACGGCGGGCACGGCGGTCTCGGCCGAACCGGAGGCGGCCACGCCGATCTTCTTGGCCAGCTCGACGAAGCTGGACTTGATCTGCGCGGGTTGCTCCGCCGAGATCCACCACACCACCTCGTACTCGGAGGCGTGCCGGTGGATGTACTCGACCACCGTCTGCGACTTGCCGACACCGCCCATGCCGTGCAGGGCCTCGGGCAGCACAGCGGTGGGGCCCAGCTCGCTGAGCCTCATCCTCAGCTGCTCCAGCAGGTCGCCGCGGCCGACGAAGTCCGGGTTGCGCAACGGCACGTGACCCCACACCTGCGGCTGTGTGGAACCGGGCTGCCGCTCGCCGGTGAACAGGGGGCTCCCGGGAGCGTTCACGTCTTCTCCTTCGCGCGGCAGCGACCCGGCCTCTGGTGCCTGAGGCCGGGTGTCGATGTTCGTCACAGAGTTGTTCTCCTGGTGATTCGGTGTGCCGTCCGGAGCTCCGCCACCAGGGGGTACGCGGGTCCGGTCGCCGAGACCGAGGGAGCGCCGGATGCGCTGCGACCGTCGGCTGTACGGTCCACTGAGGGCGCGGAACACCGCCTCCTGGACCTTGAGGTAGGGCACGTTCTCGGGGGACGGCTCCGGTTCCGCGGTGTGGTCCGGCTCGTCCAGCGCCAGTCGGAAGTTGCGCAGCGCCTCGTTGTCGCCGCCCGCGTACTGGTCCAGCACGCGCGCGACCCGCGCGGTGTCCGAGCGCCGCGACGTGGCCAGCAGCTCTTCCCGGACACCGGCGTCGAAGTCGTAGGCGACGGCGTCGGTCGCGCCGTTCCCGCGGTGCGCGTCGGGCAGCCGCGTCATCAGGCCGCCGAGCATCACCTCGGCCAACGCCGAGAGGTCCGAGCCGGGCAGCAGCACCCGCTGCACCAAGCCCATCAGCTTCGGGCTCAGCGGCGTGGCGGCCAGCAGGCCCGCGAGTTGGAACCCGTCCACCGAGGCGTAGGTGCGGAACCGCAGCACGCGTTCGGCCGCGGTCAACGGCTCGTGGCCCTCGTCGGGTCGCGGCGGCGGCGCGATCTGGGGTGTGACGAGCGCGGCGGTCGTCTCGATCCACTCCGAGCCCGGCGCGGTGAGCAGCCGGGCCCAGCCCGCCATCCACCGGGCGGACAGACCGAGCACGGGCACGGCCGTACCGTCGCCGGTCGCGCCCGCGATGCGCAGCCGCCGGTTCGGCACCCCCGGCGAGGGCGCGGACAGCCGCATCCGCCTGGTCGGCAGGCCGCCCCACGACCACAGCCGCTGCGCCAGCGTCTGCACCACCGCGACCGGCATCGACCGGCCCCACTCGTGCAGCACGTGCCCGACCGCGCCGCTGTGCCAGGCGCGGCCGATGGTGTCGGTGAGCACTAGCACGATCCGGTTGCCCGTCGGCTCGACCAGGTACCGCCACTCGTGCCGGGCACCGCCCTCCGACCGCAGCCCCACGTCCCGGGCCGCGGCCGGCGAGCTGTCCAGCTCGTAGGTCCGCACGTCCCGGAACGCGCCCTGCCGCTCCAGCAGTACGCGGAACTCGCGCACGGTCTGCCGCCAGAGTTCGGCCGCCACGGTCGTGTCGACCACCAGCGCCACCTCGAACCGACGCCACGGCGCGGCGCGCCACTCCGGCAGCCACAGACCGTCCCGCGCGGCCCGGACGGCGGTCGCCTCTTCGTCCAACGCCTTGCGCCGGGGCGACGGCTGCCTGCGCCCCAGCGGCCGCAGCGCCCGGCTGATCCCGAGTCGCTCCGGCAGCGCGGGCACGGTCGGCCACGCCGACACCGCGCTGACCGTGCCGCCCAACGCGAGCACTGGGTCGGTTTGCGTCAACGTCGTCGGCGTCTGGGTCCACCGCTGGATCCGAGCTGGATCGAGCTCCGCGTGCGGCTCCGGTTCCGGGTCGGGTTCGGTGCCGCGCGTCGGCGTGAGGTCTTCGCGCTCCTCGGGGACCGGTTCGTCCGAAGGCACCGGGGCGGGTGGTTCGTCGGCACCCGTTCCGGCGCCGGCGGGCATGGGCTCGGGACCGGGTGGGCGCAGCGCGCCGGCGAGCCACAACGAGTCCCGGACCTCGCGCAAGGTCAGGTCCGCAGTGCGCAGCACCTCCACCCGGCTGTCGGTCGCGTCGAGGTGCTGCAGCAGCACCTCACCGGCCGGCGCCCCGGTCCGCGGTCCGGTCATCCGGCCTCCGCGGACAACGGGTGCCAGATCGCCTTGAGCAGCTCGGTCCACTCCTCGTCCGGCTGGTACGCGCCGGACGTGGCCAGGTGCACCGCGTTGAGCAGCTGGTCGGCCGACACCGTGCCTACATCGGAGCGGTGGTTCAGGAAGTCGGCGATGAGGCGGGCCACGTCCACGCCGTGCGCGTCGCCGAAGTGCACCGCCACCATCTCGCCCAACTGCTCGCGGCCCGGCTGCCGGACGTGCAACCGCAGGCAGCGGCGCAGGAACGCAGGCGGGAACTCGCGCTCGCCGTTGCTGGTGATGATCACGATCGGGAACTCGCGGCACCGCACGACGCCGTGGTGCACGGTCGCGGTGTGCCCGCGGTCGGCGGTCAGCACCTCCACCTCGTCGCGGTGCTTGGCGTACCGGACCAGTTCCGGCACCTCGTACTCGCCTTCCTCGAACGTGTTGAGCAGGTCGTTGGGCAGGTCGATGTCACCCTTGTCCAACTCGTCGATCAGCAGTACCCGAGGCAGGTCGTAGGGCAGCAGTGCGGTGCCCAGCGGACCGAGGTGGACGTAGTCGCCGATGCCCGCGTCCGGGTCGTTCGCGCCCACCGCCTGCACGCGCGCGATCGCGTCGTAGAGGTAGAGGCCGTCCTTGAGCGTGGTGCGGCTGGTGATCGGCCAGCGCAGCACCGGTCCCAGCCCCAGCTCGCGCGCGACCAGGTAGGCGAGTGATGACTTGCCCGTGCCGGGCGCGCCGGTCACCAGCAGCGGCCGGCGCAACCGGATCGCGGCGTTGACCATCGCGACCTCGTTCGCGTGCGGTGTTCGCCGGACCGTGCGCACGCCACCCACCCGCCGGTCGCCCTCGCCGCCGTCGTCGTCGGGCCGGGACGCGCTGCCGCGACCGGTGAACGTCCGCCACGGCGGGGGCGGTGGCAGGTCGGCGACCGGCGTGCGCGCGACGTCGCCCGTGCCGTGGTAGACGGTGCCGGAGTGGACCTGGCCGTCGTTCATCCGACCGCAACCCCTTCCAGGGGCGGCCCCGGTTGGCTGGGCACGACGAGCCGTTCGGGATCGTCGTAGAGGATCGTCAGCGCCTCGCCGACGTGGCGTCGCCCGGGGCCTTCCGCGAACGCCGTGGTCCGGGCCAAGCGGACGCGCTCCAGCAGGTGCAGCTCGTCCTGGCCGTGCAACACCGACTCGACCACCTCGGCGAACTCGGGCGTGCCGCAGTCGTGCCGGTGCCACACCGCCAGCGGCACGCCCGCCTTCACACCGGCCGCGATCTCGTCTCGCCCGGCGTGCTCCTGCTTCGGCGGTGCGCTGAGGACCAGCGACACCAGCCCGCGTTCGCGGTTGAACCGCGTCAACAGCTCCCGCAGACCTTGCTCGCCCTCGCTCGACGCGCGGCACGTGGCGGTGTGCGCGAGGCCGCCGGCGCGACCGAGTTGGCCGGTCAGCTCGTCCCACCGCTGCCGCCACTCCCGGTGGTACTTGCGCATCGCCATCCGTTCGAGGCTGCGCACGACCACCGGGTACCGGCAACCCATCGGCTGGGCCATGAACTCGTCGTTCTCCCAGGGCCACTGGTCGACGTCGAGGTTGAGGTTCTCGTAGTCGAGGACGAACTCGATCCGGATGTCCGGGCTGTACTGCGCCCAGTCGTCCTCGACCTTCTCGATCAGCGCGGCCACCCGCCGCTTCACCTCGGCCAGCGTGCCGAGGAAGTCCTCGCCGTGCAGGGGCGACCACGGGCTGGGCGCGCCGAGCTGGCGCCAGTGCGACAACCGGTACACCTCCCCGGTCGGCCCCTCGCGGCGCAGCTGGAGCACGAGGTAGGCAGGCGAGCCGGGCGGCGGGGTGAGTGGCTGCGCGGTCTCCGGGCGCAGGCTCTCCCGGACCGCGGTCAGCTCGGGCAGCAGGTTGATCGACACCGCCTGGGCCTCGTTCCACCGGTGCAGCTCGATCGCCAGTTCGGTGCGGACGCGCGCGGCTATGTGCTCGACGAGCACCAGCGGGCGCGGCAGGCCGTCCGGACCCGCGTTGAGCGTCTCCAACACCCGGAACACCTCGAAGTAGGTGGTCGGCCCGTGCAGGCCCGGAGCCGTCGGTCCGGCCACGACGCGGTAGATGTCCGCGATGTCGGGCACGACGACGCCGGCAAGCAACGTGAACAACCTTGCTCGTTCGGGTGTGCGAATCAGGTCGAGCGGCGTCAGGTCGGTGACGACGCGGCGCAATTCAACCATTGCGCGCGAGCCCTGTTCGAACCGGCTTACGATACGAATGAGTGCCGCTAAACGTTCCGGGCTCTGCTGGCACACCTCGGCGAGGCTGAACAGGTGGCCGTAAGTGGTCGAGTGCTCCTCGACCGTCAAGGTTTCCCGCAATTCTGCGGACATCATCCGGATGACCATGTTACGACTGGCGCGGTCGGCCAGGGTCGGCACGTGGCTCAACGCGTCGGCCAGGGGAATGAGCAGCCCTCGGCCGCCGGTGTCGTCCGCGTGGACCAATGGTGGTCCCCCATTCGAGCGGTCTGCGCGCAGTGTTCCAACTCCTTCCCGTAGCACACTATTCCGGTTACACCGTACGGATTGTCGCTCAGTCGAGGCCGGATTCCTTGCGCAATAGGGTCTCGATTCGCCTCATTGGTGTGGAATCCTCACCTTCCACCACGTGCAAAGCGTGGCGGAGTGCGGTCAGGCCGCCCTCGTGCTCCAGGCAGGTCAGCAGGAGGCCGCTCACGTGCACCGCGCTGACCGGGTGGTGCGGCACGGCGGCGGCGATCGACGGGGGCAGCAGGTCCAGTACCAGCCGGCGGGACTCCTCGCGGGCCATCGACGGCACCGCCATCAGGGCGTGGAACAGCGCCTCGGTGTCCGGCACGCTCGCGTCGAGCAGCCAGACGGGTTCGGTCACGCCGGGTACGCGCACGACCCGGTGGCGGTCGGGTTCGGTAAAGGGGTGGGTACGGGCGTAACCCTCCGTCACCGCGATCATGACCGGACGGCTCGACTCGGCGTGGGCGGACCGGAAGGTGCCGGAATCGAGGACGGCGAGCGCTTCGCCGATCTCGCCGTCCGCCAAGACCAACCGCAAGCGCAGCGATGGCCCGGACGAGTCGTTGTGCCGGTGGACGGCCTCGGTGAGCCGCACCGGGAAGCGGTCCGACGGCGGGCGCGTCAGCAGCACGGCGTGGTGCTCGGGCGCGGTGCGTGCGGGTCCGTCGAGGACGGCCTCGACCAGCTGCCGCGCCTGGTCGAGCGCGGTGGTAGGGGTGGTGGCGATCGCGATGACGGCGGGCCGTGGTGTCACGGCTTACAAGTCCAGCCCGGTGAGGACGAGGACCCGCTGTTCGGTGAGGTCCTCCATGGCCGCGCGCACCCCCTCGCGGCCGGTGCCGGACTCCTTGACGCCGCCGTAGGGCATCTGGTCGGCGCGGAAGCTCGGCACGTCGCCCACGATCACCCCGCCGACGGCCAGGCGTCTGGCCGCGCGGAACGCCACCCGGACGTCGTGGGTGAACACACCTGCCTGCAAGCCGAACCGCGAGGCGTTCACCCGGTCGAACGCCTCCTCGACCGACGGCGTCGAGTCCAGCACCACGACCGGGCCGAACACCTCCTCGTCCACGACCTTGCACGCCGGCGGCACGTCGGCCAGCACGGTCGGCTCGTAGGTCGCGCCCGCCCGCCGCCCGCCGGTGAGCACCCGCGCGCCCGCGGCCACGGCCTCGTCCACCCACGCCTCGACCCGCCGCGCGGCGGCCTCGTTGATCAGCGGGCCGACGTCGGTGTCGGGGTCGGTCGGGTCGCCCGTGCCGAGCTTGCGCACGTGCGACACCACGGCCTCGGCCAACGCGGGGTACACGTCCTCGTGGGCGTACACGCGCTGCACCGAGATGCACGACTGCCCGCCTTGGTACATCGAGAACGTGGCGATCCGCTGCGCCGCCCGGTCGATGTCCGTCCAATCCGGACAGACGATGGCCGCCGCGTTGCCGCCGAGCTCCAGCACCACGTGCTTGCGCGGCACCCGGTCCAGGATCGAGTAGCCCACCGGGCCGGAGCCGGTGAACGACACCACCGGCAGCCGGAGGTCCTCGGCCAGGGTCCCGGCCACCTCGTTGGGCACCGGCAGCACGGACCACGACCCGGCGGGCAGCCCGGTCTCCGCCAGCAGTTCGCCGAGCAGCAGCGCGACCAGGGGCGTCGTCGGCGCCGGCTTGACCACGATCGGGGCGCCCACCGCCAGCGCGGGCGCAACCTTGTGCGCCACCAGGTTCAGCGGGAAGTTGAACGGCGCGATGCCCAGCACCGGGCCGCGCGGCGCCCGCCGCACCAGCGCGAGCCTGCCGTCCGCCGCCGGGTCGGTGTCCAGCCGCTGCAACTCGCCGGAGAACCGGCGCGCCTCCTCGGCGGCCCAGCGGAACGTCGACACCGCGCGGTTCACCTCGATCCGCGACCACTTCACCGGCTTGCCCGACTCGGCCGTGATCAGCGCGGCCACCTCGTCGGCGCGCTCGGCGAGCCGCCGGGACACGTGGTCCAGCGCCGCCGCCCTGGCGTGCGCGGGCAGGTCGGCGAAGTCACCGGCCACGGCGTGCGCGGAGGCGACGGCCCGTTCCACGTCCTCGGCGGTCGCGTTGGACGTCACGCCCGCCACCGCGCCGTCGTGCGGTGTGCGGATCTCGACCGGGTCATCGCTCGTCGCGGGCTGTCCCGCGACCCAGTACGGCGTCGTCGTCACTCGATGGGCTCCTTCAAGCACGGCCGGGCCTTCTCGGCCGGCGGTTCGTCCGGGATGACGAGCGGTGGCAGCAGGCCGATCACGTTCCCACGGGTGCCGCGCGTCGGCACGACACCCGCCGCGACCGCGCCGTTCGGCCGGGTCGCGTGAGCGGCTGCCTCCGGGCGCGGTCGGGCCATGGCACCAGCATCGACCGGTCGGGCGTCGGAGGACAGTGTCCGAGGTGGCCGGCAGGCGTGCTCGGGCTGTACACAGTGGCCATGGCGGTGACGGTTCGGGCGTTGGCCCGCGAGGTCGGGCTGGACGTGCTCGTGGACACCGGGCTGGACCGGGTCGTGGCGTGGGTGCACAGCACCGAGCTGGCCGATCCGACGCCGTTCCTGGAGGGCGGTGAGCTGCTGCTGACCACCGGCATCGCGCTCGGGCCGCACGAGGAGTACGTGCGGCGGCTGGTGGCGGCGGGCGCGGTGGGGCTCGGGTTCGGCACCGGGTTGAGCCACGACCGGGTGCCCGAGGACCTGGTCCGGGCCGCCGGGGAGGTCGGCCTGGCGCTGCTGGAGGTGCCGCGGGACACGCCGTTCATCGCGATCACCAAAGCCGTGTCGCGGGCCGTGGCGGCGGACGAGTACGCGGCGCTCGCCCGCACCGGCGCGGCGCAGCGGGCGCTGACCCGTGCCGCGGTGGCCGACGGGGCTCCGGGCGTGGTGCGGCGGCTGGCCCGGCTCATCGACGGCGCGGCGGCGTTGTTGGACCCGGACGGGTCGCCGGTGCACGCCGTGGGCTCGCTGCCCGACCTCGCCGGGCACGTGCGGCGGCTCGCGGCGGCCGGCGGACCGGCGGGCGCCGCGTGGCGGGCGGGGGAGCGGCACGTCGCGATGCAGGTGCTGGGGCGACGTGGCTATCTCGCCGTCGCGGCCGGGCTGCCGTTGGACGCGGGCGTGGTCAACACCGCCGCGTCGCTGCTCACGGTGGCCCTGGCCCGGTCGGACGAGGTGGACGCGGTGCGGCGGGAGCTGCGGGAGGCGCGGTTCCGGCTGGCACTGGCAGGTGTCGCGGTGGACGGGGTGCCCGACGGGTTGTTCCGGGTCTTCGTGCTGCACGAGCGGGCCGAACCCGAGGGGTTCTGGGCGGAGGTGGACGGGCGGGTGGTCGTGCTCGCCGCCGCCGTGGACGTGTCCGCCGCCGCGTCCAGCCCGGTCGACGCGACCGACGTCGCCCGCGGCTACCGGGAGGCGCTGCGGGCGTTGGAGGCGGGCGTGGCCACGTTCGAGGAGGTCGCCGGCGCCGGTCTGCTGGCGCCGGACGCCGCGCGGTTCGCCGCCACCCTGCTCGCGCCGCTGGACGACGTGCTGCGCGAGACGGTGCGGGTGTGGCTGGCGTGCCACGGCCAGGCCGACCCGGCCGCCACGCGGCTGAACGTGCACCGGCACACGGTGCGCAACCGCCTTCGGCGGGTGGAGCAGCTGCTGGGGCGTTCGCTGGAATCCGCAGGCGTGCGCGCCGAACTCTGGCTGGCCCTGCACGCCTGACCGTACGCTGAGCGCACACCGCCGCCGACCACTCCTTAATCCACAAGGGGGACCTTTGGCGCGCCCGCGATTCATAGCCCACACGGCCGGCGTCTTCACCGCCACCGCCGTCCTGCTCGCCGCCGTGTTCACCAGCCCGGCCAGCGCCTGCATCTGCAACCCCGGCAACGAGGCGTTGCGCTACCAGCAGGCCACCTACGTGTTCTCCGGTGAGGTGGTCGCCGAGAAGGTGGAGGAGTCCGTCTACCGCTACACGGTCGTGGTCGACACCGAGTACAAGGGCGACGTGCCGCGCCGGGTCCACGTGCTGACGCAGCGCAACAACTCCTGCGGCCTCACGCTGGAAGTGGGCACCGAGTACCTGGTGTTCGCGAAGGGCGACGTGGCCGACCGCCGGGTGGAGACCGACCAGTGCAGCGGCATCCGGCTCGCCGCGGGCGGCCCGCCGGTGACCACGTCCCCGGCCGGCACCACCACGACCATCCCGACCACCACGCCCTGCGCGACCGCCACCCCGTGACGGTCGACGCCCTGACCCGAGGGGGATTCCCTTGGCACGTCTTCGATTATTCGCCCACGCGGCCGGTGTCGTCACCGTCACCGCCGCCCTGCTCACCGCCGTGTTCACCAACTCCGCCAGCGCGTGCAGCTGCCTGCCCAGCACGGAGGGCGAGCGCTACCAGCGGGCGACCCACGTGTTCTCGGGGGTCGTGCTGAGCGAGTCGGTGGAGGCGGGCGACCCGACGTCGCCCTACGACGACAAGTACCGGTACGCCGTGGCCGTCCGCAAGGAGCACAAGGGCGACGTGCCGCGCCGGGTGGACGTCCTGACGTCCACCAGCGGTGGGACGTGCGGCATCCGACTGTTCCTGGGCACCGAGTACCTGGTGTTCGCCCACGGCGACTCGGCCGACCGCCGGGTGGAGTCGCACTCGTGCAGCGGCACCCGACCGGCTTCGTTCGGCCCGCCGGTGACCACCGTGCCCTCTACCACCACCACGACCCCGCCGACGACAACCTGCGCGACCGCCACACCGTAACGTGGCGCGAGTTCGCCCGGCCGTGCGCCGGAGGTCACTCGGACGGGTGGTCTCCGGCGCGCAGTCGGTCGGCTCGACTCCGTCGACCGCGCCGTGCTCGTACTGTTTGTCCGGGTCGGGGGCGGGTGTCCGTCACGGCTTCGGAGAGCCGAACAGATCGGTGGTTTGTGACAAGCGCGCAACGGGTAGGGAAACGCAGAACCACGAACGAGGTGGCTCGACGTGCCGCGGGACCGGTAACTTCCGGCGTCCGGACCGAAGTCGTCGACGCAGCGGAGGTTCAACCGGATGTGGGACGGTGAGCTGACCGGCGAGGTGGTCGACGGCAGGTACACCCTGGGCAGCCTGTACGGCTCGGGTGGCATGGCCGAGGTGTACCGCGCGCTGGACACCCGTCTCGACCGGAAGGTCGCGATCAAGTTCTTCCAGGGCGAGGCTTCCAGCGAGGACCGGATCCGGCTCGACCGCGAGGCGGAGGTGCTGGGCGCGATGCGCTGCCCCGGCCTGGTCGAGGTGTACGGCACCGGCAGCTTCCGCGGCCGCCCCTACTTCGTGATGCAGCCGGTCGAGGGTGGCACGCTGCGCCGCCGGATGCGCGGCGCGATGTCGCCCGAGGTGGTGGCCGCGATCGGGGCGCAGGTCGCCGGCGTGCTGGCCCACGTGCACGCCAACGACGTGGTGCACCGGGACGTGAAGCCGTCGAACATCCTGCTCGACGCGACCGGGCGGCGCGCGTACCTGGCCGACTTCGGGCTCGCGCTCCAGGCGCAGGTCACCCGGGTCACCCGGTCGGGGATCCTGGTCGGCACGGCCGGTTACCTCGCGCCGGAACAGGTGCGCGGCGGCGACGTGCTGCCCGCCGCCGACGTCTACGCGCTGGGCCTGGTGCTGCTGGAGTGCCTGACCGGGCGGCCCGAGTACCCCGGCGGCGACACGGAGGCGGCGCTGTCGCGGCTGCACCGGGAGCCGCGCATCCCGACCGACCTGCCCGACCCGTGGGCCGAGGTGCTGACCGCGATGACCGCGTCGAGCCCGGCCAGGCGGCCCTCGGCGGCCGAGTGCGAGCGGTTGCTCACGCGGGCGCAGCGGGCGAGCGAGGGGCTGCCGCCGCTGGTCGACGTCGCGGTGGTGGACCGGCCCGCGGTGGCCGAGCCGGTGGTGGAGCACCCGGCGGCCGAGCCCGCGGAGAAGTCGGACAACCGGCTGTTGCTGTTCGGCGCGGCCGCGGCGGCCGGGGTGTTGACGGTGGTCGGTTTCCTGGCGATGGGCAACCCGTTCACGTCGGACTCCGATGACCGGTCCGGGCGGCCGACCACGAGCACCGCGCCGGGCCGGGTCGCCGAGCAGGCGCCGGACACGGGTGCCGCCGTGCCGCTCGACCCGTCGGTCTCGACGGTGACCGTGGTGGAGGGCGCGCCCTCGCGGCAGCCGCAGGACGGGGTGGGCGGTGGTGACGACGCCGAGGGCGATGACGGCCGGGCGGACGACGCCGCACCGACGACCACCACCGCGAAGACCACGACGACCCGGCGGGAGACGCCGGCCAACGCGCCGACGAACGCACCCGTCGTGATCACACCCAACCCCGTGCCGCCGTCGGACGTAGGCCCGCCGTCGAAGAAGCACAGCGGCTCGTCCGGTAGGGGCTGACCCGCCGGCCGGGTCGGCAGAGTGCCTGGTCAGCGCCGGGCGAGTGGGCAGCGCCTGGTCAGCGCAGGGGCGGGCGGGCAAAGCGCCTGGTCAGCGCCGGCCGGGTCGGCACAGTGCCTGGTCAGCGCAGGGCGGGGAGCAGTTCGCCCTTGGCGAACTCCAGGAACTCCGGCTGGTGGTCGCCGCCGATCTGCACCAGCGCCAGGTCGGTGAAGCCCGCCTCGCGGAACTTCGCCACCGCCTCCACCACCGGTCCGACGTCCGGGCCGCACGGGATCCGGGCGGCCACGTCCTCCGGCCGCACGAACTGCGTGGCGCCGGCGAACCCGGCCGGCCCGGGCAGCTCCGAGTTGACCTTCCACCCACCCGCGAACCAGCGGAACTGCTCGTGCGCCCGCTCGACCGCCGCGTCCCGGTCCGGGTCCCAGCAGATCGGCAGCTGACCGATCTTGCGCGACCGCCCGCCCTGGAACACGTCCCACTCCTGGCTCAGCGACGCGTCCGGCTCGGTCGCCACCATCGCGTCGGCCAGCGGCGCGAACGTGCGCACCGACTGCCCGCCGGACACGGCGACCGCGATCGGCACGCGCTGCTCGGGCAGGTCCCACAGCTTGGCCGAGTCGACCCGGAAGTGCTGGCCCGAGTAGTTGACGTACCCGCCGTCGAACAGCTGGGAGATGATCTCCACCGCCTCGCGCAGCAACTCGTGCCGCACGTTCACCGGCGGCCAGCCGCGCCCGACCACGTGCTCGTTGAGGTTCTCGCCCGCGCCGATGCCCAACGTGAACCGGTTGCCCGACAGCAGCTGCACGGTCGCCGCCTTCTGCGCCACCACCGCCGGGTGGTACCGCACGGTCGGGCACGTCACGTACGTCATCAGCTCGACCCGGTCGGTCGCCTGCGTCACGGCGCCGAGCACGCTCCACGCGTAGGGCGCGTGGCCCTGCTCGTCCAGCCACGGCGAGTAGTGGTCGCTCATGACCTCGAAGTCGAACCCGGCCTGCTCGGCCTGGGCGGCGTGCTCGACCAACTCGCGCGGGCCGGCCTGCTCGGTCATCAAGGTGTAGCCGATCCGCACGCTTCCTCCTACGCCATGGGCAGGTCGGTCAGGTCCGCCCGCAACCCGTCGAGCTCCTCGTAGACTGCCGACGCGCCGGAATCGCGCAACTCGGCTTCGCCGAAACCACCCGTGAGTAGGCAAACCGAGGGCAGCCCGGCCCGGCGCGCGGCCTCGCAGTCCCACACCGAGTCGCCGATGACCACGGCCCGGCCGCTGCCGTCGACGCGCCGCAACGCCAACTCGATCAGGTCCGGCGCCGGTTTGCTGTCGTCCACGTCGTCCGCCGACGTCGACGTGATGCCGGCGGCGTCGATCAGCTTCAGGTAGTGGTCCACGTGGTGGCGCTTGCCCGAGCTGGCCAGCACCACGCTGAAGTTCTGCTCCAGCGCCGAGGTGACCAGGCGGTGCGCGCCCTCCAGCGGCCTGACCTCGGCGAGCATCGGCTCGAACGCGACCTCCCACGCCTTGCGCAGGTCGTCGCCGTGCTCCCGTTCCACGTGCTCGCCCGCGACGGCGGCGACGAGCTTGTCGCCGCCCATCCCGATGGCCCGGTGCAGCCGCCAGGTCGGCACGGTGATGTCGAAGCGGCGGAACGCGCGGAACCAGGCCACCGCGTGGTGGTAGTTGGTGTCCACCAGCGTCCCGTCGACGTCGAGGACGAGCGTGTTGGTCATGGGGCCTGGTTAACCCGACCGCACCACCCGCAAACCGGCGGACCTCGCGAACCGCGCCGGCGCCCGGTCCAGGTCGGGGTGCTGACCCGCAGCCGGTTGGGCCGCCACGGCGCACCCCGCACCACCAGTGCAGGACCAGGGCGCACACACCGAGGACGGCCGCGACCGCCCAGGCCGGGGCCACCACCGATGAGCGGGATCCTGCCGGGCGGGTGGTCAGCCGACGTACACGCGGATCGCCGTGCCGTCGTCGCGCGTGTGCACGCGCACCAGGTCGCACAGCAGGTTCACCAGCATCACGCCGTACCCGCCACGCCCGTGCGCGCCGGGGTTGCGCCTGCCCATCATGGGGTTCGCGATCCGGCCCGCGTCACGCACCTCGCACACCACCGCGTCGCCCTCGCGCCACAGCAGCAGCGTGCCGGAACCGCCGCCGTGCACCACGCTGTTGGTGGTGAGCTCGTTGACCGCCAGCACCAGGTCCTCCACCTGGTCGGCGGTCAGTCCCGCCGCGGTGGCGAACCCGGCGACCATCCGCCGGCCTGCGCCCAGGCCGTCGAGGTCGAACCGGTGGGTCAGCGCGTCCGGCGGCGGCGCGGGCAGCGGCCGGTTGAACTCCTCCGCGATCAGGAACGGCTCGCGGTAGCCGGCGCTGGGCCTGCGCCGCTGCCCCTCGACCACGATCGGGTGCGTGGTCTCCGCGTCCCGCACCGCGGTCGGCGTGAGGTTGGTCGTGTCGTACGGGCACAGGATCCAGGCCGGCCGGTCCTCGAACGCGGTGTTGATCAGCGCCTCGTGCTGCACGCACGCCGGGTACTCCAGCTCGGTGCGCTCCGGCCAGGTCGGCTCGCCGATGATCCGCACCCGGCCGGTGGTGGCGACGTTGTCGGTGAACGCGGTCAGCACACCGGGGATGATGCGGCCCGGGTTGCGGCCGGCCCGCCTCATGTCCAGGAACTCGACCTGCTCGGCCTGCCGGCCCAGCGCCCGCCGCATCAGGTCGATGCCCCGTTGCGGCACGGCCACGAGCACCGGCTCGCCCGCCGCGAGACCGTCCCGCACGAACGGCACCGTCCCCGCGAGGTACTGCTCGTCGTCGCGGTACAGCAGTGCCTCGTGCACGAAATCGACCACCGGGAAGCCCTCCGAACGGTGTACTGGCGGGGAGGCCACCTGTCCAGTATCGCTCTCAAACACCGTTACGGACGAGCCTGCGCAGGCAGACGCGGGTCTCGGGGGCCAGACCGCGTGCGGCCTCGGCCGCGATGATCGCCGTGAGACCCGGCGACGGGTCCGTCACCTCGTGGAACCCGAGGCGCCGGTAGTAGGGGCCGTTCCACGGTATGTCGCGGAACGTGGTCAAGGTCAACGCGGTCAGACCGCGGGTAGCGGCCCAGCGCTCGACCTGGTCGAGCAGCGCGGCGCCGATGCCGCGCCGGGCGTGGTCCGGGTGCACGCTGAGCTGCTCCACGTGCGCCGCGCCGTCGACCACCTCCACCGCGACCCACGCCACCGGGTGCGGGTCGGCGGCCACCCAGACGTGCAGGTGTTCCAGCGTGCTCAGCGGCATCGGGTCGTCGTCGGCGATCCCGGGCATCCCGAAGTCGCGGAACGGCTCACCGGAAGCGCGTTCGATCGGGGGCAGCAGCGGCAGTTCGTCCGGTCGGGCGGGGCGGAGGTCCACCGGCCCATGATCAGCCGGCGGTGAGGTTCCCCTCAACCTCATTGGCCAGCGCTTCGAGCAAGCGCGACGGCAGCTGGTCGTCGGGGCAGTCGTCCACCCGGAGCTCGGCGACGCTGCCCGCGGCACCCGCCAGCGAGACCCGCAACCGGCCCCTGCAGCCGTGCCCGGCCAGCGGTTCCCAGGTCAGGAGCAGCTGGTCGTAGTCGGCGGCCAGGCTGACCTGGTGCGGCTCGTCGTGCGCGCGCAGGATCAGCACGTCGTCCGAACGGCCGATCACCTGGTAGGGCTGGGGCAGCCACGAGGCCAGCCGGACGGGGTCGGCGGCGGCGTTGAACACCAGGTCGGGCAGGGCGGGGACATCTCGTCTCGCGTGGATGGTCACGGCGTCACGGTTACCCCGTTCGGCCAGGCGCACACGGGGTAACCAGCGGCCATGACCGCAGCAGAGGGAACCGCGCCGGAGCAACCAGTGGACGACGAGCCGGTCGACCCGGACGAGATCGCCGAGGAAGCGCCGATCGACCCGACCCCGCAGGAGGTCGACGAGTACCGCGCGCTGATCGGCGACGAGGTGCCCGAGCCCGACGACGGCGGGCCGGAGATCCCCGAGTTCTGAGCCGCCGCACGACTCCGGCCTGGCCGGGTCCACGACTCCGGCTTGGCGGGTCCGCGACTCGACCAAGCTGAGGGCCGCGACTCGACCAGGCAGGGGCCGCGACCCGGCCGAGCAGAGGTTCACGACCCGGCCGAGCGGGGGTTCACGACCCGGACGGTGCCAAGCCCGGTTCCGTCATCGTGCGCATCGCCCGCGCCTTCACCGGGTCGGGCAGCACGCGGCCGGCGACCGCCTGCGCCTTGTTGCGCAGCGACCCGGCCACCACGTGGTCGTCACCGCTCATCAGCCCCTCGAACCCGGCCCGCGCGACGTCCGCCGGGTCGTCCTTCGGCCCGGTGGCGATCTTCGTGTCGGTCATGCCCGCCCGGCGGAAGAAGTCGGTGTCGGTCGGGCCGGGCATCAACGCCGTCACGGTGACACCGCTGTCGCGCAGCTCCTCCCGCAGCGACTGGGAGAACGACGCCACGAACGCCTTCGACGCCGCGTACACCGAGTGGAACGGTCCGGGCGCGGTCGCCGCCACCGACGAGGTGAACAGCACCCGGCCGGCACCGCGCTCCACCATCGCCGGCACGAGCCGCTTCGCCAGGTGCACCGCCGAGCCGATGTTGAGGTCGACCACCCGCAGGTGGGCGCGCAGGTCGCTGTCGTCCACGAAGTCGCCGCCGACGCCCACGCCGGCGTTGACCGCCAACGCGTCCACCGGCCGCCCGACCTCCTCGACCACCGCGACCAGGTCTTCGTTGCCCTCGAACGTGGCCAGGTCGGCCCGCGCGGGGTCGACCCGCGCCCCACCGGAGGCCAACTCACGCGCCACGTCGTGCACCCCGTCGTTCTCCGCCGCCACCACCAGGTCGAACCCGTGCTCGACGAACACCTTCGCCAGCTCCAGCCCGATCCCGCTGGACGCGCCGGTCACCACCGCCAACGGCCTCTCGGAAGCACTCATGGCTGTGAACTACCCGGAGTCGGATCACCCAATCCGGTTTCATCCGACGCACCATTGGGCATCCCGTCCGGTACCTCTCTCGCGAATGGTGGTGACGCATGTCCGGAAGACCCCGGCAGGTCGGTGTGCTGGACGTCGGCTGCTTCAGCGCACACCTCGTCGTGGTTTCGGGCTCACCGCTGCACCCCGTCCTCTCGCACAAGACCCGCCTGCGGCTCGACCGGGCGCTCGACTCGCACAACCGACTGCGCCGCGAAGGCGTCGAACAGGTCGTGACCGCGGTCCAGACCGCGCACCGGGTCGCGGAACGGGCCGGTGTCTCCGGCATCGTCCCGCTCGCCACCTCCGTCATCCGCGACGCCGCCAACGCGAGCCAGGTGATCGCCGAGGTCACCCGCCGCACCGGCACGCAACTGCGCGTGCTGCCGGGCAAGGAGGAGGCCCGCCTCGCCTACCGGGCCGCGCGGCACTGGTTCGGCTGGCACGTCGGCGCGCTGCTGGTCCTCGACGTCGGCGGCGGCACGGTGGAACTGGCGGCCGGTGAGGACGTGGACCCGTCGTTGACGCGCTCGCTGCCGTTCGGCGCCCGCACGATGACCCGGCGGCTCGCGCTGGACGAGTCCCTGCCGCGCGACCGCCGGGGCCTGGCCCGCGCGCAGGGGCCGGTGCACGACCGGGTGCGGGCCGCGTTGGACGGGATGTCCGTCGCCGACCACCGGGCCGTCGGCTGCTCGAAGGTGTTCCAGCAGCTCGCGCGGCTGGCCGGGGCACGTCCGCAGCACGAGGGGCCGTTCGTGCCGCGCACCCTGCGGCTGGCCGACCTGCGCGGCTGGATACCCCGGCTGGCACGGATGCCCGCGCCCCGGCGCGCCCGGCTGCCCGGCATCTCCCGGCACCGCGCGGGGCAGTCGTTGGCGGGCGCGCTGGTGGCGGAGGCGCTGATGGTGGCCACCGGGCACGACGAGGTGGAGATATGCCCGTGGTCGACGAGGGAGGGGTTGCTGCTCTCGCTGATCGGGACGGGCGATGACGACGAGTACTACCGGGTGGCGTGAAGGGGTCGGGATGCTGGCGCTGTCGGTCGAGGCTCACCGGACGGGGTGCGCGGTGGTCGTGGCGATCGGGGAGTTGGACCTGGCGGGTGCGCGTCGGGTGCTGGACCGGATGGACCGCCTGGTGAGCGAGGGACGCGACCGGATCGTGCTCGACATGGCCGGGGTGGCGTTCTGCGGCGCGCAGGCGATGAGCGCGTTGGTCCGCACCAGGGCGAGGGCCCAGCGGTCGGGTGGTTGGCTGCGGCTGGCCGCCGTGCCGCCGCACGTGCGGCGGGTGTTCGAGCGCACCGACCTGGACCGGCTGTTCCCGCGCTACCCGGACGTGACGTCGGCGGCGACCGGGCGCGTGGTTCCCGGTGTGGTCGGGCGTGGCGGTTCGGGTGTGGACGGGCACGCCGGTTCGGGTGGTGACGGGCCAGCCGCGGCCGGCCGGGACGGTCAGGTCGTTTCGGGTGGTGATCGCGGGGTAGTCGAGCGGAAACCACCGTCACAGGCGAGGTGATCCGCATGAGTGCGACCACGCGGCTGCCGCACCCGGTCCGCGCGGCGGCGATGGCGGTCGCGGTCGTGTTCCTCGTGGTCGGCGTGCTCGGGTTCGTGCCGGGCATCACCACCCACGTCGACCGGATGACGTTCGCCGGACCCGGGTCCGGCGCGCACCTGATCGGCGTGTTCCACGTGTCCGTGCTGCACAACCTGGTGCACCTGCTGTTCGGCGCGGTCGGCCTGGCGATGGCGCGCACCGCGTCGGCCGGGCGGGCGTACCTGATCGGCGGCGGCGCGGTGTACCTGGTGCTGTGGCTCTACGGGCTGGTCGTGGACAAGGCGGGCGCGGCGAACTTCGTGCCGGTCAACGACGCCGACGACTGGCTGCACCTCGGCTTGGGCCTCGGCATGGTCGCGCTCGGCCTGGCGCTGAAGGGGAACCCCCATGCTCGCAGTGCCTGACGTCGTCGAACCCGCGTTCCGCGTGCTGGCCGGCACGCGCGACGCCAAGGCGTTCCACCCGCGCGGCCGGTGGTTCGAGGGTGTCGTGACCACGACGTTCGACCCCGCGCTGCCGCTGCCGGTCGGCGAGACGGAGGTGGTCGGTCGGCTGTCCAAGGGCGTGGGCACGCCGGGCGGGCTGCCCGACGTGCTGGGGCTGGCGTTCCGGCTGCCGGGACCGTGGGACGTGCTGCTGTCCACCTCCTTCGCCCGCGTGCTGCCCAGGCCGGCGCGGCGGTGGACGAGCGCCCGGTACGGCACCATCAGCCCGTTCCGCTGGCGGGGCGGGCTGGTGTGGCTGGCCGCCGTCCCCGACGCCTGCCGGGTCGGTTCCGCGGCGTTGGACGACCTGCCCGCCGAACTGGGGTTCACGCTGGAGGTCGGCGGCCCGTGGCGGCCCGTCGGCAGGCTCGTCGTCCGGCCGCTGGACGTCGACCGCGACCTGCCCGCGTTCGACCCCGTCCGGAACCGGCCGCCGGGCCTGGACCTGGCTCCCGCCGCGCTCGCCCGTGCCCGCGAGCGCGCCTACCGGGGTAGTCGACGCGGCCGATCGCCCGATCCAGTGACTGCTCCGGACGCATGACCGTGCGTTGCTCCGGGTAGTCGAAGGGTCATGACGAGTCAGTCGGGGTCCGGAGCACGCTGCCCTCTTGGTTCGCACAGCCCTACGTGCCGCTACCCGGATCGTTAGACGTCCCTCGTCGCCGGAGGGTGGGTCCACGTGGCCGCCTGTCTTCACGAAACCCCTGCTGGGCGGTCCAGTGGAACGGAGAACGACCGATGCGACACGATCGCTCGACCCGGCGACGGGTCGTCACGGCCTGCCTGGCGACGGCAGGCCTGCTGCTGGTCGGGGTCGACCCCGGCCACGGCGCCGGGCGCCAGGGCGAGGGCCGGATCCTCGGCGCCGACCGGGAGGGCGCGGTGGCGGGCAGCTACATCGTCGCGCTGCGGGAGTCCCACGTCGACATGCAGGAGACGCCCGCCGTCGCGGAGTCGCTGGTCGCGACCTACGGCGGTGAGGTCAAGCTGACCTACACCACCGTGCTGCGCGGCTTCTCCGCCGCCATGTCCGAGGACCAGGCGCGGGCGCTGGCCGCCGACCCGGCGGTGGAGTACGTCGAGCAGGACGGCGTCGCGCACGCCACCGGCGCCCAGGAGAACCCGCCCTGGGGGCTGGACCGGGTCGACCAGAAGAACCTGCCGCTGGACAAGAAGTACACCGCCAAGGGCACCGGCGCGGGCGTCACCGCGTACGTGATCGACACGGGCGTCCACAAGACGCACGCCGACTTCGGCGGCCGGGCCGTCGACGGGCACGACTTCGTCGACGACGACGCCGAGGCGCAGGACTGCCACGGCCACGGCACGCACGTCGCGGGCACCATCGGCGCCACCACCTACGGCGTGGCCAAGGGCGTGAAGCTGGTCGGCGTCCGGGTGCTCAACTGCCAGGGTTCCGGCCAGTGGTCGCAGATCGTCGGCGGCCTGGACTGGGTCGCGCAGCACGCGGCCAAGCCCGCGGTCGCCAACATGAGCCTCGGCGGCTCGGCCAACACGTCGGTGGACAACGCGGTCAAGAAGACCGTCGCGGCCGGCGTCACGGTCGTCGTGGCCTCGGGCAACGACAACCGCGACGCGTGCAACACCTCGCCGGCGCGCACCCCCGAGGCGATCACGGCGAACGCGACCGACGACGCGGACAACCGGGCCTCGTTCTCCAACTTCGGCTCCTGCACCGACGTCTTCGCGCCCGGCCAGAACATCACCTCCGCCTGGAACAACGGCGCCGAGCGCACCATCAGCGGCACGTCGATGGCGTCGCCGCACGTGGCGGGCGCGGCGGCGCTGTACCTGGGCGCCGCGGCCGCGGCGTCCCCGGCCGACGTGGCCAAGGCCCTGACCGACAACGCCACCGCCGGCGCGGTCAAGAACTCGGGGCCGGGCTCGCCGAACAAGTTGCTGCACACCGGGTTCATCGGCGGCGACAAACCGAACCCGCCGACCTGCGCCGGTGGCTCGAACGCCGACGACGTGGCCATCCCGGACGCCGGTGAGGCCGTCACGTCCGACATCGTGGTGGCCGACTGCGAGGGCAAGGGCGTCGCGGCGACCGCCGTGAAGGTGGACATCGTGCACCCGTACGTGGCCGACCTGGCGGTGGACCTGATCGGTCCGAGCGGTGCGGTGTTCGCGCTGCGGCCCGCGGGCACCAGCAAGGACGCCGACGGCATCCACGAGACCTTCAAGGTCGACACGTCGGCGGAGAACAAGAACGGCACGTGGAAGTTGCGGGTGAAGGACATCTACACCTACGACACCGGCAACGTCGACGCCTGGTCCATCGCCTTCTAGGGCACGAGGACCGACCGACCGCGAGGGTGCGGGCGGGTGGACCGGATCCGGTTCACCCGCCCGTGGTCACGCCAGCGGACGTCGTCCGGCGAAGCCCAGGTCCGTGCGGTGGTACCAGTCCAGGCCTTCGTCGCCTTCGAGCCAGCACAGCAGCACGGGCACGCCGTCGAGCTCGGACGGGAAGTCGACCAGCAGGGGAGCGAAGCCCTTCAGCTCGGCACCGGTCTCCTGCACCGCGGTCATCAACTCGTCGAGCCGGGCCTGCGCCGCCTTGAGCTCGGGCAGCCCGCCGAGGTCGGTCGGTCCGCCGCCGTTGAGCGAGGCCGCCAGCTCGGCGGCGTCGGCCCGGATCGCGACGATCTCCGTGAGCACGGGCAGCAGCCCGGCCAGCTCTTCCCGCGCCTCGGGCACGCTGAACAATGCCACCCCTGGTTCGCCGTGATCCGCCTGACCCGCCCAGGTTACCGCCGCCGTCCGAGACGCCGTGCCGCTGCCCGGCGAGTGGTGGGGGTGGTGGGTCGGGGCCGCCTGGGCGGTCGTCAGGCGGCCCCGCGTCACCTCAGCGCAGCGGCGGAGAGGCGAGCTTCGCCAGTTCCAGGGCCTGCTCGGGCCACCAGCGGCCGGCGGCCGGGCCGCCTTGGCACTCGCCGTCCGACTCGCCCGGGCGCTTGATCCACAGGAACGCGTCCACCAGCGGGATGCCGGTGTTCGCCGTGGGACGTGCGCCCAGACCGCGGCCGGGCGGGTTGCACCAGTCGGTCTCACCCTCGCCGGGCGTGTAGTGGCCACGGCCGTTGCGGCTGGTGTCGAGCACGAAGTGGGTCATCTTCGACTTGCGCACCGGCATCGCGTCCAGCTCCGCGTCGGCCGGGCAGCTGGTCGCACCTTCCTCCGTGCGCAGGTAGATGCACTTGGACACGCGCGTGCCGTACTGGACGAGGTCCTCGGTGAAGCGGTAGTTCGAGGTGTTGAGCGCGAACCCGTCCGCCCGCGTGACACCGCCCCGGAGCAGGCGGTTGACGATGCCCAGCTGCTGTCGCGGCTCGCCGTAGCCCGCGTCGTAGTCGTTGAGCGCCTGCCACGCCGAGTGCCCGGCGTCCAGGTAGACGCGGGTGTGCTTGCCGCGCTTGAGCGCGTCCACGGCGTGGTTGATCTCGCGGAACCGCTGCGGCACCAGCTCCTCGTCCGGCCCGATGGTGCACCACGGCTCGCTGGTCAGCAGGGCCAGGCCGTCCGGCTCGACCACCACGACGGCCTTCTCGTCACCGATGCCGGCGGCGAAGGCGTCGATCCACTCCTTGTACTCCTGCTCGCTGCGCGCGCCGCCCGCGGACCACTGCGAGCAGTCCCGGTAGGGCACGAAGTACGCCACGAGCACCGGCACCTGGTGCTTGGCCCGCGCGGCCCGCACGACGTTCCGCACGTTCTCGCGCACCTGCTCGGCGCCCGCCGTGGTGAACCAGATCGCGGTCGGCTGGGCGGCCACGCCCCGCATCAGCTCGGCGTCGGCGACCCGGCCCTCGGCCTGCCACTGCTCGGCCTGGCGCGCGGCGTTGCCGTCCGGCTCGACGTAGAACGACGTGCCCTTGGGCAGGTGGGGCGGTCCCGCAGCCGTCACGATCCCCTCCGCTCCGGCGCCACTCGCGCCGATCAACGCGCACACCGCGGTCGCCGCCAGGGTCAGCCCGACGCGCCGTCGTCCCGCTCCGTTGCTCACTCGTCTGCTCCTCACGGAGCGCTGCCTGGGAGCGCTCCCAACCGGCCGCAAGCATGCGTCTTGATGAGCTGCATCACAACCCCCGGTCGCGGGTGCGGGCACCGTTTCGCAATGCGGTCGTTACCTGGCGGACCGCGGGGTGAGGCCGGCGGCACGCAGGAGGGCCAGGGCGAGGTGCAGGTCCTGGAGCGCGATGCCCGAGCTGTCGAACACCGTCACGTCGTCGGCCGCCTCCCGTCCCGGCGCACGGCCCGCGAGCACGTCGCCCACCGCGGTCGGCCGGACGTCGGGCACGTGCTGGAACTCGCCGAGCACCGCAGACTGCGCCGGCCAGTCGCAGAACGGCCGCGCGGACGCCAGCAACTCCACCGGCAGCTCCTGCTTGCCCTCGGCGTCGGACCCCATGCTCGCCACGTGCGTGCCGGGCCGCACCCACCCCGCCTCGAACAACGGCGCGCGTGCCGTGGTCGCCGTGACGATGATGTCCGCCGAGCGGCACGCCTCCTCCGGTCCGGTCACCGCGGCCGCCAGGCCCTCGGCCTCCAGCGAGGCCGCGAACCGCGCGCCACGACCGGCATCGCGCGCCACCACGTGCACGGCCGAGAGGTCGCGCACCCGGGCCAGCGCCAAGCACTCGTGCCACGCCTGCGGGCCCGTGCCGAAGACCGCCAACGACCGGGCGTCCGGCCGGGCCAGCACGTCGGCCGCGACCGCGTCGGCCGCGGCGGTGCGGAACGCGTTCGCCAGGCCCGCCTCGACCACCGCCCCGATCCGGCCGGTGTCCTGGTCGAACAGCAGCACCACCGAGCTGTGCCGCGGCACCCCGCGCTCGGCGTTGCCCGGCCAGTAGCTGCCGATCTTCACCCCGGCCGCCTCCGCCGCCGCGGCGGACTTGACCGTGAACCGGTTGGCGGGCGACGACCCGTGCCCCACCACGGCCGGGAACAGGACACCGGAACCCGCCGCCTCCAGCAACGCCGACCGGGCGGCCGCGTAAGCCAGGTCCCGGGTGACCAGCGCGCTCGACTCCTCCTCGGACAGGAAGATCACCAGCCGTTCACCCGCCGCCACGTCGTGCCCGCGTCACCGACGAGGCGGTAGGCGTCGTGCTGCGCGGCCGTGGCGCACGCGTGGTTGGGCAGCACCCGGACCAGCGTGCCGATCGGCAGGTCGGGCAGCGGCGCGTCGCTGCCGGGCCGCACGGACAGGGTGCCGTGCTCCTGGCTCGCGTCGGTCATCAGCAGGTCGGGGAACGGCGGGCCGTCCAGCGGTGCGACCAGGCCGTAACCCTGGTCGACCGGCTGCCGGGACGTGCCGCGGTCGCGCGAGGTGGCCATCCAGCCGCCGTCGGTCATGATCTTCCCGGGCCGGTGGCCGATCACCGTCACCACGACCGACAGCGCGAGGTCGTCCACCGAGCACACGCCGATGCCCGCCATCACCAGGTCGAAGAACACGAAGTTGCCCGCGCGGACCTCCGTCACCCCGGTCAGGTCGGCCGCGGCGTGCGCGGTGGGCGTCGAGCCGACGCTCACCACCGGGCACGCGAACCCCGCCGCGCGCAGGTCCTCGGCCACCCGGACGGCGGCGGCGCGTTCGGCCTCCGCCGCCTCGACGAGCGCGTCACGCGTGTAGCAGAAGTACGACTCGCCCGCGTGGGTCAGCACGCCGCGCAGTTCCGCGCCGTCGAGCGCGGCGGCGATCGCCGTCACCTCGGGCGAGCCGGGCGGCACGCCGCCGCGGTGGCCGTCGCAGTCGACCTCGACCAGGGCGGGGATCGCGATGCCCGCCCTGGTCGACGCCTCGGCCACCGCACGGGCCTGTGCCACGCTGTCCAGCAGCACCACCAGGTCCACCCCACGCCGCCGCAGCGCGAGCACGCGGTCCAACTTGGACGGTGCGATGCCGACCGCGTAGACGATGTCGGTGAAACCCGCGTCGGCGAACGACTCGGCCTCGCGCAACGTCGACACCGTGATGGGTCCCGTGCCGCCGTCGAACACCAGTCGGGCGACGTCGACCGACTTCGCCGTCTTCACGTGCGGGCGCAGGGGGGTGTCGAGCGCGCCGAGGTGGGCGCGCAGGCGGTCGACGTTGCGCCGCACCTTCGACTCGTCCACGAGCAGGTAGGGGGTCATCGCTCCTCATCGGTGGGTTCGGTGCGGCACGCGGCCAGATCGGCGTAGAGGGAGGCGCGCGAAATGCCCAGCCGTGCGGCCACCCGGGGCGCGGCGCCGCGCAGGTGGAACACGCCGCGATGGTCGAGGGCCCGCAGCAGGCGCAGGCGGTCGGGTTTGGCCAGGCCCGCCACCGGCTTGGCCAGGGCCAGTTCCTCGGCGCGCACGACGGCGTCGACGACCTCGTCGACGTCGTCGGTGAACGTCGTGGTCGTCGCCGTGCCGCCACCACCGGCGAGGTCCGCGAGCAGGTCCCCGACCTGGCGCAACGCCGTCACGTCCAGGTTCACGCACAACGCGCCGAACACGTCGCCGTGCTCGTCGCGCAGCGGCATGGTGGACGACTTGACCACCCGGCCGTCGGGCGTGCGGGTCAGGTAGTTGAGCTCGTCGACCGCCTCGTTGCCGCGGGCGAGCACGGCCAGGCCGATCTCGCTCATCGCGCCGCCGACGCGCCGCCCGGTCACCTCGCCCGCCACCGCCACCACCGAGTTGTCCGGCCGCCGGTAGTCGTGCAGCACCACCTCGCACGACCGGCCGAACGTCGCCGCCAACCCCGGCACCAGGTCCTTGAGTGCCCCGAGTATCGCGTCCGCTGTCATACCCGCAGTTTAGACATAAAGTCTGAGTGTTGGACGGTCCGTCCAGAGTCGGGAGGATCGGGGTGGCCGCCCGCCGCGAGCGGGACGGGTTCGCGCCGCAGCCCTGGGTGGACCGGCTCACGGCCGCCGCGCCCGACGCGTGGTCGGCCGTCGTGCGCGGCGCCCACACGTTCCCGTTCCGCCGGGGCGGGCTGACCGCGGCGCTCATCGCGCAGGCGGCCCGACGTGCCGGTCTCGTGCCTTGAGGGGATCCGGCGGGGCCACGTGATCGCACGGGCCTGACCGGCGTGCCGGGGGGGTGGACCCGACGTGGTCGGGCGGATCGGCTCCGGTGGTGTGCTCGCGGCGTCGCGCGCCCGATCAGGAGGTGGCGGCGGACCGGTCGAGGTCGGTAGGCGTCCGCTGTGCCGGGATCTCGTCCGGCGCCGCGTGCAGCAGCGGGGTCGCCTCGGCCAGCAGGGCGCGCGCGTCGCGCAGCCCGGCCGCGATGCGGTCACGGCGACCGCGCAACTCCTCCACCTGCCGCCGGGCGTCGGTCACGATGCGTCGCGCGTGGTCCTCGGCCTCGCGCACCACCCGCTCCGCCCGCGCCCGTGCGGCGGCCTCCTCCTCGGCCATCGCCGCCATCGCCTCGGCCCGCCGGGCGCTCATCGCCACCTCGAAGTCGACCCGGACCTCGTCCCGCAACGCCGCCGCCCGCTCGTCCAGCTCACGCCGCCGCCGTTCGGCCTCCCGCGTCGCGGCCACGATGCGCTCACCGGCCTCCCGCATCAGGTTCCGGTGCTCGGCCTCCGACTCCCGTCGACGGGCGTCGAGCTCGGCGACGAGCCGTTCCGACCGCTCCCGCACTCGCGTCGCGGCCCGTTCCGCGGTGGCCCAGTGCTGCTCGGCGACGGCCTGCGCCTCCGGCTCGACCGGTGTGCGGCAGATCCGGTCGCGGTGCGCGCGCAGCGCGCGGATCTCCGCCCGCGCGGTGTCCAGTCGGCGGGTGAGCTTCCGCCTCTCGAAGTTGAGCACGACCGGCTCAAGTTGCTTGAGTGTGATCGACGTCATTTCGGGGCGGACGGTGTTGCGCGCCGCCCACGATCTTTGTTAGCACTCTGAGGCGTTGAGTGCCAACAGTTCCCGAGTTCCCGGTGACCGCCGGAGGAGGTCGACTTGAGCACCCTGCCGTCCGCCGCAACGCCCTCTCGCCGCACCGCCCACGACCGGTTGCGCGTCGCGCTCGTGGCCCCGCCGTACTTCGACGTCCCGCCCAAGGCCTACGGCGGCGTGGAGGCCGTCGTCGCCGACCTCGCCGACTCGCTCGTCGCCCGCGGTCACGCGGTGTTCCTACTCGGCGCGGGGAGCCCGGCACCGCGGCCCGGTTCGTGCCCGTGTGGAACCGCACGGTCCCCGAACGCCTCGGCGAGCCGTTCCCGGAGATCGTCCACGCCGCCGCCGTCCGCCGGGAGGTCGAACGGCTCGCCGCCGCCGAGGGCCTGGACGTCGTGCACGACCACACCCTCGCCGGGCCGCTCAACGCGCCCGCGTTCGCCGCGATGGGCCTGCCGACCGTGGCCACCGTGCACGGACCCGTCGACACCGACATGCGCCGCTACTACCGCGAACTCGGCGGCGACGTCGGTTTGGTCGCCATCAGCGACCGGCAGCGCGCACTCGCGCCCGAGCTGAACTGGGTCGCCACCGTGCACAACGCGCTGCGCCTGCGCGACTGGCCGTTCCGCGCGAAGAAAGAGGACTACGCGTTGTTCCTCGGCCGCTTCCACCCCGACAAGGCGCCGCACCTGGCGCTGGAGGCCGCCCACGCCGCCGGCGTGCCGCTCGTGCTGGCGGGCAAGTGCGCCGAGCCGATCGAGAAGGAGTACTTCGAGGCCGAGGTCCGCCCCCGGTTGACCGGGCGCGACCACGTCTTCGGCGTCGCCGACGCGTCCGAGAAGCGCAAGCTGCTGTCCGCCGCACGGTGCCTCTTGTTCCCGATCCGTTGGGAGGAGCCGTTCGGGATGGTCATGATCGAGGCGATGGCCTGCGGCACGCCGGTGGTGGCGTTGCGCGCGGGCGCGGTGCCGGAGGTGGTGGTGGACGGCGTGACCGGGTTGGTCCTCGACGACCCCGAGGAGTTGGTGGCCGCGCTGCACGACGTGCGCGACCTGGATCCGGCCGCGTGCCGCGCGCACGTCGCCGCGCACTTCGACGTCGACGGCCTCAGTGCGGGGTACGAGGCCGCGTACCGCTCAGCGATCGCCGCCGACGGCTCGCTCAGCTCGCTGCGCCGCGACTACGCCGCGCTGGACTCCGCGCTCGACCGGGTCTACGAGCGCAACGTCGACGGTGGGCCCGCGCTGCACGCCTCGGGGGACCGCGCGTGACCGCCGACCTGCCACCGGAGCCGTTCAACGCGGGCGAGCCGGCGTTCGCCGGTGACGTCGGCGGCACCACGACCCTGGTCGAGGGCAGCACGTTCTGCCTGTCCGGCGGCACCGGCGACATCGAGCCCGGCACGTCGCACGGGCTGTTCTTCCGCGACGCGCGCGTGCTGTCGCGGTGGCAGCTCCGGCTGGACGGTCGCGCACCCCACCCGCTGTCGGTGTCGCACCCCGAGGCGTTCGCGGCGCGGTTCGTGCTGCGCAGGCCGCCCGCGGCCGGGCTGGCCGACAGCACCCTGCTGCTGGTGCGGGAACGGCTGGTCGGCGACGGGATGCGGGAGACGATCACGGTCGACAACCTGGGCCGCGAGGCCACCGCCGTGCGGCTGGAGCTGCACGTGGACGCCGACTTCGCCGACCTGTTCTCGGTCAAGGAGGGCCGCGCCGTGCCCGGCGGGTCGGACGCCACCACCGCCGGACCGGAACTGGTGCTGCGCGACCGCAGGGACGGCTCGCGCGGGGTGTCGTTCACCGCCACCGCCGAGCCCGTCGTGGTGCCGGGCGCGTTGAGCTGGCACGTGGTCGTGCCCGCGGGTGGTCGGTGGTCCACCGAGGTGGTCGTGCAGCCGACCGTGTCCGGCCGACCGGTCCAGCCCCAGTTCCGCCGCGGCGAGCGGCTGGAGGCCAGCGGGCCCGCGCGCAAGATCCGGGCGTGGCGCGAGACCAGCACGCTGGTCACCGCCGCCGACCCGGTGCTGACGGGCGTGCTGCGCCGCACCGGGAGCGACCTCGGCGCGCTGCAGATCCACGACCCGGCGCGCGACGGCCGACCGTTCGTCGCCGCGGGCGCGCCGTGGTTCATGACCTTGTTCGGGCGCGACAGCCTGCTGACCGCGTGGATGGCGCTGCCGCTGGACGTCGGCCTCGCGCTGGGCACGTTGCAGACCCTCGCCGAGACCCAGGGCAAGGTCGTCGACCCGCTGACGGAGGAGGAACCGGGACGCGTCCTGCACGAGCTGCGCGTCGGCCCGGACAGCACGGCCGTCCTGGGCGGCACCCACTACTACGGCACCGTCGACGCCACGCCGCTGTTCGTGATGCTGCTGGCCGAGTGCTGGCGGTGGGGCGCGGATCCCGGGGTGGTGCGCTCGCTGCTGCCCGCCGCCGACGCCGCGCTCGCGTGGGTCGACCGGTACGGCGACCGCGACGGCGACGGCTTCGTGGAGTACCGCCGCGCCACCGACCGCGGCCTGGTCAACCAGGGGTGGAAGGACAGCTTCGACGGCATCAACGACGCCTCCGGCAGGCCCGCCATCCCGGCGATCGCGCTGTGCGAGGTGCAGGGGTACGTGTACGGGGCGTGGCTCGCGCGGGCCGAGCTGGCCGAGGGGTTCGGCGACGACGCCACCGCCGCACGCCTGCGCGCACGCGCCGCGGACCTGCGGCAGCGGTTCGCCGAGGCGTTCTGGCTGCCCGACCGGGGCTGGTACGCGGTCGCGCTCGACGGGCACAAGCAGCCGATGGACGCGTTGACCAGCAACACCGCCCACTGCCTGTGGACCGGGATCGCGACCGACGAGCACGCGGCCACGTTGATCCGGCGGCTGGCCGAGCCGGACATGGACAGCGGCTACGGCCTGCGCACGCTCTCGTCGTCCATGGGGGCGTACAACCCGATGAGCTACCACAACGGGTCCGTGTGGCCGCACGACACGGCCATCGCGGTGGCCGGCCTGCTGCGCTACGCCCACCTGCCCGGCGCGGTCGAGCTGGCGCACCGGTTGGCGGACGGCCTGCTGGACGCGGCCGAGGCGTTCGGCGGCCGGCTGCCGGAGCTGTACTGCGGGTTCTCCCGGGACGACTTCAGCCCGCCCGTGCCGTACCCGACGTCGTGCTCGCCGCAGGCGTGGGCCAGCGCGTCACCGCTGCTGCTGGTGCGCGCGTGCCTCGGGCTGGAGCCGCACGTGCCGCGCCGGACGCTGGCCACCAGACCGCACCTGCCGCCGCGGTGGGGTGAGCTGACCCTGTCCGACCTGAAGCTGGGCGACGTGACCGCGCACCTGAGCGCGGCGGGCGAGAAGGTCGTGGTGTCCGGCCTGTCAGACGACTGGACCACCTGACGCCGGGCCGTCGCCCGCCTCCAGCCGGCCGCGCAGGTCGGCGATCTCGGCGCGGGCGGCGGCCAGCGTGTCCTCCGGCTCCAGGATGCGCGTGGTCGCGGCGAGTGAGTGGCCCTGGTCGAACAGCGAGGTCGGGCGGGCCGGCTTCGTCGACGTGGTCCTGGCGGACCAGGGCTGGTTCGACGCCGAGTTCGACGCGATCGTGGCCGCGAACTTCGGTGCCGTCATCCGGCGCCGTCCCTGGTACATCGCGCGAGGGGCGTCCGGAGGGTCTCGCCGCCGCGACCGGTCCGTCGGGCCGGCGACCCGTCACGTGGTCCGTGTGGCGCATCGGGTCGATCCGCGCGAGCGGGCTCCTCCTCCGCCCGGGTCGATCCGCGGGAGCGGGCTCCTCCGCGCGTCGGATCGACGGTGGCTCACATCGACGGTGGCTGAACGTGTGCTCGATGAGGAGGTGACCGCGAACGGGGACTCGGCTCGTTCGGCGAGGTGGCTCGCCCCCACCGATCTCCGGGTGCCGCGCCCGGCGGGCGCTGGTGCCCCGGCCCGCGTCTTGTGACGCGATTGGGCGGGCACCGCGGGTTTGAGTCCCCCGATGGTGTGTGAATCCACTTCTGACCGTCGTATCCGTCCGCCCGCTGCGACGCTTGGTCGCGGCGGGCGCCGTCCTGCCCGCGCCGTTGTGGAGGATCACACCGATGAGCCTGGAAAAGCCGTGGAACGACGTGGCGGACCAACTGCGTCCCGTCGAGCCGGAGACCGACGCCGGGGTGGAGGACGAGGAGGCCTCCGTCGGCCGGGCGCAACCCGATGCGGAACCGCCGGAGGTGTCCGAGGCCGATCCGGCGGACGTCGCCGACCAGAACCGCGTCGTGCCGCTGCCCGAGGACGGTCCGGAGCCCGACCAGGGTTGGTAGCCCATCAAGGTTGGTAGCCGACGAGGGTTGGTAGCCGGTCAGGGCCGCGCCGCGTCGGCGATCGCGTCGACCAGCTGCGGACCGTCCAGCAGCACGCGGTCGTTGTGGTCGGCTCCGGTGACCTCGACGGAACGGCCGCGTGCCGCCGTCGCCACCGCGCGGCTCTGCTCGGGCGGGACGATCGTGTCCGACGTGCCATAGACGACGGTGACCGGCGCGTCGACGCGTGCCACGTGCCGCTCGGTCGCGAACTCGTCCGACAGCAGCCACCGGACCGGCAGGAACGGGTAGTGGCGCGCGCCGACGGAAGCCAGGTCGGTGAACGGCGAGCGCAGCACGAGCCCGGCGGGTGGGTGCTCGGTGGCGAGTTCGGCGGCCACCGCCGCGCCCAGGCTCTCGCCGAAGTACACCACCCGCTCGGGCGGCACACCGGCGTCGCGGACCAGGAACTCGCGGGCCGCGCGCGCGTCCAGCGCCAGCCCGCCCTCGGTCGGGTCGCCGGGGTTGCCGCCGTAGCCGCGGTAGTCGAGGAGCAGCACCGACAGGCCCCGAGCGGTGAGCGCGCGGGCGAGCGGGACGCGCAGGTGCCGGTTGCCGGCGTTGCCGGGCGCGACGAGCACGGTCGCGCGCGCCGACTCGACCGGGAAGTGCCAAGCCGCCAGGCGCAGGCCGTCGCCGGTGGTCAGGGTGACGTCCACGCCGCCCGGCAGGACCTCGGCCGCACCGGGCAGCGGCCCGCCGGTCGGCAGGTAGATGAGCTTGCGCTGGAACGCGAACGCGCCGCCGAACACCACGGCCACGATGATGGCGGTCACCCCGACCACGGACAACACCCGCCTGCGCATCGGACCATCATGCGGCCGGGACCGCCACGCCCGTCAACGCCGGGTGCCGTGGCGGTGAGGTGGGTCGGCGCGCCGCCGCCCGCCTGCGCGGCACGTGCGGCGACCGGATCGCACAGCGGCCGGCACAAGCGCCGCGGCCCTCGTCTTCCGCTGCGCCGGCTGAACCCGGGCGACCCGCGCGGGCGGTGCGGTGACCCGTCCTCGATACAGTACGGGGGTAGGGTGCTGGTACGGCCCCATCGTGCGTGACGGCGGTCACCAGGCGTGCCGTTCGAGTTGACCCTGATACCCCCTGGGGGTATAAATGTCCCTGAAGGCACCACGTCGGAACACGACGGGTGGCCGAAGGGAGTGTGGGACGTGCGTGGTTACACCTCGGACAAGGATGCCGTCCTCAAGCGCTTGCGCCGGGTCGAGGGGCAGGTCCGCGGGTTGCAGCGGATGGTGGAGGACGACGAGTACTGCATCGACGTGCTGACCCAGATCGCGGCGGCGACCAAGGCCCTGCAGGCGGTCTCCCTCGGGCTGCTCGACGAGCACCTCAAGCACTGCGTCGCGCAAGCGCTGGCGCAGGGCGGCGAGGGCGCCGACGCCAAGGTCCGCGAGGCGAGCGACGCGATCGCACGCCTGGTGCGGTCCTGAACCGACACGACGAAAACCGGGAGTTCACGATGGCCGAGTCCACTTTCACCGTCACCGGCATGACCTGCGGTCACTGCGTGGCGTCCGTGACCGAGGAGGTCACCAAGATCGACGGCGTGACCGACGTGGCCGTCGACCTGCCGACCGGCGCGGTCAAGGTGACCAGCGCCGCCCCGGTCGCGGAGGCGGACGTCCGCGCGGCCGTCGAGGAGGCGGGCTACGCGCTCGCCGGCTGAACCGGCACGACGCCGGTACGACGCCGGCACGGGAGACGCATGACCACGGCCCCGCCGGTGGTAACCGGTGGGGACGAGCACGAACGGCACAACGGCCGATCCGGAGCCCGTCGCGAGACGGGCTCCACCAGTCTCGAGGACTGAACCGATGAACACAGCAGTGAAGCTCTCCGCCTACGGTGCGGCACTCGCCCTGGTCGCCGGTGGCGCCTGGGCGGCCGGTAGCGCTGTCGGTCCCTTCACCGTCGAAGCCGCCCCCGGCGGTCACGACGGCACGTCCGGTGCTGAGGGCACCGGCCACGGGGACGACCACGGCGGCACCGTCGCGGAGGCACCCGACCAGCCTGCGGGGCTGGCGTCGTCCAGGGGCGGTCACACCCTCGCGCCCACCGACACGACGCTGACCACGGGAACCGACTCCTTCTCCTTCCGCATCCTGGGCCCCGACGGCGCGGCCGTCACCGCCTTCGACGTCGAGCACGACAAGCGGATGCACCTCATCGCGGTCCGGCGCGACACGTCCGGCTTCCGGCACGTCCACCCCGAGATGGCGCCGGACGGCACGTGGACCGTGCCGCTGGACGTCCCCGAGGCGGGCTCCTACCGGGTGTTCGCCGACTTCAAGCCCACCGGTGGCGAGGCGACCACGCTCGGTGTCGACGTGGACGCGGCCGGTCAGTACGAACCGCGCGTCCACGCGCCGTCCCGGGTGGCCGAGGTCGACGGCTACCAGGTGCGACTGGACGGCGACCTGGTGCCGGGCAAGGCCTCGCCGGTGCGGCTGACCGTCAGCAAGGACGGCGCGCCGGTCACCGACCTGGAGCCCTACCTGGCGGCGTACGGTCACCTGGTGGCGTTGCGCCAGGGCGACCTGGCCTACCTCCACGTGCACCCGGAGGGCGTGCCCGGCGACGGCAGGACGCCCGCCGGCCCGGAGATCGCGTTCGTCGCCGAGGTGCCGTCGGCGGGCGGCTACCGGCTGTTCCTGGACTTCCGCCACGACGGGGTCGTGCGCACGGCCGAGTTCACCGTCGACACCGCGGGCACGCCGTCCACCCCG
This sequence comes from Actinosynnema sp. NPDC050801, assembly GCF_040673975.1. Lineage (NCBI taxonomy): Bacteria > Bacillati > Actinomycetota > Actinomycetes > Pseudonocardiales > Pseudonocardiaceae > Actinosynnema > Actinosynnema sp. NPDC050801. Next base: position 225,635 of record NZ_JBFAQZ010000009.1, on the reverse strand, counting down.
GCCGAGGGCGGCCACGAGGAAGAGGAAGGGCACGGTCATGGCTGAGGCGCGGATCGAACTGGCGATCACCGGCATGACCTGCGCGTCGTGCGCGGCGCGGATCGAGCGCAAGCTGAACAAGCTCGACGGTGTCACGGCGACGGTCAACTACGCGACCGAGAAGGCGCGCGTCACGTTCCCCGACGACCTCGACCCGCGGACGTTGGTCGAGCAGGTCGAGGCCGCCGGCTACCAGGCCGCGCTGCCGGTCGTGGAGACCGAACGGGCGCAGGCTCCGGTCGAGGAGGACCCCACCGGGGCGTTGCGGCAGCGGTTGGTCGTGTCGGCGGTGCTGGCGGTGCCGGTGATCCTGCTGGCGATGGTGCCGGCGCTGCAGTTCACCTACTGGCAGTGGATCTCGTTGACGTTGGCCGCGCCGGTGCTGGTGTGGGGCGCGTGGCCGTTCCACCGGGCGGCGTGGGCGAACCTGCGCCACGGCGCGGCCACCATGGACACGTTGATCTCGATGGGCACGATCGCGGCGTTCGCCTGGTCGTTGTACGCGCTGCTGTTCGGCACGGCGGGCACGCCCGGCATGACGCACCCGTTCGAGCTGACCGTGCAGCGCACGGACGGCGCGGGCGCGATCTACCTGGAGGTGGCCGCCGGTGTGACGGTGTTCATCCTGGCCGGTCGGTACTTCGAGGCGCGGTCCAAGCGGCGTGCGGGTGCGGCGTTGCGGGCGTTGCTGGAGCTGGGCGCGAAGGACGTCGGTGTGCTGCGGGACGGCCGTGAGGTCCGGGTCCCGATCGGCGAACTCGCCGTCGGCGACCGGTTCGTGGTCCGGCCGGGCGAGAAGATCGCCGCCGACGGCGTGGTGGCCGAGGGCAGTTCGGCGGTCGACGCGAGCATGCTGACCGGCGAGTCCGTGCCGGTGGAGGTCGGCCCCGGTGACGCGGTGGTCGGTGCGACGGTCAACGCGGGCGGCCGGCTGGTCGTGCGCGCCACCCGGGTCGGGTCGGACACGCAGCTGGCGCAGATGGCGAAGCTGGTCGAGGACGCGCAGAACGGCAAGGCGCAGGCCCAGCGGTTGGCGGACCGGATCTCGGCGGTGTTCGTGCCGATCGTGATCGCCCTGGCGGTGGGCACGCTGGCGTTCTGGCTCGGCGCGGGCGGCGGTGCGTCGGCGGCGTTCACGGCGGCGGTCGCGGTGCTGATCATCGCGTGCCCGTGCGCCCTGGGCCTGGCCACGCCGACGGCGTTGCTGGTGGGCACCGGGCGCGGCGCGCAGCTGGGCATCCTGATCAAGGGGCCGGAGGTGCTCGAATCGACCCGTCGGGTGGACACGGTGCTGCTGGACAAGACCGGCACCGTCACCACCGGGCGGATGAGCCTGGTGTCCGTGCACCCGGCGGAGGGCGTCGAGGAGGACGAGGCGCTGCGGCTGGCCGGTGCGTTGGAGCACGCGTCCGAACACCCGATCGCGAAGGCCGTCGCGGCCGGTGCGGCGGAACGGGTCGGCGAGCTGCCCGACGTCGAGGATTTCCAGAACCTCGAAGGACTCGGCGTGCAGGGCGTGGTCGACGGGCACGCGGTGATCGTGGGCCGCGAGCGGTTGCTGGCCGAGTGGGGCGTCCACCTGGGCGGGCGGCTGGCCGAGGCGAAGGAGGCGGCCGAGCAGCGTGGCCGCACGGCCGTGCTGCTCGCGTGGGACGGCGAGGCGCGGGCGGTGCTCGTGGTCGCGGACACCGTGAAGCCGACGTCGGTCGAGGCCGTCCGGCAGCTGCGCGACCTCGGCCTGACCCCGGTGCTGCTGACCGGTGACAACGAGGCGGCGGCCCGTGCGGTGGCGGCCGAGGTCGGCATCGACCAGGTCGTCGCCGAGGTGCTGCCGAAGGACAAGGTCGACGTCGTCGCGCGGCTCCAGGGCGAGGGCAAGGTCGTGGCGATGGTCGGTGACGGCGTGAACGACGCCGCGGCGCTCGCCAAGGCCGACCTGGGGCTGGCCATGGGCACCGGCACGGACGCGGCGATCGAGGCGAGCGACCTGACCCTGGTGCGCGGTGACCTGCGTGCGGCGGCGGACGCGATCAGGTTGTCGCGGCGCACGTTGGCCACCATCAAGGGCAACCTGTTCTGGGCGTTCGCCTACAACGTCGCCGCCCTGCCGCTGGCGGCGGCCGGACTGCTCAACCCGATGATCGCGGGTGCGGCGATGGCGTTCTCCTCGGTGTTCGTGGTGTCGAACAGCCTGCGGCTGCGCGGCTTCCGCAGCACCGCGACCACACAGGACCAACCGCCCCGCCCGGCCGAGTCCACTCCGGACAAGCTCCCCGCCACCGTCTCCTGAACGGTGAACTCGACCATCCCGAACGTAGGACTCACGCGTTCCGAACGTAGGACACGCGCGTTCTGAACGTAGGACACGCGCGTTCTGAACGTAGGACACGCGCGTGAGTCCTACGTTCGGGGCGCGCGAGTCGTACGTTCAGGTACCTCGAGTTCGACGTTCAGGTACCCCGAGTTCGACGTTCAGGTCACGCGGAGCCCAGGGCCGAGGTCGACTCGCGGACGACCAGGCGGCACGGTTGGCGGATCACGCCGGACGGGCGGCGGCCGTCCAGGGCGTCGAACAGGTACCGCGCCGCCGTCGTGCCCAACCGCTCCAGGTCGAGGTCCACTGTGGTCAACGGCGGTCGGCAGTCGGCGGCGAACTCCTCCCAGTTGTCGTAGCCGACGATCGCCACGTCCTCCGGTATCCGCCTGCCCAGGCGGGACAGGGTGTCCGCGACGCCGGTCGCGATCTGGTCGTTGCCGCAGAACACCGCGTCCACCTCGGGATCGGTGGCCAGCAGCACCCGCGCCGCGTGCCTGCCCCAGCGCTGCGACCACTCCCCGTACAGCGGTGCGCCGCCCGCCAGGCCCAGCCCGTGCTCGGCCAGCACGCGGTGCAGCGCGGTGACGCGGTCGCGCGCGGCGCGGTAGGCCTGCGGGCCGGTGATGTGGCCGATGCGCTTGCGCTGCAACGACACCAGGTGTTCGACGGCCAGTCGCGCGCCGCCCTCGTCGTCGGCGATCACCGACAGGTCGTCCGGGTCGCTCGACTCGCAGTACACGTAGACGACCGGCACCGGGATGTCACGGGTGAGCGAGGGCCGGATGTCGTTGTCGTCGCCCAGGATGATGAACCCGTCGACCTGCCTGGCCAGCAGCGTGCTGATGTAGTGCCTGCGCCGGATCGCGTCACCGCGCGCGTCGCACAGCAGCACCGACATCTGCTCGTTCGCCAACGCGTTCTCCACCCCCAGCAGGATCGGGATGGCGAACCGGCCGCCGAGCTCGTCGGTGAGCAGCCCGATGGTGCGCGTCCGCCCCGAGATCAGCCCCCTGGCCAAGGCGTTGGGCTGGAACGACAACTCGGCCGCGGCACGCAGCACGCGTTCACGCGTGGCGGGCGCGACCTCGTTGCGGGCGTTGATGGCCTTGGACGCGGTGGAGATCGAGACGCCCGCCAGCCGCGCCACGTCGCTGAGGGTCACCGCGTCGGACCGCCGTCTGCCCATCGAAAGCCTTTCGAAAAGTTTGTCGAACGCCGAACCAAGTGTAGGTGCTCTTCACGACCGTGAACCGCCATGGTGGAGGACGTTGTCGGGCGGCCACAAGGACGATTGCCGAAAAGGTTTTCGGCTGTCAGAGTCGGGACGAGGCAGGTGGACCGCGGGAGGTTGGGATGACAGTGACGTCGCCGGGCACCACTGCCGTCGGAGGACGTCCCGTCGTCCCGTCCCGGGGGAAGTTGCGCCCGCTGGGCCAGGACGAGGTCCGGGTCACCGGCGGTTTCTGGCGCCGACGCCAGGACGTCAACGCCACCGCGACCATCCCGCACGCTCGCGAGTGGATGGACCGCCTGGGCTGGACCGGCAGCTTCACCGCGCCGGACGCCGCCTCGGCGAACCGGCGCGGCCGGGAGTTCACCGACTCCGAGGTCTACAAGCTGCTGGAGGCCATGTCCTGGGAGATCGGCCGCACCGCGCCGGCCGCCCTCGACGCCCAGGTCGCGGAGCTGACGACCGCGATCGCGGCCGCCCAGGCGCCGGACGGCTACCTGCACACCGCCTTCGGCCGCCCGGGCCAACCCGCCCGGTACGGCGACATGCTGTGGGGCCACGAGCTCTACTGCACCGGGCACCTGCTCCAGGCGGCCGTCGCCCGCGCCCGCACCGGCGGCGGTGAGGCGGACCCGTTGCTGGCGGTGGCCCGCCGTGCCGCCGACCACGTCTGCGACGCGTTCGGACCCGACGGCACGCCCGCCGTCTGCGGCCACCCGGAGATCGAGCCGGCCCTGGTGGAGCTGGCCCGCGCGACCGGCGAGCAGCGCTACCTGGACCAGGCCGCGCTGTTCGTCGAACGGCGTGGTCGCCGCACGCTGCCGCGCCACCACTTCGGCTGGTCGTACTTCAGCGACGACCAACCGGTGCGGCAGGCCACCGTGCTGCACGGCCACGCGGTGCGCGCGCTGTACCTGGCCGCCGGCGCGGTGGACGTCGCGGTCGAGACCGGTGACGACGAGCTGCTCCAGACCGTCGCGGCGCAGTTCGACCGCGCGTTGGCGCGGCGCACCTACCTCACCGGTGGCATGGGGTCGCGGCACGCCGACGAGTCGTTCGGCGACGACTTCGTGCTGCCCGCCGACCGGGCGTACTCCGAGACGTGCGCCGGGGTCGCCGCGATCATGCTGGCCTGGCGGCTGCTGCTGGCCACCGGTGACGGGCGCTACGACGAGGTGATCGAGCGCATCCTCTACAACGTCGTGGCCACCGCGATCGGTGACGACGGCCGTTCGTTCTTCTACGCGCACACCCTGCACCAGCGCACACCGACCACCGCGCTGCCGGCGGACGAGGAGCAGCTGGGGTTCGGCGGCGGGCCCAGGGCGCCGTGGTTCGAGGTGTCGTGCTGCCTGCCGAACGCGGCACGCCTGCTGGCGGGCCTCTCGTGCTACCTGGTCACGGCCGACGACACCGGGCTGCGCCTGCACCAGTACGTCGACTCCGAGGTGTCCACCCGCCTGACCGACGGCCGCGAGGTGGGGTTGCAGGTGCGCACCGGGCTGCCCGACGACGGCTCGGTGACCGTGCGGGTGACCAAGACCGACCACCAACCCTGGTCGATCACCCTGCGCGTGCCGCGGTGGGCGGTGGGCGCGGCGCTGGTCACCACCCACGGCCGTCGTCAGGTGCCGGTGGGCGACATCGTGGTGTACCGGTCGTTCGCCGTCGGCGAGGAGATCCGGCTGGAACTGCCCACGCGGCCGCGCTTCACCGCGCCCGACCCGAGGATCGACGCGACGCGCGGGTGCGTGGCCGTGGAACGGGGCCCGTTGGTGTACTGCGCCGAGTCGGAGGGTGGAGCGGACCTCGACGCGCTGCGCGTGGACGACACCGTGCCGCCGGTCGACACGGAAGCTGGCGTCGAGGTCCGCGCCCGGTTCGACGCGCCGGGCCCTGACGACTGGCCCTACGGCCCGCCGGGGCCGACCGACGGCGACACCCGGGCGACCACCCCGCTGAACCTCGTCCCGTACCACCGCTGGGCGCGCGGTGGCCCGTCCACCATGCGGGTCTGGCTGCCCAGGACCTGACCGACCACCACCTGATGACCCACCCGGACCGTGCTCAAAGGAGAGACCGGTGAAAACCAGAGGGCTTCGTGTTGCCTCCGCCGTGGCGGCGTGTGTGCTGGTGCTGGCCGCTTGCGGCGCCCAGGAAGCCGAAAGCCCGGCGGGCGCGGACGACGGCGCGGTGCTCACGCTGTGGACGCGGGCCGCGACCGAATCGGTGTCCAAGGCCTACGCCGACGCCTACAACGCCACCCACCGCAACAAGGTGGAGGTGACCGCGTACCCGAACGAGGAGTACCCGGCCAAGCTCGCGTCGGCGGCGGGTGCGAAGTCGTTGCCCGACCTGTTCGCCGCCGACGTGGTGTTCGCGCCGCAGTACGCCTCGCAAGGCCTGTGGGCCGACGTCACCGAGCGGCTGGCCGGGTTGCCGGTGCGGGACCGGCTCGCGCCGTCGCACGTGAAGGCGGGCACCTGGGAGGGCGCGAACTACGCGTTGCCGCACACGATCGACCTGTCCGTGCTGCTGTACAACAAGGACCTCTACGCGAAGGCGGGCCTGGACCCGGAACGGCCGCCGCGCACCCTGCGCGAGTTCGCCGACCACGCCCGCGCGGTCGACCGGCTCGGCGGCGACGTGCACGGCACGTACTTCGGCGGCAACTGCGGCGGCTGCGTCGAGTTCACCCTGTGGCCGTCGGTCTGGGCGGCCGACGGCGACGTGCTCGACGCCGACGGCGAGCAGGCGCGGGTCGACTCGCCGGAGATGGCGGAGGTGTTCGGGATCTACCGCGCGCTCTACGAGGACGGCGTGGCAGCGCCCGCGTCGAAGGACGAGGCCGGCCCGACGTGGCTGGGCGCGTTGCAAAGCGGGAACGTGGGCATCGCGCCCGCGCCGTCGGTCTGGCTGGACGCGTTGGAGCAGAAGGGCCTGAAGCTGGGCGTGGCCCCGATCAGCGGGCCGGCCGGCGGTGAGTCCACCTTCGTGGGCGGTGACGCGCTCGGCATCGGCGCCACCACGCGGCAGGCCGAGCAGGCGTGGGACTTCCTGTCCTGGACCACGTCCGACGAGGCGCAGGTCGAGGTCGTGGCCAAGAACAAGGGCGTGCCGACCCGCACGGACCTGGCGGACAACAGGTACTCGGCGGCCGACCCGCGCACGGTGCTGGTCAACGGCCTGGTGGCCAAGGGCCGCACGCCCTACGCGCGCAACTTCAACGTCTCGTTCAACGACCCGCAGAGCCCGTGGCTGCAAACCGTGCGCGGCGCGCTGTTCGGTGACGCGGGCAAGGCGTTGGCCGACGGCAACACCGCCATCACCAAGTCGCTCCAGCAGGGCTGAGCGGCCACCGGAGGCCCGGATGTCCACGACGACGACGCCCAACCCCGGCACCACGCCGAACACCGGCACCACGTCAGACCCCGGCACCACGTCAGACCCCGGCACCACCTCGGACACCGGCACCGCGTCGACACCGGGCACGCGAACTCCCCGACCGCGCCGGGAGCGCCGGCCGGCGAGGAGGAGCCGTCGGCTGCGCGCGCTCGTCGGCGCCGCCTACGCCGCGCCCACGGCCGTGATGGTGGGGCTGTTCTTCCTGGTGCCGTTGGCGCTGGTGGCCTGGATGTCCCTGCACCGCTGGCCGTTGCTGGGCAAGGCGAAGTTCAACGCGCCGGCCAACTACGGCGGCATCGCCGAGGACGAGCTGCTGCGCTCGGCGGCCTGGTTCACGGTCAAGTACACGGCGATCATCACGGTGCTGCTGTTCGTGGTCGCGCTCGGGCTGGCGCTGCTGGTGCAGCACCGGCGGCCCGGTGTCGGCTTCTTCCGCACCGCGTTCTTCCTACCGATGGCCGTCGGCTTCGCCAGCGCCTCGCTGCTGTTCCTCGGCCTGCTCAGCGACGAGATCGGGCCGGTGACCGACCTGCTGTCGTGGCTCGGGCTGGTCGACGGGTACGTGTCCTGGACCAGCGGCAGCCCCGGTTCCGCGCTCGCGTCCGCGGTGCTGCTGGTGCTGTGGCGGTTCGCCGGGTTCGCCATGCTGATCCTGCTGACCGGGTTGCAGGCCATCCCGCCGGACGTCTACGAGGCCGCGCGGGTGGACGGCGCGAACCGGTGGCAGACGTTCCGGCGCATCACCGTGCCGCTGCTGCGGCCGACGATCGCGCTGGTGCTCACGCTGATGACGACCGGCTCGCTGCTGGCGTTCGACCAGTTCTGGATCCTCACCCGCGGCGGACCGGACAACAGCACCACCTCGCTGGTGATGGTGATCTACCGGGAGGCGTTCGTCCGGCTCGACCTCGGCTCGGCCGCGGGCATCTCGGTGGTGCTGCTGGCGGTGCTCGTGGTGTTCAACGCCATCCAGTTCCGCGTGCTGCGCCGGAGGTCGTCGTGAACCCCCGGGGCACGCGCTGGGGCTACTACGTCACCGGCACGGCGCTGGCGATCCTGTTCCTGTTCCCGCTGGTGTGGAGCGCCTTCGCGTCGGTGCGCACGGACACCGGGTTCGGGCTGGAGAACTACGACCGGCTGTTCGGCTCCGCCAACGGCGTGCAGCTCAAGCACGTGCTCAACAGCGTGGTCGTCAGCGCGCTCACGGTGGGCGGCACGCTGGTCATCGCCACGCTGGGCGGCTACGCGTTCGGCCGGTTCCGCTTCCCGGGCCGCGACGTGCTGTTCCTGCTCACCCTGGCGATCCTCATGGTCCCGTACGCGACGATCCTCATCGCCCTGTACGTGCTGCTGGGCTGGTTGGGGCTGGAGGACTCGCTGATCGGGCTGAGCCTGGTGCTCATCACGTTCCAGCTGCCGTTCTCGGTGTTCATGATGCGCAACTCGTTCGAGGCCGTGCCGGTGGAGCTGGAGGAGTCGGCCCGGGTCGACGGCTGCACCAGCGTCGGCACGCTCGTGCGGATCATGCTCCCCGCCGTGCGACCCGGTCTGGTCACCGTGGGGCTGTTCGCGTTCCTGACCTCGTGGAGCGAGTTCTTCGCGCCGCTGATCCTGCTCAACTCGACCGACAAGTTCACCACCACCCTCGCCGTGGTCAACCTGCGGACCGCGAGCCACGGGTCGATCGACTACGCCGCGCTCGAAGCGGGGGTGGTGTTCATGGCAGTTCCCTGCCTCGTGCTCTTCGCCGCCATGCAACGCAGCTACGTCCGCGGGTTCACCTCAGGCGCCGTCAAGGGGTGACCCCGCGGTCCGATGCTGCTTCGTCCGGCAATCGGAAGGAAGATGATCGTGTCACGATCATGGATGAGAACAGTGCTCAGCGCCGTGGTGCTCGCATTGGCGGTCAGCGGTGCGGGCGTCGCGCAGGCCGAGCAGGCGCGTGACGTCACGGCCGCCGCGAACCCGGCGACGTGGAGCCCGCCGTCGAACCTGGTGACCCCGCTGAACCAGGTGTGGTCGCACCAGGAGAGCACGTACGGCAACCTGTACGGGTTCCGCAACTACGGCTGGGACCAGGTGTTCGTCAACGGCGGGTACCTGAACTTCTGCGTGCGGTGGGACTCGTCGGCCCCGGTGAGCGCGTCGCTGCGCGACCGCATCCACGCCAAGCTCGCCGAGCAGTACAGGAAGTGGACCGACCTCATGCTGGGCCACAACAACTGGCCCTACGCGCAGGTGCCGGTCAAGGTCGTCGGCTGGGCGGTGCGCGACCGCAACACGTTGCAGTGGAACGACAACTCGGTCGACATCTACGTCAACAACATCCGGGAGAACGCACCGCAGTGCGCCGAGCAGTGCGGCCGGTTCTTCGTCCGCGACGGCCAGTACCGCAACTGCCCCGGTGGGGTGCCCCGGCACTACGACCAGTCGCTGTGGCTGACCGCCGGGATGGGCGGCGGCGCTGGCGGTGACTGGGGCCAGCGGATGGGCAGCGAGTACTTCGTCAACAGCCTCGGCAGCACCGACGTGACGATCCTGCTGCACGAGATCGGGCACACGTTCGGCCTGGACGACTTCTACGACTGGACGCCGAGCGGCGTGTCCAACTTCATCATGAAGGCCGGCAGCGCCCGCAACATCACCGAGTTCGACGCCTGGATGTTCCGCGACTGGTGGCGGCACCTGAAGAGCCGCTACGGCCGCTGAGCGAACGCCGGCGCCCCCGGACCCCGCCCCGGGGGCGCCGGCCCCCTGCCACGGAAGGTCACGACCATGTCCCTGCCCACCCCATCCCGTCGCGCCGTGCTGCGCGCGGGCGCGGTGGTCGCCTCGACCACCGCCCTGCCCGCCCTCCCCGCGACGCCCGCCGCTGCCGCCCCCGCCGCAGCCGCCGCGAGACCGGACACGGGCGTGTCGGCGCACGCGTTCCCCCTCGGCGCGGTCACGCTGCTCGCCGGACCGTTCCAGTCCAACACCTCCCGCACCCACGCCTACCTGCGGTTCCTCGACGCGGACCGGTTGCTGCACACGTTCCGGCTCAACGTCGGCCTGCCGTCCTCGGCGACGCCGTGCGGCGGGTGGGAGTCGCCGACCACCGAGCTGCGCGGCCACTCCACCGGCCACGTGCTGACCGCGCTCGCGCAGGCGTACGCGAGCACCGGCGACACCGCGTTCCGCACCAAGGGCGACCACCTCGTCGCCCAGCTCGCCACCTGCCAGGACCGGGCGCAGGCGGCCGGGTTCAACACCGGCTACCTGTCCGCGTTCCCGGAGAGCTTCATCGACCGGGTGGAGGCGCGGCAGCAGGTCTGGGCGCCTTACTACACCCTGCACAAGATCATGGCGGGCCTGCTGGACATGCACGTGCTGGCGGGCAACGCCCAGGCGCTCACCGTCCTCACCCGGATGGCCGCCTGGGTCGGGTGGCGCAACGGCAGACTGACCCAAGCCCAGCGGCAGAACATGCTGAAGACCGAGTTCGGCGGCATGAACGAGGTGCTGGCCAACCTGTACCAGCTCACCGGCGACCCGGCGCACCTGACCGCCGCGCAGCACTTCGACCACGCGGAGATCTTCGACCCGTTGGCCGCCAACACCGACGCGCTCAACGGCTACCACGCGAACACCCAGATCCCGAAGGCGCTCGGCGCGATCCGCGAGTACCACGCCACCGGCCTGACCCGGTACCGCGACATCGCCACCAACTTCTGGAACATCGTGGTCGGCGGGCACACCTACGCCATCGGCGGCAACTCCAACGGCGAGTACTTCAAGGCGCCCGGCCGGATCGCGTCGGAGCTGTCGGACCACACGTGCGAGTGCTGCAACACCTACAACATGCTCAAGCTGACCCGTCAGCTGTTCCGCACCGACCCGAGGGCGCACCACTTCGACTTCCACGAGAAGGCCCTCTACAACCACCTGCTGGGCGGGCAGAACCCGTCGTCCGCGCACGGCCACCACAGCTACTACGTGCCGTTGCGGCCCGGCGGCCAGCGCACCTACAGCAACGACTACCAGGACTTCACCTGCTGCCACGGCACCGGGATGGAGACCAACACCAAGCACGGCGACAGCATCTACTTCCACGCCGGCAACACCCTGTACGTCAACCTGTTCATCGCCTCGGTGCTCACCTGGCCGGGCCGGGGGATCGGCGTGCGGCAGGACACCGGGTTCCCGGAGTCGGCGGCCACCCGGCTCACCGTCACCGGGTCCGGGCCGATCGACCTGCGCCTGCGGATCCCGTCCTGGGCGGCGGGCGCGCAGCTCAAGCTCAACGGCGTGGTGCAGGACGTGCCGGCCGTGCCGGGCACGTACGCGCGCCTGGACCGGACGTGGAGCAGCGGTGACGTGCTGGACCTCAGCCTGCCGATGGCGTTGACCCGGGAGCCCGCGCCGGACAACCCGGCCGTGCAGGCGGTCAGGCACGGCCCGATCGTGCTCGCGGGCGGGTACGGCACGACGAACCTGACGTCGATGCCCACGCTCCAGCCCGCCACGCTGCGCGCGACGTCCACCCCGTTGCGGTACACGGCGACGGCGAGCACCGGCCAGGTGACGTTGCTGCCGTTCTACCAACTCCACGGCCAGCGCTACACGGTCTACTGGAACGTCACCGACACGCCCGCGCCGCCGCCGTTCATCGCGCACTACCCGTTCGACGAGGCGGCGGGCTCGGTGGCGGCGGACGCCACCGGGAACGGCCGGACCGCCACCCTCGCCGGTGGCGCGCGGTGGACCACGGGCCGCACCGGCTCGGCGGTCGACCTCGGCGGCGCCGGCGAGCACGTGCTGCTGCCCGCCGGCCTGCTGGCGGGTGCGACGGCGTTCAGCGTGGCCACGTGGGTGTGGCTGGGCACGGTGGCCACGTGGGCGCGCGTGTTCGACTTCGGCGCCGGTCCCAGCACGTGCCTGTTCCTCACCCCGCGCGGTTCGGCGGGCGGCGCCAGGTTCGCCATCACCACCGGCGGTGCGGGCGCCGAGCAGCGCATCGACGCGCCGTCACCGCTGCCCGCGGGCGTGTGGACGCACGTCGCCGTGACGCAGACCGGCAACCTCGGCGTGCTCTACGTCAACGGCGCCGAGGTGGCCCGGAACACGGCGCTGACCGTGCGGCCGTCCGCGCTCGGCAGCACCACGCAGAACTGGATCGGGCGCTCCCAGTACGCGGGCGACCCCTACCTGGACGGTGCCGTGGACTCCTTCCGCGTCCACGGCCGCGCCCTCACCGCCGCCGAGGTGGCCGACCTGCACGCGACCGGCCGCTAGCCCACATCCCCCACCGTGAGGACACACCCATGCGCATCCGACACCGGGCGGTGAAGCTGGGCGCGGCACTCGCGCTCGTCGCCTCCGCCGCCGTCGCACCGGCCGCGTTCGCGGCCAACCCGATCGTCACGAACTACTACACCGCCGATCCGGCGCCCCTGGTCGTCGGCAACACCCTGTACGTCTACGCGGGCCGGGACGAAGCGCCCTCGGGCACGAACAACTTCGTCATGCGCGAGTGGCGGGTGCTGTCCTCCACGGACGCCGCCACGTGGACCGACCACGGCGCGCGGGCGAACATCGGCACGTTCCCGTGGGCGGGCGCCGACGCGTGGGCGAGCGAGGTCGAGGCCAAGAACGGCAAGTACTACTGGTACACCTCGGTCAACGGCAACGGCGCGGGCTGGATGGACATCGGCGTCGCGGTCGGCGACAGCCCGCTCGGCCCGTTCCGCGACGCCAAGGGCGGGCCGCTGGTCAGCGACGGCACGCCCAACTCCTCCGGGCTGAACATCGACCCGACCGTGTTCACCGACGACGACGGCCAGTCCTACCTCTACTGGGGCGGCTACTGGGGCGCGCGGGCGGCCAAGCTCAAGCCGAACATGATCGAGCTGGACGGTGCGGTGACCACGCCGCAGGGCCTGGCGAACTTCTGGGAAGCGCCCTGGATGTTCAAGCGCGACGGCCTGTACTACATGATGTACGCGGCCAACGACACCAACGGGTGCGTCACCAACTCCAACTACGCCTGCCAGCGCTACGCCACCGCCACCAGCCCGCTGGGGCCGTGGACGCACCGCGGCGTCGTGCTCGACCAGGTCTCCTCGACCACCAACCACGCGGGCGTGGTGCAGTTCAACGGGCAGTGGTACATCGTCTACCACAACGCGAACGCGCCCGGCGGCGGCAACTTCCGCCGGTCCGTCGCGGTGGACCTGCTGCACTTCAACGCCGACGGCACGATGCGCAAGGTCACCCAGACCACCACCGGGCCGCCGCCCAACCCCGGCACCAACCCCGGTACGGGCACGAACCTGGCGCCATCGGCGACCGCGTCCACCTCGCACGTCTCGGCGTGGGAAACGCTGGCCGCGCTCAACAACGGCGGCACGCCCGCGAACTCCGCGGACCGCTCCAACCTCGCCTACGGCAACTGGCCCGAGCGCGGCACGCAGTGGGTCGAGTACCAGTGGCCGACCGCCAAGTCGATCAACAAGGTGGCCACGTACTGGTTCGACGACGACCAGGGCATCGACCTGCCCGCGTCGTGCGGGGTGCAGTACTGGAACGGCAGCGCCTACGTCGACGTGCCCGGCCAGTCGGCGTGCGGCGTCGCGGGCAACACGCTCAACACGACCACGTTCACCGCCGTGAACACCACGCGGCTGCGGTTGTCGATCACCTCGAAGCCCGACTTCTCGACGGGGGTGTTGGAATGGCAAGCCTTCCAGGCGTGACCCGACGGCTCGCGGCCGCGGTGGTGCTCGGCGCGCTCCTCGTGCCCGTGCACAGCGCCTCCGCCGCGCAGACGATCGGCTACCCGACGTTCACCGGACCGTCGATCCCGGCGCCGCCGGTCGGCTACAGCACCGGCAGCACCATGCGCGCCATCTACGACGCCGAGAGCGGCGGTACCGACTTCTGGGTGGACCGCCTGCTCGCGCGGCCCGGCAACGACCCGGCGGGACCGTGGCTGATGACCCGCGGCCGCGGCCTGTTCATGTACACCCACAACCCCGCCGTGATCGGCTTCGGCGGGAACGCCGCGTACTGGGACAACATCAGCAGCCAGAACGCCTACGCCGTCACCGTCGGCTCGGGGACGCTGACCGAGCAGGTGGCGAGCCGGTGGCAGGCGCCGAGCCACTGGAAGGGCGTCTACACCGGCACCGGCGTCCGGGTGGAGGTGGCGAAGTTCATCACGCACGACAACGTCGCCGTGACCAACCTGACCGTCACCAACACCGGTTCGGCCTCGGCCACCCTGCCGCTGCGCGTCACCTCGCCGTACGCGACCACGGTCAGCGGCTCGGAGCTGACCGGCTCACGGCTGGTGAAGAACAACCTCACCACGATCCGGCCCAGGTTGTCCGGCGACGGGTTCACCGCCGCGAGCGGCGCGCTCACCCGGTCGATCACGCTGGGCGCGGGCCAGTCGACCACCACCAAGGTCGTCATGGGGTTCGTCACCGACGAGATCCCCGAGTCGCTGACCGAGTACAACGCCTACCGCGGCCACACGCCGCCGGTCGCGTTCGCCATCCACGTGCGCGCCTACAACCGCTGGTGGGCCGACAACATCCCCTACATCGACGTGCCCGACCCGGCGATCAAGAAGAACGTGTACTACCGCTGGTGGCTGATGCGCTTCAACCACCTCGACGTGGACATCCCCGGCCAGGACTTCCAGTTCCCGGTCTCGATCGAGGGCGTCACCGGCTACAACAACGCGATCGCGCTGACCCAGCCGATGCACATCGACGACCTGAAGTACCTGCGCGACCCGCTCTACTCGTACGGGCCGTGGCTGTCGGTGGGCCAGTCGTCCAAGGGCGGCCGGTTCATGGACAACCCCGGCGACCCGGAGAACTGGTCGAACTCCTACACCCAGTACATCTCCGAGGCGGCGTGGCGCAGCTACCAGGTCCACGGCGGCCAACCCGCCGTGGCCGGGAACCTGGCCAAGTACGCCGAGGGTGACGTGAAGGGCCAGTTGGCCACGTTCGACACCAACAACAACGGTGTCATCGAGTACGACTGGGGCGCGATGACCGGCAACGACGCCGACGCGGTGTCGTTCGACTGGCGGGCGGGCAACCTCGACCGGGCCGAGACGGCGTACGTGTGGAGCGGCGCGATGGCGGCGCAGCAGGCGTACGCGCTGACCGGGAACACGGCGAAGGCGACCGAGATGCAGGCGCTGGCCGACCGGATCCGCAACGGCGTGGTGAACACGCTGTGGAACCCGTCCCGGCAGTTGCTGGAGCACAAGCACGTGGCCACGAACGCGCACGTGCCGTGGAAGGAGATCAACAACTACTACCCGTTCTCGGTCGGCCTGATGCCGAGCACCGACCAGTACAAGCAGGCGCTGCGGCTGTTCGCCGACCCGGCCGAGTACCCGGTGTTCCCGTTCTACACGGCCAACCAGCGGGACAAGGCGGAGGCGGCGCAGGCGGGCCACCCCGGTTCCAACAACTTCTCCACCATCAACTCCACCGTGCAGTTCCGGCTGTACTCGTCGGTGCTGCGCAACTACCCGAACCAGTGGATGACCGCGGAGGACTACAAGAAGCTGCTCTACTGGAACACCTGGGCGCAGTACGTCGGCGGCAACACCCAGTGGCCGGACGCCAACGAGTTCTGGGCGAACTGGAACGCGGGAGCCAAGACCATCGACTACCGCTCGTGGATCCACCACAACATCCTCGGCAGCAGCAACTGGACCGTGGTCGAGGACGTGGCCGGGCTGCGCCCGCGCACGGACAGCCGGATCGAGCTCTCGCCGATCAACATCGGCTGGTCGCACTTCGCGGTCAACAACCTGCGCTACCGCAACATGGACCTGAGCGTGGTGTGGGACGACCCGGCCGACGGCGTCACCCGCTACAACAGCGTGCCGCAGGGGTACTCGGTCTACCTGAACGGCACCCGCGCGTTCACCGTCGACCGGCTCACCCGGGTGCTCTACGACCCGGCGAGCGGTCAGGTCACCTTCCCGTCCGGTGCGGGCACGGTGAACTACAGCGTGGCCATCAGCGGGTTGCAGGCGCCGCAGGACGTGGCGCACGGCGGCGCGCGGATGGTGGACATGTTCGCCAAGGCGGGCGTCGACCTGACCTCGACCACGCCGAACCTGGCGCAGGGCGCGGCCGTCACGGCGTCGTACACGGCGTCCGGCACGTCCACCGGCGCCGCGGTCGACGGGTTCCCGATCAACGAGCCGCTGTGGGGCACCTCGGGATCGCCCAACTCCTCGGACTGGTACGAGATCGACTTCCGGCAGCAGCGCACCGTGGACGAGGCGCGGCTGTACTTCCGCGACGACCGGGCGGGCAACCGCTACCGCGCGCCGTCGTCGTACGCGGTCCAGTACTGGAACGGCTCCGCCTGGGTGGACGCGGCGGCGCAGACCAGGACGCCGACGACACCGAAGGCCAACTACAACCGGGTCCGGTTCACCCCGGTGTCCACGCAGCGGATCCGGGTGCAGGTCACGCACGCGTCCGGGTTCAAGACCGGGTTGACCGAGGTGAAGGTGCACAACCGGGGCGGCGGCGATCCGGACCCGCTGCCCGTGAACCTGGCGCCGGCGGCGACCCCGTCCGCGTCCTACACCTCGGCGTGGGAGTCGGTGGCCGCGATCAACGACGGCGTGGACCCGCCGTCGTCCGACGACGCGGTGAACCCGCGGTGGGGCACGTGGCCGAACACCGGTGAGCAGTGGGCGGAGCTGACCTGGGACTCGGCCAGGTCGGTGAAGTCCGCGCAGGTGTACTTCTTCGACGACGGCCAGGGCATCGACCTGCCCGCGTCGTGGAAGGTGCAGTACTGGAACGGATCGGCCTACGCCGACGTGCCGGGTGCGAGCGGGTACCCGGTGGCGGCCGACCGGTACCAGGACGTGACGTTCACGGCGGTGAGCACGACCCGGCTGCGGGTGGTGCTCCAGAGCGGCGCCGACTCGGTCGGTCTGCTGGAGGTCAAGGTCTTCGGCTGACCGCGGCGGGGGACCGGTCACGCGCCGGCCGGTCCCCCTCCACCCGCGGCGGTGTCAGCAGCCGCCGCAGTTGTAGTAGGTGACGTCCCAGTGGTTGCTCTCCAGGAAGTAGATGTTCCCGGAGCCGGACTGCCACTTGTTGCCACCGATGTAGGCGAAGTTGCCGCGGATGTAGTTGCCGACGCAGCTGTAGAGGCTGTAGTCGAGCTTGTAGCCGTTCCAGTGGCTGTAGGTGCCGCTCGCGTGGCCGGTCTCGGTGCCGCCGGTGACGTTCAACGCGCAGCCGCTGGCCCGCTTGAGGGTCACCGCGCCCTGCACCGTGGTCAGGTTGATCTGCGAGAACGACGTGCAGGTCGGGTTGTTGCGGTCGCTGCAACCGCCGCTGGAGGACCACGTGATGCCGGCGGCGCGGAAGCGGGCGGCGGCGTCGGCGTGGGTCAGCTTGGTGACCAGCGCGGTGACCGGAGTCTCGGCGGTGGGGTGGAAGACGGTGTCCTGGACGGCTTCGGCGGGTGCCGCCGAGGCCGTGGTCGCGCCGGTGACGGTGAGCAGTGCCGTGGCGACGGCCACGAGGGCGGCGCGGAATCGACCGGTACGCATGGGAACTGTCCTTTCGACGGGCAGCCCTCGTCGGACCCGGGGTGACCGGGCCGGTGCAGGGGTGCGGCAGGGTCGACGGCCAGCTTAGGAGCCAGCGGGTTACCACACAGCGGCCAAGTGGGAGATTTTCTGACTGACCGACCGTGGTATGCGGTCGCCGTCGCGCGGGTCGTCGCACCCGAACGTCAGCGGTTCGTAATGGCCCACGGGCGGTGGGGTCGGGCAGGATCGGGTCCTGTTCCCGTGGAGGTGTGGTCGATGCGGTGGAAGTCCACGTCCGTTGTCGCTCTGCTGGCCCTGGTGGTGGGGTGCGGGTCCGCGCCGATGTCGAGCGGGGGCTCTCCCGCGACCACCGCGCCGTCCGGTGCGACCGACGCCCCGGCCACTTCCGCTCCGGCGACCTCGGCGACGACCACGGGGCCCGGCCGGTCCGCGCCGGTGGCCGACCAGCTGCGGTTCACCGCGAAGACCGTGGACGGGGCCGACTTCTCCGGTGACAGCCTCGCCGGCAAGCCGGCCGTGTTCTGGTTCTGGGCTCCTTGGTGCCCGACGTGCCAACGCGAGGCGTCCGGTGTGGCGGCGGCGGCCCGGGACAACGCCTCGGTGACGTTCGTCGGTGTCGCCGCGCTGGACGAGGTGCCCGCGATGCGGCAGTTCGTGGAGCGCTACGGACTCGGCGGGTTCGGGCACATCGCCGACACCGACACGTCGGTGTGGAAGCGGTTCGGCGTCACCGCGCAGCCCGCGTACGCGTTCGTCGGCCGCGACGGCGAGGTGGACGTCGTGACGACCCAGCTGTCCGAGCATCAGTTGCGGGACCGGGTCACCGCCATCGCGGGCCCCTGATGACCGAGGTCGTGCTGCTCGCGGTGCTGGCGGGCATGGTCGCGACGGTGAACCCGTGCGGCTTCGCCATGCTGCCCGCCTACCTCACCCTGGTCGTGCACGGCGACGACGGCCGTGACCGGGTGGGCGCGATCGGTCGGGCGCTGGCCGCGAGCGCCGTGATGACGGCCGGGTTCGTGGTGGTGTTCGGGGTCTTCGGCGTGGTGATCGCGCCGGTCGCGGCCTCGGTGCAGCGCTACCTGCCGTTCGTCACCGTGGTCATCGGCGCGGCCCTGGCGGTCACCGGCGTGCTGCTGGTGGCCGGGAAGACGGTGGCGCTGCTGATGCCCAAGCCGACCAAGGGCGCGCCGACCAGGCGGTTGGGGTCGATGTTCGGTTACGGCGTCGCCTACGCGGTCGCGTCGTTGTCCTGCACGATCGGGCCGTTCCTCGCGGTCGTCGGCACGGCGCTGGGCGGCGCGGACGTGGCCGAGGGCGTCGTGGCGTTCCTCGCCTACGCGCTGGGCATGGGGCTGGTGGTCGGTGTGCTCGCCGTCGCCGCCACGCTGACCGACAGCACCCTGGCGGCCCGGGCCAGGGGGTTGCTGCCCCACGTGTCGCGGATCGGCGGCGTGCTGTTGGTGCTCGTCGGCGCGTACGTCGCCTACTACGGGGTCTACGAACTGCGGTTGTTCTTCGGCGCCGCCGATCCCGCCGACCCGGTGGTCGACGCGGCGGCGGCCGTGCAGGGCGCCTTGGTGGAGGCGGTGACCGCGATCGGCCCGTGGCCGCTGGTGGCGGTGCTGGTGCTCCTGGTCGCGGGCGGGGTCGTGCTGGCCCGCCGCAAGGCCGCGCGGCGCTGAACCGCCGGTCGTGTGCCTGCGGCGCTGACTCCGGTCCTGTGCCTGCGGTCGTGTGCCGCCGGTTGTTTGCCTGCGGTCGTGTCGCGGCGGCGGAGAAATCGGCCGGCGGGATCCGGCGGTTCGATCTACCGTGTTCCGGTCCGCGTGTGCGGTGTGGTCTTTGAGGAGGAGTGGGATGCGGCGACTCGACGGTGTGCTCCGGTCAGACGCCCCTTCCCACACCCGCGAGGACCGTCATCTCCGCTCGAACCCTCAACCTGGGCGTGCTCGCGCACGTCGACGCCGGTAAGACCAGCCTCACCG
The DNA here is from genome assembly GCF_040673975.1 of Actinosynnema sp. NPDC050801. Classification (NCBI taxonomy): domain Bacteria; kingdom Bacillati; phylum Actinomycetota; class Actinomycetes; order Pseudonocardiales; family Pseudonocardiaceae; genus Actinosynnema; species Actinosynnema sp. NPDC050801. The sequence goes on along the minus strand of NZ_JBFAQZ010000009.1, from coordinate 206,055 downwards.
AACGGCTGCTGTTCGACCACGGGAGGATCCCGCGGCTCGGCAGCGTCGACGGCGGTGACACGCAGACCGACAGCGGCGAGCTGGAACGCCGTCGCGGCATCACCATCCGCTCCGCCGTGGCGTGGTTCGCGCTGCGCGATCCCGCGCTGGGTGATCTCCAGGTGAACCTGGTGGACACACCGGGGCACCCCGACTTCATCGCCGAGGTCGAACGCGCCCTGTCCGTCCTCGACGGCGCCGTGCTGGTCGTCTCGGCGGTCGAGGGCGTGCAGGCGCAGACCAGGGTGCTGATGAGGTCGCTGCGGCGACTGCGCCTGCCGACGCTGATCTTCGTCAACAAGGTGGACCGGATGGGCGCGCGGCAGGACGACCTGCTCGCCGAGATCCGCCGCAGGCTCACGCCCGCCGTCGTGCCGATGGCGCGGGTCGAGCGGCTGGGCACGCGGGGCGCCACCGTGGTCGCCCGGTCGTTCGCCGACCGCGCGTTCGCCGCCGAGGTGGCCGAGGTGCTCGCCGACCACGACCTCCCGCTGCTCGGCCGGCTCGTCGACGGCGACCTGCCCGACGACGTCGCGGGCCTGCTGCGCGACCAGACGTGCCGCGGGGTGGCGCACCCGGTGTTCTTCGGCTCGGCGATGTCGGGCGCGGGGACGGCGGAGCTCGCCGACGGTGTGCGGAGGTTCCTCGCGCCGCGCCCTGCGTCGTCCGAGGGCCCGCGCGGCACGGTGTTCGCCGTCGAGCGCACCGGGAAGGGGGAGAAGGTCGCCTACCTGCGCCTGTTCTCCGGCACCCTGCACGGTCGGCAGCGGGTGGCGTTGCGACGGCGCGACGCCTCGGGCGCGGTCGAGGAGCACCAGGGGCGCATCGCCGGGCTGGAGGTCGTCGGCGGCGGGTCCGGACCGCTCACCGCGGGTGACATCGGCAAGCTGCGGGGCCTGCCGCGGGTGCGCGTGGGCGACCGGTTGGGTGCGGACGACGACGAGCCGGGGTCGCACTTCTCACCCCCGATCCTGGAGTCGGTCGTGCGACCCGAGCAGCCCGGCCGTGCCGCGGAGCTGCACGCCGCGCTCACCCGGCTGGCCGACGAAGACCCGCTGATCCGCACCAGGGCGACCGGTGGCGCGACGTCGGTGCTGCTCTACGGCGCGGTGCAGCGGGAGGTGATCGCGGATCGGCTCGATCGCGAGTACGGCATCAAGGCGGTGTTCGAGCAGGTCCGGCCGGTGTACTTCGAGCGGCCGGTGGGTCGGGGCGAGGCCGTGCACGAGTTCGACCCGCGCGGCCCGAACGACTTCTGGCAGACGGTGGGGGTGCGCGTCGAGCCGCTGCCGCCGGGGACCGGCACCACGTTCACCAGGCAGGCGCAGCTCGGCCTGCTGCCGAAGGCCTACCACCGGGCCATCGAGGAGGCGGTGACGACGACGCTCCAGCAGGGCCTGCACGGGTGGGAGGTGACCGACTGCGCGGTCACCGTCACGCACGTCGGCTACCAGGCGCCGAACACGGTCGCCGCCGACTTCCGCCACCTCACGCCGATCGTGCTGCTGCGGGCGTTGCGGCGGGCGGGCAGCGCGGTCCACGAGCCCGGCTACCGGGTCGAGGTGGAGGTGCCGGAGGACGCGCTGAGCGCCGTCACGGGTCTGCTGCTCTCGCTGGGCGCCGACCTCGCCCCGGCGGTGGCGTCCGGTTCGGCGTGGCTGGTACCGGGTGACATCCCGGCCCGGTCGCTGCACGACCTGGCCGCCGCGCTGCCGGGCCTGACCCGCGGCGAGGGGAGCATCTGGCACGAGCCGGGGCCGGCCCGCGTGGTCCGGGGGCGGCCGCCGACCAGGGCCAGGACCGACGGCAACCCGCTGGACCACGACGAGTACCTGCGATTCCTGTCGAACCGGAACCTGGCCACCCGGTGAGCGGCCGGGCCACCGGTCGGGCTTGCACCGGTCGGGCTTGCACCGGCTGGGCTACACCGGCTGGGCCGCCGGGCGTTCGAAGATCAGCTCCAGCCCGTCCTCGTCGTCCCACTGCTCGCCGACCTCGACGAACCCGAAGCCCGCGATGGTGGCCAAGGACGCCGCGTTGTCCGGGCCGATCGTCGCCCGCACGGTCCGGACGCCGGGGTCGGCGGCGGCCCGGCGCAGCAGTTCCACCAGCGCGGCCCTGGCGTAGCCGCGCCGGCGGAACGCCGGGTCGACGGAGTAGCCGATCTCGACCATGCCCGCGGCGTCCGGCGGACCGTGGAACCCGGCGTGCCCGACCACCACGTCGCCGTCCACCGCAGCACCGTCCACCGCTGCACCGTCCACCGCTGCCCTGTCCACCGCGTCCTCGGCCACCATGGCGAGGCGCGCCATCCACCGGGCGTTGCCGGGGTCGGCGGCGATCTGGTCCAGCCGGTACCGCCACAGCCACCGCGCCCGGTCGGTCAGGAAGTACTCGGTGAGCGCGACCTCGGCCGCGGTCAGGTCACCGTCGAGCAGGGCGGCCATGACGCGGCCGTCCAGCTCGACGAAACGCACGTCATCCGCTGTCACGGTGCGCATGGTCGTCGCCCACCGGCGTCGCCGTCCACCGGGTTTCCGGGTTCGACGTTCAGCCGGGGTGGCGCTCGGCGGGCGTGGTCGGCGCACTCACCAGGTCGAGTGACGGCACCACGGTGAGCAACCGGTCGACCTCGGTGAGCTGGAGCGGGCGGACCACCGACCGCCGGCTCGCCACCACCGCGAACCCGACGCCCGTCGCGACCGCGCGGTGGTGGGCGTCGAGCAGCGCCGCGATGCCCAGCGAGCCGAGGATGGTCACCTCCGTCAGGTCAGCCACCAGCACCGGCGGCCGTCGTTCGAGCTGGGCGTGCAACTCGGCGCGGATCAGGTCGACACCCGCGAGGTCGACCTCGCCGGTGACACGGGTGACCGCGAAGCCGCGGACCTCGATCGTGTCGACGGCCAGCTCGTCGGCCTGCCAATGCCGATCGGTCATGGACGCGCTCCCTCGGGGTGGCCTGTGTGACCGTGGCGTCGTCCCGGTCCGGCTCGGCGTTACGCCCGGCGTGAGCGGGGAACCCGGAGCACGACGACGCCGCGAGGCCGTCGAGGCCATGAGGAGGGACGCGTGAGCTCGCACCGGGGTGACCACGAGCCCGACCCGCCGGACCCGTCGGTGCCGGCTCCCGTGCCGCGCCGGCCGCAGCCGACCGGGCCCGATCCGATACCGCCCAAGCCGTTGCCCCCGCCGGTGCCGCCCACCTCCGGTACCTGATCCGTGGCTGACATCGGGGTCCTGACCTGGGTGGTCACCATCGGCGTCGTCCTCGCGCTGCTCGCGGTGGACCTGGTGCAGGCGGTGGTGCGGCCGCACCGGGTCGGGATCGGTGAGGCGACCGCCTGGTCGGTGTTCTACGTGCTGTTCGCGCTGCTGTTCGGCGTGTGGTTCACGGTGAAGCACGGCGGGGAGGCGGGGACCGAGTACTTCGTCGGCTACCTGGTGGAGAAGAGCCTGTCGGTCGACAACCTGTTCGTGTTCGTGATCATCATGTCGACGTTCGCCGTGCCGGAGGCCCACCAGCACAAGGTGCTGACGTTCGGCATCGTGCTCGCGCTGGCGTTGCGCGGGGTGTTCATCGCGGTGGGCGCGACGTTGCTGGCGTTGTTCTCGTTCGTGTTCCTCGTGTTCGGCCTGTTGTTGATCTACACGGCCGTGCAGCTGTTCCGGCACCGGGACGAGGATCCCGACGTCGAGGACAACGTCGTGGTCAAGACCGCGCGCCGGGTGCTGCCGGTGGCCGACGACTACGACGCCGGGAAGCTGTTCACCCGCGGCGAGGGCAGGCCGATGGCCACGCCGCTGTTCGTGGTGCTGCTCGCGATCGGCAGCATCGACGTGCTGTTCGCGCTGGACTCCATCCCGGCGGTGTTCGGGATCACCTCGGAGCCCTACGTCGTGTTCGCCGCGAACGCGTTCGCGCTGCTGGGGTTGCGGGCGTTGTTCTTCCTGGTCAAGGGGTTGCTGGACCGGTTGGTGTACCTGTCGACCGGGTTGTCGCTGATCCTGGCGTTCATCGGGGTGAAGCTGATCCTCCAGTGGGCGCACAAGGACGTGGACGCCCGCGTGCCGGAGGTGCCGACGTTGGTCAGCCTCGCGGTGATCGTGGTGGTGTTGTCGGTGGTGACCGTGGCGAGCCTCGTCAAGACACGGCGTGACCCGTCGGTGAAGGCACGTCCGGGTTCGTTGCGGGCCCGGCGCGCCAGGGCGGAGGGCGGCGAGGACGCCGCGCGGCCGCGGCCACGTCGTGGGGAACCGACGTGACCGTGCCACCCCGCGCGTGTCCTACACCCGGGTCGCGCGTGTCCTACGTTCAGAACAGCCGAGTTGAACGTTCAGAACAGCGCCGGCCGTTCTGAGCGTTGAACTCGGGGTACGCGAACGTAGGACACGCGCGTTCTGAACGTAGGACACGCGCGTTCTGAACGTAGGACACGCGCGTTCTGAACGTTGGACACGCGGGTTTTGGAGGTAGGACACGCGCGGGGGTGGGGTTAGCGGGTCAGGAGGTGGCGCAGGGCCTTGACCACGTCGCCGGGTGCTTCTTCGGCCATGAAGTGGCCGGACGAGACGGTGTGGTGCTCCAGGTCCGGTGCCCACTCGCGCCAGCGGGCGGTGGCGTCGAAGCCGAGGGCGGCGCCCCAGTCCTGTTGCAGCACGGTCACCGGCATCCGCAACCGGTTCCCGGCCTCGCGGTCGGCCCGGTCGTGGTCGACGTCCACGGTGGCCGAGGCGCGGTAGTCGGCGACGATCGAGGGGACCGCCTCGCGGGACGCCTTCAGGTAGGCGGCGCGGACGTCGGCCGGGATCGCGGCCGGGTCGGTGCCCCAGAGGTCGAGGAAGTGGCCGAAGAACGCGTCGGCGGAGGCGCTGATCATGGCTTCCGGCAGGCCGGGCGGCTGCGCCATCAGGTAAAGGTGGAAGCCGACGGCGGCGGTGGTGCCGTGCAGCACGTCCCACATGTCGAGGGTCGGCAGGACGTCCAAAGACGCCAGGTGGGTGACCACGTCCGGGTGGTCGAGCCCGGCGCGGATGGCGACCAGCGCGCCCCGGTCGTGACCGGCGAGCGCGAAGCGGTCGTGCCCGAGTGCACGGGCCAGGGTGACGACGTCGGCGGCCATCGTGCGCTTGGCGTAGGTCTGCCCGTCGACGTCGACCGGCTTGTCGCTGTCGCCGTAACCGCGCAGGTCGGGGCAGATGACGGTGTGGTCGGCGGCCAGGTCGGCGGCGACGTGCCGCCACATCAGGTGGGTCTGGGGGAAGCCGTGGAGCAGCACGACGGGGCTGCCCGAGCCGCCCACGGCGACGTTGAGCGCGACGCCGTCGGCGACGGTGACGCGCTGCTGGGTGAACGAGGCGATCTTCATGTCCGGCTCCCGGTCGAGGGTGTTGGTGGTTCGTCGACAACCGTGCGTCGTGCCGATCAGCGTTCGGTCAGCCGCCGGTCAGCGGTCGGATCAGCGCCGCCGGTCGGCGGCGGGTCGACGCAGGTCAGCGGTCCGATCAGCGGCGACTCGGTCGGCCGGTGGGTGGGGCGTCGGATACGTTGTCGGCGATGGTGCGTTTCGGGGTGTTGGGGCCGCTGGAGGCCGTGGACGAGCGCGGGCCGGTCGACCTCAAGGGACCGCGGCACCGGGCCGTGCTGGCACGGCTGCTGGTCGCCAGCGGTCGGGTCGTGCCGGTCACGCGGCTGATCGACGACCTCTGGGACGACGCGCCGGACGGGGCGCTCGGCGCCGTGCAGACGTTCGTGGGCGCGTTGCGCAAGGCCCTCGAACCGGACCGCCCGCCCCGGACGCCGGCCCGGCTGCTGGTCACCACGCCGCCCGGTTACGCCCTGCGGGCGCAGGACGTGGACGCCCGGCGGTTCGAGGACGCCGTCGCGTCGTCGGCCCGGTCGCACGCCGCCGGCCGGTTCGCGGACGCCTACGCGCTGCTGGGGGAGGCGCTGGCGCTCTGGCGCGGCCCCGCGTACGCCGAGTTCGCCGACCAACCGTGGGCCCGCGCCGAGGCGACCCGGCTGGACGAGATGCGGCTGCTGGCGGTCGAACGGCGGGCCGAGGCGGCGTTGGCGCTGGGCAAGGCCGCCGAGACGGCGCCGGACCTGGGTGCGCACGTCGCCGCGCACCCGCTGCGCGAGGACGGCCGCAGGCTGCTCGCCCTCGCGCTCTACCGGACGGGCAGGCAGGGCGAGGCGTTGGCGACGCTGCGCGAGGCCCGTGAGGCGCTGCGCACCGAACTCGGCGTGGACCCCGGCCCGGCCCTGCGGCGGCTGGAGTCCGACATCCTCGCCCACGCCCCGGACCTGACCACCGGCCCGGACACCGCGGCACCGCCGACCCCGCCCGCGCCGGACCCGCGGCCCGTCCCGTTCGTCGGCCGCACGGACGAGTTGGCCGAGCTGGCGCGGGCAGCCGCGACGGTGGCGGCGGGTCGGCCGGGGTTGGCGTTGGTGTCCGGGGTCGCGGGCGCGGGCAAGACGGCGTTGGCCGCGGCGCTGACCGAACGGCTCGCCGCCGCCGGGTGGACGACCGCGTGGGGCACGTGCCCCGAACTGCGGGGTGCGCCCGCCGCCTGGCCGTGGACGCAGGTGCGGGACGCCCTCGCCGCGGACCACGAGCCACCGCCCATCCCCGACACGACCCCCGACGACCCCGTCGCGGCACGGTTCCACCGGCACCGCGCCATCGGCTCCTACCTGGCCGCCGTCGCCGCGCACCGCCCGGTCCTGCTGGTCTTCGACGACGTGCACTGGGCCGACGAGGAAACCCTCGCCCTGCTGACCTCGTTGGCCACCGACCACGACACCGGACCGGTGCTGATCGTCGCCACCTACCGCTCCACCGAGATCCCCGCCGCGCTGACCGAGGCACTCGGCCGGGCCGCCCGCGCCGAACCGACGCGCGTCTACCTGGGCGGGCTCACCGAATCCGGGGTGCGGGAACTGGTCGAGGCCATCACGGACCGCGAGCCGACGGCCGCCGACGTCCGCGCGATCCACACCCGCAGCGCCGGCAACCCGTTCTTCGTCCGCGAGCTCACCCGGCTCTGGGAGACCGACCCGGCCCTGCGCACGGTCCCCGCCGGCGTCCGGGACGTGATCCGCCACCGCCTCACCCAGCTCACCGAGACCGCCCGCACCCACCTGCGGCAGGCGTCGGTCCTCGGCCAGGACGTCGACCTGGACGTGCTGATCCCGCTCATCGGGGACGACGAGGACGCGGTGCTGGACTCCGTCGAGTCGGCGCTGCTCGCGGGTTTCCTGGTGGAACCGGACGCCGACCGCCTGCGGTTCGCCCACGCGCTGGTCCGCGAAACGCTGTACGACGACATCACCCGCACCCGCCGGGCCCGGTGGCACGCCGCGGCCGCCGACGTCGTCGAGCGGGCGCACCCCGACGACGTCGAGGCCATCGCCCACCACCTCCTGCGCGCCGGGAGCCGGGCCGCCGCCGCACGCACCGCGCACTACGCCCGCGCCGCCGCCGAACGGGCCGAGCGCCGGTTCGCGCCCCACCAGGCCGCGGTGCTGTGGCGGGAGACGCTCGACCGCTCGCCGCGCACCGAACCGACGGCGCGCCTGGAGGCCGTGATGGGCCTGGTGCGGTCGTTGGCCGTGACCGGAGACCTGGAGCAGGCCCGGCGGTACCGGGCGGAGGCGGTCACCGAGGCGGTCGGCGACCCGGTGCTGACCGCGCGCACGATCGGCTCCTTCGACGTCCCCGCGATCTGGACCACCAACGACGACGAAGCCCTGTCCGCCCGCCTCACCCGTGCGGCCGAACGAACCCTGGCCCTGCTCCCGCCCGGCCACGAGGCCGAACGCGCGCGCCTGCTGATCACCATCGCCATGGAACGGCGCGCCGACCCGGGGCGAAGGGGCATGGAGGCGGCCCGGGAAGCGGAGGCGATCGCCCGCGACCTGGACGACCCGTCGTTGCTCGCGTTGGCGCTCAACGGCCGTTTCCTCCAGACGTGCCACCGGGCGGGCCTCGCGCCCGACCGGGCCCGGATCGGTGACGACCTGCTCGACCTCGCCGCGCGCCACGGCCTGGTGACGTTCGAGGTGCTCGGCCACCTGATCGGGCTCCAGGCCCGCGCCGCGCTCGCCGACCTGGCCGCCGCCGACCGGCACGCGGCCGAGGCCGACGCGCTCGCCGAGCGCCACGACCTGCCGCTGGTCGGCGTCTTCACCGCCTGGTACGCCGCGCTGCGACTGGCGTTGTCCGGTCGGCGGGCCGAGGCCGAGGCCGCCTACCGCGCCGCCGCGTCCCGGCTCGCCGGCGCCGGCATGCCCGGCGTGGAGCGCGGGATGCTCCCGTTGGCCCTGCTGAGCATCGGCGTGGTCCAGGACGGCGACTGGGGTCCGCACGAGCCGTGGGCACGCCCCGTCGCGCTGCTGGCACGGGGCAAGCGCGCCGAGGCCCTCGCCGCCACCGTGCCCGATCCGCCGCACGACCTGCTCCTGGAAGCCAGGACGTGCCTGCACGCCGTGATCGCGGTCGAGGCAGGCGACCGGCCGACGGCGGAACGCCTCTACGCACGCCTGCTCCCGGCGGCCGGGGAACTCGCCGGCGCGGGCAGCGGCTTGGTCTCCTTCGGCCCCGCCGCGCACCACCTCGGCAACCTCGCCACCGTCCTGGGACGCCACGACGAGGCCGCGGCGCACCACCGCCGGGCCGAGGAGCTGGCCGACCGGCTGAACGCTCCACAGTGGACCGTCCCGCACGTCACCTAGTGTGCGGTCTCAGGGTCGCGCTGGGTGGACATCCCGATTCCACGCACCCCGAACCGCCATAGGTTCGCCTGGTGACCGGAAAACGATTCGTGCGCGGGCTCGCCCTGCTCACCGGCGCCGCCCTGGCGGCCACCGCCCCGACCGCGACGGCCTCACCGGAGGCCCTGCGGTTCCACCTGCCCGCACCCACCGGACCCCACGCGGTGGGCATCACCGAGCTCCACCTCGTCGACCACGCCCGCCCCGACCCCTGGCTGCCGACCCGGACCCGGGAGCTGATGGTCACCGTCCGCTACCCGACCCCGTCCCGGGGCGACGCGCGGGCGCCGTTCATGCCGCCCCCGGTCGCCGAAGCCGTGGCCAGGTCCGACGCCGCGGCACTGCGCATCGACCCGGCCGAACTGGACTACGGCTTCGCCACCCACTCGATCCCCGACGCGCCCGCCCTGCCCGGTCGGCGGCCCGTCGTGCTGTACTCGCCCGGCCGCGGCAACCCGCGCGCCCTGGGCACCGGCCTCGCGGAACAGCTGGCGAGCGAGGGATACGTGGTCGTCTCCATCGACCACACCCACGAACCCCTGGCCGTGGAGTTCCCCGACGGACGGGTCGCCCCGCGATCGATCCCGTCGCCGCTGACGGTCGAGGTCAACAAGAAGCTGATGGCGACGCGCGTCCAGGACACGAGCTTCGTGCTCGACCGACTCGAATCCCTGACCAGGGGCGGGAACCCGGACGCCGGGCACCTGCCGGCGGGCCTGCGCCGGTCGCTCGACCTCACCCGGGTCGGCGTGGTCGGCCACTCCGCGGGGGGCTTCACCGCGGGCGAGACCATGGTGTCCGACCGGCGGATCGACGCGGGCGCGAACCTCGACGGCAGCATGGGCTACTCCCAGTCCGCGCGCGACTTCGGCCGCGTCGCCGACGAAGGCCTGGACCGGCCGTTCCTGCTGATGAGCGCGGGCGACCACAGCTCGGCGTCGGACGCGTCGTGGCAGGAGTTCCTGGCCAACCACCGCGCCTGGGTCCGCCGGCCGCACCTGTCGGACGGCGAGCACTCCTCGTTCACCGACCACCAGTCCCTGGTGCCGCAGCTGGCCGCCCACCTCGGCCTCGACCCGGCCGTGACGGCGCCCATCACCGGCACGGTCGACCCGGCCCGCAGCACCGCCGCGCAGCGCGCCTACCTGACCGCGTTCTTCGACGTGCACCTGCGCCACCGGCCGGACCACCTGTTCGACGGCCTGTCCGCGCGCTACCCCGAGGTGCGGTTCCCCGGCTGAGCCGTCAGCCCTGGCCGCTGGGCGTGATCAACCCCGTCTCGTAGGCCACGACTACGGCCTGGACGCGGTCGCGCAGCCCCAGCTTGGCCAGGATGCGGGCGACGTGGGTCTTCACCGTCGCCTCGGACAGGTGCAGCCGCCCGGCGAGTTCGGCGTTGCTCAACCCCCGCGCCAGCAGGCGGAGGACCTCCAGCTCACGCGGTGTCAGCGCGGCCAGGTCGCGGTGCAGCGAGGCGGTGTCCGCGCCGCGGTTGGCGAACCGCTCCACCAGGCGGCGGGTGATGGCGGGCGCCAGCAGCGCGTCGCCGGAGCGGACCATGCGGACCGCGGCGACCAGGTGCTCCGGCGTCACGTCCTTGAGCAGGAACCCGCTCGCGCCCGCGGACAACGCGGCGTAGACGTAGTGGTCGAGGTCGAACGTGGTCAGGATGATCACGCGCGGCTCGGCGTCGCCGCCGGTGAGGATGCGCCGGGTGGCCTCCAGGCCGTCCAGCTCCGGCATCCGGATGTCCATCAGCACCACGTCGGGCACGGTGCGGCGCACCGCTTCCACGGCCTCCACGCCGTTGGTCGCCTCACCGACCACGTCGATGCCGTCGGCGGTCAGGATCATCCGGAAACCGGTGCGGACCAGCACCTGGTCGTCGGCGACCACCACCCGCAGCGGGTCGGTCACGGTGCCTCCGAGGCAGGTTCGACGGTGGTTGACGCAGGCTTGACGGTTGTTGGCGCAGGCCCGGAGGTGGTTGGCGCGGGCTCGGAGGTGGGCGGTACGGGCTCGGAGGTGGGCGGTACCGGCTCGACGGGGATCGACGCGGTCACCTGGTAGCCGCCGTCGGGGCGGCGCCGGGCGTCCAGCGTGCCGCCGTAGACCGCGAGGCGTTCCCGCAGCCCGATCAGCCCGTGCCCGTCACCGGTGGCCGCACCGGGCCCCGGCTCGCCGCCGGTGTCGACCACCTCCACCCGCAGGTGGTCGGCGCCGTAGTCCACGGTCACCGCCGCCGACGCGCCCGCCGCGTGCTTGACGGCGTTCGTCAACGCCTCCTGCACCACCCGGTAGGCGGCCAGCTCGACCCCGGACGGCAACGGGCGCGGCCGCCCGGTCACCCTCGACCGGACCGGCACACCGGTGTCGCGGACCCGGGCCACCAACGCCTCCAACTGGTCCAGACCCGGCTGCGGGGTCAGGTCGACGGGTTCCGGACCGTTCATCGTCAGCAGCCCCATCACGTGCCGCAGCTCCGTCATCGCCGCCCGGCCGCCCGCCTCCACCGCGAGCAGCGCCTCCTGCGCCTGGTCGGGCGAGGACACCATCACCTTGCGCGCCGCGCCCGCCTGGATCGTCATGACGCTCACGTGGTGGGTCACCACGTCGTGCAGCTCCCGCGCGATGCGCGCCCGTTCGTGCTCGACCGCCCGGTGCAGCGCCTCGGCCTGCTCCCGCTCCAACGCCGACACCTGCGCCCGACCTTCGTCCGTGCGGGTCTTCCACGTGCGCAGGCCGTTCGCCGCCACGATCAACGGCACCAGGATCAGCAGCGGGACGTACTCGTTGGGCACCACCGGCAGCTCCGACTCGCGGAACACCGCCACCGCCAGCACCATCACCGACAGGCTCGCCAACGCGGGCGGCCGGAACGGGCTGTAGGCGGCGGCCGAGTAGGCCGCGACGATGCAGGCGTAGAACGTGAGCCTCGGCGTGTCGGTCGACGCCACCAGGGTCGTGTACAGCACGACCCACATCACGGCCAGCGGATAACGGCGGCGCAGCACCAGGGCCGCTGCCGCCACCACCGCGACGACCACCGCGCCGGCCACCACGCCCGGCTCGGGTGGGGGAGGGCGCATCGGCGGGACCGGGCCACCGATCACCACGCGCGCGGGCACGTCGCCGCTGTCGAGCGCGTACAGGACCGAAGCGATGCCGATCACCAGCGCGAGCACCGCGTCGAACAGGTAGTTGCGCCGCGTCGGCCGGGGCAGCGGACCGCTCGGCACGGCCACCAGGGCGGCCCAGGCCCGCAGTCGGTCCACCACCGGCGCGCTCGTCACCCGGCCATTCTCACCGACGGCCCCGCCGCGGGACATCCGCCCGCCGACCCCTGCGCCTACACCGCTCGACTACATCGCGGGGATGACACCGCACCGCCCTCATCCCGGCGGAGTACCGGAAATGCCCCGGCCGACCGACGCGCCCCGGCCGGCCCCGCTCCTAGCGTCCACCGCGCCGAACCAGGACGACCCGAGGAGCAGACCCATGACCACGCCGGTGATCGAACTGCGCGACGTGAGCCGCAGGTACGACGACGGGCCGCCGGCGTTGAGCGACGTGTCGCTGACCGTGGGCGCGGGGGAGGCCGTCGCCATCCTCGGCCCGTCCGGCAGCGGCAAGTCCACGCTGCTCAACCTCATCGCGGGCCTCGACCGACCCGACGCCGGCACGGTCACCGTGGACGGTGTGCGGGTCGATGGGCTCGGTGAGGCCGGGTCCGCGCGCTACCGCCGGGCCCGCGTCGGCATGGTCTTCCAGTTCTTCAACCTGCTCGACGACCTGACCGTCGCCGACAACGTCGTGCTGCCCGCGCAGCTGGCCGGCATGGCGCGCGGCGAAGCGGGCAAGCGGGCGGCGGAACTGCTCGACCAACTCGGCATCGCCCGGCACGCCCGCGCCTACCCGGGCCGGCTGTCCGGCGGCGAACGGCAGCGCGTCGCGGTGGCCCGGGCGTTGATGAACCGGCCCGCGCTGCTGCTCGCCGACGAACCGACCGGCGCGCTGGACACCGCCTCCGGCGAGGACGTCAGCGCGCTGCTCACCGAGCTGAACGCCGACGGCCAGACCCTCGTCGTGGTCACCCACGACCTGGCCCTGGCCCGGTCCTGCACGCGCCGCACCATCCAGCTGGTCGACGGCCGGATCGCGGGCGACGTCGTGGCGGAGCCCACCCGATGAGCGCGCTGGGTCGCGTCGTGCGCTCCGGCGTGGCACGACGGCGCGTGCAGACCGTCCTCATCGGACTCGCCACGACCATGGCCGTGACCTCGTCCGTGCTGGGCGGCTCGCTGCTGGAGGCGTCCACCGCGCCGTTCGACGACGCGTTCGCCGAGCAGCGCGGCGCCCACCTGTCCGCCCGGTTCGACCCGACCAAGGCGACCGCGGCGCAGCTGTCCGCGCCGGTCGCGGGCGTCACCGCGACGGCCGGACCGTTCCCGGTCCTGACCATCACGCCCGGCGACGACGGCCCCGGCCCGCGATCGCCGCTGACCGTCGTGGGCCGCGCCGACCCCGGCGGCGGCCCGGTGGACGCGGTGACGTTGACCGAGGGCGCCTGGGCCGACGCGCCCGGCGAGATCGTGGTGTCCGCCGACGGCCCGTACGCGCACTCGCCCACCGGCTCCGGCGTCGGTCGCGAGCTCACCCTCGCCGACGGCTCGACGTTGACCGTGGTCGGCCTGGCCCGCTCGGTCAGCCGCACCGCCGACGGCTGGGTGCCACCGTCCTGGATCACCACGCCCGACGGGCACCAGGTGCTCTACCGGTTGGCCACCGCCGACACCGCCGAGCAGGTCGAGGCGGGCCGTGCGGCGATCGAGGCGGCGGTGCCCGAAGGCGCGCTGACCGGGTCGCAGTCCTGGCTCGTGCTCAAGCAGACAGCCGACCGCTCCATCGCGGTGTTCGTGCCGTTCCTCGTCGCGTTCGGCATCCTGGGGCTGGCCATGTCGCTGCTCGTGGTCGGCAACGTGGTGGCCGGCGCGGTCGGCGCGGGTACCCGGCGCATCGGCATCCTCAAGGCGCTCGGCTTCACCCCGGCGCAGGTCGTGCGCGCGTACATGGCCCAGGCGCTCATCCCGGCGACCGTCGGCACCGCGATCGGGGTCGTGGCGGGCAACCTGCTCGCCATCCCGGTGCTGGCCGAGACCGAGGACGTCTACGGCGCGGTGACGCTCACGGTGTCACCCTGGGTGAACGCCGTGGTGGTCGCCGGCGCGCTGGTGCTGGTGTCGGTGACGGCGTGGGGGAGCGCGTCCCGGGCCGGACGGCTGCGCACCGTGGACGCGATCGCCGTCGGCCGCACCCCGCGCCCCGGACGCGGTCGGTGGGCGGCCCGGCTGACCGCGCGGCTCGCCGTGCCGCGACCGATCAGCCTCGGGCTGGCCCGCCCGTTCACCCGACCCGTGCGTGCGGCGGCGATGGTGGCGGCCGTCCTGTTCGGCGCCACCGCGGTCACGTTCGCCGTCGGGTTGGCGTCCTCGCTCAACCAGGTGCAGATCGCCCGCAACCACGACCTGGCCGACGTGACGATCGGCGTCGAACGCCCCGGCACGGGAGGCCCGGGCGCCCGCCCTCCCGGCGGCCGCGCACCCGGTGGCAAGGCAGACCCCGACCCCGTCGCCGTGTCCGCCGCCATCGACGCCCAGGCCCGGACCCGAGCGCACTACCGCACCACGCGGACCACCGTGACCGTCGCCGGGGTGACCGGGTCCACCAAGGTCGTCTCGTTCACCGGCGACGCCACCTGGGACGGCTACCAGATGGTCGCGGGCCGGTGGTTCACCGCACCGGGCGAGGCCGTCGCGGCGACGCCGTTCCTGAACGCCACCGGCACCCGCGTCGGTGACACCGTCACGCTGCACGACGGGGACAGGTCGGTCACCGTCCGGATCGTCGGCGACGTCTTCGAGATGAGCAACGACGGCATGGTCGTCCTCACCGACACCGCCACGTTCGCCGCCACCTCGACCGACGTGAGCCACTACATCGCGGTCCAACCGGGCACCGACGTCACCGCGTACGTCGAGAGCCTGAACAAGGCGTTGGAACCGCTGGACGCCACCGCGGCACCCGGCGGGGACGACCAGGCCAGCGACACGATCATCCTGATCAACAGCCTGACCGCGGTGCTCACCCTGATGCTCGTCGCGGTCGCCGCCATGGGCGTGCTCAACACCGTGCTGCTCGACACCCGGGAACGGGTCCGAGACCTGGGCGTCCACAAAGCACTCGGCATGACGCCCCGGCAGACCGTCGCGATGGTGCTCGGGTCGGTCGTGGTGGTCGGGGTGCTCGGCGGTGCGGTCGGCGTGCCCGTCGGCGTCGCCCTGCACCAGTGGGTGCTGCCCGCCATGGGCGAGAGCGCCGGCATCGGCCTGCCCGCGTCGGCCTTCGCCGTGCACGAGCCGCTGCGACTCGTCGCGCTGGGTGTCGGCGGCCTGCTGATCGCGATCGTGGGGGCGTTGCCGCCGGCGACCTGGGCGGCCCGGACCTCCACCGCCACCGCGTTGCGCACCGAGTAGGGCCCGGTCCGCACCCTCCGCCTACCGCCGTGACGGTGGGCGGAGGGCGGGCACCAGGGCGAGCGCGGGCAGCAGCAGCAACGGCACGACCAGCAACGCGCGGAGGACGCCGACCTGGTCGCCGAGGATGCCGACCACCGGCGGGCCCGCCAGGAACGCGGTGTACCCGATCACCGCCACCACGCCGACCCGTGCGGCCGCACGGTCCTTCTCGTCGGCCGCCGCGCTCATGCCCACCGGGAAGCCGAGCGAGGTGCCCAACCCCCACAGCGCCACCCCGGCCACGGCCACCGCGGGCGACCCGCCCAGCACCGCCGTCGTCACGCCGACGATCGCCAGCAGCATCGTGCCGACCAGCACCGGCACCCGTCCCCAGCGGTCGAGCGCGACCGTGCCCACCAGTCGCCCGAACGTCATCGTGGACACGAACACGCCGAACACCACCGCGCCCGCCGCCGGCCCGAACGCGTAGCCGTCCACGAACGCCACCGCGAGCCAGTCGTTCGCGGTGCCCTCGGTGAACGCCAGCACCAGCACCAGCAACCCGATCAGCAGCGTGCGCGGCTCCCTCCAGGCCGCCAGCACGCCGCTCTTCGCGCCCACCGCGTCGTCACCCCCGTGGCGGAAGGAACGCGCCGCGACGACCGTGCCGACCAACGTCACCACCGCGACACCCGCCAGGTGGGCGGTCACCGGCAGGCGCGCCCACGCGGCCAGTGCGGCCGCCCCGGCCGCCGCGACCGTGCCCAGGCTCCAGACCGCGTGGAAGCGCGGCATGACCGTCCGGCCGAGCTCGCGCTCCACGGCCGCCGCCTCGACGTTCATCGCGACGTTGCAGGTGCCCGACCCGTAGCCGAGCAGGAACAACCCGATCCCCGCCGCCGCGGCGGACGGCCACGTGCCGATGGCCACGCCCGCGACCACCAGCCCGAGCGCGACACCGGCGGTCGACACGCGGACCGTGCGCCGCGCGCCGAGCCGGTGGGTCACCTCGCCGGCCGTCAGCATCGCCACCGTCGCGCCGGCCGACATGGCCAGCAGCAGCACGCCGAGCGCGGCGGGGTCCAGGTGCAACGAGTCGCGGGCGGCGGGCACGCGGGCGAACCAGGACGCCACCGCCACCCCGTTGAGCCCGAACGTCACCGCGACCCCGGTGGCGGTGGCGCGGACGGACTTCGCGGCCGAGCCGGCCGTCCCCCCGGTGACCGACATGCGTGCTCTTCCCATCGTCCCCGCCTCGCTCGTTCCCGACACCCGCCCCTCGGCGTCCCCACCCCACCCATGGAAGCGCTTCCACCACAAGGCCCGGAGCCGGCAGACTGGCGCCGTGGTCGCACATCCGTCACGGCGGCGCGAGGCGACGCTGGAGGACGTGGCACGCGAGGCGGGCGTGTCGGTGGCCACCGCGTCCCGCGCGCTGACCGGCCGCGGGCCGGCGTCGAACGCCACCCGCACCCGGGTGGCCGCGGCCGCCCGCGAACTCGGCTACGTCCCGCACGCCGCCGCACGCGCCCTCGCCACCCGCAGCGGCACCCACGTCGTCGTCGCCGTCGGCGGCCACACCGCGCACGTGCTGGACGACCCGTACGTCGCCCGCGTCCTGACCGCGACCGCCCGGACCGCCGCCGCCCGCGACGTCGGCGTGTCCGTGCGCTGGCTGCCGCTGCACGACCCGGGCGAGCTGGGCAGGTTGGCGGAGGACCGGGGCATCGGCGGCATCGTCCTGGTGAACCCGACCCGACCGGCCCTGGCCGCGGTCCCGCGCGCGGCGCGCGGCCGGATCGCGGCCATCGGCATCGGCACCCGCGACGTGCCGTCCTTCGACGTGGACAACGGCGCCGCCGCCACCCGCCTGGTCGAGCACCTCGTGGCAGGCGGCCGCCGACGCGTCGCCATGATCACCGGCCCGCTTTGGCTGCCGTGCACCCGACGCGCACTCGCGGCGTACCACCGTGCCGCGGCCGAGTCGGCCATCCCACCCCGCGCGGTCCCCGGCGACTTCACGGCCGCCCGCGGCGGGTCCGCGGCCGCGGAGATCATGGCCCGCTGGCCGGACACCGACGCGATCTTCGCGCTGGGTGACCTCTCGGCGCTGGGAGCCCTCGGCGCGCTGCGCCGCGCGGGGGTGGACGTGCCGGGGGACGTCGCGGTCGCGGGCTTCGACGACATCGACTTCGCCGCCCTCAGCGACCCCGGCCTCACCACGACCACGAACCCGGTCGAGGCCATCGCCACCGGCGCGGCGACCGCCGTCCTGGACCGCCGCGCCCCGGGCCCGCCGACCCTCTACCCCTCCACGCTGGTCCTGCGGGACAGCGCCTGACCGCCGGGTCGCGGTCGCCCGGCCGCGGCAGTGTGCCTGCGATCCACCGCGACCGCCGCCATCAGCACGCACCCGACCATCGGCACCGCCAACGGCGGCAGCTGCCACGTCACGATCAGCAGCACGGCCAGGGCCATCACCAGCAGCAGGGACCCGCCGAAGTCGACCGCAGACCGTCGCGCCGCCTCACGGCCCACCACGGCCCACCGCACGTCCTCCGACCACGCCGCCGCCGCGCGGAGCACCACCACCGCCAGGCCGACCGCCGCCGCACCGCACACGGCGGCCACCAGCCCGCCCCCCGCCACCCGCGTCCGCAGCAGCACCACGTCCACCGCCAGCACGGCGAAACCGCCGACCACCGCGAGCGACGCGACCCAACCGCCGGGCAGCGCCGCCCGCACCCGCTCGAAGAACGCCCGGACCGACGTGGTCTCCCCGTCGACGTGCGCCTTGATGTGCGCGCACCCGGCCGCGAGCGCCGGCATCAGGGTCACCACCGGCAGGGCGACGAGCAGCACCAGCAACCCCGCCGTCAGGCACTCACCGAACAACGCGAACCGCTTCACCGGCTCACCCCTTCAACCCCGACGTGGACACGCCCTCCACCAGGAACCGCTGGAAGAACAGGAAGAACAGGATCACCGGCACCAGCGCCAGCATCGACATCGCCATCAACGCGCCGAAGTCCGACCCGGTCGACTCGTCGATGAACAGCTGCAACGCCAGCGGCAGCGGGTACTTGTCCGGTGTGCTCAGGTAGATCAGCGGCCCGAAGAAGTCGTTCCAGCTCCAGATGAACGTGAAGATCGCGGTGGTGATGAGCGCCGGCCGGCACAGCGGCACGATGATGTGCCAGAACACGGTCCAGTGCCCGGCACCGTCGAGCTTCGCCGACTCGTCCAGCTCACGCGGCAGCTGCCGGATGAACTGCACGATCAGGAACACGAAGAACGCCTCCGACGCCAGGAACTTGCCCGCCAGCAACGGCACGTACGTGTCCACCAGGTCGAGGTTCTGGAACACCACGTACTGCGGGATGAGCAGCACGTGGAACGGCAGCAGCAGCGTCGCGATCATGATCCCGAACAGCACCGTCCGACCGCGGAACCGCAGGCGGGCGAACGCGTACGCCGCCAACGCCGACGACGCGACCGTGCCGACCACCGACAACACCGCCAGCACGGCCGAGTTCCAGAAGAACCGGCCGACGCCGATGCCGACGACGCCCTCGAACACGCGCTCGTAGTTGGCCAGCGTGGGCTCGGTCGGCAGCAACTGGAGGCTGCCGATGATGGCCTCGGACGGCTTGAACGTCGCCGCCGCCACCCACACGATCGGGTACAGCACGATCGCGAGCAGCGCCAGCACGCAGACGTGCCAGGCCACCCTGCTCAACGGGTGCTTCATCGGTTGTCCCCCGAGTCCCCGGAGTAGAAGACCCACCCCCGTGCGGTGCGGAACAGGAACACGGTGACCAGGCCGACGCCCAGCAGCAGCATCCACGCCATCGCCGACGCGTAGCCCATGCGGTAGTCGCCGAAACCCCGGTCGAACAGGTAGATCGTGTAGAACAGCGTGCTGCCGGCCGGCTGGCCGTTCGGCCCGCCCACCACGTACGCCGACGTGAACACCTGGAAGGAGTTGATCGTCTCCAGCAGCAGGTTGAAGAACAGCACCGGCGAGATCATCGGCAACGTGATCGACCAGAACCGCCGGGCACGACTCGCGCCGTCGACCTCGGCGGCCTCGTAGAGCTCCCGCGGCACCTGCTTCAGCCCGGCCAGGAAGATCACCATCGGCGCGCCCAGCTGCCACGTGGCCAGCAGCACCAGCATCATCAGCGAGAAGTCGGGGTTGCCCGCCCAGCCGCCGGTGTCGATGCCGAACCGCTGGAGCACCTGGTCGACCACCGAGTCGTCGCTGAACATCATCTTCCACACGATCGCGACGCCGACGCTGCCGCCGATCAGCGACGGCCCGTAGAACGCGGCCCGGTAGAAGCCCTGACCCGCCCGCTTGCCGTTGAGCAGCATGGCGACGGCCAGCGCGACGGCCAGCTTGATCGGCACGGCCAGTGCCACGTAGATCGCCGTGACCTCGACCGACCGCAGCCACCGGGCGTCGGAGAACATCCGCTGGTAGTTCTCCAGGCCGATCCAGGTCGGTGTGTTGAACAGGTCGTAGTCGGTGAACGAGAGGTACAGCGAGGTCACCATCGGCCCGAGGGTCAGCAGGACGATCCCGATGATCCACGGCGACAGGAACAGGTAGCCCGCCAGCCCCTCACCGGACCGGCGGGCCCGCTTGCGCGGACCCGCCTGCCGCGACACCTCGACCTCGGCGCGCCGGTCGGGCGCGATCGACGCCCTGGTCACGACCCGAGGGTCTCTTCGGCCTCGGTGAAGAACTGCTCGACCGCCTCGTCCACGGTGATGCGGCCGTACTGGAGTTCCTCGGTGATCCGGATGAACGCCTGCTCCAGCGTGCCCGCACCCTTCGGCGGCGCGGGAGGCGTCTTGCCGAACTTGTCCTTCAGCCCCTCCTCGTAGGCGGCCACGGCGGCCAAGGGGCCTTCGAGCTGGACGGCGGCGCGCTGCGCGTTCGTCGGCGGCAGGCCCCGGTTCGCGCCGAAGATCTTGCCGACCTCGGGGTCGTTGACCATGAACGACACCAGCTTGGCGGACGCCGCCGGGTGCTCGGTCTTCTGCGACACGCTCAGCAGCATCGACGGCTTCAGGTACTGGCCGGACGTGTCCGCCTTGTCCGTCGGCACGGGCCCCAGCTTCAGCTCCGCCTTGGCGCCCTTGTCGTAGCGGGCCATGAAGTTGTCCCAGCCCAAATCACCGGCGATCAGGTCCTGCTCCAGCGCGTGGGCGGGCTTGATCTGGACGCCCTTCTCGATGGGCAGGGTGACCTTGGCGTCGGTCAACGCCTTGCCCTCCTTGAAGAAGTCCGCCAGCCGCGCCTTGTCGAAGCCGAGCTTGCCGTCCTCGGTGTAGAGCAGCTTGCCCTCCTGGCGCAGCTGGAGCTCCAGGTTGTAGTAGCTGCCGACGTAGTTGCCGCCGCCGGGCACCCCGGTCTTCTCCGCGATCGTCTTCACGGCGGCGTGGTAGTCGTCCCAGGTCCACCCCTCCTTCGGCTCCTCGACGCCGGCCTGGGCGTACAACGCCGGGTTGTACATGTAACCCCAGGTGTTGCCGCCCGTGGGCACGCCGTACAGCTTGCCGTCGATCTCGCCGGCGCCCTTGAGCCCGGGCAGGAGGTCACCCAGTTCGAGGTTCTTGCCCTCCTGCTTCTTCAGGTCGTACAGGGCGTTGCGGTCGGAGTACTCGCGGAGGTACGCGAAGTCCATCTGCAGGACGTCGGGCGCGTTGCCGCCGGCGGTCTCGGTGGCCATCTTCTGCCAGTACGCCTCGAACTCCTGGAAGCTCGGCGTCACCTTGATCTCGGGGTTCTTGCTCTGGAAGAGGTCGATGGCCTTCTGCATCAATTCGGCGCGCTCGGCGTTCCCCCACCACGAGAACCGCAACGTGGCGGGACCGGCCTGGGTCTCCTCGCCGCCGCCACCGCTGCCGCCGCAGGCTACCGCCAGCAGCGCGACGGCCGACGTGGCCAGGATTCTGAAACGTTTCAGTGCACCCATTCGATTCCTCCGGTCTCAACCGCTTGCCGACGTTGAGGGCGGTGCGGCGGGGAAAGCGCTTTCCGGGAGGCTACGAGCAGGGTGCGCAAACGTCAATGCCCGCTTCGGCAGCCGTTCGGCGGCCGATCGGCGACCATCCGGCGGTGCCGCCGCCCCCGGCCCTCGCGCAGCGCGGTGGCCAGGGGCGGCGGCGAGTCGCACCGGTGTCATCGGACGTAGGGCCACCCTGCGGAATCCCAAGCGAGCCAATTGATACCCAACCTCGAAGCGCCGTCGTCGCCGTAATAGTGGTAGACGAGGATGTCGCTGTCGACGTCGGAGAACACGTCCTGGTGACCGGGGCCGTGGATGCTGCCCTGACCCGCGAGGATCTCCGTGCCGCCGCCGGCGGTCATGGCCGTGCCGTTGCGGTCGTAGTACGTGCCGGTGACGCTGGTCGAGCGGCCGACCACGACCCGGTAGTTGCTCGACGCGCCGCGGCAGCAGTAGTCGAAGGACGCGAACAGGTAGTAGTAGGAGCCGCGCTTGACGATGTTGGGCGCCTCGATCGGGCCGCCGTTGCGGCCGGCGATGGAGCGCACCGTCGAGTCCGACCGCAGGCCGGTGGACGGGTTGAGCGCGATCATCTTGAGGCCGGACCAGAACGAGCCGAAGCTCAGCCACCAGCGGCCCTGGTCGTCGACCACGAGGTCGGGGTCGATGGCGTTGAAGTTGTCGCTGGTGCGCGACTCGACGACCAGGCCGCGGTGGGTCCACGTGCCGGAGTTGCCGCTGGAGCTGGTGGCCAGGAAGATCGCCGAGCGGTTCGAGCCGAACGTCGAGGCCGAGTAGTACAGGTAGTACTGGCCGTTGCGGTAGGAGATGTCCGGCGCCCACAGGTTGCGGCCGCCGTTGGTGTAGGTGGTGGTCCAGGACGCGCCGCTGGGGAAGGCGACGCCCGCGTTGCGGAAGGCGGTGCGGTCGGCGGAGGTCTTCAGGCCGATGTTGTCACCGGTGTGCGCGACCAGGTAACTGCCGTCGGGTCGCTTGACGACGCTGGGGTCGTGCACCCTGATGTCGCCGGTGACCACGCCGGGTCCGGGGTAGGCCGAAGCCTGCGGCGCGAGTGCGACCGACGCGGTGGTCATCGCCAGTGCGGCGATCAGGCCGAGGGCGCGTTTCCTCGATGCAGCCACGGTTTCCTCGATCTCTCGGGGGTGTGGAGCGGGCGCGGCGGCGGCGGTGTCCGGAGTGGACTAGGGGAGGACGGCGCAGCGTCTCGGCGCGACAGGTGTCGACGTGCGCGGACTCATGCTTCGCCTCCTTGCGAGCAGGAATCGTGTCGCGCGTCCGGCCGCCTGCGGATCGGCCTGACCGGGGAGCGCTTCCCGGCACGGTAGCGCAGCCCCGTCGAGGTGGGCAAGAGTTCCTGTTATCGCTAACAGGCTGCTTTGCCCACCTCGCGGGTCAGTGTCTGTTAGCGCTCACAAGTGGCTGATCAACTCAGCACCCGACCGAGGAAGCCGCGGATGTAGCCGGTGACGGTGTCCAGGTGGTCCTCCAGCGCGAAGTGGCCGGTGTCGAGCAGGTGGATCTCGGCGTCGGGCAGGTCGCGCCGGTACGCCAGCGCGCCGTCCGGGCCGAAGATCTCGTCGTGCCGCCCCCACACCGCGAGCAGCGGTACCCCGGTGTCGCGGAAGTACCGCTGGAACGCCGGGTACGCGTCGAGGTTGTTGCGGTAGTCGCGGAACAGGGCCAGCTGCACCTCGGCGTTGCCCGGCCGGTCGAGCAGGGCCTGGTCGTGCGCCCAGGTGTCCGGGCTGATCCGGCTCGGGTCCTTGACGCCGTGGGTGTACTGCCAGCGGGTGGCGTCGAGCGTGAGCAGCGCGCGCACGGCCGGTTCGGTGTCGGGGCCGGGGTTGGTGGCGTAGGCGAACAGCGGCTCCCAGAACGGGGTGAAGCCCTCGGTGTAGGCGTTGCCGGACTGGGTGATGATCGCGGTGACGCGCTCGGGGTGGCGTGACGCGATCTTGAGCCCGATGGGTGCGCCGTAGTCCTGGACGTACAGCGCGTGCCGCCGCACGCCGAGGTGGTCCAGCAGCCCGAGCGTGATGTCGGTGAGCGCGTCGAAGGTGTAGTCGAACTCGTCCACCGACGGCGCGGAGCTGTGGCCGAAGCCGACGTGGTCCGGCGCGATCACGCGGTAGCGGTCGGCGAGTCGCGGGATCAGCTCGCGGAACATGTGCGAGCTGGTGGGGAAGCCGTGCAGCAGCACCAGGACCGGGGCGTCGGCGTGGCCCGCCTCCCGGTAGAACACGCGCTGCCCGTTGACGTCGGCGTACCGGTACGAGGTCATCGACTGCTCCTGTCTCGAAAGGTGCCTAACTGTTCTAACTGCTATGAACGGTTAGGTGATGCGGTCAGGTAAGCAGGCGCGTGTTAACCTGTCAAGCGACTCTCAACGGTTAGACAGGGGAGGTTGGGGCCGTGCTCGGTGCCGATGACGCCGTGACCGGCGCGCTGCTGGCCCGTGGCTGGCCCGCGCGTCCGCTGGCGGACCAACCCCTGGCCATCGACCTGCTGAACACGCGTTGGGTGACCGGCGGCGTGCCGTACGACCTGCTCGACCACGACGACCTGGCCGTGTCCTGGCTCGCGGACCGGGAACTCCCCGCCGGCCGACCCGTGCCGCGGCAGCCGCTGCGCCAGGCCCGGGAAGCGCTGGCCGCCGTGATCGCGGACCCGGCCGACCACGCCGCGCTCAACTCCCTGCTGGAACGGGGGCGGGTGCGGTTGGCGGTCGACGAGCGCGGCCGGGTCGAGCACGACGACGTCGCCGACCCGCGGTGGCGCGCGGCCTGGGCGTGCCTGCGCGACTTCGTCGGCCTGCGCGAGGCGACCCCGGACCGCATCCGCAAGTGCGCGAACCCCGAGTGCGTCCTGCACTTCCAGGACACCTCGCGCACCGGCAGGCGGCTGTGGTGCTCGATGACGGCCTGCGGGAACCGGCTGAAGGCCCGCCGCCACCACAGCCGGGTTCGCGCCACACCCTGACCGCGCCACACCCTGACCGCGCCCTTACGCGGCGCGCCGCGCCCTGACCGCACCGTCGCGCGCCGAACCGTCACGCGCCGCACCGCGGCCATCCGAACCTGACCGTGCCGAACCCCCGCCGACGGGCGGGGCGTCAACCGGGCGCCGGTGGGGTATGGCAAGGCACATGACGCAACAGGAACCGCTGGACCTCGGCGCGACCGAGCTGTCGCCCGACGAGGAGGAGCGCACCAGGCGCGAGCACGACCTCGACCGGCCGGAGGTCTTCGACCGGCGCAACGACGTCGACCGCCGGGTGCGGACCAGGGCCAACCTGCTGCCGGAGGAGTTGGAGACCGGCAGTGCCGACCCCGAGGCCCAGGCACGCGAGGTGCTGCGCGACTCGGACGTGCGCACCGAAGTCCCGGAGTCCGCGCCGGACACCATGGCGGAACGACGCGAGTCCGACGCCTGACCGCTCCGACAAAGTGCTCACTCGGTGAGCACTTTGTCGGCGCACCATGGGGGCATGGACGAGCGCACCGAAACGCAGGCCCTCGACTTCGCCGACGCCGACGCGTGGGCGTCGTGGCTGGCCGACCACCACGGCACCAGCGACGGTGTCTGGCTCAAGATCGCCAAGAAGGGGTCCGGGCGGTCGTCGGTCACCATCACCGAGGCCCTCGACGTCGCCCTGTGCCACGGGTGGATCGACAGCCACCGCAGGGGCCTCGACCAGCACCACTACCTCCAGCGGTACTCGCCGCGCCGGCCGGGCGGCTCCTGGTCGCGGGTCAACGTCGAGAAGGCCGAGGCGCTCATCGCCGCCGGGCGGATGCGGGAACCCGGCTTCGCCGCGATCGAGGCCGCCCGGGCCGACGGCCGGTGGGACGCGGCCTACGAGCGGCAGCGCGACGCCACCGTGCCGCCCGACCTGGCCGAAGCGCTGGCCGACGACGAACGCGCCCGCGAGCGGTTCGGACTGCTGGACCGGACCCGCCAGTACGCGCTGTTCCTCCGGCTCATGAAGGCGAGGACACCGGCCGCCCGTGCCGTGCAGTTGCGGCGGATCGTCGGTGAGCTGACGCGGTGACGCGGGGTGGGAGCCGGGTGGGGGGACGGGGGAGAGTCGCGTCCGCCCACCCGGCAAGTCGAGGGCTCGCGTGTCGGCGAAGGTAGCGCAATGTTATCGCTAACACCAGCCTTGTTCGCTGATCATGCCGATAACCAGCCGCTATGGAGGGCGACCGTCAAGCCGGCGCAACTCACTGGATCTCAGACCTCAATCGTCTCGTAAGTGGGTATTGAGGCGCGCCGACCTGCGCTGTTAGCGTTAACACCCACATCCCTTACGCCCACGATGGAGTGGAACCGATGAACAGTGCCGTTCCCCGGTGGATATCGCGCAGGTTGGCGGTGGCCGCGGTGGTGGCCGTGACCGCCGTCGCGGGTCTGGCCGTGACGCCCGCCGCACAGGCCTCACCCGCCGTGCAGTACACGAACCCGCTGGCGGCCCAACGGGCGGACCCGCACATCTTCAAGCACACCGACGGCTACTACTACTTCACCGCGACCGCGCCGGAGTACGACCGGATCGTCCTGCGCCGCGCGACCACGATCCAGGGCCTGGCCACCGCACCGGAATCGGTGATCTGGCGCAGGCACTCGTCGGGTGAGATGGGCGCGCACATCTGGGCGCCGGAGATCCACTTCATCAACGGCAAGTGGTACGTCTACTTCGCCGCCGGCCGGACCGACGACGTCTGGCGCATCCGCCCGTACGTGCTGGAGAACGGCAGCGCCAACCCGCTGACCGGCACGTGGACCGAGCGGGGCAAGGTGAACGTCCCCTGGGACACCTTCTCCCTGGACATGTCGACCTTCACGGTCAACGGCGTGCGGTACCTGACCTGGGCGCAGTCCGAGCCGGGCATCGCCACGAACTCGAACCTCTACCTCGCCCGCATGGGCGCCACCCCGTGGAGCATCACGGGTTCGGTGGCCCGGCTGACCGTGCCGACGTTGGCGTGGGAGACGCGGGGCGGGGTGAAGGTCGCCGAAGGTCCGTCGGTGATCCAGCGCGACGGCCGGGTCTTCATGACCTACTCGGCCAGCGCCACGGACGCCAACTACTGCCTGGGCATGCTGACCGCCTCCGCGTCGGCGGACCTGCTCAACCCCTCGTCGTGGACCAAGGGCGCGAACCCGGTGTTCGCCTCCAACGCGGCGACCAGCCAGTACGGCCCGGGGCACAACTCGTTCACCGTGTCCGAGGACGGCCAGAGCGACATCCTCGTCTACCACGACCGCAGCTACCGCGACATCTCGGGCGACCCGCTGCGCGACCCGAACCGGCGCACCCGCGTGCAGAAGGTCTACTGGAACGCCGACGGCACGCCGAACTTCGGCATCCCGGTGGCCGACGGCGTCACGCCCGTGCGGCTCAAGTCCTACAACTACCCGGACCGGTTCGTCCGGCACTGGGAGTACCGGGGCCGGCTCGAAGCGAACGTGAACCCGCTCGCCGACTCCCAGTTCCGCGTCGTCACGGGCCTGAACGGGTCGGGCACGGTGTCGCTGGAGTCGACCAACTTCCCCGGCTACTACCTGCGGCACCGCAACCACGAGATGTGGGTGGAGCGCAACGACGGCAGCGCCACCTTCCGCGCCGACGCGTCGTTCTTCCGCCGCGCCGGGCTGGCGTCGGGCTCCGGCGTCTCGTTCGAGTCGCAGAACTACCCCGGCCAGTACATCCGCCACAATGGCACCAACATCAACCTGACCACCACGCCCGACACCGTCGCACGCGCCGACGCCACGTTCATCCTGGAGTGACCCCTGTGCTGCGCTACCCCTTGCTCCACCCACCGCTGCTGCACGCCCTGGCCACGGCGGGCCACGGGTCGAAGGTCCTGCTCGCCGACGCGAACTACGCGCACCGGACCAACGTGCACCACCGGGCCACGCTGATCCACCTCAACCTGCGCCCCGGCCTCGTCCCGGTCGACGACGTGCTGGAGCCGGTGCTGTCGGCGATCCCGGTGGAGGCGGTGCACACCATGCGGCCGGACGACCTCGGTACGCCGCCGGTCTGGGCGGACTACGAGCGGATCCTCGGCCCGGACCTGCCGTTGCAGCCCTTGGCGCGGCAGGACTTCTACGCGGCGTGCCGGTCGCCGGAACTGGCGGTGTGCGTGGCCACCGGTGACGGGCGGCTCTACGCGAACCTGTTGCTGACGGTCGGGTTCGTCGCCTGACCCGGACTCCGGCCCGCACGTCCGCGTGCGGGCCGGAGCCAGCATGGTCCTTTGTGGATAGCTAACAGGCGGGGTCCATTTCGGACGGCCGGGCTCCGGGGTGGGTGTCAGGAAGCCAAGGGGCTGTGCAGGATCGCCGCGTACCCGTCCGGGCCGACGGCGACGCACCGCCGCTCGTGCGGGCCGGTGCTGATCTCGCCGACCTGGAAACCCAAGGCCTGCGCGCGCACCCGTGCCTCTTCGAGGTCGGGCACCTTCACCAGCATGGCCGGACCGTCGTGCACGCGGTCCGCACCGGACAGCGCGAGCCGACCACCCGCGACGTCGAACTGGGCCCAGCGGTCGCCGTCGACGAACGTCGGCGCCACGCCGAGCAACGCCGACCACCGCTCGACCGCGCCGGCGAGATCGTCTGTCGGGACAACGGGAGCAATGCGTTCGGCAGCCACGTGTTGGAAGCTAATGAGCCCCCGGCAGGCCGTCAATCGGCCCGGCCGCCGGTGCGGCGGATCCAGCAAAAACGAGGAAGCCGCGGTGCGGCCGCCGCGGCTCGGCGGCCGCGTTCGCCGGTCGACGGGGCTCGTGGCCGCCGTCGGTCAGCCGGACTCGTGGACGGTCAACGGGGCTCGTCGATGCCGGGCACCGTCACGTCGTCGTCCGCGGGCGGCTCGGGGTCGCGCCACTCCTCGGCGCGGCCGGGTCGGTTGCCGCGCAGGGTGCCCTCCAACTCGTGCTTGAGCTCGTCGTCCACGATCGGGCCGTGCTTGTCGCTCTCGCGGTGCATGGGACGGGTCCTCCTCCACGCTCCTCGGGGTTGGGACGCTTGCCCGGACGGAGTACCCACGCGCGTTCGGCCGAATCGCGTTGCGCCGAGCACGGCGGGATCGGCCGCCGACTTCACCCGATCGACCGAGCGTGCACCTCGCCGCAGCGGGTATTTCCCAGGACGAGGTGGGGCAAACGGAAAGGTGGCGTCGTGGTCGAGCGGTTGACAGTCCGACGCCGGGAGCCCTGCGAGGGCACGGACTCCGGCCCGGACCCGGTGGTCGAGATGGACGTGTGGTGGGAGCGCATCGGTCGGAGCCTGGGCCGCGAGTGGGACCTCGCCACGGCCGACGATCGGCCCCTGCTGGTCGACGTGGCGGTGACCGAGAAGGCCTACTTCTTCGCCACGCTGCTGGAGGACGTGGGGCCGCGGGACGTGCGGGTCGAGGTGCGCGACCAGGACCTGCGGCCGGACGGGACGCAGATCAGGCGCGACCGCGTCGGGATCACGGTGCGCCCGACCCGGTCCACGCGCACGTACTACTACTGCGCGACCGTGCCCGCGGCGGTCGACGTCGAGCGGATCGACGCGTGGTTGCTCGACGGCATGGTGGTCGTGCGGGTGCCGACCCGGTAGGCGCGCGGGCGGATCCCGCTGCCGGTGGGGGAGACTGCCCGCATGCGGATCAGCGCACGCGGTCTCAACCGGGCCACGCTCCACCGACAGCTCCTCCTGCGCCGGGAGGCGCTCGACGTCGGCGAGGCGGTCCGCCGCGTGGTCGCGCTGCAAGCGCAGCACCCCGCCTCGCCGTACGTCGCCCTGTGGAACCGGCTCACCGACTTCGACCCGGTCGACCTCGACGCGGCGATTGCCGACGGCACCCTGGTCAAGGCGACGTTGATGCGGATCACCTTGCACCTCGTGCACGTCGACGACCACGCCGCCATGCACACCGCGATGCGGCCGACGCTGCGCGGGGCCAGGCTCGGCGACCGCCGGTTCACCGCGAGCGGGTTGTCCGTCGCCGAGGCCGACGCGGTGGTGCCGGACCTGCTGGCGTTCACCGCACAGCCCCGCACGGCCGCAGAGGTCGAGGCGTGGCTCGCGGCGCGACTGGACGTGCCGCCGAAGGGCGTGTGGTGGGCGCTGCGCACGTTCGCGCCGCTGCTGCACGCCCCGGTGGGCGGCGCGTGGTCGTTCGGCCCCCGGCCGTCCTACGTCACCGCCCACACCGAGCCCGCGGGCACCCCCGACGAGTCGTTGCCCGCGGTGGTCCGGCGCTACCTGGAGGGTTTCGGCCCGGCGTCGGTGGCCGACGTGGCGCAGTTCGCCTTGGTGCAGCGCTCCAGGGTGCGGGACGCCGTAGCCGTCCTCTCCGACGCCCTGGACCGACTGGAAGGCCCCGACGGCACGGAGCTGCTCGACCTCCCCGACGCACCGCGCCCGCCCGAGGACACCCCAGCCCCGCCGAGGCTGATGGCCATGTGGGACAGCACCCTGCTCGCCTACGCCGACCGGTCCCGGATCATCCCGGCCGGGTACCGCAAGCTCGTCACCCGCTCCAACGGCGACGTGCTGCCGACCCTGCTCGTGGACGGCCACGTGGCCGGCGTGTGGCGACCGGCCGGGGGAGGGGTCGAGGCGACCGCGTTCCACCCGCTCCCGGACGAGGTGTGGCAAGGGCTCGCCGTCGAGGCCCGCGCGCTGGTGGCGTTCCTCGCCGACCGGGAACCCGGCGCCTACCGCCGCTACGACCGGTGGTGGTCCGACCTGCCCGCCGCCGAGGTCCGCGTGCTGCCGGGTGACTAGGCGAACGGGTTCGCCGACCGACCCGGGACAGGGGGAAGTTCCGGTGGGGCAGGGGTTTGCGGCGGTCTAGCCGGTCCAGGCCGCGAGTCCCGAACGGGACGGGGCGGCGCCGGGGAACGCGGCCGCGAGCGTCCGCACGTACCGACGTGCCTCGGGCGTCGTCAGGTCCGGCGGGACCAGCCACGGCGCGAGGTGGTGTCGCCGGTCGGCGGGCGGCGTGCCACCGAGCACCAGGACGTCCGGCGCGTCGGGCGTGATGGTCCGGCCCAGGCGCGCGGCCTCCTCCCGCACGACCTGCGCGGCCTCGGCCGCGCGGGCCGAACCGTCCGACACGACGGCGAACGGCCCGTCGATCGACGCGACCCGCGCGCGCAGCAACGCGGCGTCGTCACCGGTCAGCCCGGGCCACGGCAGGTCGCCGCGCTTGCCGGTCAGCTTCGCCGCCAACACCGCCGAGGCGTAGTCCGGACCCTCCGGGCCGCGGATGTCGGGGCCGCTCCACGCCACACCACCGGTGTGCACCGGGACCGTGGTGCGCGTGCCCGCCCGTTCCAGCCACAGGTCGCTGCGGCCCTCGGGCAGCCAGACCAACGCCCACCGACCCGTCATCCCCGGCCGCGGCAGCGCGGGCACGAGGGCGTTCGACGCGTTGCCCACCGACAGCGGGGTGTCGGTGGTGTGCACGATGTTCCAGCCCGGCATGTGCGGCACCACGAGCACGTCCACCGGGTTGCCGCCGAGCGGCACGCGGGTCAGCATCGGGTCGCCCGCGGCCGGGGTGGTGAGCTGACCGGCGATCGTGACCGTACCCAGACCCACCAGCAGCGTGACGCCGAGCGCCGCCCCGACGACCCGCACCAGGGCGGTCGGCGGGCACAGCGAGAGCCAGGACACCGCGACGAACGCCGCCATCAACGTGATGTAGGCGGACGACGACGGCGGCCCGGCGAACCACGCGCCGGCGGCTGCCGCGGTCACGACGGCAACCGCCACCACGAGCAGGCCGAGCACGGGTAGCTCGCGGCGCAACGCGGGAGGCGCCGCGAGCAGCCCGATCAACGCCACCGCGGCGAGCCCCGGCATCCACGAGGCTTCCGCGATGAGCAGCACCACGACGCCACCGATGCCCGCGAACCCGGTGACCACCCGCCGCGTCACCAACCCCGACGCGGCGGGGGCGAACGGTCGGACCAGGGCCCAACCCGCGACCACCGTCACCGCGCCGAGGAGGATCAACCGCAGGAGCGTGAAACCGAGCGGCAGGCCGACGGCGCCGTGGTTGTGCACGGGATCAGGCCGACGCGCCGACCGGGAGCGCGCACGAGCACTGCATCTCCGCGCGTTCCTCCCGCGACGGCCGCATGTGCAGCACCATCGCGATCACCATCGGGATGAACACGATCGTGTTGTAGAACAGGTGCAGCTCCACCCGCGGGATGATCAGCTGGATGATGCTCGTCGGCGCGGGCTTGCCGAGCAGGTTCGTGCCCGCGGACGACTGGATGATCAGCAGCAGGTGCTCGATGTGGTGCCAGAACTGCAGGCCCAGCGAGATCGTCCACCACTTCTTCGACCGCCCGACGAACCCCTTGCGCAGCGCGAAGAGGAAGCCGAGCATGATCAGCGCGTAGCCGTAGTGCATGACCTCCGACGTGACCAGCCACGGGAACCACAGGCCGAGCGCGCCCTTGGACTGCGGCACCGGCCAACCCAGGGCGTAGATCTGGACGGCCTGCGTGATGTGCTCCACCCAGTGCGCGATCACGATCAGCATGAACGCGTAGAGCGCCGGCTTGTGCCAGTGGGTGTTGAGCGACCCTCCCCTGGCGTGCGTATGGGCTTGTGCGTCGACCATGTGCTCCTCCTGATGGCTCGCCCCGACCGGTTCATTTCACCTGACCAGCGACGATATGGGATTTCGGGCTCGTGAAGAACGCATAGGTGCGGACACCGCAATCCTGGAGAAGCCCGGTAGTCCGAATGCCGGTACTGTGGTCGCCCCCCACCGGCAGTGCGGCACCCGCGAGCCGATGTTATAAGGCGTTCGGGTCCCCGGTCCTCTTCTGCCGTGCGGTCACCGGTCGACGACGAAGCGGTCGAGGCCGCACGTCATTGGCGGGAATGCGCAACGCGGAAGTAGCGCGAAGGGTTCCGGTGTGCTTTCCGGTATGCGCGCGCGATTGTCGAACGGGTGGTCGGCGCTCGGCGGGCGGGTACCCCGCCGCCCGTCAGGCGGTGGCCGGCGAGAACGGGAAGAGGGTGACGAAACGGTTGGCGACGGCCGTGTCGCCGTCCACGGTGAGGTGTCCTGAGGCGTGGGCGTCGGTGAGGGTCTGACGCCCCTGGATGACGCTGTTCAGCGTCGTCGTGTCGGTGTGGATGACCACGTGCGGTTCGTGGCCGTGGGTGGGGTTGCGGGTGACGTGGAGGGTGTCCTCGTCCGGGCTGATCGTGGTGTGGACGGTCTCCTCGCCCAGCTGGAGCGCGACGTGCGTGGCGCCCTGAGCAGTGAGTTCCCCGGCGCGGTGGGGGTCGTAGAGGGTGTGGAGGGCGAGCATGAGGGAGTCGACGCTGATGGGTGCGTCGTGGGGGAGTTGGGGTGAGCGTGCGCCCCAGCGTCCGAGTGCGGCGATGACGGGTTGGAGTTCGCGTCCTCGGGGGGTGAGTTCGTAGACGCGGGTGGCGGCGGGTGGGGGGAGGGTGCGGCGGTGGAGGATGCCGGCGTCGTGGAGTTCGCGGAGGCGTTGGGTGAGGATGTTGGGGCTGGCGCCGGGGAGTCCGGTGCGGAGGTCGGTGAAGCGTTTGGCGCCGTAGAGCAGTTCGCGGACGATGAGCAGTGCCCAGCGTTCGCCGACCAGGTCGAGGGTGTGCGCGGACGGGCATCCGTCGTCGTAGCTGCGCTTGGTCGCCATGACTTCCACCCTAACCCTCGTTAGTACGAAATCCGACCTTCTCAGTTGCTTTCTAGGACTAGCTGTGAGTAGGGTTACGAGCCAACGACGTCGACGAGGACAGAATTCCGAGGAGTGCCGGTGACCAGGGTCAGTGAGGCCGGGTCGCCGGACAATTCCCCCAGAACTCGGATTCTGTCCCGATTCTGCGTTCCGCTCCGCCGTGGCACCCCCCAGCCCGCCCGAGCGGAACGTGAGGGCGGCGCACAAGTCCTATTGGACTGAGCGACCGCCTCAACCGCGCGGGTGGGCTGGGCCCGGCCCACCCGCGCGGTCCGCCCACGCCGGGGCGGCTGCACCGTCGAATTGTCGAACAAAGAACCGCGCCGCGCCGGAAAGGCGTCGTACCGCTTTATCCGGCTGTCGTCGATCGTCAATCGTCACTATCGAGTCTGCCTCGTCATCGACCGTTTGTCACGGCCGCCGGTCCGGCCGACCTCGCCGAGCTGTCGCGCCCGTCGACCCCCGGCGGGCGCGCCTGTCGCGGCGGCCGCGGTCGGGTGCGCCACCACGAACGTCCACATGGGACACACGCGGGCGCCACCGCCGCCAAGCACATCACCTACCCGGCCCGGACCCGCGGGGTCGGCGACCGGTCGTCCGTCCGGAACGGGTCAACTGTCCGTTCTGCCGGTTCTGGCCCCACCGAAACGATCACGGTGGGGCCAGAACCGGTGGCACGTCAAGACAAACGCGATGCTAGTCGTACGCGTTGGCCTCAAGCAGAACCATCAGTCCGGGCGCCGCCAAGCGCGAGACGCCGACCACGGACGTCGTGAAGCGGCTGTCGGACTTGCCGAAGCGGTCGGTGAGCTGTCCCCAGTTCTTGATCAGCTCGTCGACGTCCGTGCTGTACACGGTCAGCCGCACGACGTTGCCGAGGGTCATGTCGGCACCCGACAGGACGGCCTCGAGGTTGTCGAGAGCTAAGGTCAGCTGAGCCGCCATGTCGCCGGGGTGCACCGGGGTTCCGTCGGCATCCACCGAGTCCTGGCCGCTGCAAATGAGCTGCCTGCGGTAGCCCTCGATGATCTGGGCCTGGTCGAATCCCAACGGACCGGCCCAGGACCAGGGGTTGACTGACGTTCGTTCCATCTAACGCTCCTAAACACCAACAGGTGGTGCGATTGATAACTCAACTGCGCCGGGACCGCGGAACTCCGCGCGCGTACCCGATATCGCACTAGCACCGTAGCACGCTAACGGGAAACGTGTGGGTCAATCACCACCGTCCGGATGAGTCGCGCGGAGCCGAACGTTCGCAATCACTCGATCGGTCGGCCACCGGTGCGGTGGGACGGATGGTCCGCACCGGTGCGTCCCGTTGGAGGTGGACAACCGGTGTCGATCAGATGTAGTTGGTGTTCGGCTCCAGCCCGACCAGCACGCGACCGTAGATCTCGGAGTTGACATCGGGAACCATCAGCGCGTGCAGGCCGTGGGTCTGCATGTCGTTGATGATGCGCTGGATCGGAACCCTGGAGTAGGCCGAGGAGCCGCCGCTGTTGGCGGCGAAGATGTCGGCCGCCTCCTTGGCGAGCCGGAAGGCCGCGCCCACGTCCGCCCGGCAGCGGGCGCGTTCGAGCATCGTCCACTCCTCGCCCGAGGCGGCCTTGGAGTCCACCGTGGTGGCGATCCGCTGGGCGTGGAACTCGGCCTCGTCGATCTTCATGACCGCCTCGGCGACCCGCAGGTGGGTCACGGGGGCCTCGCTCTGGGCCGCGTACTCGGTGTAGGTGAGCTTCCGGCCGGGCAGCCGCTCGAAGAAGAGGTCCCGGACCGCCTTCGCCATGCCCACGGAGATGCCGACGATCGACGCCGCGGACGCGGAGATGAACGGCGGCTGGTAGATCTCCCGGCCGGCGTTGACCTTCGAGACCGACTGGCTGGTGGCCACCATGTAGGCGGGGAGCGTGCGCTCGGTCGGGATGAACAGGTCCTTCGCGGTCACGCCGACGCTCTCGGTGCCGCGGAAGCCGTTGGTGAACCAGTCGTCGCTGACCTCCAGGTCGGAGAGCTTGACCGGGCTCATCACCGGGTAGGGCTCACCGTCGGGGGGCAGCACGATCGCGACGATCTGCTGGTACTGGCCGCTCATCGCGCCGCTGATGCACGGCCACGTGCCGTTGACCAGGATGCCGCCGTCGACCGGGATGGCGGTCGCGCTGCCGGGTCCGATGGTCGTGCACACCTGCACGTCGGGGTTCCCGAAGACCTCGTCCTGGATCTCGTCGGGGAACAGGCCGATGCCCCAGGTGGAGATCCATGAGCACGCCACCACCCACGCGGCCGACCCGTCGGCCTGGGCGATCGCGTCGGCGACCTCGACCATCGTGCGGGCGTCGCTCTCGTACCCGCCGTGACTGCGCGGGACCCGCATCCGGAACACGCCCGCGTCGGTCAGCGCCTTGACCGTCTCCTCGTGCAGCCTGCGGTGCTCCGTCGACCACTCGACGTTGGCCCGAAGTGTCGGCGCGATCTCGGACACCCGCCGTACCAGCTCTTCCCGGGACGGGACTACCACAGTTGACATGTCTCTCCCCTGCCGGATGTCGGACTCACCTGGAAGGCTCCACCAAGCCGCCCGTTCGCGCTTCTCCCCGATTGCTGCCCACACAGAGTGACTATGCTGGGCTTTCGGTTGGGCCGAACGGGTGTTTTGAGCTCGTCATTAGTCGGGGGTCGACCGGAACCGACGTCCGAGCGTCGTCCGACCTGCGGTTATTCCGCGAACCTCCCCAGAGAGCACGATTGAAGTAGTCGCGAGAAGCCTTCGGGTGACACCATCGAGTACCGCACGATTGAAGTAGTGAGTGTTGGTCTTGCGATGCAACGATCGGGCCCTGGCAGTGTCACAGGCGTGTGTTAGCGGCGTGTCTCACTGCGCAAAACCCCCCCGAAGTTAAGTTGGAGGATCGACATGAACCCAGCCGCGTCAGCGGTGGGTCCCAGCCCCCACAAGGGCTGGACGATCGCGCTCGCGTCGCTCGGTTTGTTCATGGCTGCCTTGGACGGGCTGGTCGTGACGACCGCACTGCCGGCCCTGAGGGAAAGCCTGAACGCAAACCTTGGCGACTTGGAATGGATCGTCAACGGCTTCACCCTCGCACTTGCCTGTCTCCTGTTGTTCGGCGCCGCTCTAGGTGACCGCTTCGGTCGCGTGCGCATCTACGCCCTCGGCCTCGCCATCTTCACCGTGTTCTCGGTCGTGGCCGCCCTGTCGCCGGACGTCACGGTGCTGATCGTGGCCCGCATCGGCCAGGGCATCGGTGCGGCGATCCTGATGCCGCTCAGCCTCACGCTGATCAGCGAGGCGTTCCCGCGCGAGAAGCGCGGCGCCGCGATCGGCCTCTGGGCCGCCGTCGGTGGCGCGGCCGTGGCGTTCGGCCCGGTCGTCGGTGGCGCCGTGGTCCAGGGCCTGAGCTGGGAGTGGATCTTCTGGCTGAACGTCCCGATCGGCATCGTCCTGATCCCGCTGTCCCTGATGAAGCTGACCGAGAGCAAGGGCCCGGACGGGAACCTCGACTTCGGTGGCGTGGTGCTGTCCAGCCTCGGCCTGTTCGGCCTCACCTGGGGCCTGATCAAGGGCAGCCACGCCGGCTGGGGCAGCTTCGAGGTCCTCGGCTCCATCATCGGTGGCGTCGTGGTCCTCGTGATCTTCCTCGCGTACGAGGCGCGTCGCCGCAACCCGATGTTCCACGTGAGCCTGTTCCGCGGCCGTGCCTTCTCGGCCGGTGTGCTGGTGAACTTCTTCATGTTCGCCTCGCTGTTCGGCGCGGAGTTCCTGATGGCGCAGTTCCTCATCACGGGCCTGGGGCACAGCCCCCTGATCGCCGGTCTGATGCTGCTGCCGTGGATGGCGACCGCGATGATCGTCTCCCCGATGGCGGGCTCGCTGTCCGAGAAGTACGGCAACCGGCCGTTCATGGTGGTCGGCCTGCTGCTCTCGGGCATCGGCATGCTGTGGATCGGCCTCATCGCGGAGCCGGGCATGGGTTACCCCATGATCGGTCTCGCGCTGCTGGTCAGCGGTATCGGCATCTCGCTGGTGTTCCCGACGGTCGCCGGCTCGGTGCTCAGCGCGGTCCCGCCGCCCCAGATGGGCATCGCGTCGGGCATGAGCACGATGATGCAGCAGGTCGGTGGCGTGTTCGGCGTCGGCCTGATCGCGACGGTGTTCGCCCAGGGCAACGAGTACGCCTCGTCCGAGGTGTTCGTCGGCAACTTCAGCGACGCGATCATGGTCCCGGCCGTGCTGTCCGGTCTCGGTGTCATCGCGGCGCTGGTGTCGCCGGGTCTGGCCGCGGCTCGCGCCGCGATGGCCCGCGTGCACGGTGCTCCGCCGGCGGGCGTCGCCCCCGAGGGTGAGCTGGCTGCCGAGAAGGGCTGATATCCGACCTTTCGCGACCTCCGGGAAGCCGCAGGTCGGGAGTGGACGGTAGAACGGACGAAGGGGCTGGGGGTCGTCACCACGGTGACGACCCCCAGCCCCTTCGTCGTGACCGAGGTGGGTACCCGCTCGCGCGGTGTGCCTGCGGGCGTCGGCACGCGGACGCCACGAGCCAACGCCCGCGCCAAGACTCCATGGCACCAAGGACAGGACTCCATGGCGTCAAGGAGACCAAGCCTCGACGGCGTCAAGGACATCAAGCCTCGACGGCGTCAAGGAGCAAGACTCAATGGGGTCAAGGACACCGAGACCCAACGGTGTCAAAGGACACCAGGACCCCGAGACGCCGACACGGCGGGGACTCCCGCGGCTGCGGCCGCTCTTGGGGAGTCCCCGCCGTGTCGGCGGTGGCCCGAAGGCCTGTCAGGACAGCTTGAGCTCGGGCTTGTAGACGTCCAGCCACATGCCCAGGTCGAGGGTCCGCTCCAGGGAGAGCCGGGTCAACCGGTCCACCGCGGTCGGGTCCTGCCCGGTCGCGCCGTCGAGCCAGCTCCGGTCGATCAGCTCGAACACGTCGTGGCTCTGGTGCGTCAGCAGTTCCTTCGCCTGCAACTGCAGTTCCCGGACGTAGAACGGGTCCTGGGTGGAGGGGTAGGGGCTCTTCGGCCGCCAGGCGACCGACTCCGGCAGCATGTGCGACACCGCACCGCGCAGCAGGCTCTTCTCCCGGCCGTCGTAGGTCTTCAACGCCCAGGGGGTGTTGTAGACGTAGTCGACGAGCCGGTGGTCGGTGAACGGCACCCGGACCTCCAGCCCCACCGCCATGCTCAACCGGTCCTTGCGGTCGAGCAGGAAGCGCATGAACCGGGTGATGTGCAGGTAGAGCATGGTGCGCATGCGGTGGTCGGCGTCGTTGTCCGAGTCGAGCCGGTCGACTTCCGCCGCCGCCCGGTCGTAGGCGTCCTGGCGGTACTCGTCCAACTTCAGCTCCGCCGCCAGCCCCGGGTTCAGGCCGCTGGTGTCGGTCGCCATCGGACCCGCGTTGACCGCGATCCACGGCAACGCCCGGGCGCTCTGGATGCCGGGGTCGTGCATGTGCCGGTAGCCGCCGAAGACCTCGTCCGCCGACTCGCCGGACAGGGCCACCGTCGTCCGTTCCCGGATCGCCTTGAACAGCAGGTACAGCGAGAAGTCCATGTCGCCCAGGCTCATCGGCGCGTCGCGCGCGGTGAGCGCGGCCTTGCGGACCTCGGGGTCGGCCAGTTCCTTGGGGTTGAGCACGATGTCGGTGTGGTCGGTGCCGACGTGCTTCACCACGTCCTGGATGTAGGGCGTGTCCGGCGTGTCGCGCAGCTCGTCCGGCACGAAGTTCTCGGCCTGGCCCATGAAGTCGACCGCGAACGTCCGCACCTGCTCGTCGCCCAGGTGCGCGGCGGCGAACGCGGTGAGCGTGCCGGAGTCGATGCCGCCCGACAGCAGCACGCCGCGCGGCACGTCCGCGACCAGCTGCCGGCGCACGATGTCGTCGAGCAGCTCGCGGACGTGCGCGACGGTGGTCTCCTGGTCGTCGGTGTGCGGCTTGGACTCCAGCTTCCAGTAGGTGCGCACCCGCAGGCCGTCGGCGTCGACCGTGACCACGGTGCCGGGCTCGACCTGGTGCAGGTCCTGCCAGACCGCGTGACCCGGCGTCATCGCGAACGCCATCGTCTCGCGCAGACCGTCCATGTCGACCACGCGCTTGGCGAACCGGTTGGCCAGGATCGCCTTCTGCTCCGAGCCGAACATCACGCCGTCGGGCGTGCGGTAGTAGAAGAGCGGCTTGATGCCGAGGCGGTCCCGGACCATCACCAGCTTGCGGTCGCGCGCGTCCCAGATGGCGAACGCGAACATGCCGTTGAGCCGCTCGGCCACCGCCTCGCCCCAGCGCAGGTAGCCGCGCAGCACCACCTCGGTGTCGCTCGACGTGGTGAACCGCTCGCCCTGCTTGATCAGCTCGTCGCGCAGCTCGACGTAGTTGTAGGCCTCGCCGCTGTAGACCAGCGTCACGTCGCCGTTCGGCGTGCGCACGGTCATCGGCTGCACGCCGCCGGACAGGTCGATGATCGCGAGCCTGCGGTGGCCGAGGGCGGCGTGCCGGTCGACCCACGTGCCGGAGGCGTCCGGGCCCCGACACGCCATCGTCTGCGTCATGGCGTCCAGGGTCTCCCGCTCGTGATTGAGGTCACGGTCGTACGAGACCCAGCCGGTAATTCCGCACATCTGTTGTCCTCCGGTGCGTTCAGAAAAGGTTTCCGTCTTCCGGTTCCGTCACCCGGTCCGGCCGCGCCTCCCGGTCGGCCGGTTCACGTCGAGTCTCGCAGCATCGCGGCCACCCGTTCGCCGATCATGACAACGGTGAGGTTCGTGTTGGCGCAGACCATGCTCGGCATCGTCGACGCGTCCGCGACGTAGAGGTTCTCCACGCCGTGCACCGCGCAGTGCTGGTCGACGACCGCGCCGGGGTCGTCCTCCGGTCCCATCCGCGCGGTGCCCACCGCGTTGTAAGTGGTGTCGACCGCGCGATCGATGTAGCCGCGCAGCAGTTCCTCGTCGTCGATGACCCGTTCGTCGATACCGACGATCCGCTCGCCCTTGTCCGCGATCTTCGGCGAGCGCATCAACTCCCAGCAGCCCCGCAGGCCGTCCGCGAACAGCTTGTAGTCCCGTTCGTCGGAGAGGTAGCCCAGGTCGACGCCGGGCGCGGCGCGCGGGTCGGTGGAGGCGAGCGTGACCCGGCCGCGGGAGAACTGCTTGCGCAGCACGACCATCACCCCGAACACCGTCGCGGCGCCGACGTCGTGCCGCAGTTCGGGGAAGTGGTGGGTCAGGTCGAAGCGGTTGACCATGGCGTAGTACAGGTCGTTGAACCGGTCGCCCGTGGTGCGGAGCACGATCTGCCCGGTCGACTTGCCGGTGTTCTCGTTGCCCGCCTTGGGCGTCATGAACACGCCGATGCGCGGCTGGTCGGTCAGCTCGGCGCCCACACCGGGGAGGTCGGCGACCACGGGGATGCCCAGCGAGCGCAGGTCGTCCGACGGCCCGATCCCCGAGCGCAGCAGGATCGCGGGCGAGCCGATGGTGCCCGCCGCGAGGATCACCCGCTTCGCCTTGATGGTCTCGTACCCGCCACCGGCGACGGACGCCACGACGCCGACCGCGCGCGAGCCCTCGAACACGACCCGGTCGACCGAGGTGTCGGACAGGATCGTGAGGTTCGCGCGCTGCTCCGCGGGCCACAGGTACGACATCGCGGTGGAGACGCGGACCCGGGTGTCGCGCCGGTTCGACGGGATGGGCCCGACACCGGTGGAGCAGGGATCGTTGTGGTCCTCCGCGTACGCGTGGCCCGCCGTGAGGCACTCGTCGAAGAACACCTGCTGCACCGGCGTCAGTTCCTCGGGGCGCCAGCGGCGGATCGGCACCGGGCCACCCACGCCGTGGTGGTCCCGGTCGCCGAAGTCCAGGTCGTCTTCCAGGGCGCGGAAGTGCGGCAGCACGTGCTCCCAGGACCACAGCGGGTTGCCCGCCTTGGCCCACTCGTCGTAGTCCTCCGGGGTGCCCCGGATGGCGACGGTGTTCCCGACCGCCGAGGAGCCGCCCGTCACCTTGCCCTGGGGGAACCTGACCTCGCGGTCACGGCCGACCCGCGCGGACAACCCCCAGCCGTGGTGGACCAGCGACATGGTGTTGGCGTCGAGGATGTCCTCGGGGGTGGTCCCGGTCGCCGGGTAGTGGGGCCCGGCTTCGACCAGGACCACC
Organism: Actinosynnema sp. NPDC050801; assembly: GCF_040673975.1. Lineage (NCBI taxonomy): Bacteria > Bacillati > Actinomycetota > Actinomycetes > Pseudonocardiales > Pseudonocardiaceae > Actinosynnema > Actinosynnema sp. NPDC050801. The sequence goes on along the minus strand of NZ_JBFAQZ010000009.1, from coordinate 164,755 downwards.
CGTCGGCCCGGATCCTCGCTCAGGCGGCTCGCCAGCGCGGCGCCCGCGCTGCCTGCCCCCACGACTATGTCGTCTACAACGGAATCCGATCCCCGCATGTGCGTTCCTTCGAGTTCTGGCCCCCGTCGATCAGCAGTGCGCAAAGCCCACTTCGCCGGCTCCCCTCCGACCCCGGCGCCCGAACAACCCGGCGCCCGTCAACGCTTGCGTGCGACGCCGACCCACATGGGCAGCGGCTTGGGGCCGCTGGTGTCGGTGGGGCGCCACTCGTGGGTGCCCACCACACCGGGCTCGACGATGTCCATGCCGGCGAAGAACTCCTCGACCTCGGCCCGGGTCCGGCGCACCACGGCCTCGCCCATCTGCTTGTCCATCGCGTCCAGCGTCGCGTTCATCGCGGTGTCCTCGTCGTCCTTCGCGAAGTGGGACACGGCGATGTAGCTGCCGGAGGGCACGGCGGCCAGCAGTTCGGCGAAGATCCGGTGAGGACCGTCGGAGTCCTCCATGAAGTGGAGCATCCCGTAGAGGACGATCCCGACCGGTTGGCTGAAGTCGAGCGTGGCCGCGGCCCGGCGCAGGACGTCCTGCGGGTCGCGGAAGTCGCCTTCGAGGAAGACGGTCTTGCCCTCCTCTTCGGACGCGAGGAGGTAGTGGGCGTGGGCAACCACCTGCGGGTCGTTGTCGACGTACACGACACGGCAGTCGGGGGAGACCGCGCGGGCCGCCTCGTGCGTGTTGTTCTCGGTCGGCAGGCCGGAGGCGAAGTCGAGGAACTGGCGGATATCGCCCTCCCCGGCCATGTGGCCCACGATGCGCACGAGCGAGTCGCGAGCCTCCTTGATGTCGACGCGCACGCCGTCGACCCCGCCGACCTCGCCCGGCCAGCCCGCGAACGCCTGCTCCGCGACCACGCGGTCGATCTCGAAGTTCGCCGTGCCGCCGAGCAGGTAGTCCAGGATCCGCGGCACGTGCGGCGCCGCGGGGTTCACCCCGGCGGGGGCCTGTTCCGGACTCATGGTCGTGGGACTGCTCTCAGCCATGGTGCACCCTTCCGACGCGGGACCGAAGCTCACGATGTAACGGCAACAGCATGACCAGCCACGTGTGCGGGGTCTTCTTTCCTGTTGCTCATCCGGACGAGCGGTACCCCCGGCCGAGTGGTCGGTGGTACCTGTGCGTAACCGGGGTCGCGATCCCCTGGATTCCCGGCCCCGCCCGAACCGGTGCCCGGCTTGTCCCGCCGGTCGTCCCGCGGGCCCGTGCGCCCGCTGTCGGCACCCCGGCCCGGTGAATTGAGATAGCGGTCATCAATGTCCCGCGCAGAATTTCCCATGACTGCGGAAAACGTCCGCTTCGCGCCGATCGACCGTCCCGCCGCCGGGGCGGAGCGGATCGCCGCGAGAGGGTGGACGCGAGTGTCGCTCCATTCCACTCCGACTGGAACCGGAACTGGCGGTCACACTTCGCGCTGGCGGCGACCCCGTCGAACGGCGGAGCCTTACCCGGAACGGCGCAGGCCAGGGGTCACTCCAGGTGACGGATCCGGCTGCCGGTGCTCCTTTGGAGGGAAAAATGTCCGGGTGCCGAGAAGTGTCACGTTCTGTGTAAAGTTGGGCCGCGGCAGAGCACCGGCACCGGCTCCGACGGCGTGGTCAGTGCGGGGTTGATCACGCGGTGCCGCGCATACTGGAGTTCGCCAACTCTGGACCTCTGGGGGGATCGGCGTGATGCCGGGATTTGGTATGGGGAATTTAGCCGACAAACTGCGGTCCGCCATCACCGATGACCTGATCAAGACTACCGTCCGTTTTTTCGACAAGAATGAGCACGTCTACAACTGGGGCGATCAGGACGATTGTGTCTACCTGGTGGAGCGGGGTCGGGTGAAGGCGACCAGGTTCTCCGAGGGCGGCAAGCAGTGCCTGCTGAGCATCCACGGACCGGGTGACGTGTTCGGCGAGTTGTGCCTCATTTCCGAGTCGCGCGCGGAAACCACCACGGCCATGACGGTGGTGGTCGCGCGCGAGATCCCGTGCCTGGCCTTCCGGTCCCTGCTGGCCCACGAGGGCCTGTCCGAGGCGTTGTTCGGGCACTTGGCGGGCAGGCTGGCCGAGCAGCAGCAGATGATCACGTACCTGGTCACGATGGACTGCAAGCAACGGCTGGCGGCCGTGATGCTGCACCTCGGCCGCAAGCTGGGTCGACGGTGTCCGGCCGGGCTGCGGTTGGAGGAGAAGATCACCCACGAGGAGCTGTCCGCGATGGTGGGCACGACCCGCTCGCGCGTCGGCTACTTCCTGAAGTCGTTCCACGAGGAAGGTCTCATCCGCCGCGGCCACGACGGCACGGTGATCATCGAGGAGGAGGGCCTGAGCGCGCGGGTCGCCGCGTGGCAGGGGCAGCTGACCCCGAAGGGCGTGGCCGCCGCCCCCTGAGTCGGTGCGCAAGCTTGAGCAGACCGGCGTCATCCCCCGTGGTTACGGTGCCGCGCACTCGGCAGTCGACGCGGGGGTAGCGCCACTGATGACCACCATGTCCGGACACCCCACCGACGAGGGACCGCTCGTGGACGGCACGGTCGACCGGGTGGTCCGGGTGGTGCTCGGCCACGTTGCCGACGACGCCCACTCCGACGACGCCCACTCCGACGACGACGCCCGCCCCGGCGCCGGCACCCGGTTGGTGGACCTGGGGTTGTCGTCGCTGGCGACCGCACGGCTGCTGATCGAGCTGGAGACCGAGTTCGACCGGGAGGTGGCGCACGCCGACCTGGCGGGGTGCGAGACGGTGGGCGACCTGGCCGGGCTGGTCGGGCACGCGACGCGGGCGGGCGCGAGTCCGGTGGCGGCCGATCCCTCCGCACGGCACGAGCCGTTCCCGCTCACGCCGATCCAGGAGGCGTACTTGGTCGGCAAGTACGTCGAGCTGGGCCCGGACGCGATCGGGTGCCACCACTACCGCGAGTTCGTGGTGCCCGACCTCGACGCGGACCGGCTGGTCGCGGCGTGGCGCCGGCTCGTCGGTCACCACGCCGCGCTGCGGCTGGTGGTCGGGGACGGCTCCGCGCAGCGGGTGCGACCGGACGTGCCGGAGCAGGTCGCGGTGGTCCACGACGGACCCTTGGACGTGCTGGGAACGCAGGTGCGCCAACGGCTCTCGCACCGCCGGTACGCGCCGGGGGAGTACCCGCCGTTCGCGGTGGAGGTCGTGCGCGACCGCGGCGCCGGGTCGGTGCACGTGAGCTTCGACGGCACGGTGATCGACGGGCACGGCATGGAGCGGGTGTTCGGCCAGTGGTGGCGGCTCTACCAGGAGCCCGAGGCCGGGATGTCGGGTCGGGCGACGGCCGGTCGGGCGACGGCGGGTCGGGCGGTGGCGGGGCAGGAGGTGGCGGGGCAGGAGGTGGCGGGGCAGGAGGTGGCGGGCCGGGAGGTGCCGGAGCAGGCGTTGTCCGTGCGGGACTGCGTGGTCGCGCTCGCCGGACGCCGGAGCGGTCCGCGCCGCGACGCCGACCTCGCCTACTGGCGGGAACGGCTGCCCGAGGTGCCGCCCGGTCCGGAGATCGTGGCAGGTCCGGAAGGAGCGGCGGACAAGCCGTCCCCGCCGCTGGAAGGGCTCGGGTGCCACCTCCGCACACCGCGCACCGGGTTCCTCGACCCCGCGCGGTGGCGGGCGTTGCGGCGGCGCGCGGCGGCGCTGGGCGTGTCGCCGTCCTCGCTCGTGCTCACGGTGTTCTGCGAGGTGTTGACCACCTCGCCGCGGCCGTGGTCGCTCGTGCTGACGACCACCGACCGGATGCGGCTGGACCGCGTGGCGGCCGAGGTCGTCGGCCCGTTCACGTCGACCTGCCTGCTGGTGGTCGAGGACGTGGACCGGCCGCGCCCGGAGCTGGCCGCCGCGCTGCACCGCCAGGTGTGGGACGCGTGGGCGCACAACTCGGTGTCCGGTGTGGAGGTGGTGCGCGAGCTGCGCCGTGCCGGTGTCGCGGTCCCGGAGCTGCCGGTCGTGTTCACCGGCATGCTCGACGTCGGGGAACCCGACGCGGGCAGCCTGCTCGACCACCTCGTGCACGCGGTCGGCCAGACCTCCGGGGTCGCGCTGGACCACGTGATGTGGGAACGCGGCGGCGGCCTGCACTTCCGCTGGGACGCCGTCGACGCGTCGTTCCCGCCCGGCGCGGTGGAGGCGCTGTTCAGCCGGTTCACCGCCGCGATCCAGGCCGCCTGTGACGACGGCGCCCCGGCGGTCGACGTCGGGCTGAACGAGCTCCAGCAGGCCTACCACGTGGCCAGGGCGTCGGGTCGGACCGCCGGGTGCCAGGTCTACCAGAGCTTCCACGTCGCCGAGCTCGACGTCGGCCGGCTGGAACGGGCCTGGCTCGACCTGGTGGAGGAGCACGAGGTGCTGCGCACCGTCGTGGACCATGACGGCCGGACCGCCGTGCTGCCCCACGCGCCGCCGGGGTGGCGGGTCCCGGTCGTGGCGTCCGAAGCGGACCGGGCGGTCGCCCGCGACGTGGCCGACCGGCCGTTCCGGTTCGGACGCGCGCCGCACGCGGACCTGAGGGTGAGCCGCGCGGCCGGGGGGTCGGGCACGGTGCACCTGGCGATCGACCTCCTCGTGGCCGACGCGCCGAGCGCGCTCGCGCTGGGACGCGACCTCCTGCGCCGGTACGGCGATCCGGGCGCGGTGACCGTCCCGCCCGCCGCGCCGCGCCGGTCCGCGGTGGATCCCGCGCACCGGGAGCACTGGCGCGCCCGGCTGGCGGACCTCCCGCCCGGACCGTTCACCCCGGCCGAGCCCGGTCCGACGACCCGCACCCGGTTCGCGGTCGACTCGGCGGTGGTGCGGCGGTGGGCGGCGCGGCACGACGTGACGGTGGACGCGGCGCTGCTGGCCGCGTTCTGCGACGCCCTGGCCCACGCCTTCGAGCCGCCGTTCACGGTGCCGGTGGTGCGCTGGGCGGCGGGTCGCGAGGCGCACCGACCGGGCGAGCAGACCGCGCTGAGCTGGGTGCGGGTGGACGACCGGGACGTGACGTTGCCCGACCGGGCGCGCCGGCTCGCGGCTCTGCTCGCCGAGGACGCGGGCGCCGACGGCGCGAGCGGGCTGGCCGAGCTGCGGGTCACCGTGCTGCGGGAACGCCGACGCGGCCGGCCGTTCGCGCTGCCGGTGGTGTTCACCAGCGTGCTGGACGTGTCGGGGCAGCCGCTCCCGCCGGGCGTCACGGCCGGGCCGTGGCACACCACCACGTCGGACGTGTCGCTGGACTGCGTGGCGATCGACGACGGCGACACCCTCGACATCGCGTGGGACGTGGCGCCCGTGCCGGGGTCGGCCGAGGTGCTCGACGCCGCCTTCGCGCGGTTCCGCGCCGCGGTCGTGGGCTTCGCCGACCCGCCGGCCGAGCGGGCGCGTCCCGACCGGCTCGACGAGGCCGAACGGCGCAAGGTGCTGTACGAGTGGAACCGGACCGCGACGCCGTACCCGGCGGACGGCCCGGTGCACCTGCTGCTGGAGGAGCAGGCGCGGCGCAGACCGGGCGCGGTCGCGCTGCGGTGGCGTGGCGGCACCGCCACCTACCGCGAGGTCAACCAGTGGGCCAACACCATCGCGCACCGCCTGCGTGCCGAGGGCGTCACGGCCGAGACGACGGTCGCCGTCGCGACCCGTCGCGGCCCGGAGCTGGTGGCGTCGGTGTTCGGCGTGCTCAAGGCGGGCGGCGCGTACCTGCCGCTGTCGCCGACCCTGCCGCGCGACCGCGCGCTGGAGATGCTGGAACGCACCTCCGCGCGGGTCGTGCTGACGACGGCCGGCGCACCGGAGTGGTTGTCCGACGCCCGGGTGGTCGAGGTCGACCGGCTGCTCGCGGACGCCGTCGACGACCCGGGCGACCCGGAACCGGTGACCGGCCCCGACAACACCGCCTACTTCATCTTCACCTCGGGCAGCACCGGGCGGCCCAAGTGCGTCGCGGTCGCGCACCGGCCGCTGTGGAACCTGTTCCACTGGTGCTACCGGACGTTCGGCTTCGGGCCCGACGACGTGGGGCTCGGCGTCACGTCGCTGGGGTTCGACCTGTCGGTGTTCGACCTCCTCGGGCTGCTCGGCCGGGGCGCGGGCCTGTACGTCGCCGACGAGCGGGAGCAGCGGGACCCCGAGCTGCTGGCCGACGTGCTGGCCGAGCAGCCGATCACGTTCTGGAACTCCGCGCCGACCTCGTTGACGACGCTGCTGCCGTCACTGCGCGACCGCACGGGCATCGACCTGCGGTTGGTGTTCCTCAGCGGCGACTACACGCCGCTCGGCACGCCCGCAGACCTGTGGGCGGTGTCGCCGGGGGCGCGCCTGGTCAGCCTGGGCGGCGCGACCGAGGCCACCGTGTGGTCCAACTGGTTCCCGGTCGAGCGGGTCGACCCGGAGTGGCGCAGCATCCCGTACGGCCGGCCGATCGACAACGCGCGGTACTACGTCCTCGACGACGGGATGCGGCCCTGCCCGGTCGGGGAGGAGGGCGACCTCTACATCGCGGGCGACTGCCTCAGCCTCGGCTACCACGGCGATCCGGGACTGACCGCGCACGCCTTCCCGCCGGACCCGTTCACCGACCGTCCGGGCGAGCGGATGTACCGCACCGGCGACCGGGCCGCGTTCCGGCCGGACGGCGTGATCGTCTTCCTGGGACGCCGCGACGGCCAGGTGAAGATCCGCGGCTTCCGGGTGGAGCTGGGCGAGGTCGAGCACCGGATGCGTGAGCACCCCGCCGTGCGGGAGGCCGTGGTGCTGGCCCGCGAGGACGGCGGCGGCGACCGCAGGCTGGTCGCGTACCTCCAGGCCGAGCCCGGTGTCGTGCGGCCGTCGGTGGCGGAGCTACGCGCGTTCACGGCGGAGCGGTTGCCGGACCACATGGTGCCGAACTTCGCCGCGTTCGTGCCGTCGTTCCCCGCCACGGCCAACGGCAAGCTGGACCGCGACGCCCTGCCGTGGCCGCTGGAGCAGGCCGTGCCGGTCGCGTCGGACGACGACCTGACCGCCGAGATCGCGGCGCTGGTCGCGGAGTACCTCGGTGTGCCCGAGGTGGACCCGGCACGCGACCTCTGGGACCAGGGCGCCACGTCGTTCACGATGGTGCGGCTGTCGGCCGCGTTGCGCGAGCGGCACGGGGTGCGGGTGCAGGTGTCCGCGTTGCTGGCGGACCCGAGCGTGCGGGGCATCGCGGGCCACCTGGCGCGGGAGCGGCCGGCCCCGGCGGTCGAGGTGGACTTCTTCTCTCCCGACGACCGTGCGGCGTTCAAGGAGGGTGCGGCACACCTGCGCCCGGCCGCGCCCGACGAGCCGGTGACGCCGTTGGGGCACGACGTGCCGCCGGTCGAGGCCTACCGGGACCGCGCGACCCGACGGGACTTCACCGGAGCACCCGTCCCGCTCGACGTGCTGGCCGCGTTGCTGCGGGTGTTGAGGTCGCGCGAGGTGGACGGCAAGCGCCGACACCTCTACGCGTCGGCGGGGGACACCTACAGCGTGCAGGTCTACGCGCACGTGCGGCCGGGCGGCGTGACGGGGCTCGAACCGGGCATCTACTACTACCGGCCGGATGAGCACGTGTTGCAGCGGGTGAGTGGTGGGTCGATCGGGGCCGGGGCGCACTTCCGGTACAACCGCGAGGTCTTCGACCGGTCCGGGTTCGAGCTGTACCTGATCTCGGAGCCGCGCGGCGTCGAACCGCTGTACGGCGAGGAGTCGGGGCTGTACCTGACGTTGGAGGCCGGGTACGTCGGCCAGCTGCTGATGACGGCGCGGGCGGACCTGCCGCTGGGCCTGTGCCCGATCGGCGCGATGGCGTTCGACCAGGTGCGCGAGCACTTCCGGCTGCACCCCGGCCAGCGCCTGCTGCACTCGTTCCTCGGCGGCACGGTGGACCGGCCCGCCGCCACGCACACCGCCGCGCCGACCGCCGACAAGGCCACCGAGCCGACCGCCGACGAGACCGTCGCGCCGGCCGCCGACGAGACCGTCGCGCCCGCCGCCGACCGGGCCGCCGGGCCGATCGCCGACAGAGCCGCTGCGCTGACCGCCGACAAGACCGTCCCGCCGGCCCCCGGGCTCGTATCGGCTACCGCGCGGGCGGATGCGATCGCCGCCCGGCCCGCGGTGCGGTCGTCCGGCGAGCGCGGGCGGACCGCCGACGTGGCGGTCGTCGGAATCGCCGGGCGGTACCCGGGCGCCGACGACGTGTCCGCGTTCTGGCGCAACCTCCGCGCCGGCCGCCGGTCGGTCGGCCCGGTGCCCGGTGGCCGCACCGCCGCCCTGGGTGACGGACTCAGGCCACCGCACGGTGGGTTCCTCACCGACATCGAGACCTTCGACGGGTTGCCCTTCCGGATCTCGCCCAAGGAAGCCCACTCGCTCGACCCGCAACTGCGGACGCTGCTGCCGGTCGCGTGGCAGGCGCTGGAGGACGCGGGCCTGGCCGCGCGGCCGGGTCCGCGGGTCGGCGTGTACGTCGCGGTGATGTGGCACGACTACCGGCACGTCGGGGAGGCGCGGTGGCGGTCAGGTGACCCGGCGCTGGTCTCGGCGGCGGCGTCGGACCTCCCGGCACGCCTCGCGCACGCCTTCGACCTGCGCGGACCCGGCCTGGTGGTGGACACCTCCTGCTCGTCGTCGCTGACCGCCGTGCACCTGGCCGTGTCGGGCCTGCGCACGGGCGAGTGCGACGCCGCGCTGGTGTGCGGCGTCAACCTGATCACCCACCCGTACCACCTGGCGGTGCTGCGCGACCTCGGGCTGTCCGCCGCCACGCCCGCGGACGGTGCGTTCGCCGCCGACGGCACCGGCTGGTCGCCCGGCGAAGGCGTCGGCGCGGTCGTGCTGCGCCCGCTGACCGACGCGCACGAGGACGGCGACGTCGTGCACGGCGTCATCGACGCCACCGGCACCGGCGGCACGGGCAACCGCGGCCGCTTCGGCGTGCCGGCCGCCGCCGCGCTCGCCGAGTCGATCGCCGAATCGCTGCGGCGGCACGGCTTGCGCGGCCGGGACGTCGGTTACGCGGAGACCGGCGCGTCGGGCGCGGCGATGGCGGACGCGGCCGAGCTGGAGGGTCTGCTCGCCGCGCTGAGGTCCGACGGCGGCGGCCCGCTCGCCGTCGGCACGGTCAAGCCGAACGTCGGGCACGCGGAAGCGGCCTCCGGCATGGCTCAGCTGACCAAGGCGTTGCTCCAACTGCGCCACGGAGTGCTCGCCCCGACGCTGGTGAGCGCGCGCCGCACACCGTTGGTCGACTGGAACGACCCGCGGCTGGACCTGGTGGCCTCGCCGCGTCCGGCCACACCCGACCGGGTGCTCGTGCACTCGGTCGGCGCCGCCGGTTCCCACGCCCACGTCGTGCTGAGCTCCGGGAACCACCGATGACCGGCCGGTGGGTGAAGCCGACCCCGGAGGCGGCCGACGCGCCGCTGCGCCTGTTCTGCTTCCCCCACGCGGGCGGCGGCGGCGCGTTCTTCCGGGCTTGGCGCGACCGGCTCCGCCCGCGGGTCGAGGTCTGCCCGGTCGTGCTGCCGGGCCGGGAGTTCCGCATCGACGAGACGCCCTACCGGCGGATGGAGGACCTGATCGGCCCGCTGTGCGACGGTCTCCGGCCGCACCTGGGCCGGCCCTACGCGTTGTTCGGGCACAGCATGGGCGCGCTGGTCGCCTACGAGGTCGCACGTCGGTTCACCGCCGAGGGACGCGCCCCGGTGCGGCTGGTCGTGTCCGGGCGCCGCGCCCCGCACGTGGCCGCCCTCCGCAGACCTCTCGCGGACATCCCGGACGACGACCTGGTGACGGCCGTGAGCCGCCTCGGCGGCACGCCGGACGTGCTGCTGGAGGAGCGGGGCCTGTGGCGGCTGCTCCTGCCCTGCCTGCGGGCGGACTTCGCCGTGGACGAGGGGTACCGGCCGGCCGACGGCCCGCGGCTGGGCTGCCCGGTGTCGGCGTTCACCGGCGACCGCGACCCGGAGGTCGAACCCGCGCAGGCCGACCTGTGGCGGGTCACCACCGACGGCGGGTTCCGCCTGCACGTCCACCCGGGCGACCACTTCTACCTGACCGGGCTGCCGGACGCGGTGCGCGACGACCTGGTGGCCGACCTCGGAGGGGACCACGCATGGCACTCGGCATCGAAGCCCTGAACTGCTACGTCGGCCGGGCCTGCGTCGGGGTCGAGGACGTGTTCCGGGAACGCGGCCTGGACGTCGCCCGGCTGGGCAACCTGATGATGACCCGCAAGTCGGTGAACCTGCCGTGCGAGGACGCGGTGACCAACGCGGTGAACGCCGCCCGCCCCCTGCTCGACGCGATGGACGAGCGCGACCGGGCCGACATCGAGCTGCTGGTCGTCGGCACCGAGTCGGGCGTGGACCTGAGCAAGCCGATCAGCACCTACGTGCACCACCACCTCGGGCTGGGACCGCGGTGCCGTTCGTTCGAGGTCAAGCACGCCTGCTACGGCGGCACGGCGGCGCTGCACGCGGCGGCGGGCATCATCGCCAACTCGCCCGTGCCGTCCGCCAAGGCGCTGGTGATCGCGGCCGACGCGGCGGGACCGGCGTCGCGCGGCACGTACTGGGAGCCGTCGGAGGGCGCGGGCGCGGTGGCCATGGTGGTGGGCCGGGACTGCGAGGTGCTCGAACTCGACGTGGGCGCGAGCGGCCTGCACACGTTCGAGGTGATGGACACCCTGCGCCCCAGCGCCGACGTGACCGTGGTGGACTCGGACCTGTCGCTGCTGTCCTACCTGGCCTGCCTGGAGCACAGCTTCGCCGCGTACCGGGAGCGGGTCGTCGGTGCCGACGTCGTGGACACGTTCGACCACCTGGTGTTCCACACGCCGTTCGCCGGCATGGTCAAGGGTGCGCACCGCACGTTGCTGCGCAAGCAGGGCGCCCTGGCGAAGGTGGACGCGGAAGCCGACTTCGGGCGCCGGGTGGCGCCGTCGGTCGAGTACGCCACCCTGGTCGGCAACCTGTTCTCGGCGTCGCTGTACCTCGCGCTCGCGTCGTTGCTGGACCACGTCCCGATCCGGGCTCCCGCGCGGATCGGCCTGTTCTCCTACGGATCCGGCTGCGCCTCGGAGTTCTTCAGCGGTGTCCTCGGACCGGGCGCGGCACGGGCGGTGGGCCGGTTCGGGATCGGCGACCGGATCGCCTCGCGCCGCGTGCTCGACATGGCCGAGTACGACCGGGTGGTCGCCCTCGGCGGCGACCGCGGCCACGGCGTGGCGGACCACGTGGTCGACACCACCCCGTACACCGAGCTGTACGGCGAGCTGTTCGAGGGCGCCGGGCTGCTGGTGCTCGACCGCATCGACCGCTACCACCGCGCCTACCGGTGGAGCTGACGGTGGGCGCCGTCGAAGTCGAGTGGGCCGCACCGGTCCTGACCGTCACGCTCGCCCGCCCGGACCGGGGCAACACCGTGGACGGCACGTTCATCGCCAACCTGCACGCGGCGCTGGACGAGGCCGAGGAACGCCCCGACTGCCGGCTCGTGGTGCTGCGCGCGCGGGGCCCGGTGTTCTCGGCGGGCATGGACGTGGTCGAGGCAGCTCGCGAGGACGCGTCCGGCGGTGACTCCGCCGACCGGGGTGCGGCGTTCTTCGAGCTGCTGCACCGCTTCACGACCGTGCCGCGCCTGGTCGTGTGCTGTGTGGACGGTCGGGCGTCCGGCGGTGGGGTGGGGTTGGTGGCGGCCTGCGACCTCGTGCACAGCACCGAGCGGAGCGTGTTCAGCCTGCCCGAGGCGATGTGGGGGCTGCTCCCGTTCAGCGTGCTGCCGTTCCTGGTGCGGCGGGTCGGGTTCCAGCCCGCGTACGCCATGACGGTGACGACCCTGCCGGTGACGGCCGCCGAGGCCGTGCGGAGCAGGCTGGTGGACGACCTGTCGCCGGACCCGGCCGTGCTGGTGCGCAAGGTGACGGCGCGGCTGGCCAAGGTCGACGGCACGGTGGTCGGCGACGCGAAGCGCTACTTCGCCGCGCTGCACCCGATCACCGAGGAGACCAAGCGGCACGCGGTGGCCGAGTTCGACCGGCTGGCGGGCGCGCCGCGGACCCGCGAGCGCTTCGCCCGCTTCGCGGCGACCGGGCGTTACCCCTGGGAGTGAACGGCGGCCGGGTGATCCGCGGCTGGAGGCACAGGTGGGGGCTCAGGACTGAGCAGACGGGTCGGGCGGGCGTGCGTACGTTCTGCCCGAACGCGTGAAGGAGGCGGGATGCAGTCGACCGGAGGCCCGGTGAACCCGACCGTCGTCCTCGTGTCCGCGGGTGACGCCGAGCGGTTGGCGCGCTACGCCGAGGCGCACCTCGACCACGTGCTCGACCTGGACGACGACGATCCGGACGAGCTGCTGCCCGGCCTGGCGTGGACCACGCAGACGGCGCGAACGGCCATGGCGCACCGGCTGGCGGTGGTGTGCGCGAGCCTGGACGACCTGCGGGCCGGGCTCGCGGCGTTCCTCGCCGGCCGGTCGGACCCGAGGGTCCACACCGGTCACGCGGACGGCGACGCGCCCGGCGCGGTGCCGACGACCGCGGCGGAGGCGGCCGAGCTGTGGGTCCGCGGGCACGACGTGCCCTGGCGCGAGCACTGGCGACGGCGGCCGGTGCGGCAACCGCTGCCCGCCTACCCGTTCCACCTGCCCGAACCGGTCCACGACGAGGTGCTGGAACGCCTCACCGCCCACTACCGCGAGGTGTCCGGCATCCCCGCGGACCGGCTCGACCCGCACACGCCGTTCGAGGAGTACGGGCTGACCTCGTTGCAGATCACCGAGCTGAACGCGGCGCTGGAACGGGACTTAGGCGTGTCCGACCGCGCGCTGTTCTTCCGGCACCGCACGCTCGCCGGGGTCGCGGGCGAACTGGCCGGAGCCGGTGTCCGAGGCCTGCACCGCCCGACCCCGATGCCAACGACCCCGGTGCCAATGACCCCGGTATCACCGAACCTGGTGCCGCAGGCCCCGGCGCCATCGACCCTGATACCGCAGGCCTCGACACCACCGACACCACCGCCGCCCGCCGTTGCGGGTGGCGGTGCGATGGCGATCGTCGGCATCGCGGGCCGCTACCCCCACGCGCCGGACCTCGACGCCTTCTGGACCAACCTGGTCGAGGGCCGTGACTGCGTCGGCGCGCTGCCACCGCAACGGCACCGCCCCGGCTGGCCGGTCGACCGGATGGTCGGCGGCTTCCTCGACGGCGTCGACGAGTTCGACCCGCTGGTGTTCGGCATCACCCCGCGCGACGCGGCCCTCATGGACCCGCAGGAACGCCTGTTCCTCCAGGCCTGCTGGGAGGCGCTCGACGACGCGGGCCTCACCCGGGAGCGGATGCGGGGGTCGCGGGTCGGTGTCTTCGCCGGGGCGATGTACTCCGACTACCAGTTCTTCGGCGTCGAGGAGACGGCGCGCGGCAACCCGTCCTACAGCGGCGGCGGCATCGGGCACATCGCGAACCGGGTGTCGTTCTTCTTCGACCTCGACGGCCCCAGCCTGACCGTGGACACGATGTGCGCCTCGACGTCCACCGCGCTGCACCTGGCGGTGCGCGCCCTCCGCCAGGGCGAGTGCGAGGTGGCCGTGGTGGGCGCGGTCAACCTCTCGTTGCACCCCAACAAGTTCCTGGAGCAGAGCGGTATGTCGCTCACCTCCGGTACGGGTCGGTGCCGCGCCTTCGGCGAGGGCGGTGACGGGTTCGTGCCGAGCGAAGGCGTCGGCGCGCTCGTGCTCAGGCCGCTGGCCGAGGCGCTGGCCGGCCGGGACCGCGTCCGCGCGGTGGTGCGGGGCACGGCGGTCGCGCACGCGGGCCGCACCAACGGCTACCTCGTGCCCGACCCGGTCGCGCAGAGCGAGGTGATCCGGCGGGCGCTGGACGACGCGGGTCTGACACCGGACGACATCGACTGCGTGGAGGCGCACGGCACCGGCACCGCGCTGGGCGACCCGATCGAGGTCGACGGCCTGACCAGGGTGTTCGGCGGACGGGCGGCGGGCGGTATCCCGATCGGCTCGGTGAAGTCGGTCATCGGGCACGCCGAGGCGGCCGCCGGCATGGCGTCGTTGACGAAGGTCCTGCTCCAGTTCGAGCACCGCACCCTCGCACCGACCCTGCACGTCGACCGGCTCAACCCCGATGTCGACTGGGCCGCCTCCCCGTTCGCGGTGCAGCGGCACGCCGCGCCGTGGCCGGACCCGGGGCGGCCGCGGCGGGCCGGGATCAGCTCGTTCGGCGCGGGCGGTGCGATCACGCACGTGGTGGTCGAGGAAGCGCCACCGCGCACCACGGGCCCGGGCACGGGCAGGCCGCAGCTCGTCGTGCTGTCGGCGTACAACGAGGAGCGGTTGCGCGAGGTGGCCGGCCGGCTGGTCGACGGGCTGCCCGCCGACGCCGCCGTCGACGACATCGCGTGGACGCTCCAGGTCGGGCGGGCCCACCTGAAGGAACGGCTGGCGTTCGTGGCCGCCGACCGGGAGGGGTTGCGGGCGCGGCTCCGGGCGTTCCTAGCCGGTGACGCGGGTGTCGGCGTGCGGGGCCGGGCCGAGGCGGCCAGGTCGGCGGTGCGACTGCCGACCTCGGACCTGGACGTGCTGGCCCGACACTGGGTGGCGGGCGGCTCGGTCGACTGGCCCGCGCTGCACCCCGAGCCCCGGTGGGTCGTGTCGTTGCCGTCCTACCCGTTCGCGCGGATGCGTTGCCACTTCGAGGGGACGACCGCCGGTGCGGCGCCCACCGGGGTCGAACTGATGGCACGGCGGTGGCTGGAGGCCGGTCCCGTCCCGTCGGGTGACGCACCGGTCGACGGGACGGTCCTGTGCCTGCACCGGCCCGGGACCGCGAGCCTGGCCGCGCGGATCGCGCGGGACGCCCCGAACGTCGTCCCGGTCGCCGAGCACGACCTCGCTGCACACGACCCCACCGGGCAGGACCCGGCTCGACACGCCGACCTCTTGGCCCGCCACCCGCGGATCACCGGGTGGCTCGACCTGACCGACCTGGACCGGACCGAGGACGACCCGGACTCCACCGGGCGGCGGCTCGCCCTGCTCCGCGCCGTCGTGGCGAAGGGCCGCACCACCGGGTTGCGCGTCCTCGCCGTCACCCGCGGCCTCCAGGACCTCGACGGCGTGCCGGCGGTCACGGCGGGCGCGCGGATGGCCGGGTTCCTGCGGGTGCTCGGCGCGGAGCACGCGAAGGTCGTCGCCACCGTGCTGGACACCGACGTGCCGCCCGAGCGGGTGGGGGAGTTCCTGTCCGCCCTGTGGGGCGAGTGGCACGAGCCCGCGGCGACGGCCGAGGTGTGCCACCGCGCCGGACTGCGCCACCGGCCCGTGCTGCGGTCGGTCGCCGCCCGGCACGAGCCGCTGACGGTCGCGCCGGAGCTGACCTACGTGGTGACCGGCGGTACCCGCGGGCTCGGCGCACGGGTCGCGGCGCACCTGGTCGAGCGCGGAGCGCGCCGGATCGCGTTGCTCGGCCGCCACCCGCTGCCGCCCGAGCACGACTGGGACGACCCGCTCGACCCGGTGACCGCCGAGCGCGTGCGCACCGTGCGCGACCTGCGCCGGGCCGGTGCGCGCGTCGAGGTGCACGCGGGTGCTCTGACCGATCGCGTGGAGCTCCGGTCGTTCCTGGACCGCGTGCGTCGTGAGCTGGGCCCGATCGGCGGCGTCGTGCACTGCGCGGGCGGACTGGCGGACCGGCCGGCGGCGTTCACCAGCGGCACCCCGGAGTCCGTTTCGGAGCGGGCCGCGCCGAAGGTGGACGCGGTCGAACACCTGCTGGACCTGACCTCGGACGACGAGTTGGCGTTCTTCCTGACGTTCTCGTCGGCGTCCGCGCTGGTGCCGGGGCTGGCGGTCGGTGTGTCCGAGTACGCGGCGGCCAACGCGGCGATGGACCTCGTCGTCGCCCGGCACGCGCGGTCGGGCAAGCCGTGGTTGCGGTCGGTGGCCTGGCCGATGTGGCGGGACAGCGGGTCGGGGCGCGGTGGACCGAACGTCGGCGACCGGGTCGGCCTCGGGTCGTTGACCGACGCCCGGGCGCTGCACGCGATGGAACAGGTCTTGGCCACGCCGTGGAGCGGTGTGGTGCTGCCGGTCGAGCCGCTCTCCGGTGACCTGGACGTGACGTCGTTGCTGGACGCCAACTCGGCGCCCGTTCCGCCGGCAGCCGTCCCGCCCGTCCCAGCCGAGTCGGACCGGGTGGTGGCGCGGCTGGTGTCGCTGTTCGCGCCGGCACTGGGCATCGCGGAGTCGGACTTCGACGCCGACGCGGACTTCCAGGACATCGGCGTGGACTCGGTGGTGCTGGTCGAGCTGCTGGGACTGCTGGAACGCGAGGCCGGGCGCAGCCTGCCGCCATCGGTGCTGATGGAGTTCCCGAGCGTGACCGGCCTCGCCCGTCACCTGACCGAGGCAGGCATTTCCCTCGCGGACCCGACCTCCGTTGCGCCGACACCAGTCGCACCGACACCAGTCGCACCAGCCCCCGTTGCGTCGGCCCCCGTTGCGTCGGTCCTCGTTCCGCCGCGGCCCGTCGTGGCGGGTGGAACGACCGCGCGCGGCCGGGGCGGGGGCGACAACCGGATCGCGATCATCGGCATGGCCGGCCGGTTCCCGGGTGCGCCGGACGTCGCGACGTTCTGGCGCAACCTCGTGACCGGGCGGTCCGCGATCGGCGAGGTCCCGCGAGACCGCTGGGACGTCGAGCGGCTGTACGACCCGGAGCCCCGGCTCGGCCGCAGCGTCGGCAGGTGGGGCGGGTTCGTCGACGGGCTGGCCGACTTCGACCCGGAGCCGTTCGGCCTCACCGACGAGGAGGCCGCGGCGATGGACCCCGGCGTCCGCCTGATCCTCGAATCCACCTGGGACTGCCTGCACGACGGCGGCTACACCCGCGACGAGGTGTGGGGTCGGCGGGTCGCCGTCGTGGTCGGCGGGCGCACCTCCTCCTACGGCCAGCGGGCCGGGCTGAAACCGAACGTGCTGCAGTCCGACCAGAACTTCCTCGCCGCGCAGGTGGCGCACCGCTTCCACCTCACCGGGCCCAACCTCGTGGTGGACAGCGCGTGCTCCTCGGCGCTGGTGAGCGTCCAGGTGGCCGCGCGGATGCTGCTCGCGGGCGACGCGGAGATGGCCGTCGCGGGAGGCGTGGAGGTCCTGCTGGACGAGCAGACCTACCTGGAGTTCAGCGCGGCGGGTGCGCTGTCGCCGACCGGCGTGTGCCGACCGATGGACGAGCGCGCCGACGGCATCGTGCCCGGCGAGGGCGCTGGCGTCGTGCTGCTCAAGCCGTTGGCGAAGGCCCTGGCGGACGGTGACCGCGTGCACGCCGTCATCGAGGCGGTCGCGGTGAACAACGACGGCCACACGCTCGGCGTCACGACACCGAGCGTCACCGCCCAGGCCGACGTCATCCGGTCGGCGCTGCGGGCCACCGGTCGTGACGCCGGGGAGGTCGGCCTGGTCGAGGCGCACGGCACGGCGACCGCGATCGGCGACCCGATCGAGCTCCAGGCCCTCACCCGGGTCTACCGGGAGAGCACCGACCGCACCGGTTCCTGCGCGATCGGCAGCGTCAAGTCCAACGTGGGCCACCTGCTGTGCGCGGCAGGCCTCGCGGGTCTGGTCAAGGTGGCGCTCGCGGTGGAGCACGGCCGCATCCCGGCGACCCTGTCCTGCGAGCGGCCCAACCCCAGGTTCGACTTCGGGCGGTCGCCGTTCCGGCCGGTGACCACGACGACGGACTGGCCCGTGCCACCGGAGGCGCGGGTCGCGGCGCTGAGCTCGTTCGGCTTGGGTGGCACCAACGCGCACGTGATCGTCAGCGGTCTGCCGGACAACGCGCGCTCCGGGCAGACCCGCGCACCCCTGCCGGCCCCGGTCTACCGGCGGCGCAGGCTGTGGCTGGACCGGCCGGACGACGTGCGCGCACCCGCCGTCACGCCCGGTGCCCGGACCGGGCTGCTGGAACTCCGGTTCGTCGACGCGGCGCCGGGCGGTCCGGGGAGCGGGCGATGAGGGCCTGGACGTTCCCCGGCCAGGGTTCGCAGCGCAAGGGGATGGGCGCGGAGCTGTTCGACCGGTTCCCGGACGAGGTCGCGGTCGCCGACGACGTGCTCGGTCTGTCGGTGCGGGAGCTGTGCCTGGAGGACCCGCGGCGCGGGCTGGCCGACACCCGGTGGGCGCAACCGGCGATCTTCGTGGTCAACGCGCTCGCCCACCGGGCCTTGGCCGACAGCGAGCCCGCGCCCGACTACCTGGCCGGGCACAGCCTCGGTGAGTACAACGCCCTGCTCGCCGCCGGGTGCTTCGACTTCGCGACCGGCCTGCGGCTGGTGCGGCGGCGCGCCGAGCTGATGGCCGAGGCGGTGGGCGGTGGGATGGCCGCCCTCGTCGGGCTCGACCCCGACGAGGTAACCGCCGTGCTGCGGCGGTCCGGGCTGGACGACCGGGTGGAGATCGCCAACGAGAACTCGGCGACCCAGGTGGTCGTCTCCGGTGACGCCGAGGCGGTCGTGGCGGTGCGGCGGGCGGTCCGCGAACTGCCGGGTGCCCGCTGCCTGCCGCTCAACGTCAGCGGTGCGTTCCACTCGCGGCACATGGCGGAGGCGGCGCGGCGGTTCGGCGACCACCTGGCCGGGGTGGAGTTCCGCGACCCGGTGGTGCCGGTGATCGCCAACGCGACCGCCGAGCCGTACCCGGCGGGCGGCGTGGCGCGGTTGCTGGCGAGGCAGGTCGACAGTCGCGTGCTGTGGCGGCGGTCGATGCGCGAACTGGTCCGGCGCGGCGTGACCGAGGTGCGGGAGGTCGGTGGCACCACCGTGCTCGACCCGTTCTGGCGGTCGGCGCTGGAGGAGGGCGCGATCACCGGCACCACGACCGGTGATGCGGGAACGCGCGGGAACGGTGCGGCGCTCGGCGGCGGCGCAGACTGGAACGAGGCGCACGGGAACGACCGGCTGGTCGCTGCGACGCTGCCCGGCCGGCCGAGGGTTTCGGGCGCGGCGGGCCTCGCGGGGATGTCGGGCTTGCCTGGCGTGGCGGATCCGCCGGACGTACTGGGCGTGCCGGGCTCGCTCGCGTGCGACACCGACCCGGGTGCCGCCGCGCTGGGCAGCGCCCGCTTCCGGTCGGAGTTCGGCGTCCGGTACGCGTACCTGGCCGGGTCGATGTTCCGCGGGATCTCCTCGGTCGAGTTGGTCTCCCGCATGGGTGCCGCCGGGCTGATGGGCTACTTCGGGTCGGGCGGGCTGGGCCTGGCCGAGGTCGAGCGCGCCGTGCGACGACTCGCCGGCACACCGGGCCTGCCCTTCGGCGTCAACCTGCTGCACGACCTGACCGATCCCGCCGGCGAGGAAGCGCTGGTGGACGTGTTGCTGCGCAACGACGTGCGGTTCGTCGAGGCCGCGGCGTTCACCGCCGTCACCCCGGCGGTCGTGCGGTTCCGGTTCTCCGGCGCGCACCGCCGGCCGGACGGCACGCCGGTCGCGGTCCGGCGCGTGCTGGCCAAGGTGTCCCGGCCGGAGGTGGCGGCGGCGTTCATGGCCCCTCCGCCCGCCGACCTGCTGCGCGGCCTGGTCGACCGGGGCGCGTTGACCCGGGCGGAGGCGGACGTGGCGCGGCGCCTGCCGGTGGCGGGCGAGGTCTGCGCCGAAGCCGACTCGGGCGGCCACACCGACGGGGCGGTGGCGTTCACGCTGGTCCCGTCGCTGGTCCGGGCACGCGACCGCGCGGTCGCCGAGCACGGGTACCCCGACGGCGTCCACCTCGGCGCGTCCGGCGGCCTGGGCGCACCGGAGGCGGTCGCCGCGGCGTTCGTGCTCGGCGCCGACTTCGTGGTGACCGGCTCGGTCAACCAGTGCTCGCCGGAGGCGGGCACCTCCGACACCGTCAAGGACCTGCTGTCCACCCTGGACGTCCAGGACACCGCCTACGCCCCGGCGGGCGACCTGTTCGAGCTCGGGTCGAAGGTGCAGGTGGTCCGCAAGGGCACGCTGTTCGCGGCCCGCGCCAACCGGCTCTACCAGCTCTACCGGCAGCACGCGGGCCTGGAGGAGCTGGACCCGCGGACCCGTGCGGCGCTGGAGCGCGACCACTTCCGTGCACCCCTGGACGAGGTCTGGGCGCGGACCCGCCGGCACTACCTGGACACCGGCCGCGCGCACCAGGTCGAGCGCGCCGAACGGGACCCGAAGCACCGGATGGCGTTGGTGTTCAAAGCCTACTTCGCCCGCACCAGCCGCCTCGCCGCCGCGGGCGACGAGGCGGAGCGGGTCAACTTCCAGGTCCACTGCGGCCCGGCGATCGGCGCGTTCAACCGGTTCGTGGCCGGCACGCCGTTGCAGGACTGGCGAGCGCGCCACGTCGAGCTCATCGCCGAGCGGCTGATGGCAGGAGCGGCCCGCGTGTTGCGGGAACGACGCGCGGCGCCCACCGACGCCGCGCCCAGACCGGTGGAGGAGTACCAGTGACCGGAGCAGGTATCGGCGTACCGGGAGTGCTTCCCGCGATCCACCAGCTCGACCGGCCGACGGACCGGGTGCTGCACTCGGGCAACTGCGGTGTCCTGGTGCAGCGCTCGGCCCAGATCGCCGCCGGCCGGGGCGACGAGGCCCGCCGCCTGGCCCGCGAGGCGGCGGAGCACGTCAACCGGCGGGACGACCTGGCGACCGTGTTCGTCTACGAGGAGACGTTCGGCGTCAAGGACCGCGTGCACTGGCTGATCCACCTCAGATCCCTGGAGGACTACGAAGCGGTGGTCCGCGTCGGCGGCGCGCCGGACCTGCGGGACGGGGTCCTCGGCGGCTACGTCGCCCATCGGCAGCCGGTGGAGTGGGGTAGCGCCTTCGTGCCCGGCAGCGTCGAGGAGCGCGTGCTGCTGCCCCACCGGTGGGGCATGTTCGGGACGGCGACCGACGTGATGGCCGCCGACCCGTCACTGAGCCCGCTCAAGGCCGGCTCGCCGGTGCCGTGGTTCGACGTGCTGCCCGCCGCGCACCAGACCGCGCAGGATCCCGAGTGCGTCCTGACCACCGCCACGGCGGGCGTGGTCATGCACCGCGTGATCGACTTCAGCTACGAGTTCCGCGCCGAGGCACGGCTGTTCGCCCGGACCGTCGCGGAGAACATGAACCTCAACGCCACCGGCCACGCCACCGCGCTGGTGTTCGAGGAGCTGTTCGGCCCGATGGAGCGCCTGCACTTCTTCATCCACATGAAGCGGCTGAGCACCATGTACGTGCTCATGGGCATCGACGCGCGGACCGACCCCGACGCGCCGCGCGCCGCCTACCTGCGGGACTGGGTGTCGCCGGAGCGGGGCGCGGGCGGGTGGGACCGCATGATCCGCGACGGAGGCTGCCGGGACCACGCGCTGACCCCACAGCAGTGGAGCTGATTCGGCCGAGTCGCCCGGCAGCGGTGGACGTGACCCGGCCAGGTCGCCCGGACGGCCCCGGCGATGGGCGATCCGCGGCACGGACTGGGCACCGTGCCGGGCGCGTGTCCGGCACGGCGCGGTCAGCCCGCTCCCGGGACGATGACCGGCCACCGGACCTCGCCCCGGTCGGCGGGCGTGGCGTCGGGGTCGCGCACGAAGTCGGCGATCAGGTCGGCGACCAGCCCCGGCCGGTCGTGCTGCGCGTAGTGGCCCGCCAGCGCCAGTTCGGCGTAACGGGCGCGCGGGAACAGCCCCGCGGCACGCATGGCCCGCCGCGGCGACGAGACGGCGTCCCGCTCGGCGCCGATGAACAGCACCGGCACGTCGACCCGCGGCGCGTCGGACGCGGTGTCGACCGCCCACAGCTCGCGCAGCTGCCGCGCGTACCGGACCAGGGCCTCGGGCGTGCGGAACGGTCGCAGCACCTCGTCCCGCAGCACGGTGCTGAGCACGTCCAGCGGTGCCGCCCCGGCTCCGGCACCGCCACCGCCGAAGAGACCGACGAGGCGGTCGGCCTTGCCCGGGTCGTCGGCCACGGCGCGCACCACGAGGTCGAGGTTGCGCTCGTAGCCCAGGTCCAGCTCCGCCCACCGGCCGTCCTGCCGGAACGCCCCGTTGAGGAACACCGCCGACGCGACCGACCCGGGGTGCCGGCGCTGGTACGCCGTGGCGATCTTGGCGCCCGCGCACCAGCCGACCAGGTGGACGCGGCCCCCACCTGCGTGCGCGATGACGTCGTCGAGGTCGTCGAGGTGGCCGTCCAGGTCACGCGGCCGGTCGCCCGCCTCGACGCCGAGCAGCCGCCACGTCACCACCCGGTGCCGTTCCCGCAGCCGGTCGAGCAGCCGCGCCAGCAGGTCGAGGCCTTGGCCCAGCGCGTTCACCACGACCAGCGTCGGCCCGTCGTCGCCCGCCCCGGACACGGTGAGGTCGTCGTCTCCGCGCGCCACGGTGGTGGTCCGCAGCCACCGGTCGGGCCGGGCGGCCCGGTCCCGCGCCGACCGCAGCTCCCGGTCCTGCGCCTCGCGCACCGCGTCGACCAGCGCGCGCAACTCGTTGCGCGGCAACGGACCCGTGCCGTGGGCCGGGACGGTGGCGAGCCCGTCCAGCCGCAGCGCCAGCAGGCGGTCCACGTCGGTCGGCTCGCCCGTCGGGGTGCACGTCACGCCGTAGCCGGCCGCGACCGCCGGCCACAGCTCGGCCAACGGGGTCGGCTCGGGCACCGGCACGGCGTGGAAGCCCTCGCCGGTCGTCCCGGCCAGGTCGGCGACGTCACCGGCGCGGACCACCGGCAGCCCGCCACCGCCCGTGCCCACGACCAGCGGGACGTCGCGGAAGTGGTCGGGCAGCCGGTCCCGCACCTCGGCCAGCACGGAGTGCACGGCGTCGAGCAGGTGGTGCGGACCCGGTGGCGTCTCGCCCAACGCGACCGCCCAGGGGTCGACCACCGGCGGCACGCGGACCACCCGCCACGCCACCCCGGCCGACAGCGCGCCCTCCACGGCCTCCCGGTCCAGCGCCGGGTGCCCGTGCGGGCCGACGTGGACCAGCCTGGTTGCGCCCAGACCGGGCAACGCGGCCGTCACCGCCCTGAGCACGGCCGGGTGCGGTCGCAACGCCACGCACCACACCTCGTCGGCCGGTGGGCCGGTCAGCGCGTCGGACAACCGCGCCCGGTCCACCACCTCACAGCTCAGCTCACCCCACCGGGCGGCGTCGCCGCCGAGCGTGGCGGCCGTGGCCGAGACGAAGTCCCGCAACGTCGTGGCCGAGCCGCGCAGCGCCAGCAGCCGCACGTCGGCCGTGCGCAGGCAGCGCGCCGCGAAGTGGCCCGCCAGCACGGGCGAGGCGCCGACGATCAGCACGCGGGGCAATCCGTCCTCCTCTGCGGACCTCCGCATGATGGCGTCGGCGGCGGCGCGGGTGCTGCTCAAGAGTGCGCAGCCCGACCGCGAACACCCCGCTAGCGTCCGGCGTCGTGGACCAGCCCTGGGACGAGACCTTCGAGGAAGTGGTGCGGGCGGCGCTCGTCGAGTACCCGCCGGACGCGCCGCTGGAGCCGGGCACGCCGCTGCCCGCGCACGGCGTCGACTCGATCGCGATGGTCGGCCTGGCGATGGTGTTGGAGAGCTCGTACGGCGTCACCTTCCCGGCCCGGGCGCTGGTGCCCGCCACGTTCGCCACGGCGGGCGCGCTGTGGGACGCCGTGCGGACCGCGAACTGAGGATCGGGGGCGGCACGTGGCACATCCGGGCTCGACCAGGCTGCTGGACGACTGGTTCCGGGACGGCCTGCGCCGCAACCCGGGCGGACCCGCGCTGCGCGTGTTCGACCGCGTCCTGACCTACGCCGAGGTGGACCGCTCGGCCACGGCGTGGGCGGCGGCGATCACCTCGGCGGTCGGCAGGCCGACGGCGGTGGGCGTGGTCGCGTCCAAGACACCAGAGGCGTACATCGGTTTCCTCGCCGCGCTCTACGCGGGGGCCGCGGTGGTGCCGCTGCACCCGGAGAACCCGGTGCGCCGCAACCGGTCCGTGCTGCTGGCCGCCGGCTGCCAGGCCGTGATCGTGGACCCGGCGGGCGCGGCGCGGACGGCGGAGCTGGTGACGGGCACGGCGGTGGCGGCGGTGCTCGCGCCGAGCGGTCCGGTCGACGTGCCCGCCGGGGTGGCCGCGCCCGCGGTCGACGCGGACGCCGCCTTCACGCCCCCGGACCGATCCGCGGACGACTTGGCGTACGTGCTGTTCACGTCCGGCTCGACCGGGCGGCCGAAGGGCGTGCCGATCACCCACCGGAACATCTCCACCTTCCTGGAGGTGAGCCTGCCCCGCTACGACGCGGGCACCGACGACCGGTTCGGCCAGGTCCACGAGACCACGTTCGACCTGGCGCTGTGCGACCTGTTCCCGGCGTGGGCCTCGGGCGCGTGCGTGTGCGTCCTGTCGTCCCTGCAAGCGCTCGACCCGGTGCGCTGGGTGCGTGAGTACGGGCTCACCGTGTGGCACAGCACGCCGAGCCTGGTCCGGGCGTTGCAGCTACGGGACGCCCTCCGGCCCGGCAGCCTCGCGGGGCTGCGCCACACGGGGTTCTCGGGTGAGCCGCTGTCGGTGGACACGGCGCGCTACTGGCGCCGGGCGGCGAGCGGCGGGGTGATCGACAACCTGTACGGGCCGACCGAGGCGAGCGTGGCCGTCACCGCGCACCGCTGGGACCCGGACGGCGACGAGGTGGGCGACGTGCCCGTTGGCCGGGCCAACGACGGCACGTCCCTGCTGGTCGTGGACGGTGCCGGGAACGCGGGCGCCGAGGTCGGTGGGCTGCTGGTGCGTGGACCCCAGGTGTTCGCGGGCTACCTCGACCCGGCCGACGACGCCGGGCGGTTCGCCACCCGTGACGGCGTGCGCTGGTACCGGACCGGCGACCGGGTGCGGGTGCGCCCCGACGGCGCGCTGGTGCACCTCGGGCGCGAGGACGACCAGGTGAAGGTCAACGGCTACCGGGTGGAACCGGGCGAGGTCGAGGTGGCGCTGCGCGAGGTCGCGGGCGTGGACGCGGTCGCGCTGGCGGTACCGGGCGGCACCGGGCACGTGCTGGTCGCCTACCTCCTCGGCGGCGACGAACCCGACCACCTGGCGGTCGCCCGCGCGCTGGCCGACCGGCTCCCCGCGTACATGCTGCCCCGACACCTGTGGTGGTGGCCCGAGCCGCCGTTGAGCGCGCACGGCAAGGTCGACCGGACGGGGCTCCTCGCCGAGGCAGGCCGGAGGCTCGCACCCGCCGTCCACCCCGACCGGGAGGGATCGCGTTCATGAGCGATGACCGGATCGAGGTCCGCTTCTCCCTGGGCGACGACGACATGGTGCTGCGCAACCACCGCGTGCACGGTGTTCCGGTGCTGCCCGGCGTCATCTTCCTCGACGTCGTCTGCCGCGTGCTGAGCGCCCGCGGTGTCGATCCCGCGCGGAAAGCGCTGCGCGACGTGCTCTTCACGACGCCGATCGCCGTCCGGCCCGGACCGGCCCTCGACGTGCGCGTGGTCGTCGAGCCACCGTCCGGTGCGGCGCGCCCGGTCTCCGCGCAGAGCAGGCCCGCCGGCGGCGGCGAGTGGCGCACGCACTTCACCGGGACCGTGGTCGATGCGGACGACCCGGAGCCGCCGCCGATCGACCCGCGCAGCCTGGTCCGCCGTGCCTCGGGGCGCAAGGACATGGAGGACCTGTACCGGCAGGCGCGGGACGAGGGCATCGAGCACGGCAGGCCGATGAAGGCGTCCGGCCCGGTCCACCTGCTCGACGGCGGTCTGGTGGCCTGCCTCGACCTGGATCCGGAGGAGCGGGAGCGGGACGGTTTCCACCTGCACCCGGCGCAGCTCGACGCCTCGACCCTGGTGGCGTTCGGCCAGGCGCCGCCGCCCGGTGGCGACGCGTTCATCCCGGTGCACATCGAGAGCTTCCGCTCGTTGCGGCCGTTGCGCGGGCCGATGTGGGTGCGGGTGCCCGCGATCGAGGCGGTCGCCGGTTCGGGTGACGTGATGCGCAACGACTTCGAGCTCTACGACGACGGCGGCCGACCGGTGGCGGTGTTCCGCGGGTTGACGTGCAAGCGGATCCGGCACTCGGGGCTGATCACCGGCCTGGTCGGTGACGCGGACCGCGCCGCGCCGGACCTGGTGGGTCACCTGCGCGGTGTGGTCGCGGCCCGGCTGGGTCGGGACGTGGCGGGCGTGGACGTCCGGACCGGGTTCTACGAGCTCGGCCTGGACTCGATGGCGATGCTGCGGATCAGCGCCGAGCTGGAGGAGTTGGTCGGCACGAAGCTGTACCCCACGCTGTTGTTCGAGCACAGCACCGTCGAGGACCTGGCCGCACACCTCGGGAACCACTACGCCGTCACGCTTCCCGCGCCCACCACCCGACTACCCGCCGGCCCTTCCCCCGCCGTCACGGCCGGCGCGTCCGCTTCGCCGCACGTGTTCCGCCCGGTGTGGGTCGAGGTGCCGGGCCTACCCGGCGTCGAGCACGTCGGCGCGATCCTGGTCGTGTCCGCCACCGACGAGCCGGCGACCGCGCTGACCGCCCGCGGGCACCGGGTCGTGCGCGTCGAGCCGGACCGCGACGCCATCGCCCGCGTCCTGGCCGGTGGCGCCGACCCGACCGCGGTCGTGGTGGACCTGCCACCGGCCGGCAGCGCCGCCGACACCTTCGCCACCTGCACCGCCGTGACGACGGCCCTGGTCGAGCACGGCCGGGACACCGAGAGCCGCGTGCTGTTCGTGCACCACCTCGACGGTGGCCGTGAACGACCGGGATCGGCCGCAGTCGCCGCGTTCGCGCACACGGTCACCGCCGAGACGCCCCGCGTGCGGTGTCGCGCGGTCGGGGTGGACCGGACCGCCGACGTGGCCGATGCCGTGCTCGCCGAGCTGCGGGACGGCGGGGACGACACCGACGTCCGCCACGCCGGCGGGCGGTTCGCGCGGAGGTTGGCGCCGCACTCGCCGACGGGAACGCCGCTCGCCGACGGCGCGGTGTGCCTGGTGACCGGTGCGGCGGGCGGCGTCGGCGCGCGGCTCGCCGAGCACCTGGCCGGCCGGCACCGGGCGCGCCTGGTGCTCAGCGGTCGCGGTCCCGCACCGGACGACCTGGTCGAGCGGTGCCGCGCGCTGGGCGCCGAGGCCGTGTACGTGCGCGCGGACGTGACCGTCCGGGACGAGGTGGAGGCGCTCGTCGCCCACGCCCGTGACCGGTTCGGCACGGTCGACGCGGTGTTCCACTGCGCGGGTGTGGTGCGCGACGGCCTGCACTTCCGCAAGCAGCCGGCCGACAGCGCGGCCGTGCTGGCCCCGAAGCTCACCGGAACCGCCAACCTGGACGCGGCCACCGCGGACCTGCGGCCGCGGCTGGTGCTGTTCTCGTCGTTGTCGTCGGTGGTGCCCAACCCCGGTCAGGCGGACTACGCCTTCGCCAACGCCTTCCTGAACGCCTTCGCCGCCGCCCGCGGTGACGCCGTCTCCATCGCCTGGCCCTACTGGGCCGACGGCGGGATGCGCAGCACCGACGACGCGTTGGCGCGCGCCGCGGCGGAAGGACAGCACCCGTTGCCCGCCGACACGGCGTTCGACCTGCTCGACCACGCGTACGGCGACGGCCCGGTGCTGGTCGCGGTCCACTCCGAACGGCCGCTGCGCGCCGCCGCCGTGACGCGGCTGATCGCTCCCACCGCCGTGCCGAGTCCGGCAACCGCTGACGCGCCCTCGAACGCCACAGCCACCACCGCCGCCACCGCCACTGCCGCCGCCGACGCGAATGCCGCCGTCGCCACCACCGCCACCGCCACCGCCACCGCCGTCGCGGACGCCGACGGCGACGGCGACGGCGACGTTGCGATCATCGGGCTCGCGGGCCGCTACCCCGGTGCGGCCGACCCGGACGAGTTCTGGGCGAACCTCCTCGCGGGCCGCGACAGCGTCACCGAGGTGCCCGCCGACCGCTGGGAGCACCCGGACGGGCGCTGGTGGGGTGGTTTCGTCGACGGCGTGGACCGGTTCGACCGGGCGTTCTTCGGCATCTCCCGCCGTGACGCCGAGCGGATGGACCCGCAGGAACGCCTGTTCCTCACCACCGCGTGGCAGGCGCTGGAGAACGCGGGCCACCCGCCCTCGGCGCTGCGCGGCCGGCGGGTCGGCGTGTTCGTCGGCGTGATGTGGAACCACTACCAGCTGATCACCGACCCGGACGGCGTGGCGCCGGCCGCGTTGCACGCCTCCGTCGCCAACCGCGTGTCCTACGCGTTCGGCCTCGAAGGCCCCAGCATGGCCGTGGACACCGCCTGCTCGTCGTCGCTCACCGCGCTGCACCTCGCGGTGGAGAGCATCCGGCGCGGAGAGAGCGGCCTGGCGATCGCGGGCGGGGTCAACGTGGTGGTGCACCCGCAGAAGTACCTCCAGCTGGCCCAAGGCCAGTGGCTGTCCGGCGACGGGCGTTGCCGGGCGTTCGGCGAGGGCGGCGACGGGTACGTCCCCGGCGAGGGGGTGGGCGCGGTGCTGCTCAAGCCGTTGCGCGCGGCGTTGGCCGACGGCGACCACGTGCACGCGGTGATCAGGAGCACCCGGCTCAACCACGGCGGGCGGACCAGCGGCTTCACCGTGCCCAGCCCGACCGCGCAGGCGGCCGTGGTCGGCGACGCGGTGCGGGCGTCCGGCGTCGACCCGCGCCACATCGGCTACGTCGAGGCGCACGGCACCGGCACGTCGCTGGGCGACCCGATCGAGCTGGCCGGGTTGCGGCGGGCGTTCGCGGCGTTCGACGGGGGTGGGTCGGCCGGGCCGTGGCGGTGCGCGATCGGGTCGGTGAAGTCGAACATCGGCCACCTGGAGAGCGCGGCGGGGATCGCCGCGTTGACCAAGGTGGTCGCGCAGTTGCGGCACGGCGTGCTGGTGCCGTCGTTGCACGCGGAGCGGTTGAACCCCCAGCTGGACTTCGCCGGGTCACCGTTCGAGGTGCAGCGGGAGGTGCGCGACTGGCCACGTCCGGCGGGTGGGCGGCGGACGGCGGGAGTCTCCGCGTTCGGGGCGGGCGGGTCGAACGCCCACGTGGTGGTCGAGGAGGCGCCGGACGTGTCGCGCGCCGAGCCGGTCGGCGGGTCGACGTTGTTCGTGCTGTCGGCCAAGGACGACGAGGCGTTGCGCGAACAGGCGCGGTCGCTGCACGCGCACCTGGAGCCGTCGGCCGGTGGTGGTCGCGAGGTGGTGGCCGCGTACCTGGGCGTGCCGGTGTCGGCGTTGTCGGGTGCGGAGACGTTGGGGGACCTGGGCTTCGACGCGGCCGGACTCGCCGCACTGCGGTCGCAGGTCGAGGGCGATCCCGACCTCTGGTCCACTGTGGACGAGTTGGTCGCGGGTGGCGCGGTCCGGTTGGACGACGTGGCGTACACGTCGCGGGTCGGGCGGGAGCCGATGCGGCGACGGGTCGCGGTGGTGGTCGACAGCGTGGCCGGGCTGCGTGCGGCGTTGGACCGGGTGGCGCGCGGGGACGAGCCGGAGCCGGGGGAGTACCGCGGGGTGGCGGACGCCGAGACGACCGGCGACTGGGTCGCGGAGTTCGACGCGGGGCGGTTGCACGAGGTGGCGCGCGCGTGGGTCGCGGGCGCCGAGGTCGACTGGGCGCGGTGCGCGGTGCCGCCCGGTCCGGGTCGCCCGAGGCGGATCCCGCTGCCGGGCCACCCGTTGCGGGAGGAGCGTTGCTGGGTGGGCGGCTGGCGGTCCTCGTCCGCGAGCCGCGCACCGGCGGCTACCGCCGAACCGTCCGGTCGGGGTGTGGAGCTGCGAGTGCTCGACGGCGGTGTGGCGCTGGTCCGGTTGCTGTCGCCCACCTTCGACGCGGAGCAGGTGCGGCTGCTGGGCGCGCGGTTCGACCGGATCGCCGAGGACCCCGCGGTCAAGGCGGTGGTGGTGACCGGCGACGGGCCGGTGTTCTGCATGGGCGCGGACCACGCGGCGTTGGCCGACCTGGCGGGCGGTCGCAGTCGCTTCACCGACCAGTCGTTCCTGTACGAGGGGATGCCGCGGTGCGACCTGCCGGTGATCACCGCGATGCAGGGCCACGCGGCGGGTGGAGGGTTGGCGTTCGGGCTGTACGGCGATCTGGTGGTGATGTCCGCGGAAGCCTCCTACCGCGCGAACTTCGTGAACTACGGCATCACGCCGGGCATGGGCGCGACCTATGTCCTGGAGCGGCGGTTCGGCGCGGCGGTCGCGGCCGAGCTGATGCTGACCGGCCGGCCGATGACCGGGGCGGAACTCGAACGGCGCGGCGCGGCGGTCCGGGTGGCGCCGGGCGCTGAAGTCCTGTCGGTGGCGCTCGACCTGGCGCGCGGCATCGCGGCCAAGCCTGAACGGGCCGTGCGCGCGCTCAAGCGCGAACTGGCCCGCCGAGTGCTGGACGCCCTGCCCGCCGTGGTGGACCGCGAGGTCCGGCTGCACGACGAACTGGTGGGCGAGCAGGTGTCCGAGCGGGTGCGCGACCACGCCGACCGCATGCACCCCACCCCACCCGGCCACGCCTCCCAGCCCGCTGCCCTACCCGAGCCCGCTGCCGCGCCCGAGCCCGCCACCCCACCCGAATCCGCCGCCCTACCCGAGCCCGCTGCCCCACCCGGATCCAGCGCCCCTCCCGAACCCGCTGTCCTTCCGGAACCCGCCGCACCACACGTCTCGGCCGCGCGGTCCGAACCCGCCGAACGCCGCGGAACCACCTCCCCGGCCGAACCCGCCCGATCGCCGGCGGCCGATGTCGCGCCCCGGCTCGACCACGACGAGGCGAGCGGAGCCGTGACGGCCGCCCTGTGCGCCGTGCTGTACCTGGACGAGTCCGAAGTGGACCGTTCGCTGACCTTCGCCGAGATGGGCCTGGACTCGATCGGCGCGGTCGAGTTGGTGCGCGGGTTGAACACCCGGTTCGGCACGAACCTTGACGCGGTGGCGGTCTACGACCACCCCACGGTCGGATCGCTCGCCGAAGCCGTGGTGTCCGACGCCGCCGAGCACGCCCGGCTGGTCGAGTCCGCCACCGCCGCGGCGCCGCAACCGGAGCCACCAGCCCGGGAGACAACACTTCAGACGACACTTCAGGAGACGACACCCCGGCATGCGACACCTGCCGCCCGGACCGTCCCGCGACTGACCTTGTCAGTGCCCGCGGACCGCCGCCGCGAACCCGCTCCTGCCGACGCCGAACCGGAGCCGGCACCCACACCGGTCCACCGGCCCCACGACATCGCCGTGATCGGCATGTCCGGCCGGTTCCCGGGCGCGCCCGACCTGACCACGTTCTGGCGCAACCTGGTCGAGGGCCGCGGCGAGATCACCGACGTGCCCGCCTCCCGCTGGGACGTCGACCCCTGGTACGACCCCGACCGGAACGCCCACGACCGCACCGACAGTCGCTGGGCGGCGATGCTGGACCGGGTCGACGAGTTCGACGCACCCTTCTTCCACCTCTCCCCGGTGGAGGCCGAGGCGATGGACCCGCAGCAGCGGCTGTTCCTCCAGGAGGCGTGGAAGTGCCTGGAGGACGCGGGCTACGGCGGCGACCGCACGCCGGACCGTTGCGGGGTGTTCGCCGGCTGCGGCGCGGGCGACTACGACCACCTGCTCGCCGAGGCGGGCCGGGGCGACACGGCGCACGCGTTCCTCGGCCTGTCGCCGTCGATCCTGCCCGCCCGCATCGCCTACCTGCTCGACCTGCGGGGCCCGACGATGGCCGTCGACACGGCGTGCTCGTCGTCGCTGACGGCCGTGCACCTGGCGTGCGAGAGCATCCGGCGCGGCGAGTGCGAGACGGCGCTGGCCGGCGGTGTGGCGCTGATGCTGACGCCCCGCCTGCACATCCGCAGCAGCAACGCCGGGATGCTGTCGCCGACGGGGCGCAGCGTGCCGTTCACCGCCGACGCCGACGGGATCGTGCTGGGCGAGGGCGTCGGTGTCGTGCTGCTCAAGCGCCTGGACGCGGCGCTGCGGGACGGCGACCACGTGCGGGCCGTGATCCGCGCCGGCGGCATCAACGGCGACGGCCGCACCAACGGCATCACCGCGCCCAACGCCGCCTCCCAGGCGGAGCTGATCCGGTCGGTGCACGAGGCGGCGGGTGTGACGCCCGCCGAGGTCGGCTACGTGGAGGCGCACGGCACCGGAACCCCGCTCGGGGACCCCATCGAGGTCAAGGCGCTGCACCGGGTGTTCGGCCGGGACCCGGCCCGGGCCGGCCGCACCGTGCTCGGCTCGGTGAAGGGCCTGATCGGGCACACCACGATGGCCGCGGGCGTCGCGAGCCTGCTCAAGGTGGTGCTCGCGCTGGAGCACGGGACGCTGCCGCCCTCGCCGTGGTTCGACGCGCCCAACCCGGAGATCGACTTCACCGACAGCCCGTTCCGGCTGATCGCCGAGGCCGAACCCTGGCGCGGCGCGCGGCGGGTGGCGGCGGTGAGCAGCTTCGGCTTCAGCGGCACGAACTGCCACGTCGTGGTGGAGTCGGCGCCCGGGCAGGAGCCCGGACGACCCCGCCCGGCCCGCCAGGCGGTGGTGGTGCTCTCCGGCCGCACCGACGAGGCGTTGCACCGGCGGGTGGACGACCTGGTGGCCGCGCTGGACGGCCCGGTCGACCTGGCGGACGTCGCGTTCACCCTCGCCGTGGGGCGCAAGCACCTGGGCCGGCGGCTCGCCGTCGTGGCCTCCGACGTCGACGACCTGCGGGCCAAGCTGACCGCCGTGCGCCGGGGCGAGTCGCCGCCGGGCTGCTACCGCGGCACGACCGCCGCCGGGACGCGGGACGACCTGGCCGGCGACGACTTGACCAGCGACGACTTGACCAGCGACGACTTGACCAGCGACGACCTGACCGGCGACGACCTGACCAGGGCGGCCGCGTCGTACGCGGCGGGCGATGACGTGGACTGGTCGGCGCACCTGCCCACCGGACGCCGGGTCCCCCTGCCCACCTACCCCTTCGAACGCCGATCGCACTGGCCGGTCGGGGCACCCGCACCGGAGGCGCACCCGCTGGCCGGCACGATCACGCCGGACCACTGGGTCGTCGCCGACCACCGCGTGGCGGGCGTGCCTGTGCTGCCCGGCACCGCGGGCGTCGACCTGGCGGTGGACGCGGTGCTGCGCGCCGGCCACGAACTCCCGGTGCGGCTGCGGGGTGTGCGGTGGCTGCGACCGTTCGTCGTGGACGGTCCGCGGCGGGCGCGGGTCGAGGTGTCCGGTGACGGGTTCACCCTGGACGCGGGCGACGGTGAACCGACCGCCGTGCAGGGGTCGATCGGACCGACCCCGCCGCCCGTCCCCGCGCTCGCTCCCGACGAGATCGCCCGCGCGCTGCCGAACATGCGCGACGGAGCCGACCTCTACGCGGCCTTCACCGCAGCCGGCCTGACCTACGGCCCGGCGTTCCGCCTGATCCGCTCGGTCCGGCACGACCACGACACCGCGGTCGCCGACCTGGCCGCACCACGGCCCCGGCAGGGCTTCACCGTGCACCCGGCGTTGTTGGACGCGGCCCTCCAGACCGTCGCCGTGCTCGCGACGGGCGACGACGGGCCGTCGTTGCCGTATGCGGTCGACCACGTGGACGTGCTGGGGCCGGTGTCCGGGCCGGCCCGGTCGATCGCGCGGCGGCGCGGCGCGGTGTTCGACGTGGACCTGGTCGATCCGGACGGCACGGTGCGCGTGCGGGTGCGTGGCCTGGCGTTGCGGCCCTACCGCGATCCGCTCGCCGGGTCGGTGCGCGTGCCGGACTGGCGGGAGGCGCCGGTCGCCACGACCGCGAGCCACCGCGGGACGGCGGTCGTGGTGCACGCGGGGACGGGCTCGGACGTCGCGGAGGCGCTGGCCCGAGCGTTGCCGGGGGCGAGGCTGGTCGCCGCCGGGCAGTCGGTCGACCCGGACTGCGACGAGCTGTGCTTCGTGGCCGACCCGGCGGCCGCGGCGCGCCCGGACGGCCGCAGTCGCAACGTCGAGGCCCTGTTCCCCCTGCTGCGCGACCTGGCGCGGGCGAAGCGCGGCGGCCGGCCGCTGGCACTGCGGGTCGTCACCAGGGGCGCGGTGGCCGTGCCGGGCGACCGGAGCGGACCGGATCCCGACCAGGCCGCCCTGCTGGGGCTGCTGGGCTCGGTGTCGGCGGAGTGGCCCGACTGGTCGGTGTCCCTGATCGACTTCGACGCGGTCGACGTGGCCCGGGTGCGGGCCGAGCCCGGCACGGATCACGTGGTCGCCTGGCGGGACGGCGTCCGCCGGGTGCGGGTGTTCCGCCCGCTGCCGGTCCGCCCGGGCCGGCCGTACCGCGAGGGCGGCGTCTACCTGGTCGTGGGCGGCGCGGGCGGCCTCGGCCGGGCGTTGACCCGGCACCTCGTCCGCACGGTGTCGGCACGCGTCGCGTGGATCGGCCGCAGCGCCGACGTGGAGGTGCCCGAAGGCGTCGAGTACTTCCGCGCGGACGTCACCGATCCCGTGGCGCTGGCCGACGCCGTGGCCGCCGTGCGCGGCCGGTTCGGCGTGCTCACGGGCGTGGTGCACGCGGCGATGGTGCTGCGCGACCGGACCGTTGCGAACCTCGACGACGACACGTTCCGCCAGGTCTTCGCGCCCAAGGCGGCGGGCACCGCCGCGCTGTTCGCGGCGGTGCGCGACGACCCGCTGGACTTCCTGGTGTTCTTCTCCTCGGCCGCCGCCGTCGTGCGCAGCCCCGGTCAGGGCGCGTACGCGGCGGGCAGCGCCTACCAGGACGCCTTCGCCCTGGCTGCGCGCGCGGACTTCCCGGTGTCGACCGTCGACTGGGGCTATTGGGGCAGCGTCGGCGCGGTCGCCGACGACGAGCACCGCGCCCGGCTCGCCGCGCTCGGCGTCGGCTCCATCGAACCGGCCGAGGGCATGGCCGTGCTGGACGCGTTGCTGGCCGCACGCGTGCGACAGGCCCTGGTGGTCAAGGCTTCCCCGCGGTGGTGGGCGGCACTGGACGACACCGCACCCGCCGCGCCGCACGACGCGCGGCCCCGAGCGGGCACGGTCCGGGACTACGTCCGCGAGGTCTTCGCCGACGTGCTCAAGCACCGCGAGGAGGACCTGGACGACACGGTCACGTTCGACCTGTTCGGGGTGGACTCGCTGATCAGCCGGCAGATCGTCACCCGGCTGGAACGCGACCTCGGCGACCTGCCCGCCACGCTGCTGTTCCAGCACCTGACCATCGAGGACCTGGCCGGCCACCTGAGCCGGGAGCACGGTGACCGGCTGGCCGCCGTCCTCGCCGATCGCACACCCCGCCCGGCCGCCGTGACCGGCACCGCGTCCGCACGCCCGACCTCTGCCGGGACCGGGGCCGAAGCCGCGCGACCGATCTCGGCCGAGACCGAAGCCGAGATTGACGCCGCACGCCCGATCGAGGCCGACACCGGGGTCGCGCGATCCGCTGTGAGCGGGCCTGGGGTCGCGCGCTCGATCGCGGCCGGAGCCAGTGCCGCGCGCCCGCTCGCGGCCGGGGTGCCGGGTGCGCAGGGAGTCGCCGCGCGGGTCGAACCGCGCCCGGAACGGCCGTCCGGGGACATCGCGGTCGTCGGTGTCACGGGGCGCTACCCCGGCGCGCCGGACGTGCGGGCGTTCTGGCGCAACCTGGCCGCGGGCGTGGTCAGCGTGACCGAGGTCCCGGCCGACCGGTGGGACTGGCGGCCGACCTACGACGCCGCGCCCGGCGTGCCGCAGCGCACCCCGAGCAGGTGGGGCGCGTTCCTCGACGGCGTCGACCTGTTCGACCCGGCGTTCTTCTCGATCCTGGGCCGCGACGCCGTCGCGATGGACCCGCAGGAGCGGCTGTTCCTGGAAACCGCGTGGAACCTGCTGGAGGAGACCGGTTACCTCGGCGAGCACACCTGTGAACCGGAGACCGGTGTCTTCGTCGGCGCCATGTACGGCACCTACGGGCAGCTCGGCGCGACGAGGTGGGCCGACGGCGAACTGTCCGGCGCGCACTCGTCGCGCTGGTCGATCGCCAACCGGGTGTCCTACTTCCTCGACCTCTCCGGTCCGAGCTTCGCCGTCGACTCGGCGTGCTCCTCGTCGTTGACGGCCGTGCACCTGGCGTGCGAGAGCATCCGGCGCGGCGAGTGCCGGATGGCCATAGCAGGAGGCGTGAACCTCGTGCTGCACCCCGCGCACCACGTGTCGCTGAGCGCGCTCAACATGCTGTCCCCGGACGGGCTGTGCAAGGTGTTCGACGAGAGCGCCGACGGGTTCGTGCCGGGCGAGGGCGTCGGCGCGGTGCTGCTCAAGCCGTTGGAGCGGGCGATCGCCGACCGCGACGACATCTGGGGCGTCGTCCTCGCCTCGGCGGTGAACGCGGGCGGCAGGACGGCGGGTTACACCGTGCCGAACCCCAACGCGCAGGCCGCGCTGATCTCCGACGCCCTGCGGCGTGCGGACGTCGACCCGGCGACCATCGGCTACGTCGAGGCGCACGGCACCGGCACGGCGATGGGTGATCCGATCGAGGTCGCCGCCCTCACCGAGGCGCTGGGGGCCGGCGGCCCGCGCGGGATCGGGTCGGTGAAGTCCAACATCGGCCACCTGGAGGGTGCGGCGGGTATCGCGGGCCTGACGAAGGTGCTGCTGCAACTGCGGGCGGGCCAGCTCGCGCCGACCGCGAACCTGGAGCGGCTCAACCCGCGCATCGACTTCGGGCGCAGTGGGCTGGCACCGGTGCGGGAGTTGCGCGAGTGGACCGGGTCACCCCGGCGTGCCGGGATCAGCTCGTTCGGCGCGGGCGGGGCGAACGCCCACGTGGTGGTGCAGGAGCACGTCGCCGCACCGGACCCCGGGGCGCCCATCGACGGACCGGCGCTGTTCCTGCTGTCGGCCCACTCCGCCGAGCGGTTGCGCGCGTACGCGCGGCTGGTCGCCGACCACGTGGCCGGCGTGCCGCGGCTCGCCGGGCTCGCCCACACCAGCCAGGTCGGCCGCAGGCACCTCGCCGAACGACTGGCCGTGACCGCGAGCGACACCGCCGAGCTCGCCGACCTGCTGCGGCGCTTCGCCGACGGTTCACCCGCGCCCGGCGTGGTCACGGGCACGGCCGTCCCGGGGGAGCCGATCGACCGACCCGAGGACCTGACGTCCGCGGAGCTGGCCCGGCGCTGGGTGTCCGGCGCGCGGACCGACTGGCGGCGGCTGTGGCCCGAGCCCGCGCCGCGCCGCGTGCCGTTCCCGACCTACCCGTTCGAGCGACGCCGGTTCTGGCTCGACACCCCGGCACCGACGGCGACCGTGGACTACCTGGAACCGGTGTGGCGCGAGGTGGAGCCCGGTCCGCGCGGCGATGTGCGCGAGGTGGCGGTCGTCGGTGACCCGGACGCGAGACGGGCGGTGGCCGAGGCGTTCCGGGCGGCGGGCGCGCGGGTCACCGAGGTGGCCGACGTCCACAGCCTCGTGACGGGACCGGCGCCGGACACCTTGGTGGTGCTCTGCCCGGTGGCGGACGACCCGGCGTTCCCCGATGCCGGCACGGCCGCCCGAGCGGTGGGCACGCTGCTGTCCGGTGCGACCGCCGTGCTGGGGCGCGACAAGCGGGTGCCGCTGCGGCTGGTCGTGGCGCACCGGGACGACGAACCGCAGCACACGGCGTTGGGTGGCGTGCTGAAGACGCTCGCGCTGGAGCACAGCGCGGTGCGGGCGGTGCGACTGGTCGTCACGCCCGGCGGCCCGTGGGCGGACCTGCTCGTGCGGGAGGCGGAGCACGCCGCGCTCGGCGTCACCGAGGTCCGCTACCGGGACGGCGCGCGCGAGGTGCGCGAGCTGACCGCGTTGCCCGCCGCGCTGCCCGCCGACGTGCGGCTGCCGGTCCGCCCGGGGCACACCTACCTGGTCACCGGCGGGCTGGGCGCGCTCGGGCGGCGGTTCGCCGACCTGCTGGCCGACCAGGCGCCGGTGAACCTCGTGCTGGTCGGGCGTTCGCCGGGTGACGACGCGGCGGTGTCCCGGTTGTGGCGCGGTGGCGGCACCGCCTGGTACCGGCGGACCGACCTCGGCTCGCCGTCCGATGTGGACGGTCTGATCGCGGACGTGCGCGCCAGGTACGGCGCGCTGCACGGCATCGTGCACGCGGCCGGCGTGACGCGTGACAGCCGTGCGGTCCGCAAGACGCCGGAGGAGGTGGCGGACGTCCTCGCCGCCAAGGTGACCGCGAGCCTGCTGCTCGACCAGGCCACCAGGGACGAGCCGCTGGAGTTCTTCGTGGTGTTCGCCTCCCTGGTGGGGGAGACCGGCAACGTCGGTCAGGCGGACTACGCCTACGCCAACGCCTTCCAACTCGACTTCGCGCCGACCCGGGAACGGCTGCGGGCGCAGGGCCGGCGTCGCGGTCGGACGGCGGCGATCGGCTGGCCGCTGTGGGCCGAGGGCGGGATGACCGTGGACGAGGCGACCGGGCAGCTGTTCGCGCGCCGGTGGTCGATGGCACCGATGCGGTCCTCGGTCGGGGAACGCGTGTTCGCCGCCGTGCTCGACGGCACCGCGAGCCGGTACCTGGTCGTCGAACGCACCACCGGGGCACCCGCGCCCGAGGTCCCGCCGGCGGCTTCGGCTGGGGCACTGCCGGCCGAGGCACTGCCGGCCGGGGAGCTGCGCGACGCCGTGGAGCGCGAACTGCGGGAACTGGCGGCGGAGTTCCTGCTCGTGCCGCCCGCGGAGGTCGACGTGACGGCCGAGCTGATGGACCTCGGCTTCGACTCGATCGCGCTGACCGGGGCGGTGGCGCGGCTCAACCAGCGCTACGGCCTGGACCTGCTGATCACGGTGTTGTTCGAGCACCCGACGCTGGCCGACGTCGCGGACCACCTGGTGACCGAGCACGGCGGGGCGGTCGCGACGGCCCACCCCGCTCCACCCGGATCGCCGGCCCCCACCGCCGTGGCGGTGGCCGCCGAGGTCGAGCACCCGGGAGGAACGTCCGGCACCCGGGTCGCGGTCATCGGCATGGCCGGGCGGATGCCGGGGTCCGACGACCTCGACGGGTTCTGGCGCGACCTCGCCGCCGGGCGCGACCTCATCGGGCCGGCGCCCGCCGACCGGGCCGACCTGCTCGGCGACCACCGCGGCGGTTTCCTGGACCGGGTGGCCGAGTTCGACCCCGAGTTCTTCGCGATGTCGCCGAACGAGGCCCGCCTGGTCGACCCGCAGCACCGGCTGTTCCTGGAAGCGGTCTGGCGCGCGCTGGAGGACGCCGGGTACCGACCGGACGAGGTGTCCGGCCGTCAGGTCGGGGTGTTCGCGGGTGTGTCGACCGCCGACTACGGCGAGCTGGTCGTCCGGGCCGGCGGGCCGACGAAGGCGCACATGGCCACCGGCATCGCCCGTTCGATCCTGGCGAACCGCGTGTCGCACCTGCTCGACCTGCGCGGACCGAGCGAGGTCGTGGACACCGCGTGCTCCAGCGCGCTGGTCGCGATCCACCGCGCGGTGCGGGCACTGCGCTCGGGCGAGTGCGAGCTGGCGCTGGTCGGCGCGGTGAACCTGAACCTGAGCCCCGGCCTGTTCTCCGTGTTCACCCAGTCCGGGATGCTCAGCCCCGACGCACGCTGCAAGACCTTCGACCGCGCCGCCGACGGCTACGTACGCGGCGAGGGCGTGGGCGTGCTGGTGCTCAAGTCCCTCGACCGGGCCGTCGCGGACGGGGACCGCGTCCACGGCGTGGTGCTGGGCAGCGCCGTCAACCACGCGGGGAAGTCGCCGTCGCTGACCGCGCCCAACCCCCGTGCGCAGGCCGACGTGCTGCACGCGGCGCACCTGGACGCCGGCGTGCCGCCCACCACCGTCAGCTACCTGGAGGCGCACGGCACCGGCACGGCGCTGGGCGACGTGGTGGAGGTCGAGGGGATGCGGCAGGCGTTCGCCCGCCTCTACGCAGACCACGGTCAGGAGCCACCCACCGCGCCGCACGTGGCGATCGGCTCGGTCAAGACCAACATCGGGCACCTGGAGGCCGCCGCCGGCATCGCGGGCGTGGTCAAGGTGCTGCTGAGCATGAGGCACCGCACCCTGCCCGCGCACCTGAACGTGGTCGAGCCCAACCCGCTGCTGCGGCTGCCCGGCTCGCCGTTCCGGATCAACGACCGCACCACCGAGTGGCCGGGCGTGCCGGGGGAGGACGGTGAGCCCGTCTGGCGGGCGGGGGTGAGCGGCTTCGGTTTCGGCGGCACGAACGCGCACGTGGTGCTGGAGTCCTGGCACGGCGGGCACCGCTCGCCCGGACGTGCGGCGCTGGCACCGGCCCGGATGAACCCGCGGCGCCTGTGGTTCACCGACCCGACGAACGGTGTGGCGGCACCCGCCGCGGGCGCACCTGCCACGGCCGCACCGACCGGCGGTGCGCGCCGCAAGGTCGTGCTGACGCCGCTGGACCGGTCGGCGCCCGCGGCGCGCGAGCCCGGGGCCACCCCGCCACCCGTCCTCGCGCCGACCCGGGTCCCGGACGACGTGGCCGAGGTCGACGAGGTGGTGCGGCGGGTCGTGGCGGACGTCCTGGGCGTCACGCCGCAGGCCGTGGGCGACAGGTCGTTCACCGACATCGGCCTGGACTCGGTGTTCCGGATGGACGTGGCACGCACCCTCAACGAGAGGTACGGCGTCGACCTGCGCGGTGCGGACCTGTACGAGCACGACGACGTGCGTGCGCTCAGCGGCCGCATCACCGACCGGGCCCCGACCGACGCCGGACCGCGACCGGTGGAGGTGCTGACCCGCTTCCTCGAAGGTGCCCTCGGACGCCCGCTCGACCCCGCGCACACGTTCGAGGAGAACGGCTTCTCGTCGTTCGACATGCTGCGGTCGGTCAGCGCGCTGGAGAAGCACTTCGGGGCGCAGCGCAAGACCCTGCTGTTCGACCGGCCCACCGTGGCCGAGCTGGCGGACCACCTGGCCGAGAGCCACGGCACCGCCGCCCTGCTGCGCGTCGCACCCGGCGACGACACCGACGAGACCGGCGAGACCGGCGAGACCGGCGACGTGCCCGTGGTCGAGCCACCGGCGGACGACCCGGCGGTCCTGGTGCCCAGGTCGCGGGTGGCGGTGGACCCGTCGTTGCGGGTGCTGGTCGCGGAACTCGATGCGGCGCACGGCAAGGAGACCGGCCTGGCGGGCCGCGACATCGCCCCCGTGCTGTTCTTCGGCCGCGCGCGGGACGGTTACTTCGCCTGCTCCCACCGCGACCGGGACCTGCTGGTGTGGAGCTACGTCGGCCCGGCGGACCGGTTCGCCGCGCTGGCCGACGAGTACGCCCGGTTCGCCCGCGCGCGGGGGTTGCGGCCGAACCTGCTGTCGCTGCTGCGCCTGGACGAGCTGGCCGGCGCACCGTGCACGGCGACCCCGTTCGGCGCGGTGCAGCGACTGGAGGGCATCGACTCGTTCTCGCTGGACGGTGGCCGCCGCGCGAAGCTGCGCTACCTGGTCCGCCGGTTCGAGCGGACCGGGGACTGCCGGGTGGAGGAGTACGCCTGCGGTGCGGACGCGCGGACCGACGCGGCGCTGGCCGAGCTGCTCGACCGGTGGGCCGCGGCCAAGCCGATGGTCAACGCCTACGTGCGGCGGGTGCGCGACGAACTGGTCCGCGGCGCGCTGCCGGAGCGCAACCGGGTCTTCCTCACCTACCTGGACGGCACCCTGGTCAACGCCGTGGTGGTGGCCAGGATCCCGTCCGAGCCCGGGTACCTGCTCGACGTCGAGTTCTACCCGGACGACATGCCGCTGGGCGGCTTGGAGTTCGCGATCGTCCGGATCATCGGGGTGCTGGCCGGGGAGGGCCACCGGCTGTTCAGCTTCGGCGCCAGCTTCGGCGTCCGGGTGGTGGAGTCGCCGAACGCGTCGCCCGCGGCGGAGGCGGCGCTGGAGGAGTTGCGGTCGGTGGGCATCTTCGGCCGCGGGAACTACCAGTTCAAGAAGAAGTTCGGCACCGACGACCGGCCGCTCTACCTGGTGCAGCCGACGGGCCCGGACGTCACCCCGGTCGCCGACGTGATCCTGATGATCGCCGACCCCGAGGTCCCCTCCGGGCCGGGGCCGGACGCCACGAAACAGGCACCGCCGGCGAACGGGACGGCCGCCGAACGCCACCGCGCGGCCGTGCTGCGCGCCCACGGGCACAACCCGGTCCGCATCCCGCACCACCTGGTCGAGTTCGACCTGATCACCGACTCGTGGGCGGAGCGGGCGGACCCGTGGGTGTTGTCCCGCACGCGCGAACTCGCCGACCGTGTCGCCGCAGACCGGGCAGCCGCTGACGGTGTCGCCGCCGATCGGGCAGCCGCCGGCCAAGTCGCCGCCGATCGGGCGGTCACCGGCCAAGCCGCCGACCTGGCGGAGTGGTCACCGCTGCCGCACCGGGTGTTGACCGCCAGCGGCCGCTCCGCCGAATCGCTGCTGTGCCGGGCGTGGCCCGGTCCGCGCGGCACCGTCCTGCACAACTCGCTGTTCCCCACCTGGCTGTCCACCCTGGTCGAGCTCGGCTTCACGCCGGCCGCGCCCCTGCCACCGCGCACCGGCACGGGACCGTTCACCGGCGACCTCGACCTGACCGCGCTGCGCGAGGCGCTGAGCCGCCACGACGACGTGTCGTTCCTCGCCCTGGAACCCGCGTGCAACGCCACCGGCGGCTCGCCGATCTCCCTGGCGAACCTGCGCGCCGCGGCCGACCTGGCGAGGGCGCACGGGGTGCCGGTCGTGCTGGACGCCACCCGGCTGCTGGACAACGCGGTCCTGATCGGCGAGCACGAGCCCGAACACCGGGGCCGGGACGCGTGGGACCTCGCGGTGGAGGTGCTGCGGCTGGCCGACGCCGCCACGTTCAGCCTGTCGAAGGACTTCGGCGTCGACCTCGGCGGCCTGGTGGTGACCTCGGACGGCGAACTGGCCGAGCGCCTGGACGAGCAGGTGCTGCGGCGCGGCCGCGAGCCGAACCTGTCGGCGCGCACCGCGCTGGCCACCGCGCTGGCCGATCCCGCCTCGGTGGCCCGACTGGTGCGCGACCGGGTCGAACTGGTCGCGCGGTTGCGGCGCCGGCTCACCGAGGCGGGCGTGCCGCTGGTCGACGGGACCTCGGCGCACTGCGTGCTGCTCGACGTCGCCGCCGTGCCGTGGTTCGCCGGTTTCGCCAACCCGGTGCAGGCCTGCCTGGCGTGGCTGTACCGGGGCACGGGGACGCGCGGCGGGCCGCACCTGTCCGGCAACGGCACCACCGTTCGCCTGGCGGTGCCGGTCGGCGCGGGCGCGGCGTTCGTGGACGAGGTCGCCGAGCGGATGGGTGCCCTGTTCGCCGATCCCGGCGAGGTCACCGACCTGGTCGCGGTCGACGGGACCTCGGGCGGGCTGGTGGAGTCCGCCGTGGCGCGCTACCACCCGGCGACCGGTGTGCCGGCGGACGTGCGGGAGGCGGTGCGGGAGGGGCGTCGACCGCGGTCGGCCAACCTGGACGTGCTGCGCGCCGCCGCGCCGGCCACCCGC
The DNA here is from genome assembly GCF_040673975.1 of Actinosynnema sp. NPDC050801. Lineage (NCBI taxonomy): Bacteria > Bacillati > Actinomycetota > Actinomycetes > Pseudonocardiales > Pseudonocardiaceae > Actinosynnema > Actinosynnema sp. NPDC050801. The sequence continues at coordinate 121,238 of NZ_JBFAQZ010000009.1, read as the reverse complement.
CGGCACCTGTTCAGCGTGCCCGGCGGCGAGGTCGAGGTGCTGACCTGCGGACGGGGGCCGACGGTGCTGATGATGCCGCCGTTCAACATCGGCGGCGGCGTGTTCGCGGGCCAGTTCGCCGCGCTGTCCGACCGGTTCCACCTGGTCGTCGTGCACCACCCCGGTGTGGGCGCGACGACGGGCGGCGAGGTCTCGCTGGCCGGTGTCGCCGAGCTGCACCGCACGGCGCTGGACCGGTTGGGCGTGTCCGGGCCGGTGCACGTGGTCGGCTCGTCGTTCGGCGGGCTGCTCGCCCAGAACTTCGTGCTGTCGCACCCGGACCGGGCCCGGTCGCTGACGCTGCTGTGCAGCTCCTACCGCTACGCCAACCGGGTCGGCGGGATCAACCGGCTGGAGCTGATCGCCGCCGAGGACGTCGGCGCGCTCGTGGCGGCGGGGGTCGACGGCGCGGCCGAGCGCCGGGACGAGCACGTGCGGCACCTGTTGCGGTGCGAGAGCATGGCGCCGCACATCGGCCTGCGGTACCTGGACGTGTTCGCCGAGGAGCCCGACCTGCTGCACCGATTGCCCGACATCGCGGTACCGACGCTGGTGGTGCACGGCCGGCTGGACGGCATCGTGCCGTTGAAGACCGCGCACCTGATGCACGGCGCGATACCCGACGCCCGCTACCACGAGCTCACCGACGCCGGCCACTTCCCGAGCGTCACCGACCCGCGCGCCGTGTCCGACGTGCTCGCGGGGTTCCTGTCCGGGTTCGAGCCGGTGGAGGACGCGTGACGGGCTTCGGGATCGAGGCGCTGGACGTGTACGGCGGCAGCCTGGCCGTGGACGTGCGGGCGGTGTTCGAGGGTCGGGGCCTGGACCCGCAGCGGTTCGGCAACCTGGAGATGCGCCGCCGGTCGGTCGCACTGCCGTTCGAGGACCCGGTCACCAACGCGGTCAACGCCGCCGCGCCGCTGCTGGCGCGGCTGCCCGAGGCGGACCGGCAGGCGATCGGGCTGCTGGTGGTGGCCAGTGAGTCCGGTGTGGACTACAGCAAGTCGATCGCCTCCTACGTGCACGACCGGCTCGGCCTCGGCCACCGCTGCCGGGTGGTGGAGGTCAAGCAGGCGTGCTACTCGGCCACGGCCGCGGTGCAGCTGTGCCTGGGGTACCTGGCGTCCGGGTTCGCGCCGGGCGGCAAGGCGCTGGTGATCGCCACCGACGTGTCCGTGGCCGACGAGCGGGCCGAGTACGCCGAACCGGTCACCGGAACCGGCGCGGTCGCCCTGCTGCTGGGCGACCGGCCGCGGGTGTTCACCGTGGACCCCGGTGCGTTCGGGCTGCACAGCTTCGAGACGCTGGACTCCGCGCGGCCCGCGCCCGACCTGGACATCGCCGACGCCGACCGGTCCCTGCTGGCCTACCTGGAGTGCCTGCACCGCAGCTTCGCCGACTACGCGTCCACCGTGGCGGGCGCGGACTTCGCGACCACGTTCGACCACCTGGTGATGCACACGCCGTTCGCCGGCATCGTGCGCGCCGGCCACCGGCGGATGATGCGCACGCTCCACCGGGCCGACACCGGGGAGATCGACCGGGACTTCACCCGCCGCGTCGCGCCGTCGCTGGTCTACCCGGGCGAGGTGGGCAACCTGTTCGCCGGTTCGGTGTACCTGGCGCTGGCCGCGCTCATCGACACCGCCCGACCCACGGGACCGGCGCGGGTGGGCGTGTTCTCCTACGGCTCCGGCTGCGCGTCGGAGTTCTACAGCGGTGTCATCGGCCCGGAGTCGGTGACCGCGGTGGGGGAGGCGCGCATCGCCGCCCGGCTGGCCGCCCGCGGCACGGTCGACTTCACCGAGTACCGGCGGTTGCAGGCCGAGGCCGCCGCGTGCCTGCGGCCCGTCGCGGACCGCGACGTCGACGTGGACGGCTGGGCCTGGCTGCTCGACCGGGTGGTCGACCGGCCCAAGCTGCTGGCCCTGACCGGGGTGCGCGGGTACCACCGGCGGTACGAGTGGATCTGAGGAGGTCCCTGTGACGGAACCGGACGGCGGGCACGACCGCCACGTCTTCGAAGCGCTGCGGCGCAACGCGGTGGAGGTCGTGCCCGAGCTGGACGAGGGCGCGTTCACCCGGGACCGCACGTTGTCCCAGCTCGGGTGCAACAGCATCGACCGGGCCGAGATCGTCACCATGACGATGGAGGAGCTGGGCATCTCGGTGCCGGTGCACGAGTTCGGGCAGGGCCACGACATCGGCACCCTGGTCCGGGTGCTGCGGGCCCACTCGTGACCGTTGTCGTCACCGGCCTGGGCCTGGTCGGCGCGGTCGCCCCCGACGTGGCCGGGTTCGACGACGCGCTGCGGTGCGGCCGGGTGGCGCTGACCGCGTGCCCGGCGCCGGTGCCGCCCGACCTCGGCCCGGCGTTCGCCGCCCGCCTCACCGGCTTCGACCTGGAACGGGCCGTGGCGTCGGTGCCGGACGTGCCGGCCGAGCTGCGCGACCTCGCCGTGCGCACGGCCCGCCGCTCTCCGTTGCCGGTGCGTGCCGCGACCGCCGCCGCCGTGCAGGCGTGGGTCGACGCGGGGTTGTACGACCGCGCGCCCGCAGCCGAGCGGATCGGCGTCGTGGTGGCGGGCAACAACCTGACCGAGAGCTACAGCGAGGCGGCGCACGCCGGCCGGGTGCCTACGCGCTACGCGCTGCACCACTACGACACCGACCACGTGGGCACGCTCAGCCGGGTCCTCGGCGTGCGCGGCGAGGGCTGCACCGTCGGTGGCGCGTCGGCGAGCGGCAACCTCGGCCTGGTCACGGCCGCGCGGATGCTCGCCGACGGTGCGCTGGACGTGTGCCTCGTGGTGGGCGCGCTCGCCGAGCTGTCCTCCTCGCAGCGGCGCGGTTTCCTCCTGATCGGCGCGATGGCCGCGGCGGGCGCCGGTCCGGTCGAGCGGCCGGTGTCGCCGTTCGACCGCGGTCGACGCGGGTTCCACGCCGGTGAAGCGGCGGCGTGCGTCGTGCTGGAGACGGCCGAGTCGTCCACAGCGCGCTCCGCCACCCCTGTGGTGCGGCTCGCGGGCCACGCGGTCGTGCTGGACGGCAACCACCTGCCCGACCCGTCGGTTGCCGGCGAGGTGCGGGCGATGCGCCTCGCGCTGGACCGGGCCGGCATCGCACCGGCGCGAGTGGACTACGTCAACGCGCACGGCACCGGGTCGCCGGTGGGCGACGACGTCGAGGTCGCCGCGCTGCGGGAGGTGTTCGGCGACGAGCCTGGCCCGCACGTCAACGCCACCAAGGGGTTGACCGGGCACTGCCTCACCTCGGCCGGCGTCGTGGAGGCGGTGGCGACGGCGTTGCAGGTGCGCGGCGGGTACGTGCACCCCAACCCCGGGCTGACCGACCCGGTGGACCCGGTGTGCCGCTTCACCGGTGCGCGCGCGAGGCGGGCCGGGTTGGGGTTCGCGCTGTCGGCCGGGTTCGCGTTCGGCGGGCTGAACACCGCCGTCGTGTTCGCGCACCCGGACACCTGACCGTCGTTCCCGGACGGTCCCGCGCCGTCAGGCCGTCACGTGGCGGGGGAAAAGGGGAAGAGGGTGACGAAGTGGGCCGCGAGGTCGGTGTCGCCGTGGACGGTGAGGTCCCCGGTGTCGCGGGCGTCGGTGAGGTCACGACGTCCCTGGATGATGTTGTTCAGCGTGGTGGTGTCGGTGTGGACGGTCGCGTCCGGTCGGTGCGGCAGGTGGCCGTGGACGGGGTCGCGGGTGAGGTCGAGGGTGTCGGTGCGGATGGTCGTGTGGACCGTGTCCCGGCCGAAGTGGAGGGTGATGTGGCTGGAGGGCCCGTGGGCGCGGTGGTCGTAGCGGTGTGGGTCGTAGAGGGTGTGGAGGGCGAGCATGAGGGAGTCGACGCTGATGGGTGCGTCGTGGGGGAGTTGGGGTGAGCGTGCGCCCCAGCGTCCGAGTGCGGCGATGACGGGTTGGAGTTCGCGTCCTCGGGGGGTGAGTTCGTAGACGCGGGTGGCGGCGGGTGGGGGGAGGGTGCGGCGGTGGAGGATGCCGGCGTCGTGGAGTTCGCGGAGGCGTTGGGTGAGGATGTTGGGGCTGGCGCCGGGGAGTCCGGTGCGGAGGTCGGTGAAGCGTTTGGCGCCGTAGAGCAGTTCGCGGACGATGAGCAGTGCCCAGCGTTCGCCGACCAGGTCGAGGGTGTGCGCGGACGGGCATCCGTCGTCGTAGCTGCGCTTGGTCGCCATGACTTCCACCCTAACCCTCGTTAGTACGAAATCCGACCTTCTCAGTTGCTTTTTAGGACTAGTGCCTAGTAGCGTGCCGGCCACGGACGCCGGAGGGCGCCGTACCGGAGCGGTTCGCAGAGGGCGTGTGCTGTGCCAGCAGTGTGGGATGACGTGGAGCCGGGCTCGGGCGAGGGCGGAGGGGGACCCGCCGTCGCCGCGCCGTCGGAGCCGCCGGTGGTGGACGTGCCCGCACCGCGTGATCGTCGGTCGAGCACACCCGGCCGGGCGTGAATCATGTGCCACGAGTGCGGCCGGCGTGACGGCCCCGGTGATCCGGTCGGTTCCGATTGTCCGGCACCCGCCGGGCGCTGCGTTCGATTCTTCGCCGAGGCGGCGGGACCGCGCCGCGGAAGGCGGGTTCGGGGTGGCCCAGAATACACCTCCCCGGTTGCCGCCGGGTTGGTGTGGTGGCCTCGGCCACGTCTGGGGCACCGCATCTTCGCGGTTCCGAACTTTCCGGCTGAAAGTGAACGTTCAACGACGCCGGATATAACCATCGCCCCTGCTCGGACGGCCCGTGGCGGGCCACCGCGACACTCGGTGAGATGGGTGACGGAGGCCCGCGCAACGTCACCCGAAAGGCGCAGTAATGAGTTCGGGGGGTTAACCGACTATCCCTCGCGTCGAGTCCGAAATAGACGTCCGGAACGTTCACAAGATCATCCTAGGTAGGTTGGCGAAGGATCTTGTGATACGCCCCCGCCGCTCGTCTTGGCTCCTTGCGCAGGCTGTCGAGCCCCTGGTAGATTCCAGCAATCGGGGGAATTCGATGCCGCTTGGGGGCGGCCGGGGGGGTAGAGCCGGTTGCGGCGCGCGCTGACGCGTGCCGCCATCACGCTACTGGGGCGCCACTCGGCGTGGCGGTGATGTCGATTCACCTTTCATTACATCTGCGAATGGGGGTCGTAGTGGAGGACGTAATAGAACGGGCGGTAGGCCGCGTCATCGACTTCATGCACGAAAATCTCGGCGAGCAGTTCACGATCGACGACATGGCACGTACCGCCATGTATAGCAAGTTCCACTTCTCGCGGGCGTTCCAGCGGGTAACCGGTGTGTCACCCGGACGATTCCTGGCGGCTATCCGCCTGCAGGAGGCCAAGCGCCTGCTGGTGAGCACCTCCTTACCGGTGACCGACATCAGCCACCGGGTGGGGTACACCAGCGTCGGCACGTTCAGTTCGAGGTTCCGCAGCAGTGTCGGCGTCTCGCCGACGACGTACCGCCAACTGGGGGGTTTGACTCCGCCGATGCCGGCGGCGTGGCGCGGTTCGGACGCGCGCACGTCCACGGTTCGGGGAGAGATCTACGCATCACTGGGGGATGCGCCTGGACTCATCTGCGCAGGGCTGTTCGCCGACCGGATCCCGCAGGGGGCGCCGGTCCGCTGCACCATGCTCCACCGGCCGGGACCGTACGTGCTCACCGACGTGCCGTCCGGTACGTGGCACCTGCTCGCGTACTCCGTGGCGCTGGACCACGCCGGAAGGCGTGAACCGCGTCGGTTCCCGGCCGAGGACCAGGCGCTGAACGTGGCGTCGTACGGTCCGATCACCGTCCGGGCGGGGGTCCCGGTCGACGAGGCCGATCTGACCCTGCGCCCGATCGGCATGCTCGACCCGCCGGTCCTGGTGGCACTGCCGTACATCCGGACGGTGGCCATGAACGCGGTAGAGGCGAGCTGACGACCTCAGCTCGAACGAACACCACCCGAGGGGCCCGCCGTCCAACCGGACGGCGGGCCCCTCGCCGTCCGGGCCGGTACGTGACGACTGGGTAAAGAAAAGTCGCCGCCGCGGAAGACCTGAAAACAACCCCAGGAGAAGAAAGGTACCTCCTGGGGGTTCTTCTCGGCCGGTCGTTCGCATCGCGTTCCTATCGAGTCGCCCGTACGCCGCTCGCGGTGCGGGCCGAGTGGTGTCACAGCACGTCATCGGAGCATCCCCGACACCGCCGAACGGGTGCAGCAGTTCGGGTGACAACGCGCAGGCACCTCACCGCCACACGAAGCGACAGCCCGTCGCCGAGGGCGACGGGCTGTCGGTGGGACGTGCCGGTCCACGTCCGACGTCCTCATCCCGGGCCTTGCACCGGCCGGGGGGAGGACGTCGGCCGCGAACCCGGTCAGGTGGTGGCCACGACCGTGGCCTCCTTCGGCGCACCGTTCTGCTTCGGGTCGACGAGCGGCGGTTCCACCGGGAGGACCGCCTCGGCCGCCGCCTTCTTCTGCAGCTCCACCTGGGCGCGGTTCTTCTCGATGAAGTGGACCGTCCAGTGGAAGCCACCGCGGATCAGGCAGACGATCGCCGTGGCGAAGAACAGCCCGTACACGATGCTCATGCCCATCAAGATGCCGTACACGGCCGCCACGCCGCCGCCGAACGCGATCTGGGCCGCCGGCTTGGACGGTGATGTGCCCGGGTCCGTCACCATGTAGTTGGTGTAGAGCACGAACGCGATGCCGGTCATCATGCCCAGGCCCGCCGGGATGGAGACGTCCAGGAGCACGCCGCGGATGACGGCCTGCAGCGCGAACCCGACCAACCAGGCGATGATCAGCCACAACCGACCGGTCAGCATGCCGTTCAGCATGGTGCCCGCCATGAGGATGGTGACCGGGATCGCGTAGTCCCAGAAGGTGCCGACGTGCTCGCTGAAGTGGTACGGCGGCGCGACCGACGCCCACGGGAACACCAGCAGGATGACCGCGATGCCGAAGTTCGACGGGTTCATGTAGTGCCGCAGCCGGCCCTTGACCGGTGCCCGCAGGACCCACTTGGCGCCGACGGCCACGACCACGCCGAAGATCATGACCCAGATCTGGTCGTTGGCGTAGGTCAGCATGTTCACCGCGAGCGCGGTGATGTGCGCCGGGTAGAGGAACTCGACCATGCCCCGCAGGCCGCGGCCGGCGTAGCGGGGTGCGCGACCCTCCTGCCGGGAGCCGATCCGCTCCAGCCCGATCTCGACGGTGTAGGCGGTGGCCAGGGCGATGAACGGCCACAGCCACGCCTGCTCGAACCCGAGGATCGTGTAACCGAGGATGTTGAAGACGCTGATGGAGATCGCGAAGTTCCGCAGCGCCAAGGTGACTTTGGGGTCGTGCCGCGGTGGGCTGGGCGGCGCGGTTTTGGTCTCGGCCATTTCCGTCACTTCTCCTTGGCCTGGTCGCCGAGCTGGATGTCGTGCCAACCCGGGCTCAGTGTCATGTCCTGCTCGTGGATCTCGCCGTCCCGGTCGCGCCACTTGATGTGCGCCTGGACCGACCCGCTGTCGGTGCCGAGCCCGAAGTGGACCTCGTGGCTGCGCTTGCCCGAGTGGCCGCTGCCACCGTCGACGCGGTTGATCTGCTTCTTGCCCGACGACGAGGTGATCGTGACCTGCGCGCCGATGACCGGCGAACCCGCGCCGGGGAGCGTGCCCGCGGTCTGCTCCTCGTCGTGCGTCAGGCGCAGCCCGAGGAAGCCGTTGCCGGAGCCGCCGTCGTTGCGGAACATGACCGGGTCGGACCACTGCCGGGAGATGGCCATGTCCAGCTTGCCGTCACCGTCGATGTCACCGGTCGCGATGCCGCGGGACGGGATCTGGGCAGCCATGCCGAGGTCGCCCGACAGGTCGCTGTAGAAGCCTTCCTTGTTCTTGGCGAAGAAGTGGAAGTGGTGGTTACCGCCCACGTCGTCGCCGGGGCCGACGATCGGCCACCACATCGGGTCGTCCAGCAGCGTGTCGTTCGCCGTGGCCAGCTCCTGGAGCTGGGGCCAGCGGTTGACGTCGCCCTTCACGAAGCCGGTGGCCTGGAGGACCTCCAGCTCGGCGTTGTTGTCGAGGTCGGACACCTTCACGTCCCAACCCCAGCCGGACCAGGCCAGCTGGAGCGGCGCGCTCTCGTCCTCCCAGATCGCGTCGCCGTCCTCCAGGCTGGAGGTGACCCGGTTCAGGTTGGTCTCCTGGCTCATGAAGGCGAAGTGCGATTCCTCGATGCCGAACGACGCGGTGATGTTGCTGACGAACATGTCGTACACCTGGTCGCCGTTCAGGTCGCCGAAGTCGACGCCCATGCCCTTGAAGGAGTCGATGCCGACGTTCTTGGACTTCGGCTCCATCGGGCCCCTCGACCCCTCGACCACCTCGAACTTCAGCTTGCCCGGCGTGGACATGTTGTAGAGGAAGCGGTCCGGACCGAAGTCGTTGCCGACGTACAGCTCCGGCAGCAGGTCCGCGTTCACGTCGTTGGCGCTGGACGCGAGCGCCCAGCCCCGGGAGACCTCCAGCGGGAACGGGTCGGACATGTCCCACGTCGGGGTGTCGCCCGAGGTGCCCTTCGAGAGGAAGATGTAGTCCTCGCCGCCGTTGAAACCGGCCGACATGGAGTCGTTCATCCAGACGCCCGTGTTCTTGGACGGGTCCAGCACCGGGCCGTGCGGGAAGTAGTTGCCGATGAAGATGTCGGCGTGGCCGTCACCGTCGAAGTCCGCGACGGTCGCGGAGTTCGAGTTCCACTCCGGGCCGTCGTAGGTGCCGGAGGACTTGCCGGGCACCAGTTCGGTGGCCTCGTAGGTGTCCTCGTCCATGCCCTTCGCGTCGGCCTGGGCCAGGTGCAGGATCGGCGTGCGGCCCCACATGTAGATGAGCAGGTCGATCCGGCCGTCCTCGTTGAAGTCGCCGGGCACGCAGCCCATCGGCGCCATCACGTCGTTCATCGGCAGCGACCCGGACGACAGCGCGAACGGCTCGTAGCGCGGCGTCTTGCCCGACTCCGGCGCCGGCGTGACGACCACCTGGTCGATGCGCACGTCGACGAAGCACAGGTCGTTGGACAGGCCGTCGCCGTCGAGGTCGTTGATGGCGACCGCCGAACCGACCGAGGAGATCCAGGCGTTGATGTGCTGGTAGCGCTGGTTCACCTCGCGGATCGTCTGCTGCGTGTAGCCGCCGGGCAGGGCGATCGACTCGGGCTGGAACCCGAACTGGGCCGCGACGCCCTGCCGCTCCTCGGCCGACACCTGCGGCAGCCGGGCCACCAAGAACGTGGCCGCGACGAGCACGAGTGCCAATACGCCGGGTAGTTGCCTGCGCAGCCAACTGGCTGTGGAGGTCACAAGCTGACTCCTTCCTGGTGGACGAATTGCTCGGCGATGCGTCGCCGCCACGTTGAGGGCGTGGGCTCGGCGCCGTCGGGGACCGACGGCGCGCGGCTCACGCGTTTGGTGATGTGGGCGGCCACCGCCCGTTCGGCCGTGCGACCCGCGCTCGATGGCGGGTCGTCGTGCCGGTGGTGCGACGCGGAGGACTCCAGTCGCTGTTCGGCGTTCCGCAGCCGACGTGCCCCGTCCGTGCGGGCGGGACCGGCGGGGAACGACCTTGCGATGGTCTCCGGCAATTTGCGCCGCGAGGCGCGTAGTGCACTCAACCTCGTCCCCCAACTCGGCAACCCGGCACCGGACAACTAAACGAGAAAAGCGTTGCAGAGGCCTCGGCGGGACAGCTACTCCTGGCTTGCTCAGCGGCCAGGGGTGTCGTGCGCGGTAATTGATGATGAGCGCGGCAGGCCCTGTGCGGCTGTCCTCTTTGGTCTCGCCGGGTAATGTTCCCCCAGCTCAGGGGTCGACTGAGCGGGCCTTTCGGACTGCGGTCGACCGGCTCGGCGTGATCCGTCGGTTTTATTTTGCTACCGTCACGCACTCGGCTTCTCCTACGCTGTCCAGAGGTCTACCCGCAGAGCCTCCCTTTGCTTTTCCGCACTCTGCGGAGCCGCGCTTTCGGTCGTTGTTGACCGATCAAGTGCCCCGCCGTCCAGGCGTCCTGTGGGCATTGTCCGCGACAGTCGGTCGGGCGGATTCTCCTGGATTGCCGCAATGGGCCGGCTCGCCGCGCCACCTGCGGGCGGGCGTGCTGCGGGCGGGGAACGGCCGCCTGGTCCGACCCCGGAGCGGCCGGCGTCACACCGGCAGGGGCAGCGCGGGCAGGGCGGCGTGAGGGGGTCAGGACGTGGCGCGCGGAGGGCCGGCGCGGGAAGGGGCCGGCGCGGGAAGGGGCCGGCGCGGCGCCGGGGGTGTGACAGGGGGAGCGCGGCACGGGGAGCGCAGCAGGGGTGCGGCACGGGGAGTGCGCGGTGTGGCGCAAGCAGCGCTCAGCGCGACGAGGCGAGGGGAGCGCCACCCGGCAGGCCCTGGGGGAGCCCCGGGGTGCCCTTCGGTGGCCGTGATGGCCCGCTGCGGCCGAATACGGCCCGATGAGGCCGCGCGGGTGTGACTCGGCGCGGTGTGGTGTGGCTAGCGGGGTCGGGCGGGCGTGGTCACAGCGGCGTGGAGGCGGCCTCGGGCTCGGCTTCGACCTCTTCGTGGTGCCGCACCTTGGACGCGGTGATCGAGGCCGTCGCCGAAGTGATGTCGTCACCGACACCGACGATGAGGCTCGTCAGCATCACCTCGTAGCACCGGTCCGCGTCGACCGGCGGGATCAGGTAGCCGCCCAGCTCCAGGTTGACCAGGCCGTGCGTGGTGATCCACATCTCGTGCGCGATCAGGATGGGGTCGCCCTCGCGGAACCGGCCCGCCGCGATGCAGCGGTTGACCCGGTCCACGACCGTGAGCAGCGTGTACCTGCCGTACTGGCGGTCTTCCTCGGTCAGCGAGAAGCCGGCGAGCGACTGGCCGCCGAACATCACCGCGTACAGGTACGGGTTGGTCTTCGCGTTGTACCGGTAGGCGTGGCCGAGCGCCGCCAGGTCCGCCACCGGGTCGTCGGTCTCCCGCACCCTGGCGAACTGCCGCTCCAGCCTGGCGAAGCCCTCGTGCACCATGTCCCGCACCAGGCCGCTCATGCTGCCGAAGTAGGTGTACACGGCCATGGTGGAGGTGCCGGCCTCGGCGGCGATCTTCCGGGTGGACAGCGCCTCGGCCCCGTGCTCGGCCAACAGCCTCGCCGCGACGTCGACCAACGTGGCCCGGATCTCCGGATCGAGCTTTCGTGGAGACATTCGGTCAGTGTTGCACAACGACGTTATCCGGCCCATAGCGTTGTTACGCGTCGCCGCGCCGCGGGGTGGCCCGCTCGACGGGCCGTCGGCCGACCGTCCCGCCGGTTCGGAAGAACCTTCTTTACCTGGGGTTTACGCGTACGGGTGCCGAAAAACACCACTGTCCGGCTGTATCTCCTGCTCTGAACGGGTGAGCGTCGTCTCGCAGGTTGCGGTCCTGGTTCTCAAACAATTGCGCGTGGTCCTCATCCTGCTAGCGTCGTCCGCGTTGGAGAGTTATGGGGGCTCTCCATGGAAGTGTGTACGGGTGGTGAAGATCGGCACATCGTCGTAGTACCTGCCCTATTCACGCAATCGGCGAGCGGACGGTTCCGCCGCACCTCGATGACGTATCCGGACGGTTCAGCGCGGTCGCCTCGGCCGGCTGCGCCCGATGCTGCGCGACGAACGGCTCCGGCGCCATTCGCGACGAAAGGGACGACCATGCACGACGCTGTCGAACGAGCCATCACCATGATGCGGGCCAACTACTACGAACCGCTGACCTTGCGTGACGTGGCGAACGCCGCACTCGTGAGTCCTTTCCACTTCTCCAGGTTGTTTCACGCCACCGTGGGTATTCCGCCAGGTCGGTACCTGACGGCGGTCCGATTATTTGAGGCGAAAAGGCTGCTGCTCACCACCTTGATGAACGTCGCCGACGTCGTCACCACGGTGGGCTACAGCAGTGTCGGCACGTTCACCACGAGGTTCACCCGCGCGGTGGGCGTCTCACCGACGCAGTACCGCGACCCCGAGATCAGCGGGCTGCTCGCGGCCACGGCGCTGCCCGACCTCGACAGCCCGGCGAGCCCCGGCGGCCACCAGGTGCCGATGCCCAGGCAGGGCGGCAGCGGGTCGATCGTCGGCACGCTGGCGATCCCGGCGCAGGCCGACCCGGCGGAGATCACGATCGGGCTCATCGACGACCTGATCCCGCAGAGCACGCCGGTGCACACCACGCTGGTCGAAGGCCCGATGGAGACCTCGCTCGTGGTGGGCGCGTTGCCGACCCGCTGCGTCGCGGTCGCGATGTACGGGCGCAACCCGCGCGCGTCCCGGTGCGCCATGAAGTTCGCCGGTGGTCGGAGCCACCTGATCGCCGTCGACCCGGGGCAGCACCTGCGGGTGGACGTCCGGCTGCGCGGGCGGTCGCCGGGTCGGCCGGTCGCCGCGGTGACCGGGTGGTGAGCGGCCGGACCGGGTGCGACCACGGCGTTCGGTGTGAACCCGCACCGCAAACGTGAAGTAGACCCGCTGCCCGGAGAGGGGCACGCTCGACCCGACTGTCACACCTGAGCCCGGACGTCGACGGAGGAATACGTTGGCCAGCATGTACCGCACGCTGCGGCGCCGCATCCTGACGCCCTCCATGTCGGAGACCAAGCCTTCCGTGCGCGCCTTCCACGAGAAGACAGCGGAGTCGACCGAACTGCTGGAGACGATCGGTCGGATGTTCGTGACGGGGTACGGCTACGCGGCCGAGTCGCGTCGTCCCCTCGACGTGGAGCCGCTGCTGGAGGAGCTGCCGGTGCGCTTCCGCGGGTTCGCCTACGAAGGCGCGGCGATGGGGTTCGCCGTCCGCGACGGCCTGCCCCTCGGCGGCCGGGGCGGCGTGCGGCAGTTCCTCACCGGCCGGGCCGCCGCGCACGACTACATGGTCTACGTGGGGGTGGGCTGGGCCCTGGCCCGGGTGCCGAGGTTCCGCTGGCGGGCCATGACCGCGAGCGTGACCGACGACCTGCTGCGGTGGCTGGTCCTGGACGGCTACGGATTCCACCAGGCGTACTTCCGGCCGGACGAGTACGTGCACGGGCACCACCGGGAGGCTTCGTTCCCGTGGCCCGCCGACGGACCGCAGTGGTACGCCGACCGGGTGATCGACCAGGGCATCGGTCGTGCCCTGTGGTTCGTCGCCGGCACCGACCCGACCGTCGTCGCCGACCTGATCGACAAGTTCCCGGAGTCGCGGCACGCGGACCTCTACAGCGGGGCCGGCCTGGCCGCGACCTACGCTGGGGGCGTGGACGAGGACGAGCTCCGCGCGTTCTGGGACCGTGCGGGCGAACACCGCCCGCACGTCGCGCAGGGCTCCGCGTTCGGGGCGGGCGCGCGGGTGCAGGCCGGCCTCGTCGTGCCGCACAACGAGCTGGCGACCAGGGTCTTCTGGGGGATGGGCGTCGAGGAGACCAACGACGTCAGCGCCCGCCACCGACCGCTTGGTCCGGTCGGCGGCGACGTGCCCGCCTACGAGGTGTGGCGTCGGCGGATCGCGGACGAGTTCCGCGCTCTCGGTCGAGGTTGACGGTGACCGCGGCCGGTCCACGGCCGCGGCGGGCCGCCACCGCGGCGCCCGGTGTCAAGACGAAAGGTGCGCACCTCGCCGCGCGAGGTGGTCACCCGTTGGCGGCGTACCGCCGTCGTCGCTGCAGCGAGTGGAATGGGGGAATGTCGTGCAGGATGCGGTAGAGCGCGCGATCGACACGATGTGGAGTCGCTACGACGAGCCACTGTCGCTGGCCGACATGGCGGACATGGCGATCCTGAGCAAGTTCTACTTCTCCAGGGTTTTCCGGTCGCTGACCGGGACCTCGCCGGGGCGGTTCCTCACCGCCATCCGGCTGATGAAGGCCAAGCAGCTGCTGCTCGACACGTCGCTGAGCGTCACCGAGATCTCGTACATGGTGGGCTACAACAGCCTCGGCACGTTCACCAGCCGGTTCACCCGCAGCGTCGGGGTGCCGCCCGCCCGCTTCCGCGCGCTGTCCTCCGAGGGGGAGCTGTCGCTCCCGACGTTCCCGGGGTGCGCGCGCGAGCCGCGGTCGGGCGCGGTGTGCGGCTGGATCGGTGTGCCGGAGACCGCCATGCCGGTGCGCGTCTACGTGGCCGCGTTCAAGGACCCGATCGCCCAGGGTGTCCCGGTCGCCTGCGACATCCGCGACGGTTCGGGGCCGTACCGGCTCGACGCGGTGCCGGAGGGGCAGTGCTTCATCCGGGCGGCCGTGGTGGCGGTCGAGGACCTCGACCCCAACCCGTCGAGGCGTCGGCCGCTGTTCGTGGGTGCGGCCGCGCCGGTCCCGGTGCGGGCGGACCGGACGGTCGAGGCGGACATCGAGACCAGGACGTCGTGCCTGCTCGACCTGCCGATCCTGCTGGCCCTGCCCGAGCTGGACAGCCGCGAGGTCCCGGCCGTCGCACTGACCGCGGCGGCCAACCGCTAGCACCGAGCCGGACCGGACGCGCGTGACGCGCGGTCCGCGCCGGTCAACTGTCGGTACCGCGCCGGAGCGCCCTGTGGCGTGTGCTCCGCGGCGGTCATCCCTCGGCACAGCGCCGTAACGGGCGCGCGTGGCGTGCGGTTCGCAGCGGTCAACCGTCGGCACCGCGCCGGAACAACCCGTTGCGCGCGGTTCGCGGCAGCCAACCGTCGGCACGGCCCCGGAACGGGCGCGTGTGGCGTGCGGTCCGCGTCGGTCGATCGTCGGCACCGCGCCGTCGGATCGGTCGCGTGCGCCGTGCGGTCGACAGCGGCGGACCGTGCCGGCACCGGCGCGTACGCCATGTGGCACCGCGCCCGCTGGGCCGATCGGGCAGTGCGCCTTCGTCCACCACCCCGGTGGCTCCGGGATCGAGCGGAGCCGCCGGTGTGGTGCGCGGTGGTCGGTCATGGTGGTTCGGAGCCAATCCCGCGGTCGGGTCGACCCGGTCAGGCCGACCGCGGCGCGGGCGGCAGGGACTCGGACTCGGTGGCCTCGGCCGGCACCTTCATCCAGCTGCCCACGCGCCGTGCCGCGGCCATGCTCGCCCAGGACGTGATGTCGATCAGCGACCGGTCGTCCGACCGGAACGCGCGGAAGCGGTCGATCACCGACTGGTCGATCTGGTAGGAGGCCAGCGCGGTGAGCAGCGCCAGCCGCCCGGCGTCCTGCTGCGCCGCGGGCAGCACGGCGATCGCGTCCTCCACCCAGGCGCGGCTCACGCCCATCGGCTTGCCGTCCCACCGCTCCAGGTGTTCCAGCACCAGCTCGCGCACCTCGGCGGGCACGCAGCGGCGGCCGGCCTCGTCGAAGACGGCGGCCGCACGCGCGAAGGCACCGGCGATCGCGTCGTGTCCCTGCGCCCACGACAGGTCCGCGGGCAGCGGCGCGTCGGGCAGCAGGCCGAACGACGCACCCGGACGGGGGCCGGCGCGCTCGGCCGACTTGATCAGCCACACCAGCACCCGGCGCACCACGGTCATCGACGCGACCGGTGCGCCCGGCGGCAGTGGCAGCTCGCCCAGGAAGATGTTCACCATGCGGTTGAGGTACTGCAGCACCACCGCGGTGCCGACCATCTCCGGCGCCTGGCCGACCGGGAACGGCACCGGGTGCGCGGCGGCCCCGTCGACGGTCGCGTTGGCCGTGGCCCACTCGCCGGCCGCACGCGCCGCGGGCTCCGGGATCGCCCCGTCCTTGTAGCCGACCAGGTCGATCAGCATCGAGGAGTGCATCGAGATGCAGAACGGGCAGTTGTTGCCCACCGACACGGCGGTGGAGACCGCCTCCTTGTGCGCCCTCGGCACCGTGCCGGGCACGAGCAGCGTCTCGCGCAGCACCAGCCAGGCCGCGGCCAGCACGTCGGGTGAGGACGCGTGCAGCGCGATCGGCGGCGCGAGCACACCGAAATCCCGTTCGAGTTCCCGGTAGACCCGGGCCACGTCTTCATCGGCCGCGCCGTATCGCACCGCGCGCACCTGCCGGACCTGCGCGGTGGAAAGGCCGCGCAAGCCGGCCTGTACCAGTGTCGCTCGCATTGAAATCGATTCCTCCGCCGGCGCTTCAGGGATCGGGACGAGAAGGGACAACAGCGTAAGGGCGGCCCCGGCCGTTCCGGCGCGTTTCGGCGGGTTCCGGGTCGGGAACGGCCCGCTGTCGCTTCGGTGGCCACCGGGACGCGCATTCCCGGCGGCCACCGTCGGCGATTTCCCGCGTCCCGCCGCAACCGCGGGACGTGCCTTCGCACGACCCCGGCCGGTCCACGACGCGCCCGCCGTCACATCGACGTCAGACCCGCGTCAGGGTCAAGCGGTCCCCGGCGGCACCCTCGCGCGCGGCGCCGACCGGCTGACCGCGGTCCCGGCCGGGAACCGCACCTGCCGGCGCGAGCCCGGAACCGGAGCTCACGCGGCGGACCGCACGGTCATCGGCAACCCACCGCGCACGCGCAGCGTCAGCATCGGCTCGGCGCGGGCCTGGTACCCCGGCACCGTCGACAGCCGGAGCTCCCGCACCACGCTGGCGGTGACGATCGTGGCCTCCATCATCCCGAGGCCGCTGCCGACGCACACGCGCGGACCGGCGCCGAACGGGATGTAGGCGTAGCGCGACCGCCCGGACGAGCGGCCGGGGGAGAACCGGTCCGGGTCGAACCGGTCCGGGTCCTCCCAGAAGCCGGGGTGCCGGTGCAGCGTGTAGGGGCAGATCAGCACGTCCGCCCCGGCCGGCACGTGGTACCCGCCGATCTCGTCCTCCTCGCGGGTCATCCGCGGCAGGATCCACACCGGCGGGTACAGCCGCATGACCTCCTGGATCACCATGGTGGTGTACCGCAACCGCGGGATGTCCTGGAACGTCGGCTGCCGGTCGCCCAGCACCTCGACCGCCTCGGCGTGCAGCCGCTCCCACACCTCGGGGTGCTTGTCCGCCAGGTAGAACGTCCAGCTGAGCGTGCTCGCCGTCGTCTCGTGCCCGGCCAACAGCAGCGTCACCATCTCGTCGCGCATCCGCTGGTGCCCGGCCGCCTGGTCGGGCTCCAGCCTGGTCGCCTCCACCAGCCGGGACAGGACGTCGTCACCGGCGCCGGTGGGGTTGGCGCGCCGCTCGTCGGCCAGCTGGGCGACGATGCGGTCCAGGTCGGCCCTGGCGCGGTGGAACTTGCGCTGGATGGGCAGCGGCACCCAGTGGGGCACCGTGCTCAGCGACATCATCTCGAACATCGCCTGGTTCTGGACCGCCTCGAACGAGTGCCCGATCGACTCGAACGCGTTGAGGTCGGCGTCGAGCAGCGCCCGCCCGAGGACGCCGAGCGTCAGCCCGGTCATCTCCTCGCTGATGTCGATCGGGTCGCCGCCGCGGTGCCCGCGCAGCTTGTCCACCAGCCCGGCGGCCTCCTGCGCGATCACGTCGGCCTTGCTCGCGATCCGCTTGGCCTGGAAGGCCGGCTGGATCGTCTTGCGCTGGGCCTTCCACAGCTCGCCCTCGCTGGTGAGCAGGCCGTCGCCGAGGGCACGGCGGGCGTGCACCAGGCCGATGCCCTTGAGGAAGTTGCCGGGGTTGTCGGCCAGCACGTACTTGGCGTGGTCGGGGTTGTTGAAGAAGTACATCGACTTGGGGCCCAGCCGCAGCCGGACCGCGTCCCCGTACTGCTGGGACACCGAGGTCATCACGGCGAGCCGGTCGCGGACCATCCTGGCCAGGAGGCTCATCGTCTCGCTGCGAGGCGGTCCGGGCACTGCCCGGCGCGGGCTCGCCATGTCGAGCGTGGTCATGCCGTCACATCCGCATCGGTGGTGAACGTCGCGGTGATGCGCCTGCGCCACACCTCGAAGGCCGGGATCCCGGGGTGCTCGGGCAGTTCGGCGACCGCCGGGGGACGCGTGTCGTGGCACAACCGCGCCGCCTCTTGGGGCGTCATGTCGCAGAAGACCCCGGTCGCCACCGCCGTGTGGTCGACGACCAGGCCCTGGTCGACCCGCGCGGTGGCGGCGAAAGCGCTGCCCTGCGCGACGTTGGGCAGGTAGGGACCGACCCGGTCCGCGTACCACCGCAGCTCGCTCTCGGGCAGGCCGCCCGCGTAGGTGGCGGCCAGCCCCGAGCCCGCGAACAGGTCGGCATGGCGCTCCTGCGGGAACTTCTCGATCAGGTCCGCCACGACCTTCGGGTCGGCGCCGCCCACGAACCACATGGCCCGGCCGATGCCCTGGTCGATGCCGCGCGGCGAGTACCACGCGGAACCGTCGGTAGGCCAAGGGAAGCTCGGCTCGCGGTACTGCTGCCGCACGTACTTATCGGTGTGGAAGTACGCCTGGTGGAACCCGTAGCCGTCCAGCGCGAGCCAGCGCAGCAGCGGGTCGTCCAGGCCGAGCTTGGACCAGCGGGACCGGGGCACCCGGGCCATCGCCCAGCCGACGCCCACGATCACCATGTAGTCGTGGGCCTTGGCCCGGCCTTGGAGGAACCGCCCGGTCCGCCCACCCCGGCCGAACGGGAGCGCGTCGCGTACCGCGAAGCCCATTCCGGCGCCCTCGTAGGCGAAGCCGCGGAACTTGTGCGGCATCTGTTCGAGCTTGTGCTCGGCCTCGTCCGGCGTGCGCGATTCCGCGGCGTAGCCGTAGCCTTCGAGGAAGGAGCGGCCGACGGTTTCCAGCAGTTCCTTCGCGGTTTCGTCCTTGTAGTGGAAACCACGCACGTCGATTTTCGTGTTGGAAACGCTGGGAGTCAGGATGCGGCGTCTGAGCGCACGCCACGGGCTGGACAATGTGTGCTCCCTTCGTCCCGCCGCGGATGCCGCAGCGATTCGGACTTAATGGAAATGGTCGGCGCAGCGGTCGGGAGTTGCCTACTCCCAACGTGCCCACCGGACCGCGGAGTGGCGCTGTGGCAGGGAAGTAGGCATGATCGGAGAAGGCGCCGCGCGTGCGGGATATTCGTGGTGAGGCGGTCGGATCCCGAGCGTCACCCGGTCAGCGGAACCGAGTGTTCCTCCCGTTGTGCCGCCCGATCGCGCGCGTGGAACACCACGCGGGGCAACGCGCGAGTAGCAAGGTCATCGCAGCCGGTGCGACGCTCGGCGGGTGGGTCGCAGAACCCTGCGGCCGAGGCGCCCAATCTTCGAGGACTGCTTATGACGGCTCAATATGACGACATCATCGTCGGCGCCGGATCGGCCGGTGCGGCGCTCGCGGCCCGGTTGACCGAGGATCCCGCGCGGCGCGTGCTGCTCTTGGAAGGCGGCCCGGACTACGCCGAGCCGGAGGAGCTGCCGGAGGAGATCTTCTACGGCCGTTCGATGTCGTTCGTCGGCAACGACTGGACCTTCCGGGCCGACGTGCACGACGGTCGCCGGATCCGCTACCCGCGCGGCAAGCTCGCCGGCGGTTCGTCGGCGGTCGGGGCGACGGTCGGTCTGCGCGGCGTCCCGGAGGACTACGACGACTGGGCCGCCGCCGGCAACCCGGGCTGGTCCTACTCCGACGTGCTGCCCTACTTCCGCAAGCTGGAGAACGACTACGACTACGGGGACAGCGAGTTCCACGGCCAGGGCGGTCCGATGCCGATCCGCCGCTGGTCGCCGGAGGAGCTGTCGCCGGGGCAGACGGCGTTCATCGAGTCCTGCCTGGAAGCGGGTTTCCCGGAGGTCAAGGACCACAACCACCCCGAGGCGACCGGCGTCGGCTCGATCCCGTCCACCCGGCACGACTCGGTGCACCGGGCCACCACCGGCACGACCTACCTGCGGATGGTCCGCGGCCGGGCGAACCTGGAGATCAGGTCGCTCACGTCGGTCGACCGGGTGGTGTTCGACGGCACGAAGGCGATCGGCGTCATGGCGGCGGCGCAGGGGGGCTCCTACGAGCTCATCGAGGGCCGCCGGATCATCCTGGCCGCCGGCGCGGTCGCGTCGCCGGCGATCCTGCTGCGCTCCGGCATCGGCCCGGCCGAGGACCTGCGCCGGCTGGGCATCGACGTCCGCGCGGACCTCTCGGGGGTCGGCGGCAACCTGGTCGACCACCAGCGCACCGGTGCGTTCCTGGTGCCGCAGCCCGGCATGGTCGACCCGACCGAGGCGTTCCTGCAGGAGATCCTCCGCACCACCTCGCCGGTCTCCGGCGAGTTCAACGACCTGCAGTACTACATGGTCAACCACTTCTCGTTGGACCACTTCCCGGAACTGCAGATGTTGGCGGGCACCACCGAGATCCTCGGCGTGATGGTGGTGGCGCAGCGCCCCGGCTCGCGCGGCCGGATCACGCTGCCGTCCGCCGACCCGACCGCCCAGCCCCAGATCGTGCTGAACTTCCTCGACGACGAGCGCGAGATGGACATCCTCGTCGACGGCGTCCGCACGGCGTGGAAGCTGGCCCACCACCCCGACATCATGAAGCTGGGTCAGGGTTTCGTGGTGCTGCGGGACGCCATGATCGACAACGACGACATGGTGCGGCAGTTCGTGAAGACCAGTCTGGACAGCGCCTACCACCCGGTCGGCACGGTCCGGATGGGTCCGGCCTCGGACCCGGACTCGGTCGTGGACGAGCGGGGCGCGGTGCACGGCACCGAGTCCCTGTACGTCGCCGACTCGTCCATCATGCCGAGCACGGTGCGGGCCAACACCAACCTCTCCTCGATCATGATCGGCGAGCGGGTGGCGGACCTGCTGCGCGAGGGCTGATGCACTCGCGACGAAGTGAAGCGGCTCCGGACCTCGGGTCCGGAGCCGCTTCGTCGTGCGGGTGGAGCGACGATCAGGGTTGCGGGAAGAACTTGGTGACGAACACCTCCCAGGCCCGGTCGCCGAAGATCGCCCGTTGCGGCTTCAGCAGGTGGGTCGGCAGGCCGAGCCGGTAGCGGATGCGCGGGTTGGGGTCCGTGATCGCCTTCTCGATGGTCTCCGCGACCTTGCCGGAGCGCACCGCCGTGCGGCCGCGGCCCTTGGGCTTGTCGACCTCGCGGTAGGCGCCGTGCCAGACGACGAAGCGCTCCCAGAAGTCGGCGTACAGGTCGCTGTCGGTGTCCAGGCCGAGGTCGCCGACCGTGGTCGGCACGAACGAGCCGAGGATCGGCGACGGTTCGATGATGGACACCTTGATGCCCCAGGGCTTCACCTCGAGCCGCAGCGAGTCGCTGATGGCCTCCAGGGCGTGCTTGGTCGCCTGGTAGTAGCCGCGACCGGGCGTGGCGAACAGGCCGAAGATCGACGACATCATGATGATCCGGCCCGACCGCTGCTCGCGCATGCCGGGCAGCACCAGCTGCGTCATCCGGGACAGGCCGAAGAAGTTCGTCTCGAACTGCCGGCGCACCTGCTCGATCGGAGTCTCGCCGATGGTGCCGTTGAGGCTGTAGGCGGCGTTGTTCACCAGGACGCCGACCGCGCCGTGGTCCTCGGTGATCCGCTTCACCGCGGCCGCCATCGACTCCTCGTCGGTGACGTCGACCTGGAGCGTGGTGATGCCCTCGTCGGCCAGGTCCTTGAGCCCGTCCAGGTCGCGACCCGTGGCGTAGACCGGCCAGCCGGCGCGGTGCAGGCGCAGAGCTGTCGCCCGGCCGGTGCCGGACGACAGCCCACCCGAGGAGTTCACCCCGGTGATCAGCACCGCGCGAGAGGCGGTCACGCCTCACCCCCAGCCGGAACCTCCTGCTGCGACACCCGGCTCGCCGCCACCGAGAAGCCCAGCCCCAGGCCGTCCACCATGCGGGTGATGAAGTTGAACATCCCGGCGATGAAGAAGCCCTCCAGCAGCTCCTCGGAGGTCCAGCCGGCGTCCATGGCCACCCGCCAGTCGGCGTCGGTGATCTTGTACGCCTCCTTGCTCAGCTTGGTCAGCAGGCGCAGCAGCACCTTGGTGCGCTCGTCCACCGGCAGGTCCTCCACGGACTCCGCGCGCTCGACGGCCTCGGCGGTCTCCTTGGGGCCGCCGAACGCCTGGAAGAAGAAGTTGTGCGTGCCCACGCAGTACGGGCACTCGTTGACCTTCGACGTCCACGCGGAGATCAGCTCCCGCGTCTGCCGCGGCAGCACACCGCCGAGGAACATGCCCTTGTACCCGGCCACCACGGCTTCGAGCAGGTCGGGCCTGGTGGACATCAGGCGGAACATGTCCGGCACGAACGGCAGGTTGGTGGACTGCTTGATGTTGTCGTACAGCTCGGCGAGGCGGCCTTCGGCCTGACCCTCGTCGACCAGCGGAACCCTGACGTGGGTGGTTGCGTCCATGCTCGACTCACCTTTCAACAGCGGTTGGAGCGTCACGAGGGATGTTTCGGCGTCGCAGGACCGGGATGGCCTCGGCCTGGAAGTCGAGGTCGGAGTCGAAGCCCTTGATCATGCCCTCGATGACCAGCAGCGAGAGCAGGGGGAAGGCGAACTCCGGGGCGGGGAACAAGCCGAACCGGCGTTGCAGGTCGAACAGGCGGCCGGCGAAGCGGGCCAGGTCGAACTCGCCGGACTTCGCGCCGGAGGTCTCCGCCACGAGCTCGCCGAGCGCGGTGCGGAACCCCTCCAGGTCGCAGTCGTCGGCGATCTCGGCGGCGCTCTCGATGACGATCTGGGCGCACGACCAGCCGTCGCCCATCGCCATGTTGATGAAGAAGTCCGCGAACGACCGGCGCACCGGGTCGGGCAGTTGGATGACGAAGCCGGCGTCCAGCATCACCAGGTCGGCGTTGAGGTCGAAGTAGAGGTTGCCCGGGTGCAGGTCGCAGTGCACGAACCCGTCGATGAACAGCATCTCGTAGACCGCGCCCAGCACCGCCCGCTGGACCGAGCGCCGGGTGTCGGCGTCCAGCTCGCCGGGCTCGAAGCGCCTCAGGTCGCTGATGAAGTCCATCACGACGGTCTCCGCCGTGCACAGCTCCGGCAGCGGCGCGGGGATGGTCACGGCGCGGCCGGAGCGCACCAGGTTGGCCCGCAGCGCGGTCAGCGACGCCGCCTCGGCCTCGAAGTCGAGCTGCCGCAGGATCGCGCCGCCGACCTGGCCGTGCATGAGCTTGAACGGCATCTTGCGCAGCTTGGGCAGCAGACCCATCATGCTCATCGCCGAGGCGGTCAGCGTGAAGTCCTGCCACATGACCTTCTCGATACCGGGACGCCGCACCTTGACCGCCACGTGGCGGCCGTCCAGCGTCACCGCCTCGTGGACGGTCGCGATGCTGCCCGAGGCGACCGGCTCCCACGAGAACTCCCGGAACGGCCAGGGCCGGTCGCGGTAGGCCTGCCGGACGGTGCGCTCGATCCGCCGCCTGCTCGGCGGCGACGCGCCGTCGGTGAGCCTGCCCAGCGGGGTGGTCACCTCCTCGGGCAACAGGTCCCGCCGGGTGCTCAGCAGTTGGCCGATCTTGATGTAGGAGGGCCCCAGGCGGGTCAGCATCCTGACCCACCGGTCGCCGTCGCGCAGGCCACGTCCGTCCTTGGAACGCCGGAAGCGCGCGCCGACCGCGGCACCCGCGATGGCCAGGCTGTAGCAGAACACGATGACGCCGACCCAGACGCAGCGCAGCACCAGGCCGGGCAGCTGCACCAGGCGGCCAGTGATGGTGGTCAACCTCGCCCCCTGTCGTTGGACTCGCCGGGACGGCACGACGCCGTCCGCCCTGATGGTGTCGACGCCGATGCCGCGCCGACTACTCCCTCCGTGCCTCGCCGGAGTGATTTGTCGGGGAAAGGGGCCGAGTTCGACCGAAACGTCATCGCGGGGGGCCGCCTTTCCGGAGGGAACGTCACCGGAAGCATTACACCGTTACGTGTAGGTGTCCCTCTTCTCGAATATTGCTTTTCGCGCGAACCGGCCGAAAAGTCCTGTGTGGACGGTGCCGGACCGGCCGGTTCGGGGTGGGGTGGAAAAGGCCCCGGACGCGACGACGCCGGGCCTCCGTGCGGGTCGAAGGCGCCTCCCGTGGGAGTGCGTCGACTTCGGCCCGCGCGGCTGCCCGGCGTCGTGGAAATGCGCGATCAGACCCCGAGTGCGGCGGAGGCGAGCTCCGTGCCCCGGACCCTGGCGGCGATCTTGGCGAACGCCGTGTCACGCGTGGTGGACGTGTCGTCGGCGAACGGGGCGAACCCGCAGTCGTCGCAGGTGCCCAGTTGCCCGACGGGGATGAACTCGGCCGCCTCCAGCACGCGGTCGCGCACCTCCTCGGGCGTCTCCACGCGCGGGTCGATCGGATCGGTCACGCCGATGAACACCCGCGCGTCGGCGGGCAGGTGCTCCTTGATGATCGCCAGCACCCGACGGGGGTCGGACTCGCTGGCCAGCTGCACGTAGAACCGACCGGCCTTGATCCGGAACAGGTCCGGCAGCAGGTCGGCGTAGTCGACGTCCGCGCTGTGCGTGGAGTCCCAGTCGCCGCCCGGGCAGGTGTGCAGGCCGATCCTGGTGCGCTCCTCGTCGGAGAACCGCTCCAGCACCGCGTTGTTGAGCGCCACGAAGTCGCGCAGCAGCCCGCCCGACGGGTCGAGCTTGAGCGACAGCCGCCCCTCCGTGAAGTCCAGCTGCACCACGGCCGCCCCCGCGTCCAGGCACGCGCGGATGTCGGTCTCGGTCTCGTTGACGAGGTCCGCGATGAACTCGTCGCGCGAGTAGCCGTCGATGCCGTCCGCCGGGTACAGCAGGCTCAGCGCCGACGGGGCGATCACCGGCTGCTTCACCGGCAGCGACGTGAGCCGCTGCGTGGTGCGCAGCAGGTCGACGGCGCGCGCGGTGTAGCGGAACGGCCCGCTCGTGAGCACGGGCAGCTCACGGGTGTGCCCGTCGGCGAACGGCACCACCGCGCCACCCGGCGCGAGGTCGGAGATGCCCGCCACCGGGTAGGTCAGGAAACTCGGTTTGTCCTGCTCGCCGTCGGTGACCACCGGCGAACCGGTGGCCTCCAACCGGCCGACCGTGTCGGTCAACGCCTTGTCCGTCAGGTCGCGCAGCGCGGCCGCGTCGATGCGCCCCTCCGCGTGGTCCTTGAACCCCTGCACCAGCTCCGCCGGACGCGGGATGCTGCCGATCGGCTCGGTCGGAATGCCCATTGCCCCCTCCAAGGGTTACCGCTGTCGAAGTGATCAGGACCAGGGCGCCGTCGGGTACCACGGGATGATCTCCCGCCGGGCCAGGAGCCTGATGTCCCAGTACATGAACGTGAAGACGCCCGCGACGATCAGCGCCACGGCCGTGAGGGTCGCCGCCCTCGCCGGCTTGGCGGCGAGCCACCGCTGCAAACGGCCGCCGGTGAAGTACGCCAACGCGAGGAACAGTAGGGCCATGATGATGATGTTGCCTACCGACTGAAGGGTGAACGCGGCAGCCCCGTACAGGGGATTGTGGCTCTCCGCAGCGTCACGGAACATCTGCCGGAATAGCCCGAACGGGCGACCGATCAGGAACCCGCCGATCAGCACGCCCATGAACACCATCGGGGCGTTCGGGAAGCGCTGGGAGATCTTGCGGAACGGGTCCCGCACCAGGCCGAGCGCGGCGAGCCCCATGTAGAACATCACCAGCCCGATGACGCCGAACACGATCAGCGACTGGATGCTGCGGCTGCTCAGCGTGCCCGGCGCGTTCGCCGCGGTGGAGAACTGGGGCATGCGCGTGCCGATGATCCCGACCAGCACGCCGTACAGCGCGGACACCGGGATCATGCCCACCGACAGCCACCCGATCGGCTTGAGCGCGTTGAGCAGCTTCGCCCAGCGCGACCCGGCGGAGCCGAGCATCGGCGCGACGGCGCCGAACGCGGCGATGTTGCACGCGGTGAACGTGCCCGCGACACCGGTGGCGAACGCGAAGGCGATGCCCGCCGCGATGCCCTGGATCGGGGTCTCCTTGGCGTTGTGGCCCAGCAGCGTGTTGGCCACGCTGTCGCCGATCACCGAGTCGACGAAGTGCGCCGACCACACCACGGTCAGCAGGAAGCCGGCGATCGAGCTCAGCGCGACGATGAGCCCGCGCCTGCGCGGGAACTCACCCGTGACGAAGAGCGACGTGCCGACCGCCGCCCTCCTGGACTTCTCTTCGCGACTCTCGTTGGTTCTGGCGCTCGTCATGTGATCCCCCTCGGGAGTCATGCGGGTCGGCGTTGTCAAGCCTCTTCCGGGCGCGTTCTCGTAGGGCCGGTAAAGCATCCCAGGATGCTCGGCATCTTCCTTCTTCGAATGTGCGGAGTTGCTAGGCCGAACGGGCCTCATGTCGCCGGAGGTGGTTTGAGGGCCGCCGGACGCCGGTTGGCGGCGTCCGTGTCCGCAGGTCTGCGGTCTGCCGGGGTCGCCGGGTCGTGACGTCGCGTTGGTTCGCCGGGTACTCGCGCGACGTGCCGGGAATTCGAATCACGGTGTTATGGAAAAAGTGCAGGTCAGGTGGGCAAACTCGGAGAAGCAAGGTCGTCGGGCGGTCGTGCAGTCTTACGTTGCGCACATTTTTCGAAGTGTCGCGTGTGTTGCCGCAATGGTGCACGGCGGCATTTCCAGACCATCCGGAATTCCCGATGTCCTCAAAGACGGTGAAAGCATGAGCAGTGAGCGGATCGCAATCGTCGGCATCGGCCTGCGCTACCCCGATGCCGGTTCCACCGGGGAACTGTGGGAAAACGTCCTGGCCGGTCGTCGGGCCTTCCGCAGGCTGCCCGACGAGCGGATGAACCACGAGGACTACTACTCCCCCGACCCCGAAGCCCCGGACCGCTTCTACACCACGAAGGCCGCGGTGCTGCGCGACTTCGAGTTCGACCGGGTTCGCTACCGCGTGGCGGGCAGCACGTTCCGCGCGACCGACATGACGCACTGGCTGGCGCTCGACGTGACCACCCAGGCGCTGGCCGACGCGGGTTTCCCCGAAGGCGAGGGCCTGCCGCGGCGGACGACCGGCGTGGTGCTGGGCAACAGCCTCACCGGTGAGTTCTCCCGCGCGAACGTCATGCGGCTGCGCTGGCCGTACGTGCGGCGCACGGTCGCCGCCGCGCTGACCGCGAAGGGCTGGCCCGAGGACGAGACCGCGGGCTTCCTGCGCGACCTCGAAGTGCAGTACAAGGCACCGTTCCCGGAGACCAACGAGGACACCCTGGCGGGCGGACTCGCCAACACCATCGCCGGCCGGATCTGCAACTACTACGACCTGCACGGGGGCGGCTTCACCGTCGACGGCGCGTGCTCCTCGTCGCTGCTGTCGGTCGCCACGGCCGCCAACTCGCTCGCCGAGCACGACCTGGACGTCGCCATCGCGGGTGGCGTCGACCTGTCGATCGACCCGTTCGAGGTCATCGGCTTCGCCAAGACCGGCGCGCTGGCCAAGCGCGTGATGAAGGTCTACGACAAGGACTCGAACGGCTTCTGGCCGGGCGAGGGCGCGGGTTCCCTCGTGCTGATGCGCGAGGACGACGCACTGGCCCAGGGCAAGCGCATCTACGCGACGATCACGGGCTGGGGCATCTCGTCGGACGGCAAGGGCGGCATCACCCGTCCCGAGGCCGAAGGCCACCGCCTGGCCCTGTACCGCGCTTACGGCCGTGCGGGCTACGGCCTGGAGTCGGTCTCCTACTTCGAGGGCCACGGCACCGGCACGGCGCTGGGTGACGAGACGGAGATCGAGGCGTTGTCCTCGGCCCGCCGCTCCGCCGACCCGAACGCCCGTCCCGCCGCGCTGAGCACCATCAAGGGCAACTTCGGGCACACCAAGGCCGCGGCCGGGGTCGCCGGACTGATCAAGGCGACCCTCGCCGTGCACCACCAGGTCATCCCGCCGGGCACGGGGCACTACGACCCGCACCCGAAGCTGACCGCCGACGACGCGGTGATGTACGTGCCGTCGGAGGCCGAGCTGTGGCCGGAGGACCGCCCGGTCCGCGCCGGTGTGTCGGCGATGGGCTTCGGTGGCATCAACACGCACATCGCGCTGGCGGCGCCGCTCGACGCCGCCCGGCGCGCGGAGCTCGACGCCCGCACCAAGGCCATCGTCGCGGGCCGCCAGGACGCCGAGGTGCTGCTGTTCGACGCGACGGATCGCGCGACGCTGAAGGCGCGGCTGGTCGAGGTGGCCGCGCTGCTGCCGAAGCTGGCGTTCGCCGAGCTGGGCGACCTGGCCTCGGCCCTGGCCGCACGGCTCACCGGCGCCTCGTTGCGCGGCGCGGTCGTGGCCCGCACGCCCGAGGAGGCCGAGCGCAAGGTCGCTAAGCTGATCACGGCCGTGGACGAGGGCAAGAACGCGTTCGACGCCAACGACGGCGTGTTCCTGGACGACCGGCCCTCCGAGCCGCGCCTGGCGTTCCTGTTCCCCGGCCAGGGTTCCGGCCGCGGCGCGGTCGGCGCCATCCGCCGCCGCTTCCCGGTCGCGGAGGACGTCTTCCGCAGCGCCGCGCTGCCCACCGACGGCGACCAGGTGGCCACCGAGGTCGCGCAGCCGCGCATCGTCGCGGGTTCGCTCGCCGCGCTGAAGGTGCTGCGCGAACTGGGCGTCGAGGCGCACACGGCCGTCGGGCACAGCCTCGGCGAGCTGACCGCGGTGCACTGGGGCGGCGCGCTGAGCGCCAACCGGGTGCTGTCGCTGGCCGCCGAGCGCGGTCGCGTCATGGCGAGCGCCAGCCAGGGCGGCGGCGCGATGGCCGGTCTGGCGACCGACCCCGAGCGGGCGAAGGAGCTGGCCGCCGGCGAGGACGTCGTGATCGCGGGCTACAACGGCCCCAAGCAGACCGTGCTGTCCGGCCCGGCCGAGGCCGTGGACCGGGTGTGCACGGCGGCACGGGCCGCGGGCGTGCACGCCACCCGCATCAACGTGTCCCACGCGTTCCACTCGCCGCTGGTGTCCCCGGCCGGCGCGGCCATGGCGGAGCGGCTGGTCGACTTCGACTTCGGCCGACTGATCCGCCCGGTGCACTCCACCGTCACCGGCGACGTGCTGGAGGCGGGCACCGACCTGCGTGACCTGCTGCGCGACCAGATCACCCTCCCGGTCCGGTTCCACGAGGCCGCCGCCAAGGCCGCCGCCGTCACCGACCTGGTCGTCGAGGTCGGCCCCGGCCGCGTCCTCACCGGCCTGATGCAGGAGATCGCGCCCGACAAGGCCGTGCTCTCGGTGGACACCGACAGCGCGTCGCTCAGCTCGCTGCTGACCGTCGTCGCCGCCGCCCACGTGCTGGGCGCGTCGATCCGCACGGACGCCCTGTTCAGCGAGCGGGTCGCCCGCGACCTGCCGCTGGACGGCACGATGACGTTCCTGTCGAGCCCCTGCGAGACGGCTCCCGCCCTCGACACCGGTCTGCGCTCGATCGAGCAGAACCCGTCGAGCGGCGCGGCCGTTCCCGCCGCGGCCACGTCGTCGGCGGACGCGACGGGTTCCGACGGCGAGTCCACGCTGGCACTGCTGCGCCGCCTGGCCGCGCAGCGCGTGGAACTGCCGCTGGAGGCCATCACCGCGGAGACGCACCCGCTGGACGACCTGCACCTGAGCTCCATCACGGTCGGCCAGCTGGTCAACGAGGTCACCCGCACCCTGGGTCGCCCGGCCCTGGAGGGCACGACCAACTTCGCCACCGTGCGGATGGGCGAGCTGGCGGAGCTGATCGACAACCTGGCCGACACGGCGCACGCCGACGAACGCGACAACGGCGAGGTGCCGGGTGTCGCGCCGTGGGTGCGGCCGTTCCTGGTCGAGCACGTCGAGCGCGAGCTGGTGACGGCGAAGCCGGGCCCGGTGGGGGAGTGGACGGTCTACGCACCGGCCGGTCACCCGCTGGCCGAGCCGCTGAAGGCGGGCCTGCCCGGCGACGGCGTGCTCCTGCTGCTGCCGCCGGAGGGCGGTGACGCGCACGTGGGCCTGTTCCTGGAGGCCGCGCGCGACGTGCTGGCGTCCGGCCGCAGGCTCGCGGTCGTGCAGCACAAGCTGGGCGCGTCGGGCCTGGCCCGCACGCTGCACCTGGAGGCGCCGCACATCCCGGTGACCCTGGTCGACCTCGACCCCGGGCTGACCGGCTCGGACACCGACGCCGTGCGGCGGGTCGCCGCGGAGGTCGCGGCCACGACCGACTTCTCCCAGGCGCGGTACGACGCCGACGGCGTGCGCACCGTGCCGGTGCTGCGGGCGGTGTCGGGTCAGGTCGAGCCGGGCTCCCCGGAGGCGTCCCCGCTCGGTTCCGACGACGTGCTGCTGGTCACCGGCGGCGGCAAGGGCATCACGGCCGAGTGCGCCATCGCGATGGCCACCGACTCGGGCGCGTCCCTGGCGCTGCTCGGCCGGGCCGACCCGGCCGCCGACGCGGAGCTCGCGGCCAACCTGGCCCGGATGACGGCGGCGGGCATCGAGCACCGCTACGTGCGAGCCGACGTGACCTCCCCCGAGCAGATCGCGGCCGCCGTGGAGCGGTTCCGCGCCGAGCTGGGCGAGGTGACCGCCGTGCTGCACGGCGCGGGCCGCAACGAGCCCAAGGGCCTGACCGGACTGTCCGAAGAGGACTTCCACAGCACGTTGGCGCCGAAGATCAAGGGCCTCAACGCGGTGCTCGACGCGGTCGACCCGGAGCGGATCAAGCTCCTGGTCACGTTCGGCAGCATCATCGGCCGGGCGGGTCTGCGCGGCGAGGCGCACTACTCCACCGCCAACGACTGGATGTCCGAGCTGACCGTCGACTTCGGCGTGAAGCACCCGCAGGCCAGGGTCCTCGCCCTGGAGTGGTCGGTCTGGTCCGGTGCGGGCATGGGCGAGCGGCTCGGCGTGGTCGAGGCGCTGATGCGCGACGGCATCACGCCGATCTCCACCGACGCGGGCATCTCGGTGCTCCGCGAGGTGCTGGCCGACCCGACCGTGGGCCCCGTGCTCGTGGTCTCCGGTCGCGCAGCCGGTCTGCCGACGTTGGAGATGGCGCGCACCGAACTGCCGCTGGCCCGGTTCGTGGACCGCGTGCTGGTCCACTACCCGTCGGTCGAGCTGGTGACCGAGGCCGACCTGGCCGACGGCACCGACCCGTACCTGGGCGACCACCTGCTCGAAGGCGACCTGCTGTTCCCGGCCGTCATCGGCATGGAGGCCATGACCCAGGTGGCCGCCGCCCTCACCGGGCAGGACGCGCCGCCGCTGCTGGAGGACGTGGAGTTCCTGCGGCCGGTGGTGGTGCGGCCGGGTGGCTCGTTGACGGTGCGGATCGCGGCACTCGCCCGTGACGCCGAGACCGTGGACGTGGCGATCCGGGCCGAGGACACCGGGTACTCCGCCGACCACTTCCGGGCCCGACTGCGGTTCCCGCGGCCGGAGATCCCCGGCGAGGCGGTCGACGGCGCCCCCGTGCTGCCGCTGGTGCCGGTCGACCCGGTCACCGAGCTGTACGGCAGCGTGCTGTTCCAGGGCAAGCGGTTCCAGCGGTTGCAGGGCTACCGGCGGGCGAGCGCCCGGCACGCGGTGGCCGAGGTCGCCACGACGTCCGTGGCCTCCTGGTTCGCCCCGTTCCTGCCGCAGGACCGGATGCTGGCCGACCCGGGCACGCGGGACGTGATGATGCACGCCATCCAGTGCTGCGTCCCCGACGCCACGCTGCTGCCGCAGAGCGTGGAACGGCTCTACCTGTCCGCCCAGGTCGACCAGCTCGCGCAGTACGTCGTGCTGGACGCCCGTGAGCGTTCGCAGGACGGCGACAGCTACACCTACGACATCGACGTCCGGGACCCGGACGGGCGGCTGGTCGAGCGGTGGGAGGGTCTGGTCCTGCGGGCCGTGCGCAAGCGCGACGGCGCGGGTCCGTGGACGCCGACCATGCTCGGCTCGTACCTGGAGCGCTCGCTGGAGCGCGTCCTGGGTGGCAGCCGCGCGGTGGTGGTCGAGCCCGACCCGACCGACGCCACCCCGGAGCGCCGCGCGCAGACCGCGCTCGCACTCGGCCGGGCGCTGAACCGCCCCGTCGAGGTGCACTACCGGCCGGACGGCAAGCCGGAGGTCGACGGCGTCGAGGTGTCCGCCTCGCACAGCTCGGGTGTCACCTTCGCGGTGGCGGCCCAGGGCGGCGCCATCGGTGTCGACGTCGAGGCCGCCGAGGCCCGGTCCGAAGAGGACTGGGTCGGCCTGCTCGGCGAGGACCTGATCGCCGTGCGGGACCTGCTCACCACCGAGGCCGGCGAGACCGCGGCCATCTCGGGGACGCGGGTGTGGAGTGCGCTGGAGTGCTTGCGCAAGACCGGTTCCACCACGCAGGCGCTGACGGTCGACCGGGTCCACCCGGACGGCTGGGCCGTGCTGTCGACCGGCGACGCCAAGGTCGCCACCTGGGTGACCACCATCGTCGACCGGCCCGAGCCCGTGGTGTTCGCGGTGCTCGTCGGCAAGGAGGACTGACGTGTCGAACTACTACGAGATCCGCCACATCGTCGGCTTCGAGGAGACGAACCTCGTCGGCAACGTGTACTACGTGAACTACCTGCGCTGGCAGGGGCGGTGCCGCGAGATGTTCCTCAAGGAGAACGCGCCGAGCGTCCTGGCGGACCTGCAGGACGACCTCAAGCTGTTCACCCTCAAGGTGGAGTGCGAGTTCTTCTCCGAGATCACGCTGTTCGACGAGCTGTCGGTGCGGATGCGGCTGGAGGAGCTGACCCAGACGCAGATCCAGTTCAGCTTCGACTACGTCAAGGTCACCGACGGCCAGGAGGTCCTGGTCGCCAAGGGCAGGCAGCGGATCGCGTGCATGCGCGGCCCGAACACGAACACGGTCCCCTCCAGGGTGCCGGAAGACCTGCGCAAGGCGCTCGCGCCCTACGCCGAGGCCCCGGTGCTGGCCCGCGCCGGGCTGGGGGGATGACGGACATGTACGAGGCGGCACCCACGATGGAGGAGACCTCGCTGCGGGACGCCATGTCCCTGTTCGCGACCGGGGTCACGGTGTTGACGGTCGGTGGACAGCACGCGCACGGCATGACGGCGAACTCGTTCACCTCGGTGTCGCTCGACCCGCCGCTGGTGCTGTGCTGCATCTCCCACTCCGCGGTGATGCACGAGGCGATCAGCAACACCAAGCGGTTCGGCGTGTCGATCATGGGCGCCGACCAGCGGGACACCGCGAAGTACTTCGCCGACAAGCGCCGGCCGCTCGGGCAGGAGCAGTTCGACGCGGTGGACTGGATGGAGGGGCCGCACACCGGCGCGCCGCTGCTGAACGGTTCACTGGCGTGGCTCGAGTGCGAGCTGGTGCAGTTCTACGACGGCGGGGACCACACGATCTTCGTGGGCCAGGTCCTCAGCTGCAGCCGGGGCGCGGGCTCGGAGGCGCTGTTGTTCTACAGCAGCGCTTTCCACCGGGTCTGACGTCCGAGTCCGCTCGCATCGGGAAGGAGTGCACATGCTGGTGACCGTCACCGGGGGCACCGGTCTCGTCGGCTCGCACACGGTGGCGGAGCTCGTGCGCGCCGGCCACCGGGTCCGACTGCTGGTCCGGGACGCGGACGCGGTGGAAACCGCCACGCGACCGTTGGAGGTGCCACCCGACGCGTTGGACGTCGTGGTCGGTGACGTGACCGACGAGCGGTCGGTCGCCGCGGCGGTGCGCGGCGCGGACGCCGTGGTCCACGCGGCGTCGGTGTACTCGTTCGACCGGCGCAGGCGGGCCGAGATGGTGCGCACCAACGCCCACGGCACGGAGGTGGTGCTCGGCGCCGCCCGCCGTGCCGGGGCGGGGCGCATCGTCCACGTGTCGAGCATCGCGGCGCTGTTCAGCCCCGGTGCGCGGGTGATCCGCGAGCAGTCGCCCGTCGGCACGACCCGTGAGCCGTACGCGGCGACCAAGGCCGCGTCGGAAGCCATCGCACGGCGGCACCAGGACGAGGGGGCGCCGGTGGTCGTCAGCTACCCACCGGCCCTCCTCGGGCCGCACGACCCGAAGCTCGGGGACCAGACCGAGCGGCTGCGCAATACCTTGCGCGGGATCATGCCGATGTGGCCCGCCGGTGGGCTGCAGATCGGCGATGTCCGGGACACGGCGGCGCTGCACCTGGCGCTGCTGTCCCCGGACGTGACCGGGCCTCATTCCGTTGGCAGGCACTTCGGGCCGGGGCGTTACCTGAGCATGCGGGAATACCTGGACGGGATCAGGGAGGCCACCGGGCGGACGTTGCCCGCGGTCTTCCTGCCCCCGGCGATGATGACGCCCGTCGGGCGGTTCGTCGACCTGGTGCAGCCGGTCTGGCCGTGGCACATCCCCGCCGAGTACGGGGCGATCGCCACGGTCGGCGCGGCGGTCCGGGTCGACCCGGCCGCGAGCACGCTCGACCTGAAGCCCCGTCCGTTCACCGACACGGTCGCCGACACCGTGCGGTGGCTGGCCGACACCGGAGCCTTGACCGAACGCCAGGCAGGACGCCGATGACCACTTCAGGGATCGAACACGTCAACGGCCACTCGGACTTCCGGCCCGAGTTGCCGATCCGCACCATGGAACTGCTCCGGGAGCGCAACGACGACCTGCGCGACCGGGCCGTGTCCAACGCCGAGTCGGTGCGCCGACAGCGCGCGCTGGGCAAGCGCACCGCGCGTGAACGCCTGGACATGTTGCTCGACAAGGGCTCGTTCACCGAGGTGGAGCTGTACCGGCGACACCAGGCGCACGGGCTGAAGGTGTCCGAGCACCGCCCCCACACCGACGGCGTGGTGGCGGGCTCGGGCACGATCGACGGCCGGCGCGTGTTCGTCTACGCGCAGGACTTCACCATCTTCGGCGGTTCGCTCGGCCAGGCGCACGCGGCGAAGATCCACAAGGTGATGGACATGGCCGTCGACACCGGCTCGCCCATCATCGCCCTGAACGACAGCGGCGGCGCGCGCATCCAGGAAGGCGTGATGGCGCTGGACGGCTACGGCGGCATCTTCCGCCGCCAGGTCGCGGCGTCCGGTGTCATCCCGCAGATCGCCGTGGTGCTCGGACCGTCCGCGGGCGGTGCCGCGTACTCGCCGGCGTTGGCCGACTTCACGTTCATGGTCCGGGGTACCGCGCAGATGTACCTGACCGGTCCCGACGTGGTGCAGGCCGTGTCGGGGGAGAAGGTCAGCCACGACGAGCTGGGCGGCGCGTCGGTGCACGGCGAGCTGTCCGGCGTGGCGTCGTTCGTGCACGACGACGAGGAGTCGTGCCTGGAGGACGTCCGGTACCTGGTGTCGATGCTGCCGTCGAACAACCTGGAGCCGCCGCCCGCCCACGAGCCGGTCGGCGCGGTGGACGACGTGCGGCCGGAGTTCGCCTCGATCGTGCCCGTCGAGCCGAACAAGCCCTACGACATGCGCACGCTGATCGAGGAACTGGTGGACGACGGGGAGTTCCTCGAAGTCCACGAGGGCTGGGCGCGCAACGTGGTCGTGGCGCTCGGCCGGATCGACGGCGCGGTCGTGGGCATGGTCGGCAACCAGCCGCTGGTGTCCGCCGGTGTGCTGGACATCGAGGCGTCCCAGAAGGCCGCGCGGTTCGTGCGGTTCTGCGACGCGTTCGGCATCCCCCTCGTGTCGCTGGTCGACGTGCCGGGCTTCCTGCCCGGTACGGCGCAGGAGCACTCGGGCGTCATCCGGCACGGCGCGAAGCTGCTCTACGCCTACTGCGAGGCGTCCGTGCCGCGCATCCAGGTGATCGTGCGCAAGGCCTACGGCGGGGCGTACATCGTGATGGACTCGCGGTCGATCGGGACGGACCTGGCGCTGGCCTGGCCGACCAACGAGATCGCCGTGATGGGCGCGGAGGGAGCGGTGAACGTCATCTTCCGCAAGGAGCTGGCGGCCTCGGCCGACCCGGACGCGCTGCGGGCGGAGTTGATCGCGGAGTACTCCGAGCAACTGGTGCACCCCTACTACGCGGCCGAGCGCGGCCTGGTGGACGACGTGATCGACCCGTCGCACACCCGGTCCGCGGTGGCGCGGGGACTGGAGATGCTGCGCAACAAGCGCCGCCCGACCCCGGCGCGCAAGCACGGCAACGTGCCGCTGTAACCGCTGCGACGAGGTACCTGACGACGGCACCCCACCAACCGGTGGGGTGCCGTCGTGCTGTCCGGGTCCGGTCGGGCACGGGGATGCCCCACACCGCCGCGTGCTCCGAGGTCGCCGAGGCCGGGGTCGTCACGCCTGGCACCTCCCTGCGCTGAAACCCGGAAAACGCAGGTCAGGGCGTTGCGCGAACGGGTGACAGGCAGGTCGGACGCGGGGTCCTGCGGGCCGCCGCTCGGTGTGGGCAATACGCCAGGTGGGTATACCTCCCCACGAGGGGCCGTTCGACTTGACGACGTTCCATAACGCCGCTATAAATAGAAGCAAGACAGTGTTATGGAATCTCTGGGACGGGGTGGTGGCCGTGGTCACGTCGGTGCGGGAAGCCGCTGAAGCGCTGGTGGTGCGAGGTGCGCTGCCCGCCGAGCTGGACGGTGCCATCGTCTGGTCCGGCAAGTACGGTGTCTCCGGAGTCCACCTGGGCCCCGACGGCGCGCGGTGGTACCGCGGCCCGCGGCCCACCGGTCTCGCGCCGGCCGACCGGCCCTCCGGCGCCACGATTGCCCGCCCGGTCTACGACGGCGCGGAGTGGCACACGGCCATGTCGCACCCGGAGCTCGGCTACGCCGAGCACGTCACCCTCGGCCCGGACGGCGACGTGCTGCGCGCCGAGCCGTTCCCGCTGGACGGTGCGCCGCGGATGCGCGCGATCGGCGTCACGGAACGCTTCGTCGTCGTCTTCGACTCGGCGCCCTACTACAGCCGCGCGGCCGACCTCGTCGGCGTGCGCGACCCGTACTCCGGCCCCGCCACCGGCCCCGCCCGCATCGGTCTGCTCGCCCACGGCCGGCCGTGCTGGTTCGAGGTCGGCGAGGGTCAGGTGCTGTCCTTGGTCAACGCCTACGAGGACCTCGGCCGGGTGGTCGTGGACGCGGTGTGGGCGCCCGGCGTGCTGCGCCGCCACACGCTCGACCTCGCCACCGGCGTCGTGCGCCGGATCGACCTGCCCCCGATGGACGTCGGCGGCGTCGACCAGCGCAGGACGGGCCGCAGGCACCGCTTCGTCTTCGGCACGTCGGGCACCGCGATCGTCCGCCACGACGTGGCCCTGGGCTGCACGTGGCGTCGCGAACTGGGCGTCACGCCCGGCCAGCCGGTGTTCGTGCCGCGCGGCACGGAGGAGGGCGACGGCTGGGTCGTCGTCGTCGCGGGTGACGAGGTGCTGGTGCTGGACGCGGCCGACCTGGCCGGTCCGCCGGTCGCGGTGGTGCGGCTGCCGTTCGCGGTGCGCGCGTCGCAGTGCGCCACCTGGCTCACCGGCCGCACCGCGGCCTGACCCCGCGCCCGCGGTTCGGCGGGCGCGCCGTCACCGGGTGACCTGACGGCGAATCCCCGGCGGGCGACGGCGGCGGCAACCGTGCGACGAACCGCCGCTGAGGTCCGGTCCCGCGTGCTGCGAGTGGCCGGAGACCCGTTCTGACGCGGGGGATGCGGGCCCACCGGGTTCGACCCGGTCGCGCCAACCACCCTGTACCGCCCTGTTCGCCTCCAGGAACGATCTCGTCGGCGCCTACGTCGAGCGCGCCGACCTCGACTTCCGCGGCCGGTTCACCGCCGCGGGCACCGATCGGGTCCTGGCGGTCATCGACATCGCGTTCACCCATACCCCTCGCCGTAGTTGCGCGGCCGAGCGGTCCTCGTGTCATCGCTGAGTTCCCCGACGCCGAGCAGGCCTTGGCCGCCTCCGCGTCGCGGTCAAAGGATCCTCACGACCCGCCGGGGCAACCTGTCCGCATTATTGCGGTTACGGGACCGCGCCCCGGCGTCTTGCAACCTCACGCGGAATTGTCAAGCGCTCGTGGGCGAATACCTTCGGGAATGCACGCACTATCCGCCACGATCAACTCCCCGTCCGCCGCCGGTCCCGCCGCGGCGCGGTGACCTCGCAGGATCCGGCGACCGGCCCCGCCGGTGGCGCACATGAAATCCGAAGCACGATTAGGTCACGCGCACCGCGCGGACCGTTCACCTCACATGATCGCCGGTATTCTGCTGGTCGATCAACCCAATGCGCGGTGCGGCGCGGCACGGCTTCGGCCGGGTCGCGCCGACTTCGGCGGGTAGCGCCAGAGGGGACAGAGGTGGCATGGTGAAAAACTTCGACCGGTTCCGCAGGGTTGTCGTCGTGGGAGCGGGTTTGGCCGGTACCGCGACTGCCATCCGTTTTCTCCGGTTCGCCCGCGAGCCGTTACAGGTGGTGTTGCTCGAACGTCGTCCGGAATACCGGAATTCCGGGGTGGCGTACCAGCGCGACAGCAATCACTGGTACCACGTGTTCAACATCCAGGCGGGCCGCATGTCGGCATTCCGCGAAGATGTCGACGACTTCGTGAGCTGGGCCAACCACGAGGCGGACCGGTCGGACTGGCCGGCGGACTGGCGCGACTTCACGTTCACCGAATCCGGTCCCGCGCCGCGCCGGATCTACCCCGACTACCTGGCCAGCCGCCTGGCCGAGGCCGTGCGGGAAGCGGCGGAGGGCGTGACGCTGGTCGAGGCCGACGGGGAAGCGGTCGACGTGGAGGTCTTCGACGACTATGCGCGCGTCGTGGTCGAGAACCTCGTCATGTCGCCCGGTGGGGAGAAAACCGGAAGAGGCGTCATCGACGCCGACCACGTGGTCCTCGCCACCGGTTTGGAAACGAAGTACCCGGCTTTCGCGGCCGAGGTGCTCGAACACCCGGCGTTCGTGCGGAGCCCGTATTCGAAGAGCGGCATCGAGCGGCTCCTCGAAATTCCGAAGAACGGCGTCGTGGCCATCATCGGCACGTTGCTCAGCGCGTACGACTCGGCGACGCTCCTGCTGCGCCGCGGCCACGAAGGCTCGATCCACATGATTTCGGGTTCCGGGCTGACGCCCCGCACCTATCCGCCGGACCACCGGCACCACGTACTCGAACTACCGGCGCCACAACTCCTCGGTGACACCTACGAAGGCCGGGAGGAATTCGTCCGCCGGTTCCGCGCGGAATGGGATCGCGCGTGCGCCGTCGTCACCCGTGAGCATCCCGAAGTAGCGCCGGACGTGGTGACGGAACGGGTCGCGAAGTCCTGGGAGCCGTACCTCCCGGCGATCCTCGAACGCATTCCCACCGACGAACTCCGCGCGCTGCTCGACAGCTACG
Source organism: Actinosynnema sp. NPDC050801 (assembly GCF_040673975.1). Taxonomy (NCBI): domain Bacteria; kingdom Bacillati; phylum Actinomycetota; class Actinomycetes; order Pseudonocardiales; family Pseudonocardiaceae; genus Actinosynnema; species Actinosynnema sp. NPDC050801. The sequence goes on along the minus strand of NZ_JBFAQZ010000009.1, from coordinate 82,080 downwards.
GCAGCCTCCTGGCGGTGCTGCGGGTGAGCGCCATGGCCTACACCACCGACGTGGTCGAGGCGGCGATGGTCGAGGGCGGGCAGGTCGTGCTCACCACCGGGCGGGTGCGGCACATCGGCGCGACCGGGTCGGGCAGGCTCGTCCTGTCCGTGGCGGGTCCGGATGCGACGCACACCATCGAGGCGGACCTCGTCGTCTCGAACTTCGGCCGGGAGTCGAACTACGAGCGCGCCGACTCGACGCTCTGGGCGAACCTGCTGCGCAGCGGGGTTGCCGTCGCGCACCGGCGCACCGGGCGCGGTGTCGAGGTGGACACCTGCGGCAGGCTCCTGGGACCCGACGGCTCGCCGTCCGGCGCCGTCTCGGTCGTCGGCAGCCCGCGCGAGGGCGACGAGATCGTGCGCAACGGCCGGACCGGCGCGTTCACCTTCAACCTCGCCGCGATCAAGAACCACTCCGTCGAGGTCGCGGCCACCACGCTGCACCGGCTCGAATCGTGCTACGACGAGCGGAACCCCGAGCTCGTCGAGAGGGTGGCCGACACGGCGGACCCCGAATTGAGCGAAACCTTCTCGCATTCGGTCATGCTCGACGTACGCCGGATGGCCACCCGAAGTCGTGCCGATCGCCAAACGTCGGCTGTCCTCCTCGAAAGGAATATCCAGCGAATTCGGGACATCGCCGCGCGCAACGGCACTCCCGTCACCGATCGCGAGGTGCGGTTCGCCGTGAGCGCGGCGGCCACCACCAAGTTGACCGACCTCTCCGTCACGCCCCGGGAGCTCCGTTTCGTGCTCGGACTTGAGGGATCGGTCGAGCCAGTCGGGTGAGCCCAGGTCGGCGCTCAGCCCTTCACCACCATTTCTACCCACTTCCGGAGGTGTGCGACTACTCCGCCGTTGCCCAGCACGAGACCGCGCTGACCTGTTCGAACACCGGGTGGTGACCGGCGTCCGGATCGGATTTCGCTCGAATGGACCAGGACCTCGCACTCGAGAAGATGCGTTGCGGGTCGCATCACGGCGAAGCTCGTGTCATGGCCCGACGTGTTCGACGCAAACCCGGGGCCGACGTCGCGCAAACCGACGTCGGCCCCCAAGGTCGGCAGCTTGGCCGACTCGCTGGCCCTGTCCGCACGCCGACCGCATTCGGTAGGAGGATGCCGTGAGCCCGCGCGAAATTCCAGGGGTCTTGCTCGTGGGATCGCCGACGACGAGCGTTCGCGGCATCGTCAATCACACCGGTCGGCCCCTGCCCGGTTCCGTCCTCGTGGTCGACACGCTCGGCCCCGAGCTCTACGACACCATCGTCCGGTCCGCCGCCGTGGTGTGTTCCGGCGGCGGCCGAACCGGTCACATGGAATCCCTGTGCCGCTCACGGGGAATCCCGGTGCTCCGGGTGCCCCACGACGAACTGGTCGGGCTGGTCGGTCACGTGACCGTCCGGACCGATCGCGAATCGGTCACGCTCGGTGACACCGAACCCGTCGGGCAAGCCGCGGAGTTCCCGACCATCACCCCGGACGACCTCCGCTCGGTGTGCGTGGTCATCGCCGACGCGACCGACATCCAGACCACCAACGCGATCACGCCCCGAGTCGACCAGGTGACCTCGTTCTTCATCCGCGAGGAGTTCGTCTGCCTGTCGTCGGGGTTGAGCCCGCTCGACGCGCTCCGCGCGGGCATCGCCGAGGCAGAGCGCTACGGCGCGGCCATCGGCGCGGAGCTGTGCGCGATCGTCAAGGAGCTCCTCCCGGGCCAACGCCTGGTGATGAGGCTGCTCGACCTGCGGTCCGACGACGCCGCCCAGATCACCAGCGTGGTCGACGTCGACCACGAGACCAACCCGGAACTCGGCCTGCACGGCGCGCGGTGGCTGCTGCACGAACCCAACTACCCGCACGCCTTCCGGGCGTTGCGCGCCTACGTGCGGGAACGGCTCGGCCCGGACGTGGACCGGCTGAGCTTCGCGGTGCCGTTCATCAACGACCAGGACGAGTTCCTGCGCCTGCGGGTCCGGCTCGACCTGCCCGACGACGTGCCCCTGTCGGTCTTCGTCGAGACACCCGCCGCGGTCCACTCCGCGGCCGAGTTCTGCGCGGCCGGCGCGAGCGAGATCTTCATGCGCACCAAGGACTTGACGCAGTTCTACCTCGCCGCGGACCGGGGTAACCACCGGGTCGCCTCGTCCTACCAGACGCGGCACCCGGCCGTCATGTCCGGGCTGCGCCAATCCGTCGAGGCGGGCCGGAGGGCGGGCGTTCCCGTCCACGTGTTCGCCCTGGGGGCGGATGTGGCCTTCTACTTCAAGGACCTGCCCGCGGACCGGTTCATGATGTGCACCGCCGAACTGGAGCAACTGGCCCGGGAGGCGCGCGAACCACGGTGACGGGTCGCCCCGGTCGCCCTCCGCAGCACGACCGCGCCGCGGCCACGGCGGACGGTCCGGTGCTGCGCCCGGGGTGGCCTCCGATGTAGACCCCCAGGTCGGAGGCCACCCCCTGGTGCGGGATCAGCCGAGCGGGTTGTCCTTGTCCCGCAACGCCCCCAGCGCCGACGAGTACATGCGGGACTTGATGGTGCCCAGCGTGGGGCCCGCCTTGCCCGCCTGCGCGACGGCGATCCCGACGGCGGCCGGCCGCACGGCGTGCTCCTCGACCGCGTGGTCGACGATGCCGGCGGCCAGGGCGTCCTCGCCGCCGTAGCGGCGGGCGGTCGTCATGGCCTCGTGCGCGACCCGCGGCGCGAGGCGGGCCTGGATCAACGCGGACATGCCCGGCGTGAACGGGATGTTGATGTCGGCCTCGGGCAGGCACCAGAAACCGCGGTCGGCGCGCATCACGCGGAAGTCGTGCGCCAGGGACAACATGGCGCCGGCGGCGAAGGTGTGACCCTGCAGGGCGGCCACGGTGATCAGCGGCAGCGACAGCACCCGCGCGAAGAGGTCGTGCACGGACACCACGTACTCGTGGTACCGGTCGCCGTTGGCCATCAGCCAGTCCAGGTCGAGGCCGTTGGAGAAGAACTTGCCGGTGGCCGTGGTGACCAGGGCACGGGCGCCCTCCGCCCGCTCCACCTCGTCCAGCGCGGCACCGACCGAGGCGATCCAGTCGGGGTGGAACCGGTTCTCGGTGTCCCCGAGGTCGAGGGTGAAGACTTCGTCCTGGCGGTCGAGCGTCGGCATGGCGGGTTCCTCCGGGTCGAGACGGTGCTACCAGTCGGTAACTTAGTCGCCGGCGCGGCGGACGTCACCCCGCTCTATCATCCCGCAGGTGACCGCCTACGACGATCTTGACGCGTTCGAGCACCTGGACACCTCCACCCTGCCGCCCCGCCAGCAGCGGATCCTGGCGGCGATCCGCGACTGGGTGGTCCGGCACGGGTACTCGCCGAGCACGCGGGAGATCGGCGACGCGGTCGGCCTGCGGTCGTCGTCCTCGGTGTCCAAGCACCTGGCGGCCTTGGAGGAGAAGGGTTTCCTGCGGCGCGGCACCACCATGTCGCGACCGATCGACGTGCGCCTGTTCCTGCACGAGCCGTCCGCGCGTGGGTCCGCCGACGACTCGGTGCCCGTGCCCGTGGTCGGTCACATCGCCGCGGGCACGCCCATCGCGGCCGAGGAGCACGTGGACGACGTCCTCACCCTGCCCCGCGGGCTCACCGGGCGCGGCACCGTCTTCGGCCTGCGGGTGCGCGGCGACTCGATGGTCGACGCCGCGATCTGCGACGGCGACATCGTCGTGGTGCGGCAGCAGCAGGAGGCGCACTCGGGTCAGATCGTCGCCGCGATGATCGACGGCGAGGCCACCGTCAAGGTGTACCGGCGCAGGAACGGGCACGTCTTCCTGGAACCGCGCAACCCGGACTACGACGTCATCGACGGGGACCGGGCCGTCGTGCTCGGCGCGGTCGTGTCGGTGCTCCGCAGCGTCTGACACCTCGCGCTGCGGCAATCGGCGGACACGCGGCGTCACCTTCTCTCATCCGATCGGTCTAATGCCCTCGGTCGTCGAGTGGATGCAGACTATGCCAATCGAGACGGAGCCCTCGGCCTGGATCGAGGGCGTTCGCGCTGGTCGCGCGGGTGGAGGTCGGCATGGTCGGGATCGAGGCGGACGGCCCGGAGGACCGGGGCCTGCGGCAGTACCTGCGCCTGATCGCCCGGAGGCTGGGTGTCGACCTGGAGTCGTGCTGGTACGAGTGCGCACCGGACGCCACCGCCTACATCGCCCTGGACCAGCGACTGCCGCGGCACCCGGACGACGACCTGGCGCTCGTCTGGGACGAGCACACCGGGTGGTGCGCGGGGATCGAGGTCGGCCGGGGAGCGGACCTGGTCGCGCTGACCTACCTGGGCCCTCCGGTGCTGCCGCCGCCGGAGGCGGTCACGGTGTTCGTCTCGGACCTGGTCGCCGGCCGCCGGCCCGACCACCCCAAGCCGCCCGCGATGCCGGCGGACGACGGCCTGGCCCGCCTGCTGGTGCAGTACGCCGCCGACGACGTGCCGGCCACGGTGCCCTAGACGACTCCCCGGGCGACGCGCGGTCAGTCGGCGGGTCCGCGCAGGGTCAACACCACCCGCAGCACGTGCTCGACGGCGGACGGGAACGCCGCGCCCCGCAGTTCACCCCGGGCGGCGAGGTTGCGGGCGGCGAAGTGGAGCATCCGGTCGGGGCCCACCCGCCGGACCACGAGGGCCGCGATCTCCTCCAGGTCGAGGCCGGGGTTGTCCAAGCGGGTCAGGGCGAACTCGACCACGAGCTCCTCGTCCGTCACGGCCTCTCCCTCCGACCCCTTCGAGCGTAGTGGAGCCGGAGCGGCGGCGGAGGGCGTCAGCCGGCCGGTCCGAGGTCCGGGCTCAGGAGGACCACCAGGAGAACTCGGCGTCCCCCGGGCCCTCGTCGTGCCCGGACCCGCCGCGCACGACGGTCAACGCCTCCTCCCGGGTGCGGCGCAACCGGAGCAGGTCCCCCGTGTCGGTCAGGCGGATCGGCCGCGCCACCGTGCGCCGGCCCGCGACCACCGAGAACCCGGCGCCCACCACGTCGGCGCGCTGCCGTGCCTCCACCAGCACCGCGATGCCCATCGACCCGAAGAACCCCACGTCGCCCAGGTCGACCACCAGGGCGGAGGCCCGCCCGTTGAGGCAGGTGAACAGCGCTTCACGCACCTGGCGGAAGGTGTCGACGTCGAGGTCACCGTGCACGGCGGCGACCACCACGCCGTCGTTCCCGACGTCCTCGACCGTCACCGACGGCTGATCGACATCCCCGTGCACGTCGCTCCCTCGCACCGACTTCGACCCCGGACACCGTCCTCCACCCTTACCCGTTCGGCGGCCGCCCGACACCGCCAACGTGACGGTGTCGGCTGTGACGAAGACCCGGTCGCCCATCGCCGGCTACCTGCCGCCGTCGACCGCACCGGCCGGTCGCGGCCGCAGGTCCCGCCACGCCTGGGCGCCGCACCAGGTCATGATCGGCAGGTGGAACGCGCAGCCGAGTCGCCCGGCCGCCGCGGACAGGCCGTCGGCGCCGGTCGTCCACGGCAGCACCACGGCCACCAGGCCCGACAGCGCGGCGAGCACCCCGACCCGCCGCACCCCGGCCGACATGGGTGCACCACCCCACACCGGCACCCAGAGCACGGCGGCCGGGTCGGCGGGATTCAGGGTCAACGCCGATGGCACGACGACGGCCGCACCGGCGAGCATGGCCGTCAACGCGGTCGTCATCAGCACACCCGTGAGCCGGGCCGTCGCCGTCTGGTGAGTGGTGTTCACGGCACGCGACCGTAGGAACCTGACGCAGGGGGAAGGTCAACCCCCGAGGGGAGTGCCGCGTGTGGCGCATCGGGCAGTTGGCGCGGATGGCCGGGGTCTCCGACCGGACCCTGCGCCACTACGACCGGATCGGGCTGCTGCGGCCGGCCGCGGTGGACGCCGACGGTGGCACCGCCACCGTGCTGGAGATCCCGGTGCGGCCCACCGGGCCCGGTCCGGGTCGGTGAACCCGAGGGCCGCGCGGGTGGCCTACCCGCTGCCGAGGCAGACGAACGGGCGCCGCAGCGGGTCGACGGCGATGGCGTCCGCGAGCGCCACGGACGGTCGGGCGCCGGCGGCCAGGCTGCGGTGGTAGTCGTCCATCGCGGCGGCGCACGCCTGGTCGCCCACCCGGCTCAGCGGGGCGACGACCATCTGCGAGCCGCTGGCGAGCAGGGCGCTGGCGAAGCCCAACGGCTCGTCACCGGGTCGGATCCGGTTCAGGGCGAGTTCGCACGCGGCCAGCACCACCTGCCGGGGAGGGTGGGCCAGGCCTGCCATCTCGTGCGCGTAGAGCGGCCCGTCCCGCAGTTCCAGCCGGGAGAACAGGGCGTTCTCCGGCTCGTGGACGCCGTGCGCGGCCAGGTGCGCGATCTCCGCGCCGTCCAGCGCCTCCAGCACCGTGGCGACGGTGGCCTGCCCGCCCGACATCAGCGCGGCGGTCGTGTAGTGCGCGCCCAGCTTGTCGATCTCACCGACCGCGGCGGGCAGCCCGGGACCGCGGACCAGCACGGTCCGCCCCGTCGACGCGGTCTCGGCCCGATCGGCGACCAGCCACGCGGTGGCCGACGGCGCGACGACGGTCGGCCGGCCGTGCAGCGTCGGCAGCACGCCCCACGGGACCGCGTACAGCGCCCCGGTCGGCACGACGACCAGCTCGCGCTCGCCGACCAGCTCCGCCAGCGGCTGGATCAGCTGCGCGTCGAGCCGGTCCGCCTGCTTGCGGGCCGAGGCCGACATCACCCGCACCAACGGCTCCGGCAGGTGGTCCGGCGCGAGGGCGTTGAGGTCGGCGTTGAGCATCCGGGCGCTCTCCGCCGCCTGCCCGGCCGACCCGAGCCGGGCCAGCCGAACTTCGGAGTCCACCACGACCACCGCGACCAGGCAGTCCTTGGACGACGCGAAGCTGACCAGGGCCCGGTCGCCCAGCCGTGCCATCACGTCGGTCAGCCGGGCGACCGGGCGCGGGCTGCCCCACCGACCGGTGTGCCAGCCCAGCCGGTTGGCCTCGCGCAGGCGTTCGGCGCGGCGGTTGCGCAGCACGGCGGTCGAGTGGCCGTCGTGCTCGGCCTGGTGGATCGACTGGGTGAGGCTGCGCACCTCGGCGATCCGCTCGGCCAGCTCGGGGTTGTCGACGTGGGTCACCGGCTCGTAGCGGTAGGTCTGCGCCCGCGTGCGCTCCAGCCAGGAGAACAACCGGCGGGCGTGGCCGCCGTCGAGCACCAGGCGGACCGCGAGCTCGGTCAGCTCCCGGCCGTGCAGCGCGGTCCCGGACAGCAGCTCCAGCCCGGCCATCCGGTCGCGCACGTGCTCCAGGTCGGTCAGACCGGCCCTGATCTCTGCGAGCGCGACCGCGCGCCGGCCGTGGGCGACGGCGAGCTCGGCCCGGCACAGGCGGCGCAGCATCCGGTAGTCGATCGGCGTGAGCTTCCCGGGTCGCGGCACCCGGTCCAGGATGGCCGCGGCGGCGTCGAGGTCACCGCGCCGGATCTCCAGCCGCACCGCCAGCATCCGCGCCAGCGCCGCCTGCTCGGCGAGCCGGGGCACGGGCAGCCCGTCGGCGAACCGCAAGGCCCGCCGCGGCAGCGACCGCGAGACGCGGCCGGACCGCAGCGCGAGCCGGGTGTCCACGCGCAGGCCGATGAGCGTCGCGTTCGCCACGCACGTCGTGCAGCCCCAGCGGCGCATCCGCTGCCGGGCGGACGTCGCCATGGTGCGCGCCAGGTCGAGGTCGTCGGTCATGTAGGCGGCCACGGCGCGGTACAGCTCCACGTTGCCCATGTACCGCGCGGTGCCGTGCTCGGCGCGCAGCACGTCGAGCACGCTGTCGAGCTGGTTGCCCGCCTCGTCCGCCAGCCCGGCGGCCATCAGCGCCTGCGCCCGGTCCACGCCGAGCTCGACCGGCACGTCGAGGTCGTGGTCGCGGTAGGAGCGCTCGCAGTTCTCGTAACGCCGGAGGGCCGCGGGGACGGTGCCGATCCGCAGTTCCAGCACGCCCAGCGCGAACTCGGCGTCGGCCGCCCTGGCCGGCAGGCCGTGCTCGGTCGCCAGCGCGACGGCCAGGCCCAGGGCTTGGCGCGCCTGGCCGATCGACCCCAGCCGGGTGTGCGCCGTACCCCTGCTCCACAGCGTCTTCACCATCGACTCGACCAGTGACGGCGTCACCTCGCCGGCCGCGATCCGGCGCTCCCAGTGGTCGAGCGCGGAGTCGAGGACGGAGATGGCGTCCTCGATCAGCCCCGCGTTCAGCAACAGCAGGCCGCGGTTGTGCTCGACGCCTCCGCGCAGTTCTTCCTTCACGAGCGGATCGGCCACGTCCTCGATCAGCCGCCGCACCTCGGCCAGCCCGTCCAGTCCCGCGGCGGGGCCGGAGGTCTCGGCCGCCAGCGCCGCCAGCGAGGACGACAACCGGATCCGCGTGACGAGCCACTCCGCCCGGATGTCCGGATCGACGGGATCGACCGAGTCCGTCCGGCTCTGCGCGCGCCGCATCAGTCGCATCGCATCGCCGTGCCGCCCGGCGCACGACGCGTCCACCCCGCGGCGGTGCAGCTCTCGTGCTTCACGGATGACAACGGCTTCGTTGCGGGCAGCGGTCACGGGCACCCACCTATGACATCACAGAACGCAACTGCGCAGCGCCCGCCGAACAGGAGCCTGTCCGGCGGGCGCGATCACGGTTGACAGGTCAGGACGTGGGCGTCGGCTGCTTCGTGATGCAGCCACCGCCGATGCACTCCGTGGACAGCTCGCCGTCCTCGTGCTCGTGGTCGTGCTGGTGGTGGCCGTGCTCGACTTGCTCGACCTCCGACCCGACCGACGTCGCGGTGCTGTCCTGCGCGCCGTCCTGCGGGACTTCGTCTTCCAAGAACTCGGTTTCCGTGGGCGTAGACAAAATGATCTCCCTCCCCTGGGATCTGTCTCGGCCGTACTGACGACTCAACCGACTGCGCTGAGTCAGTTCGGCGGACCCCTCGTACCGCTCGAACAGGGCAATAGTGGCACAACGGCCTAACGATGCGGAGTGAATTCCACACATCCGGTAGGCGGTGCGCTCCCACTGTGCGTGAACGCGGCCGACGATCACCCGTTCGAGTGGCGAGGCATCCTCACCTCCGGGAGGATCAGGCCTCGTCCGGCCGGTAGCAGTCCTTGAAGCCGTCCGGCTTGGGCTGGCCGCCCGCGAACGCGCTCACCACGTCCTGCTGCTTGAGGTTCTCCGGGTAGCCGGGCCAGTCCACCTCGCGGCCGCCGACGTGCAGCTCGTCCAGCCAGTAGCCGGACTGGCCGGAGACCTTCTCGAACTCCAGGTCGCAGCCCTTGACCCGCACCGTCACCTCGATGACCTTCTGCGACGACTTGACCGTCCGCTTGCCGACCTTCTTCGACTTCTTCTCCGACTCGCTGCGCGGCTCGCCGACGTTGCCGAAGCCGGCGGCCCGCAACTCCTCGACGAACTTGTCCTCGTTGTCGGCGCACGCGACCAGGGACGCGGTCAACCCCAGGGCCAGCAGCACGGACGCGACCTTCGTGTTCATGGCGCACAGCAAACATGGGCCCCCGCGACCCCGTGCGCGGGCCCGTCAACCGTTACCCCGCCGTGATGTCGGACGACGATCCCGGTCCGATCACGGCGTTGCCGCACCCCGTGTGGACGGTGATGCCGAGAGGTCGGTATTCGCGTCCCGGAATACCGCGCGCGTGGAATACCGCTGCTTACCGCGGAAGGCCGCGAAGCGATCTTGAAATACGGTCCGGAAAGGACATCGGTGGTTGTAGTCCGAAAGAGCGGTGGTGGAGATGTTGCCCCGGGTTGAGATCAGGTCTCGATGCGCACTGGCTTCCCCGCACCGCACCGCGGCCCGGATCCGCGCCCTGCCGACGGTCCGGTGCGACCTCGCCGCTCAGCGCGTCGGTGCGGTGCTGCGGCGGGAGCGGGCCAGGGCCAGGCCGCCGAGGACGGCGGCGACCAGCCCGATCACCAGGGCGACGTACCCGCCGACGATCCCGTAGCCGGTGCCGGGACCACCTTCGGCGGCGGCCACCACCAGCACGCCGATGACCGCGCCGACCAGCCCCGCTGCCAGCGACGCGGTGGCGCTCCCGCGGCCCGCGCCGGTCCGACGGGTGGCGCGGACCAACGCCGACACCCCGACGGCCACGCCCACCAGCCCCAGCACCGCGCCGACCAGCGACCAGGTGCGCCCGGCCGTCATGGCGTAGGGGTCGGCGCTGGGCTGGGCCAGGACTTGGGCGGCCGCCGGTGCGGCCAGCGTGACGACCCCGAGCAGGGCGGCGGCGGCTGCGGACAGGTGACGGACGGACGTGCGGACGGACATGAGTGCTCCCTGTGGCTTCTGCGACTCCGATGCCGCCGATCATGTCCGCCGGACCCGCCTCCGGTCGTTGTGCGCACGCAGGCAATCCAGCCTGCCGCGCCTGCCGCAGGAACCGCGGAAGTACTGCGTGCGCGGTATGCGGTCGATCATCCGCCGGTAGGAGTCGCCCTCGCGGCGACGCGGTTAGTGTGCACGCATGAGCAGGGGACCGATCGCTTTCCAGGACTGGGCGATCGCAGTCGGCGTGGCGGTGACCATGGTGGTCGCCGGGCTGTCCTGGGAACACCCCTCGACGGGGCCGGCCCCGCTGGGGCACGGGTTGCTGGCCGCCGGCGGGCTGGCGCTGGTCGCCCGCCGCCGGGCGCCGGTGACCGTGCTGGCCGTGACCGGGTTGTGCGCGCTCGGCTACCAGGCCGTCGGGTTCGACGTGCCCGTCGTCGCGTACCTGTTCGCGGTGTACGCGACCGTCCGGGCGGGACACCGACTGGTCGCGGTGGTCGGTTCGGTGCTCATGCTGGCTGCCCTGCCGCTCGCGATCCTGCTCGCGCCGCAGGACTGGGCCGTCGGCGAGGCGTTCACGCAGTCCCGCAACGTCCTCGAACTGGCCTGGCTGGTCGCCGCCGGCGCGGCGGGCGAGGCGCTGCGGCAGGCCGAGCGCCGAGCCGACGAGGCCGAACGCACCCGCGAGGAGACCGCACGGCGGCGTGCCGACGAGGAGCGGCTGCACATCGCGCGGGAGCTGCACGACTCGCTCACCCACCAGATCTCCGTGATCAAGGTGCAGGCCGAGGTCGCCGTCCACCTGGCGCACAAGCGGGGCGAGCAGGTGCCCGACGCCCTGCTGGCGATCCGGGACGCCGGCCGTGAGGCGGCCCGTGAACTGCGGGCGACGCTGGAAGCGTTGCGGGACGACGACAAGACGCCGCCGCACGGCCTCGCCCACGTCCCGGAACTCGTGCAGCGGGCCCGGACCACCGGGCTGGACGCGACGCTGACGATCGAGGGCCACCACGACGCCGTGCCCACCGCCGTGGACCGGACCGCCTACCGGATCGTGCAGGAGTCGCTGACCAACATCGCCCGGCACGCCGCCGCGGCCACCGCCTCGGTCCGCATCGACTACCTCCCCGACGCGGTGGTCATCCGGGTCGAGGACGACGGCAGGGCCACGCCCGACACCGCGCCGGTGCCCGGCGTCGGCCTGCTCGGGATGCGCGAGCGGGTCACCGCCCTGGGCGGGCGGCTGCGCGCGGCGCCGCGCAGCGACGGCGGCTTCGCCGTGCGAGCCGAGCTCCCAGTCCAAGCCGAACTCCCAGCGCGAGCCGAACTGCCCGTGCGAGACACACCCGTCCAAGCCGAACTGCCCGTGGCCGGGACGTCGTGATCCGCGTCCTGCTGGTCGACGACCAGCCGCTCATCCGCAGCGGGTTCCGCGCGCTGCTCGCCGCCGAGGACGACATCGAGGTGGTCGCCGAGGCCGCCGACGGTGGCCGGGGCGTGGCGCTGGCCAGGCGGCACCTGCCCGACATCGCCCTCATCGACATCCAGATGCCGGTCGTGGACGGCATCGAGGCGACCCGGCGCATCGCCGCGGACCCCACCCTGGCCTCGGTGCACGTGGTGATCCTGACCAACTACGGCCTGGACGAGTACGTCTTCAACGCGCTGCGCGCCGGCGCGGCCGGGTTCCTGGTCAAGGACATCGAACCCGAGGACTTCCTGCACGCCGTGCGCGTCGCGGCCCGCGGCGACGCCCTGCTCGCACCGTCCATCACCCGCAAGCTGATCGACCGGTACGTCGCCCAGCCGCTCGACAACGCCACCCACACCGGGCTCGCGGAACTGACCAACCGCGAGCGCGAGGCCGTCGTCCTCGTCGCGCGGGGTCTGTCCAACGACGAGATCGCCCACCACATGGTGATCAGCCCGCTGACCGCCAAGACCCACGTCAACCGGGCGATGACCAAGCTCCACGCCCGCGACCGCGCCCAACTGGTCGTGCTGGCCTACGAGTCCGGCCTGGTCACCCCGCGCAACCCCGGGCCACCGCGGTCCGGGTGATCCCGGGCGTCGACCAGCCGACCCGGTGGTGCCGCCGTGCGACGTCGGGCCCTACCGGCCGGCCCTACCGGCGGGCGACGGCCGTGCGGCGGGCGAACCAGGTGGCGGCGCCGAGCGCGAGCACCGCACCACCGGCGAGCACGGCGCTGCCGGGCAGGGTGAAGGCCAGCACGAGGCAGCCGATCAGGCCGGTGGCGGGCACGACGCGGGGCGAGCGACCCTCGTCGCGGCGCAGCGTCCACGCGGAGGCGTTGGCGATGGCGTAGTAGACGAGCACCGCGAACGACGAGAAGCCGATGGCGCCGCGCAGGTCGACCACGCTCACGAGGACCGCGACCGCGACACCGACCGCGACCTCGGCGTGGTGGGGCACCCGGAACCGGGGGTGCACGACGGCGAGGGTCCGGGGGAGGTGGCCGTCGCGGGCCATGGCCAGCGTGGTGCGGGAGACGCCGAGCACGAGCGCGAGCAGCGAACCCAGGGCGGCCACGGCCGCGCCTACCCGCACCACGGGCTCCAGCCAGGACCACGAGCCCGCGGCGACGGCGCCCGCCAGCGGGTCGGCGACGGACGCCAGCCGCTCGGGGCCGAGCGCGGTCAGCGCCGCGACCGCGACCAGCACGTAGACCACGAGCGTGATGCCCAGCGCGATCGGGATGGCCCGGGGGATGGTGCGCCGGGGATCGCGCACCTCCTCGCCGAGCGTGGCGATGCGGGCGTAGCCGGCGAAGGCGAAGAACAACAGGCCGGCGGACTGGAGGACGCCGAGCGGGCCGCCACCGGGGAACGGCCGGAGGTGGTCGGCGGTGGCGGTGCCGCCGGTGAACGAGGCGATCACCGCGAGGGTGAGCACGGTCAGGGTGATCGTCACGATGATCCCGGTCAGCCGGACGGACTTGCGCACACCGCGGTAGTTCAGCGCGGTCAACGCCACCACCACGCCCACCGCCAGTGCGGTCCGGGTCGGCCGCCCGGCGTCGGGCAGGGCGTAGGCGGCGACCGTCAGGGCCATCGCCGCGCAGGACGCGGTCTTGCCGACCACGAAGCCCCAGCCGGCCAGGTAGCCCCAGAACGGGCCGAGCCGTTCCCTCCCGTAGACGTAGGTGCCGCCGGATTCGGGGTAGAGGGCGGCCAACCGGGCCGAGGACGTCGCGTTGCAGTACGCCACCACGGCCGCGATCACCAAGCCGACCAGCAGCCCGGCGCCCGCCGCGCGTGCGGCGGGACCGATCGCGGCGAACACCCCCGCCCCGATCATGGCGCCGAGACCGAGCACGACGGCGCTGCCGGTGCCCAGTCGCCGCGCGAGCCGGGGTGCGTCGCCGTGGTCGGTGGGGGAGGGCACTGGTGGTCCTTTCGCCGGGCGGCCTCGATGACCCGGTGATGTTCCCAGGCCGAGCAGGACGCCCGCGGACCCGCACGACCTCAAGCGGTGTGCGTCAGGACCCGCTGCGGGCCGGGCGGTGGGTGTGCCGGTCGGACGGCTCCGCCGGGACGCGGTGCGCCACGAGGACGGGGCAGCGGGCGTGGTGCAGGGCCGCGCGGGCGGTCGGACCCCGGTCGCCGAGCACGAGCAGGTCGGTGTCGGCGAACCGGGCGACGGCCTCGTTCGGGTGCATCCGGGCCAGCACCGAGGTGTGCGGGATCCCCCGCAGCGCCCGGTCGGCGTGCGCGACGAGCGCGTCGGGGCTGTCGGCACGCACCGGCAGCGGCGGCGAGGCGTGCAGCACCCGCAACGCGGAGCCGCGGCGCGCGGCGAGGTCGATCGCACGGGCCAGCGCCAGGTCGTCGTGCTCGTCACCGGTGATCAGGGCGGTGACGCGGTGGTGGGCCCCGCGCATGGCCTCGGGCGTGCCGCGGACCACCACGACGTCGGACGCGGCGTGCTGCACCAGCGGCAGCACGAACCGGCCGAGGCCGAACGACGTGCCGTCGTCGCCGCGGTGCGCCACCACGACCACCTCGGCGCGCGTGCTGGCCAGCAGCAGGTCGCGCACGTGGTCCGCGGTGGGCGGGTGCACCTCCAGCGGCGCCCCGACCAGGCGGGCGTGTGCCCTGGCCCAGCGCAGCGCCGCCAAGCCCCGACCGGAGCTGTCACGCACCGCGACGACCGGTGCGGGTATCGCCTGGTTGCTCATCTGTCCACCGCCGTTCCGGGTCGACCGCGGGGCGAAGCGCCTCACCCGGAAGGGTCCACCAGCAACCCGCCGACCGCACGGCGAGGTGACGACCCGGTCGCCACCTCCGTGCCGCGCACCCCGGGCAACGCTCAGCGGTACGCCTTCGCCTGGAGCGCGAACAACTCCGCGTACAGGCCGGCCGCCGCCGTGAGCGAGGCGTGGTCGCCGGTCTCCACCACCCGCCCGTCCCGGACCACGATGATCAGGTCGGCCATGCGCACCGTGGAGAACCGGTGGGACACGAAGACGGTGATCCCCCCGGTCCTGCGGGCGACCCGCCGCGCGTGGTCGGCGTACCGCTGGAACAGGACGTGCTCCGCCTCGGGGTCCAACGCCGACGTCGGCTCGTCCAGGACGAGGAGCAGGGGAGCCTCCCGCATCATGGCCCGGCCGAGCGCCAGCTTCTGCCACTGGCCCCCGGACGGCTCCGCGCCGTCGGCGTAGCTCTTGCCGAGGTGGGTGCGCAGGCCGTCGGGCAGGTCGCGCACCACGCCGGTGGCGCCGGCGCGGTCCAGCGCCGCGAGGACGGCCGGTTCCGACGACACCCGGGGCAGGTCGCCGAGGCCGACCACCTGCTGGGCCGGGAACTCGTACCGGACGAAGTCCTGGAACCCGGCCGCGATCCGGCCGCGCCACTCGTCCACCGGCATGTGGTGCAGGTCCGCTCCGTCGACCAGGATCCGGCCCTCGGACGGCCGGTAGAACCCGCAGAGCAGCTTGACCAGGGTCGACTTGCCGGCGCCGTTCTCGCCGACGATCGCGACGGTGGCGCCGGCCGGGAGGTGGAGGTCGACCCGGTGCAGCACCGCGACGTCGGTGCCCGGATAGGTGAAGGCCACCCCGGCGAGCTCGATCCCGTCGCGCAGCCGCAGCGGGGGCGACTCGGGACGCGGAGCCGGGTCGGCCGCGGTCACCGACGCGGTGACCTCGGTGAGGCGCCGGTACGCGCCGGCCATCCGCTGGAGGTCCTGCAGGAGCGTGACGGCCGTGGCGACCTGCTGGTTGACCTGCGCGGCGAGCACGATCACCAGCACCACGTCGCCGACCCCGCGCCGTCCCGCGATCGCGTCACGCACCACGAGCAGCACACCCGCGATGTACGCGAGCGCGAAGAAGACCTGTCCCGCCGCGCGCATCCACGTCGCGGTCAGCTGTGCGCGCCACAGCCCCCGCGTGGCCTGCGCCCACAGCCGCTCGTGCCGGGCACGCAGTTCGCCCTGGACCCGGGACACCCTCACCTCGCCCGCCACGCGGGCGGAGGTGGCCAGGTGGAACAGGTTGAGCGCGGTCCTGGTCGGCTCGGCGGTCGCCGTCCTGGCCCGGTCGAGCACCCGTTCGGCCGCGCGACCCGCGAGCAGGGGCGGCACCGCGGCGACGGGCAGCAACAGCAGCAACGGGTTCTGCACGGCCAGCAGCACCCCGGTGAGCACCACGGCGAGGACGAGGCCGACACCGTTGAGGAGCGCTTCGAGACCGGTGCGGAACTGCCTGCCCTCCTGCCGCAGCACGGTCCACGTGTCGGCGTGCTCGGCCCGCTCGTGGTGCTCGATGCCGGCCGAACCGTTCGACACCTCGATCACGCGCTCGTCGAAGTCCAGCTCGGCCAGCTCCGAGAGCTCGTAGTACGCCAGGTGGGCGAAGTGCCCGAAGGCCAGCACCACCAACGCCAGCACGGCGACGGTCACGCCGGCGAGCACCGCCCGCCCCGCGGCGCCCGCGACGACCTCGCGGGTCATCCACCCGAGCGCGGTCGCCAGCAGCGGGGCGGCGACGGCGCCCGCCGTCATCAGGACCACCGCCAGCGCCGTCTTGCGCCGGTTCAACCGCCACGCCGTGGTGATCATGGTCCACGCGCCTGTCAGGAGCACCTTCACGGGACCGGCTCCCCGACCGCGTCGCCGAACCGGTCGGCCTGCAACCGGAACAGCTCCGCGTAACGCCCGTCGCGCGCCAGCAGGTCCGCGTGGCCGCCCTGCTCGGTGACCCGGCCGTGCTCCAGGACGACGATGAGGTCGGCGTGCCGCACGGTCGAGAACCGGTGCGAGATCAGCAGGGTGGTCGCGCCCTCGGCGAGACCCGCGAACTCCTCGAAGAAACCGGTCTCCGCGCGCACGTCCAGGCTCGCCGTCGGTTCGTCCAGCACCACCACCCGTGCACCGTGGCGCAGCGCGAACAACGCGCGCGCCAGCGCGACGCGCTGCCACTGGCCACCCGACAGCTCCGCGCCGTCGGTGAGGTGCCGCGCCAGCGGCGTGTCCAGACCGCGGGGCAGGCGGGCCACGGCTCGGCCCAGGCCGACCGACTCGACCACCTCGCCGATCGTCGCCCGGTCGTCCAGGAAGTCGACGGCGCCGAGCCCGACGTTGTCCGCCACGGACGACTCGTACCGCACGAAGTCCTGGAAGATCACACCGAGCCGGGCGCGCCACTCGTCCACCGGGAACTCCCGGATGTCGACGCCGTCCAGCGTGATCCGACCCGAGGTCGGCTCGTAGAGCCTGGCGAGCAGCTTGACCAGGGTGGTCTTGCCGGCGCCGTTCACGCCCACGATGGCCGTGCAGCGGCCGACGGGGATCGTCAGGTCCAGCCCGTCGAAGATCATCCCGGGCCGGCCGGGGTAGCGGAAGCCGACCTGCTCGAACCGGATGGCGCCGACCGGCTCGGGCACCGCCGACCGCCGCACCGGACCGGGGTGCTCCTCGTGCGCGTCGACGTGCTCGGCGAACCGCCGCACCGAGTCGTAGGCCCTCATGCCGATCGCGGTCGGCAGGTCCGCCTCCGAGTAGTGCTCGGCCAGCCGCAGCAGGCCCAGCGTCGCCGTCGCGACGAGGACGAACCCGGTGAGCGTCATCTCGTGCGCCGTCGCGCCGACGACCGCGAAGACCACGCCCGTCACCACCAGGCCCACGACCGAGAACCGGACGAACGGCCACAGGTAGATGCCGCGGCGCTCGGCCCACAGGGGTTCGAGGAAGCGGAGGTGGGTGTCGCGCAAACGTTGTCGCAGCCAGCCCGCCAGGCCGAAGACCCGGATCTCCTTGCCCGCGGCGGCGCCACCGGCCAGCTCGCGCAGGTAGTCGATCTCGCGCTGGTCGGCGGCGAGCAGCTGCCGGGTCCGGGCGTACCGGCGCAGCCCGCCGCGCTGGCCGTGGCGGAACAGCAGCACGGTGACGACCAGCGCCGCCGACGCCGGCCACGAGAACACCACCCCCACCGCGACCGCGTGGCCGACGAGCTCGGTGTACCGCGCGATCAGCGCGAGCAGGCCGGCAGCCGCCCGGCCGGGGCTCTGCACGCCGAACTCCACCTCCCGCGCGGCGGACCGCAGCGCGTCGAGCGCCCGCTGGTCCTCCAACGGGCCGAGGCCGGGGCTGCGCAGCGACGCGGCCATCAGCTCGTCGAACACCCGACCGTCGATCCGGCGCGTCAGCAACTCGCCCATCGCCCGTTCCACCGGGGAGATCAGCTGCCGGGCGACGAACGCGCCCGCCGCCACCCCGAACACCGCGACCAGCGAGTCCCACGCACCCGAGTCCAGCCCCGCGTCGACGGCCGCCGGCACCCGTCCCAGCACCATCGCCGTCGCCACGGTGAACACCACCGGGAGGCAGCCGAGCAGCACGTCGACCACGACCAGCGCGGCGACCAGCCCGCCGCCGGCACGGGGGAGGAGCCGGACGATGTCCCGTCGTGCGGCGAACTGCTCTCGCGCGGCGCTGGCCCAGGAGCGGATCCTCATGCCGGCCCTCTACCCGGCTGTCAGGTGATCGGCGCAGCGGGGCAGCCCGCGCTCCTCGACGACGTCATTGAACGCCGAGAAGCGGATCGCGGGCACCTCGGTCAGCAGCCGGGTGATCGGCGTCCGGTACTTCTCCGCGATGTAGCGGTAGTTCTCCAGCGCCGACTTGGTGTTGTCGCCGTGGTCCTTGTCGTGCGGGTAGTGGATGGAGCTCGCCTCGCGGATCACGCCGAACCGGGCGCCGTCGCGGTGCAGCCGGTAGGCGAGGTCGAGGTCCTCGCCACCCCACTGCCGGAACGCCTCGTCGTACATGCCGATCGAACGCACCTGCTCCGTGCGCGCCGACGCGTGGCAGGTCCAGTACATCAACCACGGGGCAGGGAGGTGGCCGAAGTCGTCGGAGTACCGACCGTAGAACGGTTCGCGCACGTCCGGCCACGCCTGCGCGCGCTCCAACGACGCGATGGTCGAGTCGACCTCGTCGACGTCCACGAACTTGCGGATGAGCTGGGCGTCCTCGTTGTCGAGGTTGAAGCAGTACACGTACCCGTTGAGCGCCAACGGTTCCTCGGCGGCCTCGTGCGCGGTCACGTGCGCGCGCAGGCTCGCGGAGTGCAGCAGCACGCCGGAGTCGACGAAGACGCAGACCTCGCCGCGGGCGTGCCGCAGACCCACGTTCCGCGCCCGGGCGACCTGGTAGCCCTCGTCGGGCTGGAAGAAGTACCGCAGGTCCAACCGGTCCTCGAACCCCCGCACCATGGCCGCCGTGTCGTCGCTGGAGCCGTCGTCGACGACCAACACCTCGAACCGGTCGCGCGGGAGGTCCTGCTTGACGAGCGAGTCGAGCGTGAGCTCCAGCAACCGCTTCCTGTTGTAGGTCGGGACGATGACCGTGCAACGCAATGGGCTACCCACGAGAGGCTCTCCTTCAGAGGTCCCGCCAAGGCCGTCAGTGGTTTGTCCGTGGTCGGACGCCGTCAGCGCGCCGCCCGCCTTCCGGAACCCGTGTGACGAGGTCGGAGAACCCGGTGGGGCCTCGACGAAGATCCACGCTTCCGGGTGATCCCCCGCCGACCACCGCGCAAGTCTGCCGAGGTTCGTGAGGGTTGGTCAACACTACGGGCGAAGTCCTCGCCCGAGGCCGGTCCCGCCCGCGTCCACGAGGTTGAAGACCGTGTGCGGGTCACGCCCGCCGAACAGCAGCGAGATCACGATCGCGGCCATCGCTTCGAGGTGGTGGGCGTGCCGGAGGTCGCCGACCGGCAGCGGTTCACCGCCGAGGTCGGCGATGAGCCGCCGCGTCATGTCCAGCGCGGTGGCGTGGTCACCGCAGTAGGGGACCACCAGGGGACGGCCGTCGAACACCGGCGGCTCCATCCGCCACACCCGCGCCTCGCAGAGGTTGAACGCCTTGACGACGTGCCCGCCGGTCGCCGACGCGATGTCCTGCGCCATCGACCGACCCGGCGCGGTGACCAGGGTGAAGTGCTCGACCTCGACCGGGTTGTTGCAGTCGACGACCGGCTTGCCGCGCAGCGCGTCGCCGATCCCGGCCAGAGTGGCCGCCATGCCCTGGTGGAGGACCGCGATCAGGGCGATGTCGCCGAACTCGGCCACCTCGCGGAAACTCCCGGCGCGGCCACCCCACTTCCGGGCCAACGCCTCGGCCTTGTCCGCGCTCCGACCCGCGACCATCACCTCGTGGCCGGCCGCCGCCCACCGCGTGCCGAGCGCGTCGGCCATCACCCCGGCACCGAGAACACCGATTCTCATGGCGGCGACGTTAGGCGGACGTGGGGCACCACCCGGTTCCCCGTCACCTGTCGGCCAGGTCGTCCGCGTGCTCCTCCGCCCACCTGGCGAGCACCGACACCGGCCCGAGCAGGCTCTCACCGAGCGGCGTCAGCCGGTACTCGACACCGGCGGGCGCGGTGGCCAGGACCCGTCGCTCCACGAGGTTGTTGCGCTCCAGCTTGCGCAGCGTCTGGGTGAGCATCTTCTTGCTGATCCCACCGATCCGGTCGCGCAGGTCGCTGTAGCGCTGCGGACCGCGCCCCAACCCGAACACCACGACGACCGACCACGTGTCCGCCACCAGGTCCAGCGTCGTGCGTGCGGGACAGTCGGCGAGGAACACGTCGTAGTCACTCACCCGCCACCACCACCCCGCGCGGTCGGCGACTCCTGATCCACCACCGGCACCCACCGTCTCATGACTCGACACCCACCGCTATCACCTATCACCCCTGAGTGAACTGTGGGAAATTCCTCGACTTTTCCGCCCCGGGATGTCGATCTGGGCCCTCGCCGTTCGACGCAAGGGTGACAGGAGAGAACCGAGATGATCCCGGGAGACGACGATGAGGGCTGGACGACGCGAGTGGTCGGGGCTGGCGGTGCTGGCGTTGCCGACGCTGCTGCTGTCGCTGGACATGAGCGTGCTGCACCTGGCGGTCCCCCACCTGGCCGCCGACCTGCGGCCGAGCAGCTCGCAACTGCTGTGGATCATCGACGTCTACGGCTTCATGATCGCGGGTTTCCTGGTCACGATGGGCACCCTGGGTGACCGGATCGGGCGGCGGAAGCTGCTGATGGTCGGCGGTGCCGCGTTCGGCGCGGCGTCCGTCGTGGCGGCGTTCACCACCAGCCCGGAGATGCTGATCGGGGCACGGGCCGTGCTCGGGGTCGCCGGGGCCACGCTGATGCCGTCCACGTTGGCGCTGATCAGCAACATGTTCCAGGACCCCGGCCAGCGCGGGACCGCGATCGCGGTGTGGATGAGCTGCTTCATGGGCGGCATGGTGATCGGGCCGGTGGTCGGTGGCGTGCTGCTGGAGCACTTCTGGTGGGGCTCGGTGTTCCTGATGGCCGTGCCGGTCATGGTGCTGCTGCTGGCCACCGCGCCGAAGCTGCTGCCGGAGTACCGCGACACCGCCGCCGGGCGGCTCGACCTGGCGAGCGTGGCACTGTCGCTGGGCGCGATCCTGCCGATCGTCTACGCCCTCAAGGAGACCGCCAAGGACGGCGTGTCCGTGGTCAAGGTCGTCGTGCTCGCCGTGGGCGTGGCCGTGGGTGTGGCGTTCGTCCGCCGTCAACGCGGCCTGGCCGACCCGGTGCTGGACCTGAAGCTGTTCCGGGTGCGGGCGTTCAGCGCCGCGGTGAGCATCATGCTGGTCGGCGCGCTCACCATGGGCGGTGTCTTCCTGCTGGTCAGCCAGTACCTGCAGATGGTCGCCGGGTTGACCGCCGTGGAAGCCGGCGTCCTGCTGGTGCCCCAGGCCGGTGCGGTCGTGGTCGGATCGCTCATCGCGCCGCGGCTGGCACGACGGTTCCGACCGGAGTTCGTGCTCGGTTTCGGGATGCTCGTCGCCGCGGGCGGGATCGTGCTGTTCACCCAGGCCACCGGCGCCGGCGGGGTCGCGTTCGTCGTGGTCGGCATGTCGATCGCCGGCTTCGGCATGGGTCCGCAGGGCGTGCTGTGCACCGAGATGGTGGTGAGCTCGGTGCCGCCGCAGAAGGCCGGTGCCGCCTCGGCCACGTCGGAGACCAGCGCCGAGTTCGGCATCGCCATGGGGATCGCCGTGTTCGGCAGCATCGCCACCGCCGTCTACCGCGACCAGGTCACCGTTCCCGCCGACGTGCCCGCCGACACCGCCGCTGTGGCGACGGACAGCATGGCCGGCGCCCTCCAAGCCGCGAGCACCCTCCCCCCGGCAGTGTCCGACAACCTCCTCACCACCGCCCGCGACGCCTTCTCCTCGGGCCTGCACACTGTCGCCGTCATCGGCGCCACCATCGTCGTGGCCTTCGCGATCATCGGCATGATCACCCTCCGCCGAACCACCCCCACCACCCCCACACCGCTCCCCGTCCCGGAAACCCACTGACCGGGGGTCCACCTCACAAGCTCGTTCCGGAGGGCGGTCAGCGCCCTTGACAAGTCCGCGGACGCCAGGCTCAATGGGCACTTGTTACGCTACTTTAGTAACAATGAGGTGGGGGATGGCGGACTTCCGGGACGAGGTGGGACGCGGTCGGCTGCGGTGGCTGCTGTTGGCGGTGGCTCCCTTGACGGTCGCGGCAGGGGTGCCGTGGTTGTTGGTGCTGGTCTGCGGCGACCGACTGCCGGAGCGCGCGTACGTCTACGGCTGGTCGCGAGTGGGGCCGCAGTACGCCCACCTCGCGCCCACGTGGTCGTCGTGGAGCGCCGGTTGGTCGTACTGCCTGCTGTACGCGGTGTTGCTCGGGGTCGTGTTCCGGCGGGTTCGGCGGTGGCCCCGACTGCAACGGATGGTGGTCGCCGGTGGCTGGACCGCCGGCACGGTGGCCGCCACCCAGGCGGTCTGCGGTGTGCTGGCCGTGGTGGACGTGCCCGGCTACCCGCCGCACCCGATGGCGAGGTGGTACGACGTGGTGCCGGCGGCGGTCGGGCTGGTCGGTGGCGTCGCGGGCCTGCTGCTGGCGGGGTCCGCACCGGCGTCGCCGGAGACCGCCGACGCTCCGCCGGCCGGACTGCCCGCCAGGCGGCTCGGCCGGACCGAACGGGCGCTGTTCAGCGAAGTGGTGTGGTCCACCAAGGCTCGGGTGGTCGGCGTCCTGTTCCTGTTGTGCGTGCCGGTGGCGATGGTGGTCGTGCAGTCGTTCACGGCCGTGGTGCTGCTGGTGGTGGGACTGTTCGCGGTGCTGCAGTCCACGGCGAGGATCCAGATCGACGGCACCGGGGTGTCGCTGACCCTGCCCCTGCTCGGGCGCGCGCGACGCCGTGTGCCCTACCGGCACGTGCGGTACGCCGAGACGGCCGAGCGCGCCCCGACCGCCGGGTGGGGCCTCGCGGAGAACAAGCGGTACTGGGGGTATGCCGCCGGGCGCGGGCCGGTCATGGTCCTCAGGCTGACCGACGACCGGCCTTTCGTCGCCGCCCTCCGGGACCCCGAGGCGGCCGTCGCACTGGTCAACGGACACCTGGCCCGCGCACGGACCAGCGGCACGACAACGGGGGACTGATCCGCCGATGCTGATCTCCGTCGACCCGTCGTCCCCGGTGGGGCTCGCCGACCAGGTCGCCCGGTCGGTGCGCGCGGGCATCGCCGACGGCTCGGTCCGGCCGGGCGACCGCCTGCCCCCCGCACGCGAAGCCGCCGCGGCGCTCTCCGTCGGCCTGCACACGATCCTGCGCGGCTACCAGCAACTGCGTGACGAAGGGTTGGTCGAGCTGCGCCGAGGCCGCGGAGCCGTCGTCACGGACGCCGGCAACTCGCTGCGAGCCCGCACGGACCAGCTCGCCCGCGACTTCACCTCCGCCTGCCGCCACCTCGGCCTGACCGCCGACCAGACCCTGGCCCTGGTCCGCGACGCCCTGCAACACCCCTGAGCCGTGAAGGTCACCAGTGGGCGGCCCGTGTGCGGCGACCGCTAGTCGAGACGCAGGACGGTTTCCTCGATCTCGGCGTCCCGGGCGGGAGCGTAGGCCACCTCGGTGCCGATGACCGTGAAGCCCGCCTTCCGCAGGACTCTGAGCGATCCGACGTTGTCACTGGCGGCACGGGCGTGCAGGGGCCGGACCCGGACCGTGTCCAGGAGCAGCGCCAGGGCACGGCCGGCGACCCCCTGACCCCAGACCGAACGGTCGATCCAGTAGGTGATCTCGGTGTCACCCTCCATGACGAAGCTGGAGATGCTGCCGACGAGCCGCCCATCGCGGGTCACCGCACGCAGCGTGGTGTCGGGCGAGGCCCTGATCTTCGCCATGTGGGCGTCGAACGCCTCGCGGTCGTCGGGATCCTTCGCGGTGAACGCGGCCATCCGCACCGACTCCGGGTCACGCATCTGCTCGAACAGCGCGTCGAGATCGGAATCCTCGACCGCCCGCAACGCCACCTCTGCCACCGGTGCCCCCTTCATCCCGCTCTGTCTGAGCCTGCGCGGAACGTATCAGCGGCCTCCGACAATCTCGGAGCCGTCACCGGCCGGGGGGACCGCCATGGCCGTCGGCCACGCCCGGAAACGCCGCGGGCACCCTCCACTGTGGGCGTTTTAGCGAAATCCTTACGCCGGGTGGCCCCGTTTTCGGCGCCGGAGGACCGGTTCGCGAGGTTCACTCCACCGTGTGAGGGGGCGGACCTCTCGCCCGAACCGGACACCTGATCGTCAACGGGAGAACTGGCATGACCGACACGCCGCAGTCCGCGGTTCCGGCACGGGTGGACAGCCCGGTTCGACCGGCTGCCCCGTCGTCGCGGTGGGGGCGGTGGTTGTTGGAGCACCGGGTGCACCCGGTGGGGCCCGCCGGCGTCGAGCAGCACGCCAAGCCGACGGCGTGGTGGAAGGTCATGTGCCTGACCGGGGTGGACTACTTCTCCACCCTGTCCTACCTGCCCGGTATCGTGGCGTTGGCGGCCGGTGCGATCTCGCCGTTGGCGACGTTGCTGATCGTGGCGCTGACGCTGTTCGGGATGCTGCCGATGTACCGCCGGGTGGCCGGGGAGAGCCCGCACGGCCAGGGCTCGGTGGCGATGTTGGAGGACCTGCTGCCGTTCTGGCGGGGCAAGTTGTTCGTGTTGGTACTCCTGGGGTTCGTGGCCACGTCGTGGATCATCACGATCACGCTGTCGGCCGCCGACGCTTCGGTGCACGCGCTGGAGAACCCGCGCGCGCCCGACTTCCTGCACGGCCAGGAGGTCCTGGTCACGATCGTGCTGCTGCTCGTGCTGGGTGGCGTGTTCCTGCTCGGGTTCAGCGAGGCGGTCGGCGTGGCCATCCCGCTGGTCGCGGTGTTCCTGCTGCTCAACGCCGTGGTCGTGGTGGCCGGGGTGCTGGAGGTGTTGTCCGGGCCCGTCGTGCTGGACCGGTGGCTGGACGCGTTGACCTCCGGTGGGGGAGGACTGGCCGGTGTCGTCGGCCCGGCGGTCCTGGCGTTCCCGCTGCTGGTGCTGGGCCTGTCCGGGTTCGAGACGGGCGTGAGCATGATGCCCTTGGTGGCGGCCGACGGTCGCACGGAGGCCGAGCGGCTCCAGAGCCGTATCCGCAACACGCGCAAGTTGCTCACGGCGGCCGCGCTGATCATGTCGGTCTACCTGGTCGCGACCAGCTTCGTGACCACGGTCCTGGTGCCGGTGGAGCAGTTCCAGCCCGGTGGCGAGGCCAACGGCCGCGCTCTCGCCTACCTCGCCCACGAGCTGCTCGGCGAGTGGGTCGGCACCGCCTACGACATCAGCAGCATCCTGATCCTGTGGTTCGCGGGCGCGTCCGCGATGGCCGGTCTGATCAACATCGTGCCGCGCTACCTGCCGTCCTACGGCATGGCCCCGGAGTGGGCCCGCGCCGTGCGGCCGGTCGTGCTGGTCTACACCGCCGTCTGCATCCTGATCACGATCGTCTTCCGCGCCGACGTCAACGCCCAAGCGGGCGCCTACGCCACCGGCATCCTGGCCATGATGGTGTCGGCCTCGGTCGCGGTGGCGATCTCCGCCGTGCGCGGGCGGCGGCGCGGCGCGGCGGTCGCCTTCACCCTGCTGACGCTGATCATGGTGTACGCGCTGGTGGAGAACGTGATCGAGAAGCCCGACGGCATCACGATCTCGGCCTTCTTCATCGTCGGCATCATCGCCGTCTCCCTGGTCTCCCGCGTCACCCGCACCACCGAGCTGCGCGCCGACCACATCGAGTTCGACGACGAGGCCCGCCGGTTCATCACCGACTCCATCGCCCACGACGGCGCGCTCACCCTCATCGCCAACCGCCGCCAGGCGGGTGACGCGGCGGAGTACGCCGAGAAGGAGGCCGAGCAGCGGGGCGCGAACCCCGTGCCCGGCCGGGCCGACGTGTTGTTCCTGGAGATCGACGTGGTGGACCCGTCGGCCTTCAGCGACGTGCTCAAGGTCCGCGGCGTCGAGGTCGACGGCCACCGGATCCTGCGAGCCGAAAGCCCCGCGGCGCCCAACGCGATCGCCGCGATCCTGCTGACGTTGCGCGACACCACGGGCGTCCTGCCGCACTGCCACTTCGCGTGGAGCGAGGGCAACCCGCTGGGGCACCTGTTCCGCTACCTCCTCCTGGGCCGCGGCGACACCGCCCCGGTGGTCCGCGAGATCATCCGCACCAACGAACCCGACCCGGGTCGGCGTCCCGGCATCCACGTCGGCGGCTGACCACCCACCCGCCGCCGGGACGCGGCTAGGAGATCCTGCGGCGGTAGGTGATCGTGGCGAGGACGTAGGCGGCGACGAGGAGGCCGACGCACCAGGCGAGGGCGGTCCAGATGTCCCCGCCGATCGGCTGTTGGGTGAACAGGGCGCGGATGGTGTTGACGATGGAGGTCACCGGCTGGTGCTCGGCGAAGGCGCGCACCGGACCGGGCATGGTGTGGGTGGGCACGAACGCGGAGCTGAGGAACGGCAGGAAGATCAGCGGGTAGGAGAACGCGCCCGCGCCGTCGACGGACTTCGCGGTGAGGCCGGGGATGACGGCGAGCCACGTCAACGCCAGGGTGAACAGGAACAGGATGCCCGCGACCGCGAGCCACCCGGCCACTCCCGCGCTGGTGCGGAAACCCATCAGCAGCGCGACGAGCAGGACGACCACGAGCGAGATCAGGTTGGCGACCAGCGAGGTCACCACGTGCGCCCACAGCACCGACGACCGCGCGATCGGCATGGACTGGAACCGCTCGAAGATGCCGCCCTTGAGGTCGAGGAAGAGCCGGAACGCGGTGTAGGAGATGCCCGAGGCGACGGTGATGAGCAGGATGCCGGGCAGCATGTACCGCACGTACGAGTCCGAGCCGGTGTCGATCGCACCGCCGAAGACGTAGACGAACATCAGCATCATGGCGATCGGCATGATCGCGGTGGTGATGATGGTGTCCGGGCTGCGGGCGATGTGGCGCAGCGATCGTCCCAACAGGACGCCCGTGTCACCGAGGAAGTGCTTGGCCATGGTGGTCCCCTACTTCTTGTCGCCGACGAGCGCGAGGAAGACGTCCTCCAGTGTCGGCTGCTTCTCGACGTACTCGACCTCGGCGGGCGGGAGCAGCTGCTTGAGCTCGGCGAGGGTGCCGTTCACGATGATCCGGCCCTCGTGCAGGATCGCGATCCGGTCGGCGAGTTGTTCGGCTTCGTCCAGGTACTGCGTCGTCAGCAGCACCGTCGTGCCCTGGGCGGCGAGTTCCCTGACGGCCTGCCACACCTCGATGCGCCCCTGCGGGTCGAGGCCGGTCGTCGGTTCGTCCAGGAAGATGACCGGCGGGTCCCCGACCAGGCTCATCGCGATGTCGAGGCGGCGGCGCATGCCACCCGAGTACGTCGACACCCTGCGCGTGCCCGCTTCGTTCAGCGAGAAGCGGGCGAGCAGGTCGTCCGCGATCCTGCCGGGGTTCTCGCGGTGCCGCAGCCGGGCGACCAGCACGAGGTTCTCCCGCCCGGTGAGGATCTCGTCCACGGCGGCGAACTGCCCGGTGAGGCTGATGGACTCCCGCACGTCCGCGGCCTGCGTGGCGACGTCGAAGCCGTTGACGGCGATCGTCCCGGCGTCGGCCTTGAGCAGCGTGGACAGGATCTTCACGGCCGTGGTCTTGCCCGCGCCGTTCGAGCCGAGCAGGGCGAAGATGCTGCCTCGCGCCACCTCGAAGTCCACGCCGCGCAACACCTTCAGCGCCTTGTACGACTTCTCCAAGCCCTGCACGCGGATCGCGGGTCCTGCGGTGGTTCGGGTCGTCATGATCGGGTCTCTCCGGATTCTGTCGTCAGCCCGCTTGGTGTCGGCGGCGAGTCGTCCCGTTCCCGGGTGACCCAGCCGCTTCCGAGGTGGCTCTGGTGGCCCGGTCCCGTCAACCGACGGGCTGCTCGCCGCAGAACACCACGTCGAGCAGTCGCCGCAGTGCCGTCGGGAACTCGTTCGCCGGGTTGGTCGCGGCGTCCCCCGTGGTCACCGAGGCGGTCAGGGTCTTGCCGCCGTCGGGCGTGCTGTACATCAGCGCCGCGTAGCCGTTGACGCTGCCGTTGTGGTTGAGGAGCGTGCCGGCGCAGCCCAAGCCCTTGTCCTGTACGTACATCCCGAGGCCGTAGCGGCCGAAGAAGCCCTCGCTCCGGGGGTGCGGCGTGCGCATCTCGGCCAGCAGCGGTGCGGGCAGGAGCCTGCCGCCCTGAAGCGCGGAGAAGAACGCGTGCAGGTCCTCGGTGGTCGAGATCATGTCACCGGCGCTGGAGATCCAGGTCGGGTTCTGCCGGGTGACGTCGACCGTCTTCCACTGCCCGCCGTCCTCGTACCGGTGGTAGCCGTGGGCGTGCGGCCCGGGGATCTCCGCCGAGGCGCCCGGCACCGTCGTGCCGCGCAGCCCGAGCGGCCGCAGGATCCGCCGCTGCACCTCCTCGGCGTAGGAGCGGCCGGTCACCTGCTCGACGAGCAACCTGGCCAGCACGTAGTTGGTGTTGGAGTAGTTCCAGCCCGTCCCCGGCTCGAACCGCGCCGGCCTGGCGAGCGCCAGGCGCACGAGCTCCTCCGGCTGGTAGGTGTGGAACCGCAGGTCCACCCACTCCTTGCCCTGCCAGGGGATCCCCGGCACGACCGTCCCGTCGGGGAAGTACTCACCGGTGAAGTTGAACACCCCGCTGGTGTGCTGCAACAACATCCGCGCCGTGATCCGCCGGTCCAACCCGAACTCCGGCAGGTGGTCGGCCACCGGGTCGTCCAACCCGATCCTGCCCTCGGCCACCAGCTGCAGGAGCAGGGTCGCGGTGAAGGTCTTGGTAGCGCTGCCGATCCGGAACCGGCCGTTCGTCGGCGGCTTCGCCGTCTTGCCCAGCTCGCGCACCCCGGCACTGCCGACCCAAGCGCCCCGCTGATCGTGCACGCGCACCTGCACCCCGGCGAAACCGGCGTCGACGAACGCCTGGACGGCCTGCCGCAGCTCCGGGCGATCCCGCGCGGCGGCGGCCTCCGGCACGGCGCCACCGGCCGCGGTCACCCCGGCCAGGAGCGTGGCCGCCAGCGCCACGGCCCCCACTCGCCGGACCACGCGCGGCACGCGGAACCTGCTGGGCTTGCTGTCCCTGGTCATTCCCGAAACCCCCGGTGCTGTCGCGGAACGGCCCTCGCGGTCCCGCGATCGGTGAACTGATGACGGGGTCCACGTTCACCGACCGCCCTGACACCGGGCAGTCACGGCCCTGACACGAGGTCGCCACACCGGCGCCCGCGGAGCGGCTCGCATCGTCCACTACTCGGTGGTACGTTGTAGTGGTACTCGGTGTCACGGAGTACCGCGGACTGAAGAGGGCCCACGTTGGACGACCTGACGGAGATGCTCAAGGGCACGCTTGAGGGCTGCGTGCTCGAGATCATCGGCAGCGAGGAGACCTACGGGTACGCCATCACGCGCCGGCTGAACGAGCTCGGCTTCACCGAGGTCGTCGAGGGGACGGTCTACACCATCCTGCTGCGACTGGAGCGCAACGGGCTCGTCCAGGTGACGAAACGACCGTCCGGGCTGGGCCCACCGCGGAAGTTCTACGCGCTCAACGAGGCCGGCCGCGAGCGGCTCGCGACGTTCTGGGCGAAGTGGGAGTACGTCACATCGAGGATCGACAAGCTCAGGGAGGGTGGGAGATGAACTTCTGGGAGACCGTCACCGGCAGCGACCTCACCAGGGAGTGGAAGGCGTTCGAAGCCAGGGCCGAGGCGTTGCCGGCCGACTACCGGGCGGCGTGGGCCCAGGTCAAGGGTCACCTGCTGCCGTACTCGGACTTCACCGGTCGGAACCTGATGCCGATCGTCGACGGTGTGCTGGGGCTGCTCGAAGAAGCGGCGGCCGACGGGCAGGGCATCCACGAGGTGCTGGGTGACGACATCAAGGGCTTCTGCGCGGCGCTGGCCGGCGGAGAAGGGGCTCGGAGCCATCGGGACCGGTGGCGCGAGCAGTTGAACAGGAACGTCGCGAGGAAACTGGCCTGGCTGGGAGGCTGAAGTGGGCATTCAGGACATCATCGAGGGCAAGAAGCAGTGGCGGGCGCACGTGGCACGGGTCAAGGCGCTGCCGCCGGACTACCGGGTCGTCTACGAGGAGATGCAGAGGTACTTCTTCAAGGTGGGACCGGTCGACCTGCACGACGGGCCCCTGCTGCCCGGGATCGTCGACTTCTTCGAGCAGGGCGCCGCGGCCGGCAAGGGAGTGCTGGAACTCGTCGGCGACGACGTCGCCGCCTTCTGCGACGACCTGGTCAAGGACTCGCGCACGTACGCGGACGTGTACCAGGAGTCCATCGGCGGGAAAGCCGGTACGGCCGGGAAGTGACGCTCGGAGATCACCGGCACGGGCCGAGCAGCGGATCGCCGGGCGGCTCGTCGACGGTGGTTCACTCCTCCCAGTCCGAGGTCGTGGCGAAGCGTCGTCGCCATTGCCGAACGCCGTCGCTGTCGGGTGCCCACCGTCGGGTGAAGTCCTCCAGCTCGCGGCACCTGGCCAGCATGACCGCCTTCCTCACCGGCCAGGGCGGGGCCGGGACGCCGTAGCCGGCGTAGAAGCGTTCCAGCCCCTCGACGTGGCGGGGGTGGTGCATCCGGATGATCCACTCGCACCACGCGAGGTCTTCGACGGCGTCGCCGAGGTGGGCGAACTCCCAGTCCAGGACGGCGGTGACCTGGAAGGTGGCCGGGTCGAGCAGCACGTTGTTCGGGCCGTAGTCGCCGTGGACGAGCACCTTCCCCCGCTCGGCCCTGGTGCCGGCGTTCAGGTCGAGGGTGTGGATCCGGCGGAGCGTGGCT
This sequence comes from Actinosynnema sp. NPDC050801, assembly GCF_040673975.1. Lineage (NCBI taxonomy): Bacteria > Bacillati > Actinomycetota > Actinomycetes > Pseudonocardiales > Pseudonocardiaceae > Actinosynnema > Actinosynnema sp. NPDC050801. The sequence goes on along the minus strand of NZ_JBFAQZ010000009.1, from coordinate 50,965 downwards.
CCGCACGCGCTCAACACGGCATCGGCGTGGCCCGCGTCGATGAGGTCCTGACCGTGTGCGCCGGCGACGAACCCCAGCCTCAGGCCGTGGTCCTCGGCGCCGTGGATCGGTGGCACCGGAACTCGTCCCTGGAGTCGGCCGAGGATCAGCCGTTCCCGCGCGTGCCGGCGCCGGGCGTCCGGGCCCGCATAGGTCTTGTGGACCACGGTCCCGTCACCGACGGTGTGATTGGTGTAGCCGTGCGGCAGCGGTTGCACCGGTGCATCCTGGCCGGTCCGGGGCGGGGCACGCCACCTCTTTGGCCGGGAGCACCATGCCCTGCGCGGCCCATGCGAGAAGCCCGGCCCCGAGATCGGGACCGGGCTTCCGGCCTGCACGTGCGGCTGGTGGGTTCCGGCGGATCCCCCCGGCGTCAGGCCAGTTGCGTGATGACGATGCCGGCGGGCCCGCTGGAACTGGTGACGCCTTCCGGCGTGAAGCACCGCTCCGGCGTGGTGTTGAGCACGACCGCGGTCATGACGACCGCGGCGCCGGTGAACCTGCCGGCGATCACGCTGCCCTGGTACACGACCACGGTCTCGTTGGCCGGCCGCAGCACCACAACCCCCGCCGCGGCCACGGTGCTCGTCTCGCCGGTGTTCCAGGTGATGGTCACCATGATGGAGACGCTCCCGGCCAGGCAGGAGATCAGTCCGGTCACGACGATCGCGTACCCGCCGGAGGTGATCTCCGGCGACCCGCTGGACACGCACGGGCCGTAGTCCGCGCGGGAGGTGATCGTGACGGGCCTGATCTGCGCGGTCACACCGGGCTGGAAGGTGTTGGCGCCGGTTCCCACGCACGACAGCAACTCGGTGCCCGCCGCCTGGGCCGCGGGCGCGGTGGCCACCAGCCCGGCCGCGGCCGTGACCGCGACGAGGACGCCCGCGACGGATCGCCGCAGGCCCGACAACGAATTCCTGATCCCATTCGTACTCATCCGAGGCGCCTCCGTGAACCCGGAACGGCAAGTGGATCGCCACTGTAACCCCGTGCCCGCGCGCCGATTAGGTGAAATGTCGTGACACTCTCCGTGGATGTTGCGGGCGTTGGAGCCGCAGTTTTCGTTGCCAGGGTGACCAGGGCCAAGCGACCGCACCATCACTCGACAGTCGAATTCCCGAGGCTCCGTCGCTCATTGAACGAGCATCCGTCCACAAACGTGGGGAACTACGGATGAGCCGACCACCGGCGGTGCTCTCACCCACCGCGAATTGCGTCGTACCGGAGCACGCGTGCCGCGTCGACCATCGCGGGAAGGTCCGTCACGCCGGTTCCACGGGTAGCCACAGCTCGCACGTCGCGGTGCTGAAGTCGTCCGCGCGGTCGAGGACCGTGACGATCGACGGGCCCGGTCGCAGGCGCCACGGGTTGGAGGGGAACCACTCGGTCGCGGTCGCGGCCCAGGTGGTCTGCAACGCCTGCGGGTACGGACCGGCGGTGCGGAAGATTGCCCACCTGCCCGCCGGCACCTCGATGCCGTCGAGGTCGTCGGGGACCGCCGTGTCGGGGGTGACGGCGACGCCGTGCAGGTAGGTCAGCTCACTGCCCTCGGCGGCGTCGGGGTCGACGTCGTCGCTGACCTGGAGCAGGCCGGCCGGCTCGGTGTCGCCGAGGGCTTTGAGCCGGAGGTGCTCCTCCTGAGGCAGTGCGGTGATGTGCTGCTGGATGTGCGGGTTGACGCCGTGGTGGATGAGCGGCACGCGGGTGGCGTGCCCGACGAGCCGGAACGCGGGCCGGTCGGTGATGCGGGTGTCCACGGGGTTACTCCCTTCGACGGTCAGGCGGAACCTGAGCTGCGGTTGTGTGCGAAGAGGGCCTCCGTCACGGCGGACGTCACCCGGGTTGGCGCCGTGGACGGCCCGGAACGCGCGTCCGAACGCCTCGGTCGAGCCGTACCCGTGCCGGACGGCGATGCCCAGCAGGTCGTCCTCGCCCCTGACGACGTCCGCCGCGGCGACGGTCATGCGCCGCCGCCGCACGTACTCCGACAGCGGCATGCCCGCCAACGACGAGAACATCCGGCGCAGGTGGTACCCGGTCGTGCCGACCTCCCTGGCCAACGCGTCGACGTCGTACTCCTCGCCCAAGTGCCCCTCGACGAGGTCGACGAGCCGGTTGAGTGCCGAGATCATGAGGCCTCCTTCCACCACCAACCCTGCCCGCCCCCACCCCGACCGCGCCCGACCGCAGCGAACCGATCCGATCACCTCCCGGACCGACACGCAGCGGACGCGCCCTCATTCCCCCGATCGAGCCCTAGCCGACGTCCGCTTCTGCGACATGCGGAACGGTCCTCAGGGCGTGCGGAACAGCTCGATCATCGCGGCGTACCCGTCCCCGCCGCGGCCGTCGGCGACGGCTCGTCCGGCCAACCCCGCGATGAACCTCGGCAACTCGGCGTTCACCCCGCCCGCCTCGCTCTCCCGGACCAGGTACCCCATCGCAGCCAGGTGTGAGTCGATCGTCGCGTCCGCCCCCGGGTACGCCCCTTCGTCGACCTGTTCCGCATACCCGGCCAACCAGCCGGCCGCCGTCGTGATGTTGCGCCGCGCGAACGGGACGAAGGCCGAAGCCCGCACGCCCGCCGCCCCCAACAGGGCCGCGCCGTGCAGGAAGCCGTTGAGCACGCTCCACATCAGGCTGACCCCGGCTCCGGCGTACAACGTCGACAGCCCGTGGTCGGCCCCGAGGTACACCGGCTCGCCCAGGACGCGCAGAACCTCCTCGTGCGCCTCGAACGCCGAACGCGGCCCGCTGTACAGGACCAACGCCTCGGCGCCGATGTCCTGCGGCATCCCCATGAGCGCCCGCGAGGTAGTCGTCCACCCCTTCCAGCCCGGCGATCTCCCGCATCTCCACCGATGTGGCCGAGGTCAGGTTCACCAGCAGCTTGCCCTCAAGCCCACCGCCCACCGACCGCAGCAACCCCCTCACCACGTCGTGATCGGCGACGCAGACCACCACCACCGACCCGGCCGCCACGGCCGCCTCGACCGAATCGACGACCGCGGCCCCCTCGGCGACCAACCGCCCGGCTTTCCCGGCAGTCCGGTTCCACACCGTCGTAGGACACCCGGCCCGCACGAACGCCCCCGCCAACGCCTGCCCCATCGAACCCAGCCCGACCACCGCCACCGACTTCTCCACACCCATCGTCGTCTCCCTCGACCCACGCGGAACCGATACCGGGATCCTGAACGTTCACACCGGTATGAAGGTCAAGGGCGAGCCGGAATGCTGATCGGGGAACTGAGCCGCCGCACCGGCGTCCGCACCCACCAACTCCGCTACTACGAAGCACAAGGCCTGCTCGAACCCGACCGGAGCACGGGCGGCTACCGCGAGTACACCGAGGACGCGGTCCTGACGGTCAACCAGATCACGAAACTGCTCGGCGCGGGCCTCTCGACCGAGGAAATCGCCTATATGCTCCCGTGCACCACAGGCCCGGTCCCCACCCTGGCGCCCTGTCCGGAACTCCTCGACGGCCTCCGCGCCCGCCTTCAGGCGCTGGACGACCGGCTCACCGCACTCACCCGGTCCCGCGAAGCCCTCGCCGACTACATCGCCGCCACCGAACGCTCGACAGCCCCCACACCGAGCCGGTGATGTCAACGACGACATCGCCGAAGCCGTCGCGCCGACCCCACGTCGAGCGTGTTTCGACGACCGCAGCGCGGGCAGCCGGGCACAGCGCGACCGCGACGGCGTGGCATGCCGCTGATCGGGCGTCAAGGCGCAGCGGGGCGGTCGGGCGGTGGTGGTGGGGGTTCGAGCGACTTCCACGTGAGTTCGGGCAGTGGGCCGCTGGTGATGTCGAGGTCTGCGCGGGCACGGGCGTAGAACTCGTTGCGCAGTCGCATGGCACTTCGGTAGGCGTCGGTGAATGAGGACGAGTCGGGGTCGTCCTCGCGCAGGATGTGCTCCAGTCGCCACACCTGCTCACTCCACGTTCGTGCGGCGTCGATCGTCGTCGGCTCGCCGAGGAGCAGGACGGTCTCCCACCGCGCGGCTCGTTCGGTCTCCGCCTCCGCGAGGTCCGTGAACGCGGAGTCGAGGTCGATGGGCTGACCCGTGGACAGCAGCCCCTTGGTCTCCGCGATCCTGCGGCACAGCCGGACCATGTGCTTGACCGCGTTGGCGTACTCCGAATACGCGAGGAGGCGTTTGTCGTCCCAGCGGGCGGACTGCGCTCGTCGCCAACGGGTCCGCTCGGTGGTGGAGGTGACGACGAACGTGGCGGCTGAGCCGAGCAGGACACCGACGATGGTCAACACCTGCGCAACAATCGGGTTCACGGAACACAGCCTGCCGGCTCTCCGGACGACCAGGCGCTCGTTCGACGGCGAGCGGACGCCGACCCGAGTCGTCGGCACCAGGCCCGTCCCCGCCCGGTGTGGTGCGGCGGGCAACGCACTCCCACGCCGACGGGCGGATGTGTCGCGTGACCGACAGGAGGACGGGCGTGGTGTGGGACAGCGGCGGGTCGAAGTGGATCCGAACACGGTTGGTTGACGAGATCGTCGACCATCCGGTGCCCGGCCTTGGTGGTCGTGTTTCCAGCGGAAGCCTGCGTTGTTCCTAGCATGGTGGGATGGAGGACATCGAGGCGATCGTCGTGCTGCAGGACCCCGTCCGGCGGCAGCTGTACGAGTACGTGGTCGCCCAGGACCACGAGGTGAGCCGGAACGAGGCGGCCGAGGGTGTCGGGGTCGGTCGCACGCTCGCCGCGTTCCACCTCGACAAGCTCGTCGACGCCGGGCTGCTCGTCACCGAGAGCCGTCGACTCACCGGGCGTTCGGGCCCGGGTGCCGGGCGGCCGGCCAAGCTCTACCGCCGGTCCGGCGTCGAACACCACGTCTCGGTCCCGGCCCGGGACTACCGCACCGCCGCCGACCTGCTGGCCGCGGTGGCGGACGGCGCCCGGCTGGATGTCGAGCTGCGGGCCGCCGCCGTGCGGGAAGGACGGGCCGCGCGGGCCGCCGCCGGACCGATCGAGGACCTCGACGCGGTGCGGGCCGTGCTGTCCGTGCGCGGCTACGAGCCGCGCACGGACGCGGACGGCGCCGTCCTCCGCCTGGTCAACTGCCCGTTCCACGCCCTCTCGGAGCGGCATCCCGCGCTGATCTGCGGCATGAACCTGGCGCTGGTGGAAGGTCTGGTCGAGGACATCGAAGGGCTGCGGGCCCGCATGGATCCGCAACCCGGGACGTGCTGCGTCACCGTCGAGACTTCTAAAAATAATGTCGATTGACATAGAAGGGTGGGGGGTGGTGAGGTGAGTGGTATGGCCGGACACCACCTCGCCCAGCTCAACGTGGGCACCCTGAGGCACCCGCTGGACGATCCGCGCACGCACGGCTTCACGTCGATGCTGGACACCTTGAACGACGTCGCCGACCGGTCGCCCGGGTTCGTGTGGCGACTGGTCGGCGACGAGAGCAACGACGCCACCGCGATCCGGACCACCCTCGGCGCGGACGTCATCGTGAACATGTCGGTCTGGGAGAGTCGCGACAGCCTGTGGGACTACGTCTACCGCAGCGGTCACCTGGACGTGCTCCGGCGCCGCGCCGAGTGGTTCGAGCTGCCGAAGACGGCGTTCCAGGTGATGTGGTGGATCCCGGCCGGCCACGTGCCCACCGTCGAGGAGGCGGTCGAGCGGCTGCAACACTTGCGCGCCCACGGCCCGTCACCCCGCGCCTTCGGGTTCAGGGACACGTACACGCCCGAGGACGCGGGACTCGGCGTCGCAACCACCGACGGACACGACCAAGGCCCGGACCTCAGGCTGAGCGCCACCGGGTGACCAGCACCGTCCGATGCACGACCGCGAGGTCAGGGCCGGACGACCGACTTCTCCCGGCCGGCAATGGCCGACCGTCACCCCGCCGAGGCACCCTTCTGCCGCTGTCGGGGTGCTGAGCAACACTCACTTCTGCCGACTCGCCACCCGTCCGACGGAGGCGCCGACATGCCGCGGTGTGATTGGCGGCGGTGGTGGAGGTTCAGGGGACCGGGTGCGCCGGGTTCTCCCGGCACCCGGTGGTGACCGGAGGCTGGAGCCCGCCGGTCATCTACGACATCGAGGGAAGTCCCGCCCGCCGCGCTGTTCACCGAGCGCATCGCCCGGGAGTTGGTGCGGCTACCGGACCACCGCACAAGTGCGCCTTCGTCTGGTTGGATCACCGGGTGGCTGACGGGTACCCGAGGGTGTTGGCGGACCGCGAGGTCCTGGTCGTGCGCGACGGCCAGGAGGGCCGGGCTCCGTTGCGGGCCTGGCTGGACGGATACGAGGGGCCGTGGCCCCGATACCGGATCGAGTTGGAGCTGCGCAAGGACTTGTTCACCGCCACCGGCCCGGACCTGTTCGAGGCGTTGACCCGGCTGCGGCGGCAGGTGGAGCCGCTCGGGGTGGCGGTGGCGGTGCAGGGCGCGCGGCGTGACGTGTGGCCCAGTGGGATGGCCCGGGACATGGGCGGCGGGCAGAAGGCGTACGTGATGCGGCCGGGCCGCAACGCCGAGCTGTCCGACCTGGTGCCGACTCTGGACGACGCCCCGGTGGACCTGCTCGGCACCATCGCCGAGCAGGAGGCGAGCCGGGACGCTTGGTTCGCTTCGCCCAAGCAGTCCTAGGTCTGCCCTGGACCGGCTCCCGGGCCCGGCCGCGCTCCTGTTCCACTACGACCCGCACGGTTCGGAAGCAGCGGATCGCCACTTGATCTTGCTTCGTTGAGGTTCGACCGGATCATGCTGGTTGTGGGGTGGTCGGGACCCAACACCCGCTCGGCGTCGGTGAGGGTGGCCTCGAACAGTGTGATCGCCCGACCCGGTTCACCCGCCGACTGGTAGGCGGAGGCGAGGTTGTTGCGCGAGACGAGCGTGTCGGGGTGGGCGGGACCCAACACTCGTTGGCGGTCGGTGAGGGTGGCTTCGTACAGTGTGATTGCCCGATCCAGATCACCCGCCGACTGGTGGGCGCCGGCCAGGTTGTTGCGCGAGACGAGCGTGTCGGGGTGGGCGGGACCCAACACTCGTTGGCGGTCGGTGAGGGTGGCTTCGTACAGTGTGATTGCCCGATCC
>NZ_JBFAQZ010000009.1:0-43742 GCF_040673975.1 Actinosynnema sp. NPDC050801 | reverse complement strand
CCAGATCACCCGCCGACTGGTGGGCGTCGGCAAGGTTGTTGCGCGAGACGAGCGTGTGCGGGTGGTCGGGGCCCAGCACTCGCTCGAGTTTGGTGAGGGTGGTTTCGTACAGCGGGATTGCCCGACCCAGATCACCCGCCGACTTGTAGGCGAAGGCGAGGTTGTTGCGCGAGAGCAGCGTGTCGGGGTGGGCGGGACCCAACACTCGTTGGCGGTCGGTGAGGATGGCTTCGTACAGCGGGATCGCCCGGTCCAGGTCGCCCGCCGAGTCGTAGGCGGTGGCCAGGTTGCTGCGCGAGGTCAGTGTGCTCGGGTGGTCGGGACCCAGTACTCGTTGGCGGTCGGTGAGGGTGGCTTCGTACAGCGGGATCGCCCGGTCCAGGTCGCCCGCCGAGTCGTAGGCCGCGGCCAGGTTGTTGCGCGAGAGCAGCGTCTCCGGGTGGTCGGGACCCAGCACACGCTCGCTGTCCGTGAGAGTGGCTTCGAACAGTGGGATCGCCCGACTCAGGTCGCCCGCCGAGTCGTAGGCGGCGGCCAGGTTGTTGCGTGAGGTCAGTGTGTCGGGGTGGTCGGGGCCGTGGAGGCGGTGGAGGCTGTCGGTGGCGCGGCTGTGGTGGGCGATGGCGGTGCTGACGTCGCCTTGGCCCTTGTGGTAGCGGCCCAGTTCGTTGAGGAGCCAGCTGGTGTGGGTGGTGTCGGTGTCGGGTGTGGTGTGGTCGAACAGGGTTCGTGCGTGGGGCAGGACCGTCCGGTAGGTGGGCCAGGCGGCGGGATCGTGCGGTTGTCCGGCGAGAGCGGTGGTGAGAGCGGCGGTAGCGGCGTCACGGGCGGCGGCGATGTCCGCGGGCTGCCGGTGGGGGTCGGTGGGGTCGGGGGTCCGGGTGACCGCTTGGACCAGACGGTGCACGGACACCGTGTCCGTGGTGAGGGTGATCATGTTGTAAGCGGCCAGCCTGCCCAGTGCCTCCGACAGCTCCGGCTCCCCGACGATCCCGCCCGCACCCACCAGGGTGCGGGGGATGCCGTCGGGTGCGTACCAGGCCAGCTGTCGCAGCACCTGCCCGGCGGTGGGGGTGTCGGCGAGGTGGTCGAGGGTGACGTGCCAGACCCGTGCCATCGTGCGCTGCGCGTCACCGCCCTCGGCCGTCGCGGTGAACATCCTGACCGGATGCTCCCGCAGCCGCTCCAGGTAGGCGGTGGGGGTGATGCGGGTCTGGGCCAGGTAGGCGGCCGCCTGCTCCACCGCCAACGGCAGCCGGCCCAACTCCGCGCATAACCGATCGGCTCCGTCCAGGTCGGCGTCAGACCACTCCGACCGCACGACCCGGACCAGCAACTCCACCGCTTCCCGCTCCGGCAGCACGTCCAGGGGCACGGTCTCCATCCCCCGCCACCCCGAACCCCGACGGCTGGTGACCACCACCGTCCCCGTCCGCACCCGGCCCAACAGGCCCTCCACGTCCCGCGGGGCGGTCACATTGTCCAGCACCAGCAACCAGCCCTCGTGGGTCGCCAACCACCGCACACCCAGCTCCACGCGCTGCTCAGACGGCAACACCGCCGCCTCCGGCGCCACCGCGACAGCAAGCTCCGCCAACCCGGTCTCGACCGCCGCCGACGAATCCGCCGTCACCCACCACACCGGCGAAAACCGCCCGGCGTGCACCTCGGCGAACCGCGCGGCCAGAGTGCTCTTACCCACCCCGCCCAGACCGTGCACCGCCACCACCACCGCACGACCGCCCGACCCAGCGACGGCGGCCTCCAACCGCGCCAACTCACCCAACCGGCCCACGAACACACCCGAACCCACCGGAACACGACCAACACCCGGAACCGCGGCAACCGACTCCATCCGCGGCACCACCAACGGCGCCTGGACACTGACATTGACGTCCCGCCCCGCCTGGTTGAGCACCGACCCGCCCGAGGCCGTGCCCTCCTGGGTCACCGAGCCCGGCCTACCAGCAGCGTCAGAACCAGCCAACACCCACCCCGAACCCCTCGACAACCACACCCGCCCGCCACCACAACCGACCCACCAACCGAGCACAACGCACAACTGCGGAAACCACCAATTCGAGATCAGGCGAAGATCCGCTCATTCCGCCGAGCGAGCACTCACCTGACGTGAATGCTCAAGCAACGCGAACGTTCGCGAACGGTTCCGCGTGTACAGGACCCTCTCGACGGCCCTGGTGCCGCGTTGTCGGCTCTCGGTGGCCGGTGCGGCTGCCCCCGGTCTGCTGCAGATCCGGGTCAGCTGCGGCCGGAGGGGGTCAGCAGCGGGTGTTTGTTCTCGGTCCAGCCGAGGAACCGCACGGCCGTGCCGTGCTGCACGGTTCCGGTTGGCGTGAAACGGCCGCCGTGGAGCACGTGCAGCAGACCTTCGACCGCCGGTTCGAGTGCGGTGCCGCGCGCCTCGCCCGCCAGCCTTTCCGCGTGGGCGAGCTGCACGGCGGGCTCGCAGAAGGCGAGCAGGAACAGGGCTTGTCGCCACGCGTACGCCGCGTTCTTCACCTGGATCAGCGCCGCGTGCCGGTGGGCCGCGCGCTGGGTCAGCCTGCGGACGATCCAGCCGAACGCCTGCCACGCGAGTTCCGGCGCGCGTTCGCGCAGCTCGTCGGTCAGGTCCAGGCCGTCGACCAGCACGGCGAGGTTGTGCGTGGTCAGGATCTGGCTCTGCTCCAGCACCATGCCGTTCGCCGCGGTGGAGCCGCCGGAGGTGCCCGCCCGCTCCCGGCACAGCGCCGAGAAGTCCTCGGCGGTGTGCTTGCCCCAACGCAACCTCCCCTTGCGCGGGGGCTTGGGCCAGTCTGTCGGCAGGTCGTAGTAGTTCGCGTAGAGCGTGCCGGCCAGCAGGCGGCTCGCCACCGCGCCGGCATCGCGCCATTTGGTGGTGAACGTGCCCATGAAGATGTCCGCGGCCACTTCCTCCACGAGCGGCAGTTCCAGCCCCGCCTGCTTCGCCAGCGTCCTCAGCTCGGTCACCAGCGGGTTCGGCAGCAGTGCGTGCGGGAACGCGGTGAGCGCCAGCATCGTGGTCTGCCGCAGGGCGCGATGTGCGGCCGCGGCGTTGTCCGGCTTGGGCGAGCGGCAGGGGGCGAGCGCGGCCACCCAGGGCAGCTCGGTGAACCGCACCTGGTGTTCGAGGTTGAGCAGCAGCAGGCCGCGACGACGCCGGAACGCCGTGTAGGTCTGCTCGTGCAGCCCCGCCACGACCGGGTCGTCGATCGCCGCGCTCAGCAGCCGTGAGGTGAGTTGCGGCAGCACGATCGCCAGCGTCTCCCCCGACGTGATGACGCCGAGGCGCACCAGCTCGTCCACCGGTGCTTCGAGCGACCGCGCCGCCTTGTGCACCAGGTGGTCCGGCATCGTCGTGCCGCAGGGGATTTCGTCGGTCGCCTCGGCTTCGGACACCTCGGCCGCCGCGACGTCGAGCGACGGCAGGCCTCCGTCCGCCGGGTACCGGTCCAGCCTGCCCGCGAGCACGCCGGCGAGTGCGGCGTGCGTCGGCGCCGCGACGGTGGCCACCCGGGCGGTGCGCCACGCGTTGCGTTGTCCGGTTCCCGGAGCGCCCCGGTGGGTCACCGTGCTCGCGATGACGCGGCGGATCCAGCCGACCTCCCGCGCGGTGAGCGCGTCGCTGCCGTCCGGGCAGGACTCCAGTGCGCTGCGCAGTCTCGCGAAGTTGCTCTTCGGGTTGGTCTGCCTGCCCGAGGGTGCGTGGGTGCGAGACGTCTCGGCGAAGTCCGCGAGCCACTCGGTCCTGGCCGCCGTCCAGTCCGCGGGCCACGTCCGGCACGGCCAGCCGCCGCGTACGGTCCCGTTCTCATCGAGGTGCGGCAGCTCGTCGTCGACGGTGCGGCACCACAGCGCGACCAACCGGTCGTACAGCGGATCCCACACGGTCAGCGCGTCGCGCATCCTGGCGAGCTGCACCGGCACCCGCGCGGAACGCAGCGACGCGGCGGCTTCCTTCACCGAGGTGAGGCGGACGGCGGCATCCGAAGGCCGCGCGACCGGTTCGAACCGTGGCGTCAGCCGCAGCCGGTGCATCAGCGGGCGCAGTTCGGCGACCAGGTCGAGCGCCTGCTCCGGGAAACCCTTGTCCAGCAGCAACGCCACGACGGGCAGCGCCGCGTCCTCCGGAACCTCGACCCGGTAGTGCCCGCTGCGGATCGCGTCCAGCAGCTCGGCCTGGCCGGCGTCGCCGAGGTACCAGGAGTTGAGCCGTTCCCGCTCGTTCCTGCCGGGCACGTCGTCCGGGAGGGAGGCGACGCGGGCCGTTTCGTCCTCGGACAGCTGCACCTCGGCCAGGTACCGGCCGGTCGCGAACCCGCCGTGCGCGACCTCGAGCGTCACCCATGCCGGGGTGTCCGCGACCGGGGTGCGGGAGCCGACCGTGAGCGTGCCGTCGGCCATCCCGTTGACGACGTCCTCCCAGCGCCGCAGCTTGCGCAGCGCCCGCTCGCGGTCGGCCTCGGTACCCGCGGAGACCGCCGCGGCCAGCGCCCGCGCCAGCTGACCGGTCGCGTAGCCGGACGAAGCGGTGTGGACCTGGTCGGACACTGCGGACTCCACGGTTGATCGGACATGGAGGCGGGGATCGAACCCGCGCCCTCCCCGTTGGAAGCGGGGCGATCTGCCACTGATCTACTCCATGAGGTGGGCGGATCGTATCGACCACGCACGCAGGCCGCTCCCGATTTACCCGAAGGACCATGACCGCCGACCTCCACGGCGACTCCGAGCTGATCGCGCCGCGGCCATCCTCACCAAGCTGGACCTCGACAACCGCGTCCACATCGCACTGCTCGTCCACGACGCCGACCTCGATCCGCAAGCGTGAGCCGACCGCTCCCAGAACGCGCACGTGCCGCGAAGAGGGTGGTGGAGCGGGCCGTTGTTCGCTGACTTCCGCGTCGTTCCCGCTCCCGCACTACGATCCGCCTCGTGATCTCCGAACCGCCGCTGCCCGCCGATGTCCGGGCGCTGTTCGCCGACGGCGCCGAGGCCGGCCGGTCGCTGTCCGTCCCGCTGCCACCCGGTCGCCCGGTCACCCCGCAGGGCGGTTCCGGGCGTCCCGCGTTCTGGCTCGGTGACGGGCCGGCGGCGGCGGGTCTGTGGGCGCGGCTGCGCGCTGAGCACGAGCGGTCCGGGTTGTGGCCGTTGCTGCTGGACGCGGCGGACGACGAGGATCCCCAGTACCGCCCGTGGGGCAATGGTGACGTGCGGCCCGACGTGATGTCCTCACCCGACGGGCACGACCCGGCCGTGCTGCTCGCGCGGTGGTGGACCGACCACACCGCCGAGGACCCCGACGACACGCTGACCGCGGCCGAACGCGCCGCCATCACCGCCCCGTTCGGCACCACCTGGCCGGGCCCGGCAACGACCCCGCCCTCGGTCGGGGACGTGGACCGCATCGCCGACGGCCTCGCCGAGCACCTCCTGGCGGGCCACCCGTCGCTCCGCCTCGGGCTGGTGGCGACCGACCGCGTCGCGGACGCGGTGACCAGGGCCGGCTGGACGGGTGCGACGAACCAGACCGGTGACACCGCCGAGATCTCGGCCGTGCTGCGCGGCTGGGAGGACAGGTTCGGCGCACGGGTCGTCGGCGTCGGGCCCGCCACGCTCGTGCTGAGCGTCGCCGGCCCACCCACCACGCGCGAGGCCGCACTGGCCGTCGCCGCCGAGCACTTCGCCTTCTGCCCGGACAACATCTGGCAGGGGCAGGACCCCTGCACGCTGGCCGCCTACGCCGAACGCCTCGTCGACGACCACTCGTGGACGTTCTGGTGGGACTGAGGGCGGCCGACCCGACCGGGTCCACCGCCGTGTGCCGTCGCGCGCCCCTCAAGCGGTGAGTTCCCCGATGGAGATGAAGCCGTCGTCGAGCAGCCGTGTCACCAGGTCGCTCTTGGTGGGCGCGTGGCGGCCCGCGTTCGCGTACTTCGTCCGGACCCGCTGGATGTAGGTGTCCACGGTCTTCACGCTGAGGTAGAGCTCGTCGGCGACGAGCTGCTTGGACGGTGCGGCGAACCAGGCGCGCAGCACCTGCAGCTCACGGGGCGTGAGCTTCGGCCGCGTGGCGGAGTCCGCCAGGACCGCGCCGCTCAGCTCCGGGCTCAGGTAGGTCCGGCCCGCGGCGGCCGCGCGGATCGCGGGCACGAGGCGGTCGGCGCCCTCGTACTTCGGCACGCACCCGTGCGCGCCGAGGGCCAGGCACCGCACCGCGGCGCCCCGATCCGGGTGCTGGGCGTACACGACAACCCGCCTGCCGGCCTCGACGAGCCGCCGCAGCGCGGTGGCGCCCTGGCTGCGGGAGAGCTCGACGTCGAGGATCACGACGTCGGCCGCCGCGCCCGGGCCGGTCCACGCACCGGCGAGGCTGCCGCCCGTGTCGAGCAGCTCGATCGGTGGATCCGCCTGCGCACACCACTGCCCGACGCCCGCGACGATCGCCGCGTGGTCGTCCACGATCACCGCCGTCGTCACAGGTCCCCCTCACCGTCACACGCACTGGTGGTGAGCCTGTCCGGTCGACCTCTCCAACGGATATCGGATGATCATGAACCGCCACTACCCTGGGGTCGGAGGCTGAAGGGGACTTGATGGAGTTTCGTCTGCTCGGACCGCTTGAGGTCGTCGACGGCGGGACAACGGTGCGAGTGGGCGGCCTGCGACAGCGCACACTGCTGGGTGTCCTGCTGCTGCACCGCGGCCGGGTGGTCCCGCTGGAACGGCTGGTGGACGCGGTGTGGGACACCGACCCGCCGCCGTCGGCCCGGGACCAGGTCCGCAACGGCGTGTGGGCGCTGCGCAAGGCGCTCGGTGACGCACCGGGCCGGATCGTGGTCACCGAGGACGCCGGCTACCGGCTCGACACCGACGGGCACGTCGTGGACGTGGACCGGTTCGAGGACGGCGTGCGCACGGCCCGGGCCCGCGCCGAAGAGGGCGATCCGGATCAGGCGAGCGCGGTGCTGCGCGCGGCCCTGGGCCTGTGGCGCGGGCCCGTGCTGGCCGGCCTGCGCGCCAGGCTGGTGCGTGACACGGCGACAGGGCTGGACGAGCGACGGCTCCTCGCGCTGGAGGAACGGCTGGAGCTCGACCTGTCCCTGGGCCGGCACGGCGAGCTCGTCGGCGAGCTCACCGACCTCGTCGGCGAACACCCCGGGCGGACGCGGGTCGTCGGCCAGCTGATGCGCGCCCTGCACGGAGCCGGCCGCTCCGCCGACGCGTTGACCTGCTACCGACGGGCCAAGCGGTACCTCGCCGACGAACTCGGCCTCGACCCGCCCGCCGAGCTGCGGGAGCTGGAGGCCGCCATCCTGCGGGACGACCCGGAGCCGGCCGCACCGCGCGCGGCACCAGGGCTCCACCCCATCGAGGTGCCGCCCACGCGTGGCCGCACGGTGCCCAGGACGTTGCCGTACGACGTGCCGGACTTCACCGGCCGACCCGCCGAGCTGGAACGGCTGGTCGCCATGGGCGCGGCGGCGCGGACGGTGGTGATCTCGACGGTCGAGGGCATGGCCGGCGTGGGCAAGACCGCGCTGGCGGTGCACGCCGCGCACGCGCTCGCGGACCGGTTCCCCGACGGCCAGCTCTTCGTCGACCTGCACGGCTTCACCCCCGACCGGGTCCCGACCAGCCCCGAGGACGCCCTGGCGGTGCTGCTGAGCACGGTGGGCGTGCCCCGCGACCGGATACCGTCCTCCGTGGACGAGCGGGTCGCGATGTGGCGGACCGAGGTCGCGGGCAGGCGGCTGCTCCTGGTCCTCGACAACGCCGCCGACGTCAAGCAGGTCGCACCGCTGATCCCCGGTGGCCCCGGCTGCCTGGTGCTCGTCACCAGCCGCCGCAGGTTGACCAACCTCGACGGGACCGTTCCGGTGGAGCTGGGCGTGCTGCCGGAGCGGGAGGCGGTGGCCCTGGTCGTCGCCATCGTGGGCGCGGCGCGGGTCGCCGACGAACCGGGGGCCGTCACGGACCTGGTCGGGTTGTGCGGGCACCTGCCGCTCGCGATCCGCATCGTCTCGGCCCACCTCCAACGTCGTCCACAGTGGACCATCCGGTCCCTCGTCGAGCGGATGACCAGGGAGAAGCGCAGGCTCGCCGCGCTCACGGCGGCCGCCGACCACGCGGTGACGACCGCGTTCACGCTGTCGTACCGGGCGCTGACCCCGGACCAGCGACGGGTGTTCCGGCTGCTCGGACTGCACCCCGGTGTCGAGATCGACTCGCACGCGGCCGCCGCGCTGGCGGGCCTCGACGTCGACGTCGCCGACGCCGTGCTGGAGCAGCTCGCCGACGAGTACCTGCTCCAGCAGTCCGGCCCCGGTCGCTACACGTTCCACGACCTGCTCCGCGCCCACGCCCGCGCGTGTGCCGAGGACGACGAACCCGCGGCCGCGCGGTACGAGGCGCTCACCGGCCTGTTCGACCACTTCCGCCACGCCGCCGCGGAGGCGGTGAACCTGCTGGACCCGCACGAGCGGGACCGCAGACCACGTGTCGAGCGTCCCCGCGCCGGTCACCTGCCGTTCGGGCACGACGTCGCGGCGGCCCGCGCCTGGCTCGACCGGGAGACCCCGAACCTGCTCTCCGCCGCAACCCAGGAGGGCTGGCCGGCCCACACCTGCGACCTGTCCCTGATCCTCTGGCGGTACCTCGAACAACAGGGACGGCACCGGGAGGCCGAGGCACTGCACACCGACGCCGTCGCCGCCGCACGTGCCACGGCCGACCCCGTCGCCGAGGCGGGCGCCACCCGCAACCTCGGCCGCACCCAGTGGTACCTGGGCGACCTCCCCTACGCGGCGCAACAGTTCGAACGTGCTCTCGAACTGTTCGACCACTCCGCGAACCCGCTGCTCACCGTGACCGTCCTCAACGACCTGGCCACGACCGTGTTCCAGCTGGGGCGGCACGACGAGGCGATCAACCACTGCGAACGCGCGCTGACCATCTGCGCGGGGACCAACGACCCCACCGGCGAGATGCAAGTGCTCATGACCCTCGGCAACGGCCACTCGTTACTCGGGGACGACGAGGCGTCGAGCCGGTACCTCCACCAGGCGCTGCGGCTCGCCCACGACGTCGGCAACCGCAACATCGAAGCCCGCGCCCGGCTGAACATCGGTGACATGTACGCCGGCACCGGCTTTCCCGACCTGGCGAAGACCTACCTCGAACGCGCGTTGGAGCTGTACCGGGAGATCGGCAACCGCGAGGGCGAAGCGGTCGCGCTGGCCAACCTCGGCAGCGTCCACACGCGACTCGGCGACGAGCGACGGGCCGCGGGGTACCTCGACCGGGCACTGGCCTTCTTCCAGCGCAACGGCGACCGGCGCTGGCAGAGCGAGGCACTGCGCGAGATCGGCACCCTGCACGCGCGAGCGGGGCGGCACGAGCAGGCCGACCGGTACTACAACGAGGCACTGGACCTCGTCCGGCAGATCGGCAACCACTCGGCGGAGGCGGGCATCCTCGACCGCCTGGGCGAGAACGCCGATGCGCGCGCCGCCCGGGCGACCGAGTGAGACCTCACCACCGGACGCCGTCCCGGGGCTCACGAGGTCGCGGCCGTCACCACCAGGGGAAACCCCACTTCCGGCCCTGAGTACCCACTTCGGCGCCCTCCGCGGAGCCGGCACCCGCGTTCGCCGCCGAGCCCGCCACGACGTCCGTGCCACGACCAGCCGACACCTCGCGGTTGTCGTCCAGCGCCAGCGCCGGTGCCACAGCACCGAACGCCATCGCCGCGGTCATGACCCCCACCACCACCGATCGGTTCCACAGCCTCATCCGAAACGTTCCCTCCAGTCCGTGCCCGTCAGCGAAGGCGACTCCTTGAACCTCGCCCTGGATCCTAGGAACGCCGACGCCGCCGCACTGTCAGGCGAACACCCGACACCTGCCCGCCGGGGACCGGCGTCCGCAGGGGTCGGGTGGCCGTGAACCGAGGGCCTACGGCTTGTCCGCGACCTTGATCCTGCCCTCGATGATCTGGGCCTTGAACCCTTCGAGGATCCCTTGCAGCTCCGCGTCGATCCGGCCGCCCGACGTGGCGTAACCGACACCGTCCACCTTGAGGTCGAAGACGTCCGGCAGCGAGGCCAGGTCATCCCTCGCGGCGGCCTCGAAGAAGTCGTAGACGGCCACGTCGACGCGCTTGAGGCTCGACGCGGCGATGACGTCCCTGTTGTCCGCGAGCGCCGGCTGGTTGTACTGGTCGGCGTCACACCCGATCGCCAGCACACCAGCCTGCTTCACCGCGGCGAAGACGCCGATGCCGGACGCGCCGGCGGCGGGGTAGAGGACGTCCGCGCCCTTGTCGATGAGCCCCTTCGCGGTCTCCGAGCCCTTCGCCGGGTCCTGGAAGCCGGTGAAGTCGGTGGCCGGCGTGATGTACTTCGTCTCGACCACGATCTTCGGCGCGGCGGCCTTCGCACCCTGCACGTAGCCCGCCTCGAACTTCCGGATCAGCGGGATGTCGACGCCGCCGATGAAGCCGATGTGGCACTTCTTGCTCTGGTACGCGGCCACGACGCCGGCCAGGAACGCCCCCTCCTGCTCGGCGAAGACCAGCGGGGTGACGTTGGCCGCGCCCTCCACGGCGGAGTCCACCAGACCGAACCGGACGTCCGGGAACTCCGGCGCGACGACCTTCAACGCCTCGGTGTAGGCGAAGCCGACGCCGACGATCGGGTTGAAGCCCTCGCGCGCGAGTTGGCGCAGGCGGGACTGCTTCACCGACTCGTCCTCGTTCGGGGCGGCGGAGAGCTCGCGGGTGTTTCCCCGCTCGATGCCCAGGTCCTTGATCGCCCGGTCGAACCCGGCCGCGGCGAGGTCGTTGAACGACGCGTCGCCACGACCACCGATGTCGTAGGCCAAACCGATCTTCAGCGCACTTCCGTCGACCTTCCGGTCCTCGGCCTCGCCGACGGCGGCACTGGTGTCCGAGGTGGCGGGCGGGCTGGGCGGCGTCGCGAACTCGCAGGCGGCACCGGCGACGTCGGTCGAGCCGGTGGTCCCGCCACCGGGGTCCTTCGCGCAGGCACTCGACACCATGAGACTGGTGAGCGCGATCGCGGCAACAGCGGTGCCGAACACAGGACGGCGCACGGCTCGTCTCCCTCCCTGCTCATCGAGCAGACAACCGTCCCCGATGGCCGTATCAGGGCTTTCGCGACGGACCGTACCTTCTCGCCGTGATCATCCGGGTGGGCGCTCATCTGCTGGGAACGGCGTTCGGCCACCCGTCCGGCAGACCCGGTTCGGAAGGGCTAATCGGGGTTGTCGGGCCGTTCGGGAGCCGCGAGCATGGCGGCGGCTCCGATGTGGTTGAGGCAGAACTCCACCGAGTGGGCCATCAGCCAGCCGGTCTGCGCGTCGCGGAAGATCCGTTGGATCGGGGAGGTGGCGACGAAGCCGGATCCGCCGCCGACTTGCAGGCACAGCTGCGCGATGTCGCGGGCGACGCGGTTGGCCGTCGGTTTCGCGCGCATCGCGGTGGGCAGGAAGTCGGGGGAGTTCCGGTCGGCGAGCCAGGCGTTGTTGTGGGCGACCAGTGCGGCCGCTTCGAGTTGGAGCACGGCGTTGGCGACGTCGAACTGGAGGTGCTGTTCGGCCGCCAGGGGTTGGCCGGTGGAGGGCAGCGTTCGTGTGCGCGCGTAGCGGATGAGCGTGTCCAGCGCGGTGTCGGCGATGCCGAGTGAGAGCCAGGCCAGGCCGGCGGCGATGTGGTTGGGCCCGGGCCGCGAGGACGGCGGGCAGCGTCGGTCGGAGCGGAGCACGGTGCCGTTGAGACCGATCAGGTGGCTGCGGGTGGCGCGCAGTCCCAGGGTGTCCTGTGGTTCGAAGGTCACGGTGGGGTCCGGTTCGAGCCCGAACAGGGTGGGTTGGCCGTCCACGAGTGCGTTGATGAGGAAGTGGTCGGCGATCTCGCAGCCGGACACGAACCGCTTCGCGCCGGTGAGCCGGTACCCGCCGTCGACGGGTTCGGCGACCTGCTGGGGCGAGAGGAACTGGTTGCCGCCCGAGGGTTCGGACAGGGCGTTGGCGAAACGGCGTCCCGCGATGAGCTCGTCGGCGTAGTAGCGGGCCACGTCGGGGGTGGAGTGGCGCACGAGGCCTTCGGCGGCGCCGATGTGCATCAGCCACAGGCAGGCGGTGGACGGGTCCGCGGCGCTGAGGACCCGCAGGACCGCGCCGACGGTGCGGTAGCTCAGCGACTGCCCGCCCCACTCCCGCGGCAGGGTGGCCTGGTCGAGGCCACTGCCGTGCAGTGCCCGCAGGTTCGCGACCGGCAGTTGCGCGGTCCGGTCGAACTGGTCGGTGGTCGCGGCGAAACCGGTGGCCAGGTCTGCGGCCACCCGAACCCACGAACGCTCGTCCGGTGGTGGGCCGAGCGGGTGGTCGTCGGACATCGGCGTGGTCATGGTTTCCAGGTCCTCCCGCGTGAGCGTCTGTGCAGGTGGTCGAGGTGGAACGGGTGGTGAGCGGGCCGGCTCGACCCCGGCCCTGCGCGACACGGGCGCGGTCGAGGCTGCCCATCGCTCGTTCTACAGCCCCTGGCGTCAGGAGCCGGCTCGACAGCGGAGCCGCCCTCAGGCCCGACCGGGTCAGAGCCGTTTCGTGGTGAACAGGGTGGTCCCGTGGACCGCGTCCACCTCCTTCCGCCCGGTCTCGGTGAACCCGAGTTTGGCCAGCACACGGCGAGAAGCGGTGTTCCAGTCCCAGACCGTGGCCCACAGACGTTCGTACCCGGACGATCTCGCCCAGTCCAGGACCGCCGCCGAGGCTTCGGTCGCGTATCCCTGACGCCAGACCCGGCGCAGCAGCTCGAACGCGAGTTCCGGTTCCCCCTCCGAACCTCGACCGCCGACCAACCCGCAGTAGCCGACGACGTCACGAGTGGCCTTCCGCTCGACCGCCAGTAGCCGGGACGACGACAGGTCGGTCCGGATCGAGTCTTCGAGCTCCTCGACCGTGGGGTGCCCCTCGGCATCGATCCGGCGGTGCGGCGGCACTCGTGGATCACGTTCGGTCCACAGCTCACGCAGGACGACAGCCTCGGCCACCCGCCACGGCCTGAGCAGCAGGCGACCCGTCTCGAGTGCGACCTCGCGTCCCGGCGTCCTCCCGACTGCCATGACAGCAACTCTCCCACGCGCCGTTGACTCGGCTGGGCACAGCCGTCAGGGGCGTGGCCGTTCGGGGTCGAGGGTGGCGAGGAGGCGGGTGGTCCGGGCTGCCTGCGGGGTGTTCATCGCACGTTGGACGGTCAGTGCTTCGTGGAGGCGTGAGATGGCTTGGAGGGTGTCGCCCGCGTGGTGGAGGCAGTGAGCTTCACCGATGAGGGCGTTGGCTTCGTGGCGTTTGGTGCCGCAGGCGCGGGCGAGCCCGAGGGCGGTGGTGTAGTGGTTGTGGGCGGATCCGCTCTCCGGGTGGTCGAGGGCGAGGTCACCCAGTGCGTTGTGGGTTTCGGCTTGGGCGTCGATGTCCTCGCCCCGCGTGAAGAGGTGCAAGGCGCGGGTGAGGTGGGAACGGGCGGGTTCGGGTTCGTGTCGTCGGTGGTGGGCGATGCCGACGCCGAGGTGCGCGTTCGCCTGTCCCAGCAGGTCTCCTCTGCGGGTGTGCAGGTCCAGCGCCCGTTCCAGCGTGTCGACCGCCCGGTCCGTCTGCCCCCGCAGCAAGTGCACGTAGCCGAGGTTGTTCAGCGCGTTGGCTCGTGCCAACGGATCCTCGCTGCGGCGGTACACCTCGACCGCCTGCGCCAGGGTGTCGCCCGCCTCGTCGGCCTCTTCCCGCAGCAGGTGCACGTAGCCGAGGTTGTTCAGCGCGTTGGCGCGGGCCGCCAGGTCGTCGCTGCGGGCGTACAGGTCCACCGCGCGCCTCGAAGTGTCGACGGCCTTGTCCGACTCGCCTCGCAACAGGTGCACGTAGCCGAGGTCGGTGAGCGTGGCGGCCTGTCCGGGCGTGTCGTCGGTACGGGTGTACAGCTGGAGGGTCCGGGTCAGAGTGGCTGTGGCGGCGTCCAGGTCGCCTTGTCTCCGGTACACGTAGCCGAGATCGCTCAACACGGAGGCTTGGGCGCGGAGGTCGCCGGTTCGCGTGGCGGTGGTCAGGGCGGTGCGCAGCATGGCGCGGGCGTGGTGCCAGTGCCCGACCGCGCGGAAGTACGGGTAGAGCGCGGTCGACAGGCCCAGGGTGTGGGTCGGGTGCGTGGTGTGGGTGTGCTCGACGGCGGTGACGAGAACGGGTAGTTCGGTGGTCAGCCAGTCGAAGGCGTGGTCCGTGGTCGTGATCGGAACGGGGTGTGCCGGGGGAGCGGGAGCGATCGGTGTGCTGCGCGGGCGGCGCGCTGGGAGGAGGCGGGTGGCAGTGTGCGCGGTGTGCAGGTAGTAGTCGAGGGCTCTGGTGGTGGCTTGCCCGCGGTGCTCGGGGGACAGTCGGGTGGCGCGGGTGTGGGAGTAGGCGCGGAGCAGGTCGTGCAGGCGGTAGCGCTCCGGGCCGGTTTCCTGGACGAGGTGGCGGATGTGCAGGGCGTCGAGCGTGCGGCGTGCGCGGGTGGGGGTGATCCCCGCGAGGGCCGCGGCGGCCGGGACGTCGATCTCGGGGCCGTGGTGGACGCCGAGCAGGGCGAACATCTGCTGTTGCCGGGAGGTCAGGTCGTGGTGGCTGGTGTCGAAGGCGGCTTCGACGGAACGGTCGCCGTAGTCGAATTCCTCCAGCTTGTCGGCGTCCTGGGCGAGTTGGGCGGCGACGGTGTCCGCGAGGTGTCGGACGGGCCAGGCCGGGTGGGCACGGAGTTGGGACGCGGTGATGGCGATCGCCAGCGGCAGTCGTCCGCACAACTCGACCAGTCGGGTCACCTGCTCGGCTTCGGCCGGGTCGGGTGTTCGGCGGGCCAGGCGCAGCAGCATCCGGGTGGCCTCGGAGGGTGGGAGGACGTCGAGGGTGAGGGGGTGGACACCGTCGAGTTCGGGGAAGCGGTTGCGGCTGGTGATCAGCACCAGGCTTCCTCTGGTGCCGGGGACGAGAGGGGTGACTTGGTGGTGGTCGGCCGCGTCGTCGAGCAGGATCAGGAGCCGGCGATCGGCGACGACGCTGCGCCACAGGCGCGTGCGATCATCGAGGGTGCCGTGTCGGGCGAGGACGTCGTTGCGCACCCCCATGTCCACCATCAGCGCGTGCAGGGCGTCGAAGGGATCGCGGGGTTTCTGCCCGGGGGTGTGGCCCCAGAGGTTGAGGAACAGCGTGCCGTCGGGGTAGTTCGAGGCGAGGGTGTGGGCGGCGTGGACGCCCAGGGTGCTCTTGCCCACGCCGGGCATGCCGTCGATGGCATGGATGGCGACGGCAGTGGCACCACCGCCGGAGGCTTGCTCGACGGCATTGAGCAGTTGGCGGAGTTCGCGTTCACGACCGGTGAAGTCGGCGAGATCCTGCGGCAGGGTTCTCGGCACCAGCGGCATACCGGCCGAAGTGGGGCGCATGATCGACGAATCGGCGGACATCGTCGTGGTGTGGAAGTGGACGCCGCCGTGGACAGTTCCCGCCTGCACGATGTGGCCGTAGCCCGACTCCAGGTGGTTGACGACGCGCGCTTCGCCCTCACCGTCGTCGCGAACCGGTCCGCGTTCCACGACGGCACCCTCCAGAGGAGTTCTGTCCAAGCCCGGTCGGGCCCATCGTGCCAGTGGCGTAGCTCATCAAGGCGGACTTCCCGACAGCTCGTCGCGAGTGGCTGACGCGCGCATGCCGACCCTGTCGTGGCGCCGGGGTCCGCCGAGCGGCGGACCCCGGTGATCGGGAGACGCGCGCGGGTCAGGCGCGCGGCAGGGTGAAGATCAGGCCTTGGCTCATGGTCGAGCGGATGCCCTGCACGTCCACGGTGACGACCTTCGCCCGGTGCTGCTTGTCCGGGGTCAGCCCCGTCAGCGTGACCTGCTCCTCAGTGACAAGGCCGGTGTGCCCTCCGTCCAGGTACACCTCGTAGCCCTTGGTGGGGTTCCACCAGGAGTAGCCCTCCCAGTCCAGCGTCACGGACGTCGGCGTCATCGAGACCACCCGCAACCAGCTCGGGCGCGGTGGCCGCTCGAAGTGGGCCGCCTGCGACAACACGGTGCCCAGCAGGTCGTTCTGCGCCGGGTCGTGCGAGCAGGACGCGGTGACCGTGCCGAGGGGCGTGCCGTCGGCGCGCTCGGGGCGCAGTGTCAACGTCAGGTCGTCCACGCGCAGGTCGTAGGAGCCCGGTGTGCTCAGCCGCTGCACCGGGAAAGAACCCGCGGCCCGCACCGCGGTCCTCTCGGTGGTCGTCAGCCACGTGGGCGCGAGGGTGAACGCGGCCTGGGTGGTCCGCGTCCCGTCCGGGCCGATGATCCTCGCGTCGAGCGTCGCGGTGCTGTCGCCGTCCAGGCGCACCCCGCCGGCGAAGGTCATGGCCGGGCGCAGCTCGCGCAGGTCCAGGTCCACGTCGATGTGGGCGTAGTCGTGGCTGGCGACGGTGTTCAGGCCCGCGCCTTCGTCCGGCAGGCCGCCGACGACCCACACGGTCAGCCCGACGTCCGGTCCGAGGGAGGTCGTGCAGGCGTAGCTCATCCGCACCGCGGTCGTCTGCGCCGACGCCGAACCCGCGGCCCCCGTCAGCGCCCCGGCGGCCACCAATGCCGGGACCAGTGACCACGCGGTGACGCGAAATGGGTTCCATTTTTTGCGCAACTTTATGCCCCCTCCGTGTTCGCTCGCCCACGGACAGTGTTCCGCACATCAACGTCTTTGCGTGTGAACCATTCAGCCGCAGCAAGCGAAAAACGATGCCGATCAACGCCGACACACCACGCCACAACGAAAGCGCACTCCTGCCACAGAACGGTCGTCATTGCGACGCAACCACATTCCGACCGCGTGTCACCTATCCTCGGTGACCTTCATAGCTTCAGTGTTGACCAAACAAGCAATATGACCTCCCTGTCAGGTGTTCACCGGACACCCGAGGCGGCCTCGGCTTCCTAACGTTGTAGGCGGGCCGCGGCGGTCGAATGGGGACGAACCGCCGCGCCCGCCCTTCTTCCGCGCCGCCGCGCCTACCGCATCACGCATCCAGCCCCACCAGCGGCTCATCACGAGCGGGGCACCTGGTGACGGCACTCGCGAGGGGAGCAACAATTGAGACGACGATTCGCCAGACGCAGGAGATTACCCGTCCTGATCGTGGTCGCAGGTCTGCTGGTGACCGGATCGATCACCGATCAAGCCCTGGCGTCGCCGCCGCCGAACCCGGTGCCGCCGAACGCGGCCTCGGGCTGGAGCACCCCGGCCGGCGACAAGCGCGGTGAAGGGCGACCGGACCACGTGCCCCCGGCCGACCGGAACGCCCTGCTGGGCGACGGCTACGAGAAGTCGGCCGACCGCGCCTGGGACACGTCGTCCGACGCGACCGGGTTCCACCTCCTCGTCGCGGACGAGAAGAGCGGGTACACCTGGCGAACGGCCGCCTCCCTGTCGGAGCCCGGGTTCGACACGGACATGTGGGTCGGCAACGCCTGCCTGGCCGACCCCGAGCACGCCGTCGTCACCTACGCGCCGCGCACCTTCACCAACGAACCCCAGCTGATGGCCCGCGGTGCGTTCGCCGCGACCGTCGACCTCGCCACGGGTGAGGTCACCAAGCTCCCCCACACCGCGTCGCTGGCCTACTTCTCGCCCGGCTGCGGCACCGACGGCACAGCGGTGCTGTCGCAGTTCTCCGACGAGACGACGTCGGAGAAGAACGAGACGCGCCTGATCCCCGTCGACGCGCGCACCGGCGCGGCGGGTGAGCCGGTCACGCTGGCCGGTCAGGTCACCTCCGCCGTGCCGGTCGCCGACGGGTGGGTCGCCGCCGACGGCGACCGCCTGGTCAGGGTCGGGCGCGATGGCGAGCAGAGCGCGATCGCCGGCACGCACGGCACCCCGTTCCAGCTGACCGTCGACGGCGAGGGCGGTGTCACCTTCCTCGACCGCGCTCCCGCCACGGGCGAGGAACCCGCCAAGGGGTACGTCAAGCGGATCACCGGCGGTCAGATCCGCACGAACCAGGAGGCCACGACGCTGGCCGCGGGGGAACTGACCGGTCTCGACCTGACCCGCACCGCGACCGGCACGGTGTTCGTCACCGGCCAGGCCGAGAGCACGGGCGCGCTGCCGGCCGCGGTGAGCAATCCCGGCGGGATCGACAAGGACGCGCGGGTGTCCACCCACGGCCGTGCCGCGGTCAGGGCGGTGTGGGCCGACGGCACGGACCCGCGCGGCAAGTCACCGGACGAGCTGCGGCAACGCCCGGCCCGCATCGACCTCACCCACCTCGTCACGGGCCGCAAGACGGCGTTCGAGGTGGTCCCGGAGGAGGAGTCGGAGCCGCAGGCAGGGGTCCGGCCCCTGTCGAACGTCAGCGACCCGGCGTCGGTCCGCACGTGCGCCGTGGAGCGCGGCAACCCGCAGCTCCAGGCGATGCAGCCCACGCCGAGGCAGGTGGAGTGGGCCGTCGACCAGGCCATCACCGGCGCCCTCGACCAGGGCGCGTCGCGTCCCGCGAACTGGAACAACACCGGCCTGCCCGCCTATCGACCACAGGCCCTCGCGGGCGGGCTCACCACGATCCGCTCGCCGTTCTCGAACCGGCGAATCCCCGCGCAGATCATGCTCGGCATCACCGCGCAGGAGTCGAACATGTGGCAGGCCACCCGGTACGCGGCACCGGGCATGACGGCCAACCCGCTGATCGGCAACTACTTCGGCATCCGCTACGACCCGGGCGGCGACACGCAGGACCAGTGGGACATCGACTGGGCGGCGGCCGACTGCGGCTACGGCGTCACGCAGGTCACCGACGGCATGCGGCTCGCGGGCAAGGAGAAGCCGGGCGAGACGGCGAAGTCCCCGCTGGCGCAGAAGGCGATCGCGGTCGACTACGCCGCGAACATCGCCTTCGGCGTCAACATCCTCGCCGAGAAGTGGAACCAGCTCTACGCCGCGGGGATGCAGGTCAACGACGGCGACCCGCTGAACATCGAGAACTGGACCATGGCGCTGTGGGCCTACAACTCCGGGTTCCACCCCAGTTCCGACGCCGCCGCGAACGCCGGCAAGTGGGGTCTCGGCTGGACCAACAACCCCGCGATGCCCTGGTACAAGGCGAACCGCGCGCCGTTCCTGGCGAAGCGGACCCTCTGCCACACCCCGGGCTGCACCTACCTGTACGAGGACGACTACTCGCACGCCGCGAGCCCGCAGTACTGGCCCTACCAGGAGAAGGTGATCGGGTGGGCCGCCCGGCCGATCTCGGCGATGGAAGCTCCCGGCCAGTACGTGGCCGGCTACCGTCCCGCGTGGTGGACCACCGAGGAGGGCCGGTGGGCCGCCAAGCCGCCGGTCGACCTGTTCTGCACCACGGCCAACGAGTGTGATCCCGATCTGATCGAGGGCGCGGAACCGGGCAACGACGCCACGTCGCCCTGCCTGCGCCGGCACGACTTCCGCTGCTGGTGGACGCAGGACGTGGAGTGGAAGGACTGCGGCGACAACGAGTGCGGGTACGAGCTGTTGCGGTTCAACCCCGGCTACGCGCCGCAGCCCAACGGCACCCCGCACACCCCGAGGTGCGGCGCGATCCTGCCCGCCGCCGCGGTCATCGTGGACAACGTCGCCGACGGCCAGCGGATCGCGTCCGCGCCGGAACGCGCCTGCCCGTCCGGCACGGCGTCCTCCGGCGGCAGCTTCGCCTTCGACTTCAGCGGCACGGAGGACTCGGCCCGCATGGAGGTGCACCAGCTCTCCGGCGGCTACCAGAACCACGTCTGGTTCTCCCACACCGTGAAGAGCTCCGACTCGCCCACCGCCGTGACCGGTACGTGGACCGCGCCGGAGAGCGTGCGCGGTTGGCACCGGGTCCTGGTGCACATGCCGAGCATCTCCGCCCGTTCACAGCAGGCGAAGTACACCGTCCAGGGCACCGATTCGAGTTCACCCTCGCGGGTCGCGCCGCAACGCCTCATGACGAACACGTGGCGCTCGCTCGGCACCTTCAACTTCACGTCCCGGGCGAAGGTGTCCCTGTCGAACCTGACCGCCGAGAAGGCCGAGAACCTGCCCATCGCCTGGGACGCCGTGGCCTTCCAGCCGATCGCCGACAACCCGTACCACGTGGTCGGGATGGGGGATTCCTACGCGTCCGGCGAGGGCGCCTCGGCCGGCGGCGGCCTCGACTACCTCCCGGAGACGGACTACGTGGAGGAGTGGGAAGGCGGTGACCTCCGCAACTCGTGCCACCGCTCGAAGGACGCGTGGATCCGGAAAGCGAGGCTGCCGGGGGACGTGGACAACATCGGCAGGTTGTCCGACATCTACTCCGACGTCGAGCTGTCGTTCGTCGCGTGCTCCAGCGCACGCACCTACCACGTGCGGTCGGGCGGGAAGTGGCAGTCGAGCTCGCTGCCGCAGAACGACCTCGGCTACCTGGACAACCACACCGACCTCGTGACGTTGTCGATCGGCGGGAACGACGCCCGCTTCAGCGCCGTGTTCGACAACTGCGTCGCCCAGATCGGCCAGGGGATGTGCATGAGCAGCACCCTGCCGGTCGTCGACCCCCTGACCGGCGACGAGAAGGCCGGCCAGACGGAGGAGTTGGAGACCCACCTGCCGAAGTGGATCGACAACGAGGTCAGGACCAACGTCGTGTCGGTCCTGACGGAGATCAAGCAGAAGGCGCCGAACGCGCGGCTGATCCTCATGGGGTACCCGAAGCTGATCGGACCGGAGGACTGCCTGGCGGCGTCGGTCGGGTTCACCCTCCAGCAGGCCGAGCGGGCGTGGCTCGACGAGACGCTCGCACCGAAGCTCTCCAGCATGCTGGCCGCGGCCGCCGGTCAGGTGGGAGCCGACTACGTGGACCCGGACGGCGAGTTCGAAGGGCACCGGATCTGCGACGACGACCACGCCATCTGGGGCGTGGTGTTCACCGACAAGGCGAAGGCCGACAGCGGGACGGGGAAGCCGGCGATGAAGTCGTTCCACCCCGACACCGACGGCGCGGCCCTCTTCGCGCGGGCACTGGAGCGCGAACTCTCGTGATCGGCGCTTCAACCGCGTGGTCGTGGTGATCGGTGAGGCGGTCCGGCAACGGATCCGACCGATCGCGGGGACGTCCCGGGCACCCGGGGCGTCCCCGCGGTCAGCGGATCTCCGGTCGACCTCTTGTCGACAGCAGGACGCCGACGACGACCATGGCGGTCATCGGGCCCACCCGCAACAACACCGCCAGGAGGTACGAACCTCCCGCCCAGGGCACCAGGACCTCGTCGAGGAGGATGTCGATCGCGAACGCGATGCCGGCGCCGAGCACCCAGCCGGTGAGGACCCACGCGGCGGATCGGCCGGGGCCGATCACGGTGACGAGCGCCGGGAAGGCGACTTCGGCGAGGAACACCGCCACGACGAGGATCCACAAGAGCACGCCGGAGGTCGGCACGGCCTCGACGATCGAGGGCGAGTCGACGGCGAACCACACCGCCCCCGCGACCCCGGCCACCGCGGTGGACCACTGACGTCGCCGGTGGCCGCCGCGGAGCACCCGTGTCGCGGCGAGCAGTGCCGCGACCGTCACCGGACCGCACAACGCGAGTGCCGTGGCGGGGTACGCGAGGTGGCCGATCCCGATCGTGATCCACAGCGGCAGGCTGCCCGCGAGGACACTGCCCCAGACGGCCTGTCGCCGCGCGCCGAGCAGGCGGTGTCCGATCGCCACCTGGACGATCGCGGGCACTCCCAGTTGGGCGAAGTCCCGGACCGTGAACGTGGGGGGAAGGCCCCCGACGGTGAGCACGACCACGAGGAACGCCCCGAGAACCGGAACCGGGATGCAGAGAAGCCCGCACAGGACCAGCCACGGATCGCGCCGGGGTGGTGGTGGTGGCACGGCATCAGCGGACTGGTGGAAGTGGACGCCGCCGGTCACCCAACCGGCTTGCACCAGGTTCCCGCTCACCGGACCGTTGACCTCGTTGCGGGTCGACGACGCGGGCTCGTCCTGCTCCGGTCCTCGTTCGTCCATGGCCACCGTCCGCGACTCGCAGGGGCCACCAAAGTAGTGCTGTGGCCGGCCGGACGGACGTGGTTCGGCGGTCGGGTCATCCGGTCGGACGATCAGCGCCGAACGTCGCGCCGGTTGCTCAGCAGGGGCTGCCCGGCACGCTGAGGTTCCCACCCCACAGTTTCGCCGCGGAGCACTCTTCCCGGCCTAGGAGAAGTGCTCGTCGGCGAGTGCCGAGCGGGTCGCGTGCAACGACGCCAGGAGTTGCAGCCGGTCCGCGTCGGTGCTGCCCGGCTCGGCGGTGAAGACCAGCATGATCGGGCCGGGACTGCCCGGCAGTGGGTACGTGTCCCAGTCCAGGACGATGTCGCCGACCTCGGGTACCCGGAAGGTCTTGGTGCCGCTGACCGACTCGCGCACGTCGTGCCGGGCCCACAGCCGTCGGAACTCGGCGCTGCGGATGCTCAGCTCACCGACGATCGCGGTGGCGCGGGGATGGGTGGGGTCGGTGGCGACGGCGGCGCGCATCATGCCGATGTAGTCCAGGGCCTGCCGCTCCCAGTCCGGGCAGCTCCGCTCGCCGGTGACCGTGTCGTCGAACATCAGCAGGAGCATGTTGAGCCGGTCGGGCGGGTAGGCGTCCGGGGCGCCGAGCAGCGCCTCCGCCATCGGGTTCCAGTCGAGCAGGTCGAGGTGCCGGCCGAGTACGACCGCCGGGGTGTCCATCACCCGCAGCAGACGCCGCGTGCCGTCCGGCACCCGTTCCGGGCCGTGGTCCACCCCGGCGGGCATCGGCCGGCGGGCGGCGCGGGCCAGGGCGAACAGGTGCCGGCGTTCCTTGTCGTCGAGGCCGAGCGCGCCGGCGAGCGCGTCCAGGACGTCGTCGGACGGGCGTACCTCCCGGCCCTGCTCCATCCGCTGGTAGTAGTCGGTGCTCAGCCCGGCCAGCTCCTCGCGTCGCAACCCGGTGACCTTGCGCCGGCCGCCCGGCTCCAGACCGACGTCGTGTGGACGCAGCCGGCTGCGCCGGGCGCGCAGGAAGTCTCCGAGCTCACGAGCGTACGGATGAGAGCTGCTCACGCCGCAAGTGTGCGTCGGCCCCGACCTCCCAAGGTAGGTCGCTCAGACCTGGGCAACCGGGGACCAGCGAGCCGTCCGCAATCGCTCCTAGCGTCGTCGGTCCAGCGCACCGACACTCCCAGGAGCAGCAGATGACCGAACGGACCGCCGACCGCATCCCCGACCAGCGCGGCCGGGTCGCCGTCGTGACCGGCGCGAACTCGGGCCTCGGCCTGGTCACCGCCACCGAGCTGGCCCGCCACGGAGCCCACGTCGTGCTGGCCGTCCGCGACACCGCCGCCGGCGAGGAGGCCGCCCGCCGGATCGGGGGTGACGTCGAGGTGCGCGAGCTGGACCTGGCCTCCCTGACCTCCGTGCGGGTCTTCGCGGCGAAGCTGGCCGCCGACCACCCGGCGATCGACCTGCTGGTCAACAACGCCGGCGTGGTGCTGCTCGGCCCGCGCCGCACCTCCGCCGACGGCTTCGAGCTCCAGTTCGGCACCAACGTGCTGGGCCACTTCGCGCTGACCGGCCTGCTGCTCGACAACCTGGCCGCGGCGCGGGAAGCCCGGGTGGTCAGCCTCAGTTCGATCACCCACAAGACCGCGCACCTGGACTTCGACGACCTGATGTTCGAACGTGACTACCGTGCCGCCGCCGCCTACGGCCGGTCCAAGCTCGCCACCACGGTCTTCGGCGTCGAGCTGGACCGCCGCCTGCGCCTCGCCGGATCCCCGATCGTCAGCGCGCTGGCCCACCCCGGTCTCACCCGCACCAACCTGACCCCGCGTGCCTGGGAGCACCGCGGCCGGTTCGGGCGGCTGATCGCGTGGCTCGGCCTGCTGGCCACCCAGCCGGTGGCGCAGGGCGCGCTGCCGCAGTTGCGCGCCGCGACCGGACCCGGGGTGCGGGGCGGCCAGTTCTTCGGCCCGTCCGGGCTCTGGGAGACGCGGGGCCGGGTCACCGAGACCCGGCTCAGCCGGGAGGCCGCCGATCCGGCCGTCGGCAAGCGCCTCTGGGCGGCGGCCGAGGAATTGACCGGCGTCAGCTACCTCTGAACCCGGCGGTCACCGTCCGCGTTCGGCATCCGGCCGGGATCCCGGCGAAGCCTCGTGGGCCATCGGTCCAGTCAACAGCGTTGAGCGTCCACGATCGCCGCAGGAGCCGAACCGCTGTGGAGTTCCGACACACCGCAGGCCCACCCCTCACTCCGGTGAGGGATGGGCCTGCGGGCTTGGTCGGGCGGCCTTGCGTCAGGCGATCAGCGTCGCAGCGTCAGCAGGCCCGGTCGGTAGGGCAGCAGGCCGTAGTCCGTGCCGTCGGAGCGCGGGTCGCGGCCTTGGTAGAGGAGTTGGAGGTTGCAGGGGTCGATGGTCTTGGTCTGGTCGGCGTTGACGCGGATCAGGTCGCCGTGGCTGATGTCGTTGGTCCAGGTGGCGCCGCTGTTGGCCTTGCCGGCGAAGGGGTTGCTCTCGGTGGCCGCGTTCGGGGTCCAGGAACCGCCCAGGCTGCTGGAGGTGAACGACCGGAAGTAGCGGCCGTTGGAGCCGATCGCCTCGACGATCATGAGGTACTGGTTCTGGCCCTGGACCTTGTACACCTCGACCGCTTCGAACAGGTTGTTCGTCGTGTCGCTCATGATCGTGGTGTAGGACGAGCCGAAGCTGCTGGGGAAGTTGCCCAGCGGCATGACCTGGCGGTAGATCTTGCCGTTGTCGCCGGCGAAGAACAGGTACATGTTCGTGCCGTCGCCGATGAGCGTCTGGTCGATGGGGCCGGTCTGGGAGCCGGTGATGCTGGCCGTGGAGAGCACCTGCGGCGAGGACCACCCGTTCGGGTTGGTCGGGTCGCTCGACGTCCGGTAGGTGAACGCGGTCCCGCCCCACTGGTAGGCCAGCACCCAGATGTTCTTCGGGGCGAAGTACAACAGCGTGGGCGCCACGGTGCCGACGTTCATGGCCTGCTGGGGCGCCGAGGCCATCTCCGACCAGTTGCTGAACAGCCCGAAGTTCATCGACCCCCACCTCGTCCCGAAGTCGTGGGTCGTGCCGTAGACCAGGTGCTTGCCGTTGTGGGGCACGTAGGTGAAGTCCTTGAGCGAGACCCACCCCTGCCTCGGGTTCGCCAACGAACCCGTCGACGTCCAGCTGTACCTCGACGGCAGGGTGCACTGACCGGGCGTCGAGGTCGTCGTGGTCGTTGTGGACGTGGTCGTCGTGGTGGACGTGGTGCTGGTCGTCGTGGTCGTGGTCGTGTCACCGGTGCAGGCCACGCCGTTCAGGGCGAAGCTCGTCGGAACCGGGTTGCTGCCCGTCCACGACCCGTTGAACCCGAACGACACCGTGCCGCCGGTCGCCACCGATCCGTTGTAGCTCACGTTCTTCGCGGTCACCGCGGAACCGCTCTGCGTCAACGACGTGCTCCACGACTGCGTCACCGCCTGCCCGGCGCCGAACGACCACGTCAGCGTCCACCCGTTCAGCGGGTCACCCAGGTTGGTGATCGACACGTTGGCGCTGAACCCGCCCTGCCACTGCGACGCCACGGTGTAGTTCACCGAACAGCCGGCGGCCGCGGCGCTGGCGGGTGTCGTCGCCAGCAAGGCCGCCGCGACCAGCGCTGCGGTGCTCACCGACGCGGTGACGGCGGCGGCGACACCCGCCAGACGACGCCGGCGGGGGAGGGCTGTGGGCGGTTGGAGGCCTGATCTGGCCATGGGCGTGCTCCTCTTCGTTGAGGTGTCGGGGGAACGCGGTACGGGCCGGGCCTGCGCGTGCAGCTACCGCCCGCCGCGAGTTGTCGGTGCTACGCCGGAGTGCCGGTGGACGTCCCGTTGCCGGTCATCCGTGCCGTCCGGCCGTCGTCGTCCTGGTCGCAGTGACCTGCGCGGAGTCCCGGCGACCGCTGGGTCCGCCCGTGTTCGGGCGCGGCCGCCACGCGGACCGGCGGTTCAGTCGGGGGGAGCGGGGAACGCGATGTCGCGTGGACCTCGTCGCATGGTTGTCCCGTCGTCGTCGACGTGAGTCGCATCGGCTGGGGACCGCAAGGTCACCTTGAAACTTTCGCCTCTGCGCCCTGAACTTTCGGTCAATATAGCTGTGCGCGCATCGGTTGACAACGGGTCGTGACCGGTCGGTTGTGCGCGCTCACTCCGACCTTCCGGGCGGAACCGTCGTCCGGTCAAGCGCTTAGGCGCAGGTAGAGGCACTATCCGTTCCCGTCGCCTGGCTGGATGGACACAGCGGGCTGAACGAACAGTGTTAGCGCTAACTCGCCGTCGGTAGGGCGGTTGTTGATCATATTGACTCAACGGCTCGAACGCGCGTGCCGCCGGACTGCTCGGGTCGCGCGAAGAGCGTCAGCCGCGTTCATCGGCGTTCGGCTACTCGACCACACCGCGCTCCGACGCCTACTGCGAACGCGGGATCGGCGGCCCGGCCAAGCTGTCGTGAACCAACGGGTCGTGGCGTCACTCGGCCTCGGATGGACGTGGTGACCACATCCGAGCTGCCATCTGTCCTCTATGGAGCGTCCGGTGCGCACGCGCTCGGGCCACGGACGGCCTATAGCCGTTCTCAACGTCGCTCCCGCGGAATGGCCGTCGTCGTCCGGACGGGGTGGTGGGCCGCCGCAGCGGCACCCTGTTCACCAGCTTCATCGGGATCACGTCCGGCCTGACCATCGTGCTCATCGAGGACGGCAGTCGAGCGGCGGTGCTCGGCAAGGCCGTGGGTGTGCCCGCCGTACTACTTGCGTGGGCGATCCTGCACTTCGGCTACGCCGACCGCTACGCACAGGCCTATACAGCGCCCTGCCCGAGGAGCTGCTGGTGTTTCCCGGCACCGAGCATCCGACGTTCATCGACTTCGCCTACTTCTCGTTCACCGTCGGCACCACGTTCGCGGTCTCCGACTCGAGTCACGCACCTCCGGGATGCGGCTGCGGGTCCTCGCGCACGGCGTGCTCTCGTTCATCTACAACACCGCGATGCTCGGCATCGCCATCGGCGTGATCCGCGGCTGCCACGAGTCGCACGTTGGAACGTCCGCTTCTGCCGACGAGCGCATGTTCCGAAAACCCGTTGACCGGCGGTCGGCAGGTTGAACATCATGGCCGGCATGCAGCAGTGACCAGTGACGACCGGAGAGGCCGACGGCGGGTTCGAGCAACTCCCCGCCGCCCTTCGCCGTGCCGCTCGAAGCCCGCACCGTGTGATCGGTGCCGGCCGCACACCACTGGTTCCGAGGCGATGCACCGCATCACGCCTCCTGCACGAGCACTGGAGTCCACGGAAGCCATGAGCGAACTCCGTCGTACCGTCCTGCCCGCCGAACGTCCCGGGTCCGGCATCGACCGCGAAGCGCTGTGGGTGATCGATGACCTCGGCCTACCCGCCGCCCACACACCGAGAGAGCTCAGCCGCGAACGCATCCACGTCCCACTACCGGAACGCGATCGGCGGCGGATGTTCGAAGGCGACGAGCACGTCCACGGTCCGTCATCCGGCCGGGGCCGCCACACCGCCCGGCAAGGCCGCGTGCGAGCCCGACGGGAGCGGCACCTGGGCACCGGTGCCCGGCACGCCGTGCTCCGCGCTCGACTGCGGGGTCGAGGTCGCCGGCAGCTGTGAACGGCTGTCACCGGCGCGCTGCAACACGACGCGCGTCGGTGCAGTCCCGTGCGGCGTCACCTTGTACAGCGGTGACACGATCACTGGGACATGTTCTCGACACGGTGTCGCCCTGCTCTACCAGCGATGATGACGTTCGAGCGGCACAGGCGTCGGTGAGCGGTGTCAGGGACGAATCAGGCGAGGGTCAGGGAGACCCCTGATGGCAGGGTGTCCGACCGCGGGCACGCTGGAGGCGTCAACGATCATCCGCTGTCGAGGAGAGTCATGAGCGAGTTCAAGCCCGAGTCCACCCGTGCCGCCGTCGATGCCGTGGTCGACACCGTTCGCGGACTGGTCAGCGAGGGCATCAACCGTCGTGTGGTCGTGCGTGACAGCAAGGAAGATGTGGTGCTGGACGTGCCGGTGGCACTCGGGTTGGTCGTGGCGCTGGCCGCTCCGGTGGTTACGGCGATCGGTACCGGTGTCGCGCTGGCCGGCAAGTGCGGGATCAAGCTCGAGAACCGCCAACAGCCCGGCAGCCGGCCCGTGGCAACGGTCGACACCGAGCAGGCGTAACCAGTCGCGCGCAACAGCACGGCCATGCGGAGGACGACCGAGGGGATCCAGCGACTGGCGGACAACGGGCAGATCACCGGAGTAAGCGGTGGCCCCCCGACATCGAAGGCTCGGGAACAGTTCGCATGACCAACCTGGGCAAGTGATGTGCGCCGTCGACGCCAGGCGGGGATCGGACCGGCCGGGCGAGCCGGTCCTGGCCGCCTACACCGGCCTGGTCCGCCAACCTACCCAACCCGCCTCCCGAAGGACTCCCGCATGACAACCGTTCATTGACAGCGCTCAAGATCGAGACGCGGATCGATTGTGGTGAGGAAGCGACATTGCGGACGCCGGCCCTGCGCTCGAAACGGCGACCAATCCCGTTGTCCGACGTGCGGCGTCGACCAGTGAACACGGCCGGGGGCGGTCAGCACGAGCAGTGGCCGCCCGCACAGTCATGGCCGGTCTCGCGCCGCCGCGTCCGGCGGCGGTGGACGAACCAGAGCAACCGGCGACACCGAACAGCGCCACCGACACGGCGAGGAGCCCGGTTGTCGCCGCCGCGATGCCCGCGCCGCTGATCAACCCGAGCGGAACCAGCAATGGCAGCGCGCAGCACCCGACGCACGCGATCGCGGCCAGGAATGCGACGACCTTGCTTCGCCCGGGCGGCCCGACCTGGTCATCGTGGGCCTGGTGGACGGGCTGGATGGACAGAGACACGGTGTCGGGCCCGGGCTTGACCGGTGTGTTCACGTGAGACCTTCCGCAACGGTGGCCAGTTCGACGAAGGGAAGTGGACAGTCCGGGCACGTGCAGTGGGTCAGGCTGTCGCAGCGGGCGTCGATGACCTGCACGAGTTCTTGTCGGATCGTGTTCAGGTCCTCCATCCTGCGGTCGACCTCGGCGAGCTTGGCCCGCGCGCGGGACTGCAGGTCCGGAGTGGGATGGCGCCGTCGACCGGCATCGACGAGTTCGGCGACTTCATCGAGGGTGAAACCGAGCCGTTGTGCCGACTTGACCACGCGGAGCAGTGCCACCGCGTCCTCGTCGTAGTTTCGATACCCACCCGGTGAGCGTGGCGGCTCGGGCAGTAGCCCTCGCCGCTCGTAGTAGCGCAGCGTCTGTACGTTGACCCCCGCCGCGGCGGCCAACTCTCCTGATCTCATCGCCGATCCCTCCTCACCTGCGCGGTCGCCGCCGCCTCAACCTGGGATGCCAAGCCGTCGAGGACCACTTCCCTCGTCCGCCGGCACCCGTACGTCGACGACAACCTCGTCACCGTCGCGGCCTACGACGAAGTCGAAGAGCAGGTCCCGCAGTCGGCGTCGACCTTCACCAACCGCACGCGAGGCGCGAACTCGGCCGCCAGTTGATCGAGGGCCGGCGCGATCCGTCGGCAGTTCCCGCACCAGGTCGCGTAGAACTCCACCACCGGGACAGGAGATGAACCGACTTCCTGCTCGAACGTCGCCTCGGTGACCTCCACCGCCATGCCGCCCCACCTCTGGATCACTCCCGGTCCGACCAACACCACAACGCTAAGGCTGTACCTCGGTACAGCCTTCAACATGGCTTGTGTCACAGGGGAGCGAACCGGTTAGCCCATGGTGGGAGGGCAGCAGGCGCCGAGGTAACCCTGTAGTTCGGCGAGCGCGGTGGAGATGCCGGTGGGGTTGGCGCGGTAGTGGACGGTCTTCCCGTCGCGGCGGGAGGTGAGCAGGCCG
This sequence comes from Actinosynnema sp. NPDC050801, assembly GCF_040673975.1. Classification (NCBI taxonomy): domain Bacteria; kingdom Bacillati; phylum Actinomycetota; class Actinomycetes; order Pseudonocardiales; family Pseudonocardiaceae; genus Actinosynnema; species Actinosynnema sp. NPDC050801. The sequence goes on along the minus strand of NZ_JBFAQZ010000009.1, from coordinate 13,702 downwards.
CCTTGGCGGAGCGTGGAGAGTTGCTCGGAGGCGGTGGAGTGGGCGATGCCCGCTCGTTCGGCGACCTGGCCCACGGTGAGTTCGATGTCGCCTGCGAACTCCAGCATGAGCTGCTGCCTGGTCTCGCTGGCCAGGGCCTTGAGGAAGCGGCGGGAGGTCTCGCCCAGTTCAACCACGTGGTCAGGATTGCAGACGTATCGTTATTTCGCGAATATCCGATACTATCGAGCAATGTCGATGGAGCAGTGGGTGGTGATCGGTGGTGGCCAGTCCGGGTTGGCCGCCGCCTGGGCTGTGAAGGCGGCCGGTGGACAGCCGGTCGTGCTGGAGGCGGGGAAGTGGCCGACCGGATCGTGGGCCGGCTACTACGACAGCCTGGCCTTGTTCTCTCCGGCTCGGTTCAGCTCGTTGCCGGGCCTGGCGTTCGGCGGTGACCCGGACCGGTACCCGCACCGGGACGAGGTGGTGGCCTACCTGGCGCGGTACGCCGAGTGGCTTGGGGTGGAGATCCGCACCGGGAGGCGGGTGGAGAAGGTCGTGGCCGGTGCCGGTGGGTTCGAGGTGGCTGTGGCCAGTGGCGAGCGGGTACCGGCTCGGCGGGTGATCGCGGCGACCGGCGGGTTCGGTACGCCCTACCGGCCGGCGTTGCCGGGACTGGGGCGGTTCGCCGGTTCGGTGGTGCACGCGGCGCAGTACCGAAACCCGGAGCCGTACGCGGGCAAGCGGATCGTGGTGGTGGGAGCGGGGAACTCTGCGGTGCAGATCGCACACGAACTGGCGGCGGTGGCGCGGGTGACGCTGGCGAGTCGGAAGCCGGTCCGCTTCGTCAAGCAGCGGCCGTGGGGGCGGGACGTGCACTGGTGGTGGTCGGTGACCGGGGTGGACCGGGCGCCGGTCGGGCGGTGGTTGCCCAAGCAGTTCTCCACCCCGGTGTTGGACGAGGGCACCTATCGGGCCGCGATCACGGCGGGTCGGCCCGATCGTCGGCCGATGTTCACCGACCTCGACGGTGACAGGGTCACTTGGGCCGACGGTAGCCGTGAGCGGGTCGACGCGTTGGTCCTGGCCACCGGGTACCGGCCGGGGCTGGGGTACCTGGAGGCGATGGGCGCGTTGGACGCCGACGGCTACCCCCGGCACCGCTCGGGCCTGTCGACCACGCATCCTGGTCTGGGGTTCGTGGGGTTGGAGTGGCAGCGCAGCCTGTCCTCGGCGACGCTGCGCGGCGTCGGACCGGACGCCCGCTACGTAGTGCGGCGCCTGGGACGGTGACCGGCGACTGCTCGCCGTGATATCCGGGATGCTTCCGCCGGTGGGCGGGGACCAGCAGCACTACCTGGCCTCGGTGCTGCGCCCGTTCCTGTCCCAGCGTGACATGGTCTCCCGTCGTCTGCTTCGGACAGTTCAGGCAGGGGTGCACCGATCCGTTGATCGCCAAGGGTTTCGACGACCTGCGGGTGGATTGCAAGAGGGCCAGCCAGAGCGTGTACTTCGGCGGTGATGTCGAGGCCGAGTTCGGCCAGCGCCTGGGCGGCGGGGTTGACGGCGGGGGCGGAGCTGGCCGAGCGGATGGGTGGGTCCGGGGCGTCTACTCGCATGTGACCCAGGTCATGGTGGACGGGATGTAGCCCCGGTGGGAACGTGCACCGGTCGCTCCCACGGGTCGGGGAGGGGTGACCACATACGGTGTCGACGATCACACCAAGATCGTTTGCTCCCCATTTGCTCCCACGACAGCAGAACAGCCCGCCGGTGATGATCACCGACGGGCTATCTGACCTGCATGTATAGCTAGTGGACGATACTGGGATTGAACCAGTGACCCCTACCGTGTCAAGGTAGTGCTCTCCCGCTGAGCTAATCGTCCGAGGCGGAGACGGGAATCGAACCCGTGTACAGGGCTTTGCAGGCCCTTGCCTAAGCCACTCGGCCACTCCGCCACGATTCCTGAAGGCTAGCACCCAGGAGTCTGGCCTGAGCCCAAGGGGCCCTCTGCCGAGCGGATGACGAGACTCGAACTCGCGACCCTCACCTTGGCAAGGTGATGCGCTACCAACTGCGCTACATCCGCATGCCCCGCGGATTTCCCGGAACTTTTCCCTTTTGGGGCTGTCGTTCCGGTGTTCCCCGGTGCGAGAGGAACTTTATTACATGCACCGCAGCGGGATCAAATCGGGGGTGCGTTGACCCCTGTGCAGGCCCGCTACCTGCACTTTTACATCAGATCGTTGGAGATCAGGTGGGTCAGGGCCTCGTCGACGTCGACCCACAGGTGCTCGTTCCCGGGCACCACGACGTCGTAGGTCCGGTCGAGGAAGTCGGCCAGTTCCTGTGCGGACGCCTCGAACATGGCGTGGCCCGACGGGGAGCTCAGTTCGATCACCACGACCTCGGGGTCGTCGGCGGCCGGGCGGATTCGGACGTCGCCGTCACCCGCGTCGGCGATCAGGCCGTCGGCGAGCAGATCGCGGGCGAACACCCACTCCACCCATCCGGCACGGCCGGTGCGGAACGCGGCGACTACCGCGTACGGGTCTTTCGTGTCATAGCGAAGCTCCACCTGCACCGGCACGGCCGGGGTCCTCGGCGCCAGCAGGTCGAAGACCGCTGTTGAGCGGAGTGTCACGTGGTCGTTGCGCATCGTCGTTACCCTCTTCTCCCTTCCCGGCCAATCGAACGACCGAGCTCTCTACTTGTGACGTATATGTGGCGAGGAACGCTCGACTCTACGTGGTTTATCACCCGATTGGGGCCATGCAACTCCACTGGGCGACCACCTCGATGCGTTCCGTGTCCACTGGGCCCCGGCTGCTCCCATCTTGCTGGGTTTAACCTGAACCCGGTACCGGCTGTTGCGCGAATGTTGGACGTGAGGACCCCTCTGGTGGCTGACGCACCCGCGCCGCGACGCGAACCCGACCGGCGTCCCACTGACGTGGAACTCGCCGCACGGGTGACGGTCGGTGACCGCACGGCGTTCGGTGAACTCTACGACCGGTACGCGAAACCGGCGTACTCGCTCGCCCGGCGGATCTGCGTCGACCCCGGCCTGGCCGAGGACGTCGTCCAGGAGGCCTTCCTGGCCCTGTGGCGCAATCCCGCGGCCTACGACCGAACCCGTGGCAGCTTCGGCACGTGGCTGATGACCGTGGTGCACCACCGCGCGGTCGACGCGGTGCGCCGGGAGAACACCCAGCGTAGACGAAGTGTGCCGCTGACCGACGAGGTGTCGGAGCGCGACGTCGCGCCGGCGGACGGAGCCGATCACGCTGCGTTGACGGGCGTGGTCGGCGCCGAGGTGCGGGAGGCGCTGAAGCGGCTCCCCGACGACCAGCGGCAGGTGATCGCGCTCGCCTACCTGGGCGGTTACACGCAGATCGAGGTCGCGGCATTGACCGGCATACCCCTGGGCACGGTGAAGTCGCGCACGTTCGCCGCCATCCGAAGGCTGCGCACGGTGCTGCACTCGGTGTGGGCAGGGGAGACCGGCGGCGACGCGCCGGGCAGGACGACGGGAGCACAGCGGTGACCGGGCAGCGGAGGGACGACGCGTGCCCTCAGGAAGAGCTCGCGGTCGGGTTCGCGATGCACGCGCTCGAACCGGACGAGGAAGCGCGGATGCGCGCCCACCTGCCCGGCTGCGCGCGGTGCCGGGAGTCGGTCCGCTCCACCCAGGAGGTGACCGCCGCGCTGGGAGGGTCGGTCCGCCAGTACGACCCGCCGGAGCGGTTGCGAGCACGACTGATGGCCGCGATCGAGGACACGCCCCAGGTGCACGTGCCCGAGGAACGGGTCGAGCCGGTGCTGCTGGAGTCCAGGCGGCGTGAGTCCGGTGGGTGGGGGCGCAAGCTGCTCGTGGCAGCTGCGGCGCTCGTCGTGGTCGCCGGGATCGGTGTCGCCAGCGTGCGGTTCGACCGGCTGAGCGATCAGGTCGCGCAACAGGACGCGCGGGCCGAACAGCTCGAACGCGCGCTCCGGATCGCGGCCGACCCCGGGACGAACCGGGCTGTGTTGCAGAACACGTCGGGTGACGCGCTGGCGGTGCTGCTGTCCGACGACGACACCGCGGCGATCATGCCGATGAAGCTGCCGGCCAACGACGCCGCTCGGCAGATCTACGTCGTGTGGGGCACCAGCACGCCGGAGCCTGTGGCATTGGCCACATTCGACGTCACGGCGGGTGATTCGGACGTGCGGCTGCTGACGTGGTCGCCGGACGCGCACCGGCACCGCGGCTTCGGCGTCTCGCTGGAAGAGGGCCGCGCGGCGCCGGTGGAGCCGTCGACCGTACTGGCATCGGGCCAGGTCGGTCCCGTCTGAGCCTCGAATGAGCGATGATGTGGGCATGAGCACAGAGCAGCGCGAAGACACCGACAAGGGCGCGGAGCACCGCCACGGCTTCCGCCGCAACCCCGCGCTGAACATGACCTACCGCATCGGTGTCGGCGTGGTCGGCGGCCTGGTGCTGGTCGCCGGCGTGTTGATGATCCCGTACCCGGGCCCGGGCTGGCTGGTCGTCTTCGCCGGTCTCGCGATCCTCGCCACGGAGTTCGAGTGGGCGGGCCGGGTGCTCAAGTTCGCCAAGCGCTACTACGACTCGTGGATCGCGTGGCTGAAGCGGCAGAACCTCTTGGTGAAGGGGTTGGTGCTGGCGGCCACCGGCCTGGTGGTGGCCGCGACGTGCTGGCTGCTCGGCGCGTTCGCGCTGGTAGGCGGCTGGTTCGGGCTTGAGTGGGCCTGGCTGCAGAGCCCGATTTTTGGTTCGCGGGGATGATGTTGTAAGCTATGGCCACACCGCGAGAGCGGGAGTGAGAACCGAATATGGGCGTTTAGCTCAGCGGGAGAGCGCTTCGTTCACACCGAAGAGGTCACTGGTTCGATCCCAGTATCGCCCACAGTGTGTTTTACCTGGTCAACGGCTCGTAGACGATCTTCGTCTGCGGGCCGTTGATCGTTGCGGGGAGCAAATTGGGAGCGGATGATCTTGACCACCTCCGTATTTGCGAAGGTGGTCATGGGTTCGTGCTCCCCGTTTGCTCCCGGGTTTGCTCCCATCGGTGTTGGAGTGCGGCGAGCATGGTGTCGATCATGGGCTGGGTGACGTGGGAGTAGACGCCCATGACGCCGTGGAACTTGTGACCGATCCTTTTGTGCTGCAGGACTTCGGGGACGCCGTGTTCGATGAGCCAGGTCTTGTGGGTGTGGCGTAGGTCGTGGAAGTGCATGTCGGGATTGATCCGCGGTCGGCCGGTGGCCGTGTCGCCGCGGAGCGCCGGTAGCCAGACGCGGCGGCGGAAGTTGGAGCGTCGGTGGAAGCCGCCGTCGGCTCCGGTGAACACGAAGCGGGCGGCGGGGTGACGGTCGCGGTGGTCGTCGAGCAGGTCGGCCAGGAACTCGGGTAGGTGCACGGTGCGGACACTGGCCGGGGTCTTGGGTGGTCCGAGGGTGAGTTTGCCGCCGACCTCGTGCAGCGCGCCGTCTTTGCCGTCGACGCGGATCTCTCGGTTGCCCGTGTCGACCCGTGACCATTGCAGCCCGGTCAGTTCACCCCAGCGCAGCCCGGTGTAGGCGGCTGTGACGATCAGGGCGGCGTTGTCGGGGGACACACGGGCGGCCAGGCCGGTGATCTGGGCGGCGGTGGCGTGGGGCCGTTCTGGTTGGTCACCGGTGGCGAGGCGCAGTTTGCGGCAGGGGTTGGCGCCGATCAGTTCCTCGTCGACGGCTTCGCCCATGATCCGTGACAGCAGGTTGACCACGTCGCCGACGCTGCGTTCGCTGAGCTTCCGGCGTAGCTGCTTGGCCCAGACTTTGATGGTCATCCGGGTCATGTCGCCCAGTTCGGTGTCGGCGAAGCGGGGCAGGATGTGGTTGCGCAGGTGCGAGTCGTAGGTGTGTGCTTGCCGAAATGTCGTCCGTGCAGGTCAGGCGGCGTGGTGGTACTCGTTGAGGATGCCGCCGAGTCCTTGCCGTCGGCGGATGTCGAGTCGGGTGACCGCTGCTTGATCGGTAACGGCTGGCGGCAGCGTGCGCAGTGGTCGGGCGTTGGCGATGCCCTGGTGGGGCCGGTGGGTGTTGTAGAACCGCTCGTACTCGCGCAGGGCATGCAGCAGGTGCTGCCGGTTCCAGATGAGAGTGCGGTCGAGGAGTTCGCGGCGGCAGCTGCGGATCCAGCGCTCCATGATCGCGTTCATCCGCGGGATGCGGACTCCGCTGAGGACGACCTGGATGCCGGCGTCGGCGAGGACGGCGTCGAACAGTGCCGGGTACTTCCCGTCCCGGTCGCGGATCAGGAATCGCGCGTGTCTGCCCTCGTCTTCGAGGTCCATGGCGAGGTTCCTGGCGGCTTGGGTGACCCAGGAGGCGGTTGGATGTGCGGTGGCGCCGAGGACTCGGATCCGGCGGCTGGCGTGCTCGATCACCGCGAGCACGTGGAGGCGGGTGCCGTTCAGGGTGGTGGTCTCGAAGAAGTCGCAGGCCATCAGGGCGTCGGCTTGTGAGCGGAGGAAGGCCGACCAGGTCGTCGTGGTGCGTTCGGGTGCCGGGTCGATTCCGGCGTCCTTGAGGATCTGCCACACCGTGGACGCGGCGATCTTGATACCGAGCACGAGGAGTTCTCCGTGGATGCGGCGGTAGCCCCAGGCAGGGTTCTCCTGCGCCAGGCGCAGCACCAGGAGTCGGATGGAGCGGATGGTTCGTGGTCGGCCGGGCCGCTTGGGGCGGGATCTGGCTGCGCGGCGGCGCGCCTGGAGGTCGCGGTGCCACCGCAGCACCGTCTCCGGACGGACCAGCAGTCGGAGCCGGTGAAGCGGGGCGGTCGGGAGTCGGTGCAGCAGTGCCGCGAGGAACGCCCGGTCGGCGGGCGAGAACCGAGGGCGGTCCTTACCCAGCTGGCGTTCCAGGATCGCGATCTGGTGCCGCAGCGCCAGGATCTCCCTGTCTTTGTCCCGGTCGCTCATGGGCAGCAGGCGCAGCAGCGCGAACGTGTTGATCATGGCCAGGTAGGCAAGTCGGAGCAGCACAGCTGGCCATCATGCCGCGCCCGTGGAACACGAGCACCCTCATCGGCCATCCCGAGACCTTGTCCCGACCGTGCTCTCACCTGCATGGATGGGATTATCGGCAGGCACAAGGTCCACTTCTTTGCGACCAGGCGTCGGTGCCACCGCAGGACGGTGCCCGGCGTCACCAGCCGGTGGTGTCGTAACCAGTCGGGTAGGCGTCGCGCCAACGCGGCGAGCACCGCACGATCGGCCCAATCCAGTCGCGGGCGAGGGTTGGTCCGGCGCAGCACGGCGACCTCGTGCCGCAGCACCAGCAACTCGACGTCCTTGGCCGCCGATGACCGGCCGAGTAAAACCAACCAGCCGACGATCCGGGCGAAGATCAGGTACAGCAGTCGTAGCGCCATGCCTCACGATCATGCTCCTGCAGCACATGGTGCGCGATAGCCGCAGCTCAGCGCCCCAGTGCAGAGTTCTGGCACCCCACAACCTGCACGGATGGAGTTCTCGGCAGGCACAACGCCACCGGCGCAGATTTGAGTCCAATGTCGGAGTTGACCTACAGTTTGTCATCGGATTTGTAGCCGAATAATGCCGCGAGTTGTGAAGTCTGATCTGGTCCGACGCGGTGGCCTTCCGGTACCGTCCCTCCGCGAATCCAGGCAATGGTCTTCCCGGGAAGAGTGTCTAGTTGTGACAGGTCCGCTCGCTGTGGAGGATTATGGAGGAGTTCCCATGCATTTTGACGTCTTGCGAGCGGGTGGTTAATGGATATCCCCGGATGGGAAACTACTGTCACACATAGACCTGTGGTAACCAGCGACAACTCGTGGCATAGGGCACTAGTTCCATCGGATCTCGATACAGAACTAGGAAGTATCATCCTGAACGCGGGTACAGCCTCTACGATGGCCCCTCTGAAAACCCACACCGACAAGTCGCGAGGCGGAGGTCGGCCGTCCGTCATCCACGTGTAATCGGGTGGCTCACTGTCGAATCGTACGGCGATGGCATTGAGTCTCTCGTCGGCTACTCTTGCCTCTGGGTGGCCGAGCATCAAAAGTACCTTAGCCCACCACATCCCTACTGCATGCCAGTCATCTTGGTCGAACATCCCTGCCCAGCCATTAATCGCGAGCGCTTTGACGGCGACTTTGGCCGGCTTCTCGAAGCGTATGTTCAATTCCGTGTTGCAATCTCTGCATACCGGTAAAAGCACGCGTTGACGAACGGGATGTCGAATTGGCTTGCTCTTCTTGTTCAATACCGGCTTTGAATTGACTGCCCATGGATGCTTGGGTGGCCCAAGTGAGTCCATCGCTTTGAGGAACCATTGAGGCCAAATATGTTCGCCCTGTCCGGGCGCCGGGTTATTCCTGCAGACTGTGCAAACCTTAGCATGTGTCATTCGGACATGCTTGCACATGTCCGAGCTTTTCGGCGAGGTGGGCATGACGGCCCGGTTCGGCCAGCCCCCACGGCAGCTCGCGTCGCACCCGCCGGTGGTCCGCCGGATCGTGCACTTGCGGTGGCGCAAGCGCCTGAGGCCGGTCGCGGTCGCCTGCGAGGTCTGTCTCGCCCCGTCGACCGCGCACCGGGTCCTGGTGGGCTGCGGGTTGAACCGGCTGTCCACACTGGACCGACGCACCGGGCCGGTCCAGCTGCAGATGGGTGAGTCGGTGGCGAAGCCGGTCTTGGGTTGGGCTTGGGCGTTGCGCCGACGAATGTAGGCGGTGATGGCGTTATTATATGTTCGGCGTGGGTGCGGTGGTCGGTGCCGTTAAGTGCAAAGTAGCGCAGGGCGGTGAACTCGGTCTCGATCCAGTTCAACCAGGAGTCGTAGGTCAGAAGGAACACAAACTCGACGTCGTTGTCGGCGGCCCACCCCAGGATGTCGGGGTCTAAGCAGCGACACGCTACTAGTCGAGCAACTCGTGCGGGCCGCCGTCTGTCAGCACGGCTTTCAGTTCGCGAGCCTTTTTCTCGACGCTCTCAAAGTTCCGGTACGATGTGGTGATCTCGTCGAGGTCTGCCTGGGCGCGCACTGAATCGCCGTCTTCGAGCGCCCAATCGACGCGGAGGAGCCTCGCCTGCATTTTTTGTTCGATGGCGATATCCTCGGTGTCCAGGATCTTTGACACGTCGTCGTAGGCTTCGGCGCTGCTGCCCCGCTTCCGTAGGGATTGGGCACGACGGGCCAGGGCGATGTAGCGACGGTCGTAACTCGTGCCAGTCAGCTCCAGTACCGACGACCGGTCAGCGATCGCTCCGTGGATGTCTCCCTGCTCGTCGCGGATATCTGCCCGGTTGTTCAACGCGCAGGCGCGGGTTTCCGCCGCTGCGGACCTCGATCCGATGACCGTGCTGAAATCTGCTGTAGCTGCCTCTACATGCCCCAGCTCCAGGAGCGTGATGCCCCTGTTGTTGAGGATGGAGTCGTACTCGGGCCAGGCGGGATCGCAGTCGGCGAGCGCCTCGGTATAGAGGTTATAGGCTTGCTGTGCGTCGTCCTCCTGTCGAACCAGGTTGGCGAACTTGAAGCGCATAGTCGCGATCAAGCGGCACGTCTTGTCGATAAGACCCTCCGCGATCGCGGCCGCGATCCGATCGAAGATCCATTCGGTCACGGGGTGATCGCTCCGTCCCAGGAGTTGCATGACCGCCACGGCCTGCTCCAGATCCGAGAGCGTCGATTTCCCGTCCCCGCTCGCCTTCAACAGGTCGAGCAATTGGGGATGGTCGGCGTAGTCGGTAACGACCCGTTCCATGAAACCGCGGTAGGCATCCGGTCGCGTCCTCGCGGCGTAACCCAGCAACCGGGCCGACGCGAGCGCGACGGTAGGTTCGGCACCGAGCCGGTCAAGGACGAAGAGCTCACCAACGATGTCCGGGCGGACCCCGTCGATGAGATCGTCGACCGTTACTGACGGCCCAAGATGTTGGAAGACGTTGGGCAGCAGGTCATTGAGCGGATCGGGCAGGGGATGCAGAGACTCGTAGTCCCCGACGGTCAGGCCACCTACTGAGGTGGCGAAGAAGCGGAGGTTGTGGGCGATCGCCGCCGACGGCAGCGCGACACGTGCGTTCAACCACGCGGTCTTGCGTGCGACGATGCGGCGCAGCATGTCGTCCCGGCCTGAACGCTCCTCATCCTGATCCAAGTGGTCGATCGTTGCGACTTGCACGAACAATGGACGCAGTGCCGGATCCATGGCCTCGGCGCGGTCCACGACACTTTCAGCCTGGCTTGGGGTGAGCGGAGCCGCGTCGAGCCGAGCGGCCATGTTCTTGACTAGCGTTCGTGCCTCCATGCGATTCAGTCCGGACATTAAGCGAGGGTTTGCGTACATCGCGGCGGTGACCTTGAAGGACTCCTCCATCCGATTTACCCGTTGTATGGTTGACCACCAGTCACCGGAAGCACTTCGCTCCAGAACCAGAACCCGCACCGGAGGCTCGTGGCGTCGCCGACTCCACAGAGCCAGAGTGTCGGAGAGCCACTTGCTGCGCTGCGCCGCGTAGTCGACCACCACCAAGGTTGGACGCTCGACGCGGAAGGAGCCAAGCCCCGCTTGGTCCGTCTCGCGGAGGAAGCCGGCGTGCCAACCCGAGGCGGATGCGAATCGGCAGAGCTCGACGGCGAGTCGGCTCTTGCCGATCCCGGCGGGACCGGTCCACACCCACCACGCGAACGGCGACTTGGCCGCTAGGAAGTCCTTCAACTCCTCCAACTCGCCTGCGCGCCCAATGTAGTCGACGGTGACGTTTGCGAAAGACAGCAAAGACTCGATCGTGTCCAACGTCGGAATGGCAAGTTCGGGCGGCTTGTCCCCCGTCTTTCCCAGCAACACCTGCGCGGTGTGGGCCTGAACCAGGATGCTGTCTTGCATGGTGCCGATCGTGATACCGCTGGCGCCGGTCACGTTCCCGGCGATCGATGCTGTTGTTCTGGCCTGTGGCGGTTCTGCCGACGCGGCCCGGCCTGCCGCCGCGTCGGCGCCGGAGGGTCCGGCTCGTCGCCCACCTGCTCGATGTGCACTCCGGTGGTGGGCCCGGAACCGGAGCCACCGGTCACGTTGCCAGTGAAGATCACTCCGCCGCCGGTGGCCGTCTGCGGTGTCGCAGATGAGGATGCGGGTGCATCTTGAGCGGCGGTGTGGTCACGTCCCTGTCGTAGTGCCACCAGTGCCACCATCAAGCCGACGACAGCGGCGATCCAGCTCAACGCTTCCAGCACGGGACGTACCGGGTGCTTCTCGTCGGTCAGGAGAACCGGCACGCCGCAGTGCAGTACCGCCCACACTCCGCCACCGCCGACTAGTGCGCCACCGGCCGCCCACCAGCTGCGACTGCGACCGACCACCACCACAACGACCTCCTCAACCAAGGGCTGCGCCCTGCATGTCGCTACCTGATAATCGCACTCCGCCCGCGTATTGCTACGTGACCGGGTCAAACGAGCGGTTCTGTCGCTGATTGCGTGATCAACGACGAACCAGTCGTTGCCGTCGGTGCATGTCGAGTCGGGTGACGGTCGCTTGATCACTTGATGATCGCCCAAGCGACGGCGCTGCACGTGCGCTCATCCGGCGCGAGCAAGGCCAGCTGGATGCCGCCGCCGTAAAGCTCTTCTAGCAAACGCGCCGAGATATTGCTTCGAAAGTGTCCGCTTGCCTTCTGGTCAAGGCTGTGACCAGCTGGTTCGCTGTCAGGAGGAAGGCAACCATACGCTTTCGTTTCAATAGGTGACTTGGCGAGTGAGAAGCCGGCGTTCGTGCACGACCTCGCACGCGCCGTGCCTCCCAGCCTGTTCCAGGTGTCGAACAGGCGAGCAAGACCGCCATCGTCGAGCAAGGTGGAGAAAGGGACATGATCACCCGGACATGGTCTTAACACCGTGACAGCCTTGCTTCTACCAGCGACGATGACTTTTCGAGCGGCACAGGCTTGAACTGCGGTTACTTAGCTGTGGGTTGCACCCGTCGATCAGACCGTCGAGGACTGGTCGGCGGTGTGTCTACGGCAACCCGATGACTTGTCGAGCGGTATAGCACAGCTCGGTGTGAGTCGCCCCTATAGTTTCAGTTGTAATTGAACCGAGCTGTGGTCGCCAGGTACCGGGAGCGCAATCGTGAATCTTTAGTGGCGTGGTGGTCAGCCGAGGTCTTCGAGCCAGAGGACTCGTTCGACGACGATGCGTTTTTGTTGTTCGAGGATGAGGTAGATGATGAGGCCGTTGCCGTACCCGTAGACGAGTTGGCGCAGGGCGCCGGTGGGGTTGGCGCGGTGGTAGGGCTCGCCGTGCCAGGGTTCGTGGGCCAGTAGGGTCATGGCCTCGGCCAGCGGTTCGTCGGCCTCTGCAGGCAGTGCGTGGATCTGGTCCCAGACTTCGTCGGGGAGTTGGATCTGGTAGGTCACTTATCGGCCGCCGCGCTCCGTCTGCAGTTCGTCCCAGGTGCGTAGCCGTCCGGGTGTTTGCCCGGTGGTCTGGGTCTGGTCGATGCGGCCGAGCATCCTTCGGTGGGCGGCGGGGTCGTGTCGGGTGACGGTGGCGATGCGCCACCACTGCTCGATCACGCTGCGGACCGGTTCGAGACTGGACTCGGCCGCGGCCTGGCCCAGGGCGTGGCGGCAGTCGGCGTCGAAGGCGTCGCGTTCCTCGGGCAGCAGTGCGGCGCGGATCGCCTCGGGAGTCTTCTCGACCTCCGGCGAGGGCGGGTGCGCGGCTGCTGCGGTCACACCGACACGATAGCGGGTCGACGTCGACGGCGGCCCGGCGACAACGGCACGACGTCGCGTGTCGTCATGCCCGCCGGTCATGCGGGCATGACCCTCGTCCTCTGCGGCGACCGATGCGTTCGCTGTCCGCGCCGGAATGAGAGGCGGATGCGCGACCGGTCATAGCCGGTGGTCCTTAGATCGTCAGGGAGCGGGGGAGTGCGTGGGAGCAGAATGGGAGCCGGCGGACGCGTTCAACAGCATTGAATCGCATTCAACTGCATCCAATAGCTGCATTTTTCCTGCGGTAATTACATCTCCGCTGGTAGAGGCTTTGTTCCGGCTTCATTCACGCCGAAGAGGTCACGGCTGCGGTTGACGGTCGTTCGGGTCGGTTGGGTGACTTGTGCGAGGTCTTGCCGGGCCGGGTCGGCTGTCACCGCGTACTGGCCCGCTACTTATGACCTGGGCTGGTGACGTCGTGGGAGGGTGTCCGGCTGGTCGAACAGCGGCCCGGGGGTTGGTGCACCAGTGCGGGGATCGCTGTGTGATCGGTCCGGTCTGCGGGCATGGGTTGGTCCGGAGCGCCTCGCCTCGTACTGCAGGGACACGATCACCCTGACATGCCCTCAAGCGGCGTCAGTACTGGTCTACCAGCGACGATGACTTCGAGCGGTACAGGGTTGCCGGCACCGCGCGCCACGTCCGGCGTGGTGCGCCGATCGCCGCAACGCCACGGAGCAAATGGGACAACCGCGCCCGAACCCCGAGCGGACGGGTCGGGTGCGGGGGGATGATCGGCGATCGGCCTCACCGCGAGGGAACCTCGCAGGCTGAACAAGGGGGGAACCTTGTTATTACGAAGAGCCTTGACCGCGCTGTTAGGTGCAATACCGGTGACTTAGAGTGGTTTGCGCTGTTTGTTGGCGGAGGCGGTGCGGTAGTGCGGTGCGATCCGGACTGTCTCGGCGGGGTCGCGGGTG
>NZ_JBFAQZ010000008.1:0-383046 GCF_040673975.1 Actinosynnema sp. NPDC050801 | reverse complement strand
CCACCGAAGTCGAGGCCGTCTACTACCGTCAACACCAGCCAACCCCGGCTGGAGCAGTCAACTGATCGAGTCTCCACCGAACCCGGGGCGGTTCAGCCTGACCACACTCATCGACCCTGTCCGTCAAAACGGGTCAACCCCAACCGTGGTATGCCGCAGCCAATGAGTGCTGACACCCAACAACCGCACACTCTCGACATACTGGCCCACACGCAGCCACAACGTCTCATACCGCGCCCTGCCCAACCGACTGCCATTGGCATACCGCAACACCATCTCGTCCCCGTCCCGGACACCCCGCTCACGGGCATGGTGAAGCAGATGCTCCATCAACGTCGGCGACACGGGCTGCCACCGCTGCGTCGAATTCTTCTCCCTCAACCGCACCAACGACTGATCGGGATCCAGGTCACGCAACCGCAGCGCAAGCGCACCACCCGTACGTGCCGCGGTCTCCAAATGGAACCGCAACAACAACGCATCCAATGCCGGATCCCGGCCCGTATTACGCGCGACCGCGGTGATGTCCGCGATCAGCTGCGGACTCAAGGCAAAACGCCGCGGCTCACCCCTGGCCGGTATGGACACACGATTCACGACATTCTGCCGCACGCCGATCAACCCATGCTCCACCGCATACCGGTACAACCACGTCAACGCGTGATAGGCATGCAACGCCGCCCCGCCGCCGCCGATGGACGACCGCCGCACGAGCGCACTCTCCCGCACACCCTCCAGAAAACGCGTCACATCGCCCGCGTCGAACTCGTGCAGACGACACGGACCCCACTCCGCCACCAGCCTGTCCAGATATCCGCGATAAGTCCGCCGGGAACCCGCAGGCATGGCCTTGACCACCTCGGGCACCAACTCCGCGAACGTCGGCCCCACCACATCGCCGGCAAGATCGGCGGGGGTCAGGTTCATCCGCTCCAACAGATGTCGCGCCGCCGCCAGATCCCCGGGGTCGATGTCCCGCCCCGATGCCGCACCACCGATCACGGGCCCCTCAGCCACCGGTCACCCCCGGACCCGGGTCGGCCCCGACAGCGTCCGCCGCACCCGCAATCCCGGACAGCGGCGTCCCGGACAGCGACGTCCCGGACAGCGACGTCCCGGACAGCGACACCGCCTCGCCGACCGAATGGACCTCGGCCACCATTTGCCGCGGGTCCGGCAACACCCGCTCCAGCGTCTCCCGACCGTGGATCACCAGTGACGACAGCGACGGCACCGCCACAAGCAGCACCTGTTCCCGCTGGCCGAACCCGCACCCAGCGCAGGATCCGGGCCGGCACCGCGACCATGTTCCGCTCGGTCAACACCGACCCGCCACGCGGATCCCGACGCACCACCAGGGACCCGCTGTCGTGCACCCGGATCGTCACCGGCATCCGAGGGAGCCATTCCAGCATGCCGAACAGAGCCTGATCGGTGATCCGGCCCTTTCCGTCGAAGGCGCGGATGGCGTGGTGGGCCGGCGGCTGGGCGCGCAGGACCGGCAACCCACCGGGATCCGGCGCCGCGGTCCGCCTCAGGTCCACACCCCTGCGCCTGAGGGGACCAGGGGTGTGCACGGGGACGCCGTCGTCGGGATCCGGTCCCCGGGGATGCGGGTCCGGTGGGGGACAGTCCGGTTCCGGCGGGGCGCCGAAGGCGAAGCCGGGGACGATCCGATCACCCACAGCGACCCCCACGCGGAGCGCCGTCCCCCGGAGGGGACGCCGGAGGGGACACCGGAGGCACCGGCCGGCAGGTGCCTCCGGAGGTCGGCTGTGCTGTCACATGCGGTGGGACCGATCCCACGTTCGCGTGTTTGACATCCGCACGGTGCGGTCCCCGACCTCCAGCTCCACCGAAGGTACCTTTCCGGCCATGCGGGCAACCTAACCCGGATCGCGTCGATCAGCGCGTCACCAACCTTCTCTCCCCGGTCGTGGCGGCGATCGCGGTGGCCGCGACGGCGACGGCGGCGCCCACGAGGGGGACGGCCGGGGCGTCGAGCGCGCCGCCGAGCACACCGGCGCCCGCGATGCCCGTGTAGATCGCGGAGGCGTTCAGGGCGAGCAGGAGGTTCGCCCGATCCGGGTCCACCGCCACCAGGGCCGCGAACAGGGGCGGGTTGAATGCCCAGAACAACGCGCCCCACGCGGCCATCACCAGGAACCCGGTGGGGCCGGCCACCGTGGCGGGCAGCAGCACCAGCACCGCGGCGCAGCCGCCCAGCGCCACCAGCAGCGGTGTCCTGGGCCCGTGGCGGTCCGCGGCCATCCCGCCGATCGCGTTGCCCACCACCCCGCCCACGCCGTAGGCGAGCAGGTGACCGCCGTCGGGCGGGTGGCCGGTGATCGGGCCGAGGTAGCCGTAGACGCTGAACGTGGCCAGGCACGCGAGCAGCGACACGGCGAGCAGCCGCTGCACGGGCGGGTCGGCCAGCGGCGCGAGCCGTTGCCGGAACCCGATCACCGGGCCGGGGCGCACCCGCGGCACGGCGGACCGCACGACCAGCGCGGCCACCACGCACAGCACCGCGACCAGCACGAACGCCGCCCGGTAGCCGTGCCGGTCGGCGACGAACCGCCCGGCCGGCACGCCGAGCAGCGTCGCGGCGGTCAGCCCGGCGGTCACCACCGCCATCGCCTTCGCCTTGTGGTCCGGGTTGAGCTGCGCGGCGACCGCCGTGGCCGCCGGGGTGGCCACCGCCGCACCGCACGCCGTGACCACCCGCGCCACCAGCAGCAGGTCCAACGTCGGTGCGAACGCCGCACCGACGTTGCCCAGCGCGGCGACCAGGAGGGCGGCCACCAGCAGGGACCGCCGCTCGAACCGCGCGGTGAGCATCGCCAGCACCGGCGAGCCGACCGCGTAGGCCAGGGCGAACGCGGTGATCGTCTGACCCGCCGCGGCGGTGGTGACCCCGTGGTCGGCGGCGACCTCGGTGAGCACCGCCGCGACCACGTACCCGCTGGACCCCGCCGCCACGGTCGTCGCGGCGAGCGCGCAGGTCCGGGAGCGCATCAGGACACCAGTCGGGGCGGCGCCGGGGTCAGGTAGGGCGTCAGGTCGGGTGGGCGGCGGCCGGTGAACGCCACCCGGTAGACGGTCTCGCGGACCAGTGCCACGGGTCTGCCGGCGCTGAGCAGGGTCGCCTGGCACCACAGGGCGGGCACGTCGTCGGGGTCGTCGGGCAGCGGGTCGGCGAAGTCGGGGTCGTCGGGCGCCGGGGTGGTGGTGGCGAAGTGGGTGGCCCGGCGGGCGCCGGTGACCAGCATGCCGAGCGGCGTGTAGCCGCGGCCGAGCTCCTCGCGGCCGGGCTCGTCCAGTTCGAGGCCGCGCTGGTGCACCAGCGCGGTGATCGCGGCCAGGCGCGGGCCGCTGTCGCCGAGGTGGGGGACCAGGTAGCCCTCGCGCCGGGTCACCTCCGCGTGCGGGGGTAAGCCGAGCAGGTGCGCTTGACGAGGGGTGAGGTGGTGGCGGGTGTCGGGTTGCCGTGGGTCGCGGCGCAGGCGGTAGCCCACCCACAGGGACAGCACGCGGGTGAAGGGGACGGGTACGTCGCGCAGGAACCGGGCCATGGTCTCGGCCCGGGCCCCTGCCTCGTCCGCGTGGGCGGCGGGTGCTGAATTGATCATCGGGGTGCACCTTCCGGTGAGGCCGCACACGTCGTTGTGCGGGCGTCGGTGCGATGCACCCACGATGAGGCCGCATTGATGCGGAAACATCGGTCGGGTGACGTAGAAGATCGCGCATTAATTCCACTGTGGACAAAGTGAGGAATGCTCGGATCCGAGCCCGATGCGGGCGTGACCGCCGATCAGCTGTCCACCGGCCGGGACGCCAACCACATCCGGTGCTCCCGGTCGATCAGCTCCTCGGCCTCCGCGACCACCTCGGGCCACGACGCCTCGTCGGCGTCCTCCAGCTTCACCAGCACCAGCACCAACGCCCGTGACGCCGATGTGTAGCTCGTCGCCTGCGTCGAGTGCCGCCGCATCCCGAGCCACGCCGCGCCACCCGCCACGACCGCGGCGAACATGCCGGACAGGTCCAGCGACCACTCACCGAACGCCCGCCCACCCGCGAGCACGACGGCCGCCACCTCGCCGACGACCAAGGCGGCCCGCCACTGCGTCGCCCGCGTCCGATTGGTGTCCGCCCGCTCCGCGTACCACTGCTGCTGCCGCCGGATCCGGTTCTCCAGGTATGCCGACCGGCGTTGCTCGAACGGCGCCGCCCGCATGGCGGTCATCGCCGGCGTGACGGACGTGTCGCTGCCGCGCAGCGGCCACTGCTGCTCGCCCCGCTCGACCACCTCGACCACGCGTTCCCGGAACAACGCCTCCGGCCGCGCCACGTCGGCCGGGAACGGCGCGCCCGCCGCCGCGTACCGCCACGCCAGAGTCGTGATCTCCTCGGCGACCGTGCGCCCGGCGTACCAGCGGCGTTCGGGCTGCTGGAACCACAGCATGATCCCCGCCACCAACGCCACCGCGAACGCCACCATCGCGAGCGTCCACCACGGGTAGAAGTCGTCGTGGACCTTCGTGTCGAACGCGGCGAAGAGACCCGCCGCGACGGCGCTGAGCAGCCGGGTCCGGGTCAACCGGAGCGCCGACCGCTGGCCGCGCCGCGACGCGTCGTCGGCTTCGCGGACGAGACCGGGTAGATCGGCGTCGGTCATGACGCCCCGCCCCTCCCCGGTCATGAAGCCCCGTCCGTCGCGCCCGCCGGGATCACCGCCCGCACCACGGCGCCCACCTCGGCGCCGGCGGAGACGATCATGCCACCGGACGGGTCCCACACGGCCGAACGACCCGCCGCCGACTCGTACCCCTCACCCGTCGAGCCCGCGAAGCTCGCCGCCGCCACCCACACACCGTGGTCGGCCGCGACCCGCCGCGCCCGCGCGTCCAGCACGCCCCAGTCCCGCGAGTGCTCCAACACGCCCGCCACGTACACGTCCACGCCCAACGCCACCGTGTCCGCCGCGTGCCGCGGCACACCGGTGTCCCTGCACACCGCCAGCCCCAGCCGCACCCCGTCCACCTCGACCACGGCCGGCGCGTCACCCGGTCGGAAGCGCGTCGGCTCCCCACCGCCGAGCCACATCTTCCGGTACGCCACCCGCACACCCGCGCCGGACACCTCCAGCACACCGATGTGCGCCACACCTATGTGCGCTCCCGCCACCGGCGCACCCGCGAGCGCCACCGCCCCCGTCTCCGCGCACGCCGCCACCAGCGGCTCCACCAGCTCGAACGGCACCACGGGCGCGTCGAAGTGGTACCCGGTCAACGACAGCTCCGGGAACACCACCACCCGCGCCCCGGCCGCGCGCACCGCCTCCGCGTGCGCCGCCACGTTGGCGGCCACGTCGTAGGGGGTGCAGCGCGGCTGGGCCACAGCGATGGTGAGGGGTGCGGTGGTGATCACCACCGCACCCTAACCCCACCCCTAACGCGGCACCTTCGCCCAATCGACGTCCGACGCCAGGTAGAAGCCGGTGTACGCGGGCTGGTTGTACGAGGTCTGCTGACGCGCCACGTCGACCCGGTACTGGGGGTCGTGCATCAGCGTGTACAGCTTGTGGCCGGTGACCTCCGTGCTCAGGTAGATCCGCAACGCCGAGCTGTCCGCCGTGCGCACCACCAGCTCCTCGCGCCAGTCGCCCAGCACGTCCGCCACCAGCGACGGGTTGCCCTTGGTGTGGTTGTTGGTGCGCGTGCCCTCGGCGGTGAGCAGCGTGCCGCGCCGCCAGTCCTTGATCGTCGGCGTCACGTCCTGCGCGCCGTCCACGATCTGCGTGGTCAGGTCCGCCGCCCAGCGGATGCTCGCGTTCGTGCCGGGGATCGTCGTCGACAGCGGACGCCCGTCCGCCGACCACAGCCCCGCCGCGTCCGTGCCGCCCGGCAGCGACGCCCACGTCTCCAGCCCGGGCTCGTCCGGCAGCACGTCGCCGATCATGCCGCGCCCGGTGTCCCGCCCGGTGTACCCGCCGTAGACCACCTTGCCGGTGGCCGCGTCGCGCAGCGCGTAGCCGTAGGGCGCCGAGGTCGCACCCTCGTGCACCATGTAGATCTCCAGCCCCGGCCGGGCCGGGTCGATGTCGGTCACGTGCAACGCGTCACCGTGCCCGAGCCGCGCCACCGCGCCGGGGTTCGCGCTGCCCGGCGGCAGCACGTCCGACGAGTGGTAGAGCACCTCGCCGTCGTGGTCGATGGTCGACGCGCCGTAGACGATCTCCTGCTTGCCGTCGCCGTCCACGTCCGCCGCGCTCAACGAGTGCGCGCCCTGCGTGGCCAGCCCGCCGTGCGTCGGCGACGTGCCGTCCTTGCCGTGCACCGGGTAGTTGAACGGGTTGCTCATCTGCACCCAGCCGCTGTCCACGAACCAGTCCTTGACCAGCTTGCGGCCGTTCCACCGGTACGCGGCCAGGGTCGTGCGGGTGTAGTAGCCGCGGGCGAAGACCGCGGCCGGCCGCTTGCCGTCCAGGTACGCGACCCCGGCCAGGAACCGGTCCACCCGGTTGCCCGGCTCGATCCGGCTCATCGCGTAGTCGCCCCACATCAGGCCGTCGTCGTGCCGACCCGGCTCGTACCGCACCGTCTCCAGCTCACGGCCCGACCTGCCGTCGAACACGGTCAAGTACTCCGGGCCGTCGACGATGAAACCGGCGAACGCGCGCAGGTTGTTGCGCGTGCTGCGACCGGGCGCGTACACGTCGACGAAGTGGTCGGCCAACGCCCTCGCGTCCACATCGGACAACGGGTAGGCGTAGCGCGGCTCGATGCCGAACGCCTGCTCCAACGTCGCCGGCCACCGGCCCGCCACCACCTCGGGGTGCGCGTGCCAGCCCCGGAACATCTCCACCACGTGGTCGTAGTAGCCCGCGGGGCTGAGCCGGTAGTCGTCGCCGTGCGAGAAACCGGCCCGCACGTCCTCGCGCGGCATCGTCACGTACCGCTCGGACACCGCGTTCCCGCGCCGGTCGTACGTCGTGACCTTCGACCCGGGCGCGGTCTTCATCATCATCTCCGACCGGCCGTCGCCGTCGAAGTCGTAGACCAGGAACTGCGTGTAGTGCGCGCCGGAGCGGATGTTCACGCCGAGGTCCACGCGGTGCAGCAAGGTGCCGTCGAACCGGTACGTGTCGACGTAGGTCGGCCCGGTGTACCCGACCTGCGAGACGTCCTTCGCGTTGGACGGGTCCCACTTCACCACGTACTCGTACCCGCCGTCGCCGTCCACGTCGCCGACGCTGACGTCGTTGGCCGAGTACGTGTACGCCTCACCGGTCGGCGTGACGCCGTCGGCGGGTTTGCGCAGCGGCAGGTCGTAGGAGCCGGCGGACCAGGGCGACACGGGCTTGCTCGCCTCGCCCTGGCGGCCGCGGACCACCGGCGCCACCCGGTACTCCCCGCCGCCTTCGCGGTCGAGGTAGTTGGTGCTGTCGGTGACCGTCGCGATGCGGCGGCCGTCGCGGTAGACCGCGAACGCCGGACCGGCCAGGCCGGTGCCGGTGTGGCCGGTGACCTCGTGGCGCAGCAGCCGCCAACTCAGGAACACCCCGCCGTCGGTGCGGGCGGCCACCAGGCCGCGGTCGAGCCGTTCGAGCCGCGGACGGTCGTGCGAAGCCCCGTCGGGCGACGCCACCTCGGGCGACGCCGCGACGGGCGAGGCGGTCAGGACTAGCGCTAGTGCCGCCAGGACGGCGGGCAGGGGTCGGACGCGGGTCATCGGCGGCCTCCAAGGGCGCGACAGTGCGCGAGGTGCGTGACGAGGCCACACGATGAACCGTTTCAACTCTCTTGGCAAGAGTGGATGGCGGCCGGGTTCCGGCGGTGGAACACGAGCCTTGACGCCGGGATGGGGCTCACCTAGGTTGTTTGAACCGATTCAACCGAAGGGTGAAGGCCGAGGTGCTGTCGATCGCGGTGCTGGTGGTCGGCGCGCCGGCCGTGGTGGCGCTGCCGGGCGGGCTGCCGGGCGCCGCGGACGCGGTGGAGCGCCGGTGACGCCCCGGGTGGTGCTCGCCGGCGCCTCCGGGTACGGCCGGCTGTACCTGCGGGAGATCGCCGCACTGGAGGCGTCCGGCCTGGTCCGGCTCACCGGCGTGTGCGAGGTCGGCCCGCTCGACGGCGAAGCCCGCCGGCTCATCGGCGACCGCCCGGTGCGGGAGGACCTGTCCGCGCTGATGGCGGACGCCGACATCGGCATCGTGTCCACGCCCATGCACACGCACGTGCCGCTGGCGCACCAGGTCCTGGCCGCCGGCCGGCACCTGCTGCTGGAGAAACCGCCGACCCCGACCTTGGCCGACTGGCGCGAGCTGGTCGACCGGTCCGCGGGCCGGGTGGTCCAGGTCGGGTTCCAGAGCCTCGGCTCGCACGCGGTGCACCGGCTGGCCGGGCTGATGCGGTCGGGCGTGCTGGGCGAGATCCGGGGCATCGGCGTGCAAGGCACGTGGTCGCGTGACGACAACTACTACACGCGCGCCCCGTGGGCCGGCCGTCGCACGCTGGACGGCGTGCCGGTGGTGGACGGCGCGTTGACCAACCCGTTCGCGCACGGCGTCGCGACCGCGTTGGCGCTGGACGGCAGCACGGGTGTGGACGACGTGCACGACATCGAGCTGGAGCTGCTGCGCTCGCGGGCCATCGAGGCCGACGACACCTCGTGCCTGCGGCTGCGCACCGGCCGCGGCACGGTCGTCGTGGTCGCGGTGACGCTGTGCGCCGAGGTCGTCCGGGAACCGGTGCTCATCGTGCACGGCAGCCGCAAGCGCGCCGAGCTGCACTACACCGAGCACCGGCTGGTGATCGACGGCGTCGAGGAGCGGTACCGGCACGACTCGCCGCTGCGCAACCTGCTGGACCACCTCGGCGACCCCGGCGTGCCGCTGAACGCTCCGCTCGCCGCGACCGGCGCCTTCATGAGGGTGCTGGAGGCGGTCCGCACCGCGCCCGACCCGGCGCCGATCGACCCCGCCTGGTTGCGCCGCAACGGCAAGCGGGTGGACGTCGACGGCGTCGACCACGTGGTGGCCAAGGCCGCCGAGCACCTGCGCACGTTCGCCGAGCTGGACGTGCCGTGGTCACCGCTGGCCGGCGTGGCCGGGTACGGCTGGGACGGCGTGCGGCTGCCGCTGGTCGTGCCGCGACCCGCGTTGCACCCGGTGCGCACCCTCGGCGGGATGGTGGTCACCGGGGAGCACCCGGACGACCACCCCTGGCACCGCGGCATCGGTCTCGCCCTGCCCGACGTCAACGGGGTCAACCTGTGGGGCGGGCGCAACTACGTGCCGGGGGAGGGGTACGTGCCGGGAGAGCTGGGTCGGGTCGAGGAGACCGGTCCCGGCAGGCTGGCCTGGTGCGACTCGGCGGGCACCGTGCTGCTGCGCGAACACCGCCGGGTGCGGCGCCGGCCGGTGACCGGCGGCTGGGAGCTGGAGTGGACCAGCGTGCTGACCGCCGAGGACGACGTGGTGCTGCACAGCCCCGGCAGCAAGGGCCGAGAGGGCGCGGGCTACGGCGGCTGGTTCTGGCGGCTGCCCGACCTCGACCCGCTCTCGGTGCGGGTCTACACCCCCGACGGCGTCGGCGAGGAGGAGGTCAACGGCCGGAGCGCGCCGTGGCTCGCGGTCGTCGTCGGCGACCCGGCGCGCACCACGAACCGACGACCGTGGACCGCCGTGGTGTCCGGTCCGACCGACCCGTGGTTCGTGCGGGTCCGGCAGTACGTGGGCATCGGGTCCGCCCTGGCCTGGGACGCGCCGGTGGTGCTGGGGCCGGGGGAGCAGCGGGAGATCACCGTGCGGGTGGCGTTCTACGACGGTGTGCGCGCCCCGTGAGGCAGCGGAGTGGTCCAGAGCATTGACAAGCTTTGCGGCGCAACAATAGCGTCGTATGAAACGTTTCATTCCCCCGGAGGTCGGCGTGCGACGTGTCTGCTTCCTGCTCCGGGTGCGCCCGGAGCGGCTGGACGAGTACCGGGATCGGCACCGCGAGGTGTGGCCGGAGATGCGGGAGGCGTTGCGGGAGACCGGGTGGGGCAACTACAGCCTCTTCCTGGCCGACGACGGGCTGCTCGTCGGTTACCTGGAGACCCCGGACTGGGACGCTGCCCAGCGGGGCATGCGCGACCGCGAGGTGAACGACCGGTGGCAGGCCGAGATGGCCGAGTTCTTCACCGCGCTTGACGGCAGGCAGCCCGACGAGGCCATGAGGCCGCTGACCGAGGTCTTCCACCTCGACTGAGCAGGTAAGGAGTCCGGCGTGGACGCCCAAGCAGGATCGACCGGAACAGGATCGCGATCGCCCGGTGCGGGTGGGGTGGCACGGGCCTTGGCCGGGCAGCGGATCGAGCTGCCCTCCTGGGCGTTCGGCAACTCCGGCACCCGGTTCAAGGTCTTCGCCCAACGCGGTGTGCCGCGCACGCCGCACGAGAAGGTCGCGGACGCCGCGACCGTGCACCGGTTCACGGGTGTGGCGCCCTCGGTGGCGTTGCACATCCCGTGGGACGCGGTGCTCGACTACGCCGAGCTGGCCAAGTTCGCCGAGGACCAGGGCGTGGCGATCGGCACGATCAACGCCAACGTCTTCCAGGACGACGCGTACCTGCTGGGCAGCGTGTGCTCGCCCGACCCGGCGGTGCGCCGCAAGGCGGTCGACCACCTGCTGCAGTGCGTCGACATCATGGACGCCACCGGGTCGCGCGACCTGAAGCTGTGGTTCGCCGACGGCACCAACTACCCCGGCCAGGACAGCATCCGGGCCCGCCAGGACCGGCTCGCCGAGGCGTTGCGCGAGACCTACGAGCGCATCGGGCCCGACCAGCGGATCCTGCTGGAGTACAAGCTGTTCGAGCCCGCGTTCTACACCACCGACGTGCCGGACTGGGGCACGGCGTACGCGCACTGCCTGGAGCTGGGGGAGCGGGCGCAGGTCGTGGTCGACACCGGCCACCACGCACCGGGCACCAACATCGAGTTCATCGTCGCGGTGCTGCTGCGCGCGGGCAGGCTCGGCGGGTTCGACTTCAACTCCCGCTTCTACGCCGACGACGACCTGATGGTCGGCTCGGCGGACCCGTTCCAGCTGTTCCGGATCATGGTGGAGGTCGTGCACGGCGGCGCCTTGGCGGTCGAGTCGGGGGTGGCGTTCATGCTCGACCAGTGCCACAACATCGAGCCGAAGATCCCCGGCCAGATCCGGTCGGTGATGAACGTGCAGGAGGCCACCGCCAAGGCGCTGCTGGTCGACCGGGAGGCGTTGACCGCGGCGCAGCTGGCCGGTGACGTGCTCGGCGCGAACGCCGTGATCATGGACGCCTTCAACACCGACGTCCGCCCGCTGGTGGCGTCCGTGCGCGAGGACATGGGGCTGGACCCGGACCCTATGGCGGCCTACGCCCGCTCGGGGTACGGCGAGCGGATCGTGGCGGAACGGGTGGGCGGCGAGCAGGCGGGGTGGGGCGCGTGACCTCCGCCGGAGGCAATCAGACGACCTCCGCCGGAGGGGGCGATCGGATGAACGACCAGGTGCAGGCACTGCTGGCGCGCTCGCACGAGCTGGGCGCGGACCCCGCGACCACGAACTACGCGGGCGGCAACACCTCGGCCAAGGGCGTGGAGACCGACCCGGTCACCGGCGCGCCGGTCGAGCTGCTGTGGGTGAAGGGCTCGGGCGGCGACCTGGGCACGTTGACCGAGCGCGGCCTGGCCGTGCTGCGGCTGGACCGGTTGCGGGCGCTCGTGGACGTCTACCCCGGGGTGGACCGCGAGGACGAGATGGTCGCCGCGTTCGACTACTGCCTGCACGGCAGGGGCGGCGCGGCGCCGTCGATCGACACGGCCATGCACGGCCTGGTGGATGCCGCGCACGTCGACCACCTGCACCCCGACGCCGGCATCGCGCTGGCCGCGGCGGCGGACGGCGAGGCGTTGACCAAGGAGGTGTTCGGCGACCGGGTGCTGTGGGTGCCGTGGCGCCGCCCCGGGTTCCAGCTGGGCCTGGACATCGCGGCCATCGCCCGGGAGAACCCGCAGGCGATCGGCGTCGTCCTGGGCGGGCACGGCATCACCGCGTGGGGCGCGACCTCCGCGCAGTGCCAGGAGCGGTCACAGGAGATCATCCGGCGGGCCACCGGGTTCCTGGCCGCGCGCGGCAGGCCGGACCCGTTCGGCGCGAGGCTGCACGACCCGCTGCCCGCCGACGAACGCCGCGCGCGGGCCGCCGCGCTCGCCCCGCTGCTGCGCGGCCTGGCGTCCACGGATCGCCCGCAGGTCGGCCACTTCACCGACGCCGACGTGGTGCTGGACTTCCTGGCCCACGCCGAGCACCCGAGGCTGGCCGCGCTCGGCACGTCCTGCCCGGACCACTTCCTGCGCACCAAGGTGCGGCCGATGGTGCTCGACCTGCCGCCGACCGCGCCGTTGGACGAGGTGACGGCCCGGCTGCGCGAGCTGCACGAGGCGTACCGGGAGGACTACCGCGCCTACTACGAGCGCAACGCGGCACCGGACTCGCCGCCGATGCGCGGCGCGGACCCGGCGATCGTGCTCGTGCCCGGTGTCGGCATGTTCTCCTACGGCAAGGACAAGCAGACCGCGCGCGTGGCGGGCGAGTTCTACGTCAACGCGATCAACGTGATGCGCGGCGCGGAGTCGGTGTCGAAGTACGCGCCGATCGACGAGGCGGAGAAGTTCCGCATCGAGTACTGGGCGCTGGAGGAGGCCAAGCTCCGGCGGATGCCCGCGCCGAAACCGCTGGCCACCCGGGTCGCCCTGGTCACCGGCGCGGGCTCGGGCATCGGCCGGGCCATCGCGCTGCGGTTGGCCGCCGAGGGCGCGTGCGTGGCCGTCGCCGATGTCGACGCCGACGCGGCGCGGGCCGTGGCGGACGAACTCGGCCCGGACACCGCCGTGGCCGCGGTGGCGGACGTGACCGACGAGGAAGCGGTCACGTCCGCCGTCGGCGAGGCGTGCCTGGCGTTCGGCGGGGTGGACCTGGTGGTCAACAACGCCGGGCTGTCGATCTCCAAGCCGCTGCTGGAGACCACCGCGCGCGATTGGGACCTCCAGCACGACGTGATGGCGCGCGGGTCGTTCCTGGTCGCGAAGGCGGCGGCGCGGGCGATGATCGAGCAGGGGATGGGCGGCGACATCGTCTACATCGCCTCGAAGAACGCCGTCTTCGCCGGGCCGAACAACGTCGCCTACGGCGCGGCCAAGGCCGACCAGGCCCACCAGGTCCGGTTGCTCGCGGCCGAACTGGGGGAGCACGGCATCCGGGTCAACGGCGTCAACCCCGACGGCGTGGTGCGCGGCTCGGGCATCTTCGCCGGTGGCTGGGGCGCGCAGCGTGCCGCCGTGTACGGGGTGCCGGAGGAGGAGCTCGGCGCCTTCTACGCGCAGCGGACGTTGCTCAAGCGGGAGGTGCTGCCCGAGCACGTGGCCAACGCGGTGTTCGCGCTGACGGCGGGCGAGCTGTCCCACACGACCGGTGCGCACGTCCCCGTGGACGCGGGTGTGGCAGCCGCGTTCCTGCGATGATCGCGGCGATGGGCCGCGCGGTCCGGGAGGGTGAAACGATTTAACGCAGGTTGCGGCGGGCTAGGATGAGAAGCGCGTTGTGCCGGACCGGGAGCGGTACCGGCAGCTAGAGTCGTCTTCTCCAGACCTTGAGCCCGCCGAGGAGGCGCGTTGGTGGCACCGGTGAGCATCCGCGACGTGGCGACGCGCGCCAAGGTGTCGGTCGGCACGGTCTCCAACGTGCTCAACCGCCCCGAGGTCGTCGCGCCGGCGACCCGCGACCGGGTCATGGGCGCGATCGAGGAGCTCGGGTTCGTCCGCAACGACGCCGCCCGCCAGTTGCGCTCGGGCACGCCGCGCGCCATCGGGCTGGTGGTGCTCGACGTGGGCAACCCGTTCTTCACCGACGTCGCCCGCGGTGTCGAGGACACCGCGAGCGAGGCCGGGCACGCGGTGATCCTGTGCAACAGCGACGAGTCGGCGCAGCGCGAGGCGCGGCACGTGGAACTGCTGGCCGAGCAGCGGGTGCACGGCGTGCTGATCACGCCCGTGGACACGGACCTGGCCGCGGTGCACCGGCTGCGCGAGCGCGGCATGTCCGTGGTGCTGCTGGACCACCCGACCACCGACCCCGGGCTGTGCGCGGTGGCCGTGGACGACCGGGCGGGCGGCGAGCTGGCGGTCACGCACCTGCTGGCCGAGGGCTACGAGCGGATCGTGATGGTCAACGGGCCGTCGCGCATCCACCAGGCCCGGCAGCGGCACGAGGGCGCGGTGGACGCCGTGCGCAAGGCGGGCCGCGACGAGAGCGTGCTGGAGGAGCTGAAGGTCCCGGCGCTCAACGTGGTCTCCGGGCAGCGCGCCGCCGAGCAGCTGCTGGCCCGCTCCGCCCGGCCGGACGCGGTGTTCTGCGCCAACGACCTGCTCGCGCTGGGCGTGCTGCAGGTGTTGGTGCGGGCGGGCGTGCGGGTGCCGGAGGACATCGCCATCGTCGGCTACGACGACATCGACTTCGCGGCCGCCGCGGCCGTGCCGCTCACCTCGGTGCGCCAACCACGCCAGCTGATCGGCCGCACGGCCGCGGAGCTGGTGATCGCGGAGACCATGACGCCCGCCGAGCACGAGCACAAGCACGTGCTGTTCGCGCCGGAACTGGTCGTGCGCGAGTCGAGCCGCCGGGTGCAGCGGCCGCGCCGCCGTGCCAGGTGAACACCGGTAGTTGAACCTTTTCATTCCTCCTCTGACCTGGTCGCGCTACTCGTCTGCGCCATTGAAGGCGAGCCGGAATGAATCGTTTCATCCTTGACAGCGGCTCGGTGGCGGTGCTGTCATGTGGCGGGCGAGGGCGTTACCCGGATCACTTCTGGGAGCGCTCCCAGACAATCTGCGACGAAGGAGCAACGGTGCTCACCAACTCGTTCAGAGTGCGGGCGATCGCTGCCGTTACGGCGATCAGCGCACTGACCGGAGGCCTGCTGATCGCCGGCGTGGCGGCCGCGGCCCCGGGCTGCGGGGTCGACTACGTGGTGCAGAACAAGTGGCAGGGCGGGTTCAGCGCGAACGTCACGATCAGGAACCTCGGCGACCCGGTCGACGGGTGGACCCTGGCCTGGTCGTTCCCCGGCTCCGAGCGCTTCGACCAGGGTTGGAACGCGACGTTCGCGGCCTCGGGCGCGAGCGTGTCGGCGTCCAACGTGGACTGGAACCGGTCGATCCCGACCGGCGGCACGGCGTCGTTCGGCTTCAACGGGTCGGTGACCGGTGACGTGGTCGGCACGCCCACCACGTTCACCCTCAACGGCACCACGTGCACGGGTGGCGTCGACCCGACGTCGACCACCTCCACCTCCACGTCCACGTCGACCAGCACCACTACCACCACGACGACCACGACCACGACGACCACCACGGGTCCCGGCCAGTCGGACCCGACCGGTCGCAAGCAGGTCGAGCGGTTGGACCGGGGCGTGGTGAGCGTGCGGTCGGGCAGCGGCAACCTGGTGAGCTGGCGGCTGCTGGCCGGTGACCCGCAGAACGTCGGGTTCAACGTGTACCGGGGCGGCACCAAGGTCAACGCCTCGCCCATCACGTCCTCGACGAACCTCCTGGACGGCGGCGCGGCGGCGGATGCCTCCTACACCGTGCGCGCCGTGGTGAACGGGGCCGAACAGCCGGCGTCGCCCACGTCGCTGGCGTTCGGCTCCGGCTACCGGGACGTGCCGATCCAGTCGCCGGGCAGCGGCTACGTCGCCAACGACGCCAGCGTCGGCGACCTGGACGGCGACGGTGACTACGAGTTCGTGCTGAAGTGGGACCCGGACAACGCCAAGGACAACTCGCAGTCCGGCGTCACCGGCAACGTCTTCATCGACGCCTACCGGCTCGACGGCACCCGGATGTGGCGCATCGACCTGGGTCGCAACATCCGGGCGGGCGCGCACTACACCCAGTTCCAGGTGTACGACTACGACGGTGACGGCCGGGCCGAGGTCGCGATGAAGACCGCCGACGGCACGCGGGACGGTCGCGGCACGGTGATCGGCAACGCGAGCGCCGACCACCGCAACTCGTCCGGCTACATCCTGACCGGGCCGGAGTTCCTGACCATGTTCAACGGTCAGACCGGTGCGGCGATGTCGACGGTGAACTACGACCCGCCGCGCGGCAACGTCGGCTCGTGGGGCGACACCTACGGCAACCGGGTGGACCGGTTCCTGGCGGGCACGGCCTACCTGGACGGCGCCCGACCGAGCCTGATCATGGCCCGCGGTTACTACACGCGCGCGGTGATCGCCGCGTGGGACTTCCGCAACGGCACGCTCACCAAGCGGTGGACGTTCGACTCCAACGCCTCGGGCAACGGCGGGTACGCGGGTCAGGGCAACCACTCGTTGAGCATCGGCGACGTGGACCAGGACGGCCGGGACGAGATCGCCTACGGCGCGGCCATGATCGATGACAACGGCCGAGGCTTGTGGACGACCGGCCTCGGGCACGGAGACGCCGGCCACCTGGGCGACCTCGACCCGTCCCGTCCGGGCCTGGAGTACTTCAAGGTCTCGGAGGACTCCTCGAAGCCCGGTTCGTGGTTCGCCGACGCCCGCACCGGTCAGCGGCTGTGGACCACCGCGTCGGGCAGCGACAACGGCCGCGGCGTGTCGGCCGACATCCACGCCGGCAGCGCCGGTGCGGAGTCGTGGTCGAACGCCGACAGCCAGCTGCGCAACCCGAGCGGCACCGGCATCGGCCGCAAGCCGTCCTCGGCGAACTTCCTGATCTGGTGGGACGGCGACCCGTCCCGCGAGCTGCTGGACCAGACCCGGATCGACAAGTACGGCACGAGCGGCGACACCCGCCTGCTCACCGGGTCCGGCGTGGCCTCGAACAACGGCACCAAGGCCACCCCCGCGCTGTCCGCCGACCTGTTCGGCGACTGGCGCGAGGAGGTCGTCTGGCGGACCTCGGACAACTCCGCGCTGCGGATCTACTCCACGCCCAACCAGACCGACCGCCGCATCCCCACGCTGATGCACGACACCATGTACCGGGTCGCCATCGCGTGGCAGAACACGGCCTACAACCAGCCGCCGCACCCGAGCTTCCACATCGGCAGCGGCATGGTCACCCCGCCGTGGCCCGACGTGCACTACGCCGGCTGACGCCCGTCCGCCGATCACAGCGCGTTGCCGGTGGCCTACCTCACTCGGAGGTAGGCCACCGGCCATTCGGGGTGTGAACCCCACTGACAGTGGGTACCAGTCCGGGGATCGAGGGAGGTCACACCATGGGCAAGCACAGACTGGGCCAGTCCGAGGGGCGCCAGTGGGGCGGTCCCGACCTGGTCAACGGCGCCGAGGACGCGCTGGGCCGGTCCGACGGCGAGCAGTCCGAGGCCGCCGCGGAACGCGTGGAGGAGGACTAGACCTCGATGTCCGGGTCCTCGGCGACCGAACGCAGTGGCGTGACGGTCGCCTGACCCTCGGCCAGCAGAGCCGCGTCGGTGCCGGGTGACAGCGCCTCCTCGGAGAGCACGGCGGCGAGCCTGATGCCGCCGTCGTCGGTGTCCTTGACCCTGGTCCGCACCGCGCCGAACTCGGCCAGGTCCGCGCGCCTCGGCGCACCGACCTCGGCGTGGTTGGGCACGTTCAGGTTGAGCACCGCGCCGGGGGCCAGGGCCGCGACCCGGTCGAACAGCCCGGCGGCCACCGCGACGGCGGTGTCCCAGTGGTGCGTGACGTCCGGGTCGAGCCCCACGTCCAGGGACACCGCCATCGCGCGTGCGCCGTTGATCGCGGCGGTCAGCGCGGCGCCGACGGTGCCGGAGTGCAGGACCGCCCGGCCGACGTTGGCACCGCGGTTCACGCCGGACAGCACGATGTCCGGTGGGTCGCCGAACGCGCCCTGGGACGCGACCAGGGCGATGAAGCCGGGGTGCGCGGAGACCGCGTAGGCGGGCACGTCCGGCAGTCCGGGCAGCTCGCGCCGTCGCACCTCGACGCGCCGGTCGTCCTCGGCGGCGGTCAGGCCGGCGCTCGTACCGCTGGACTCGCGCGCGGGCGCGGCGACCACGGTCGTCCACCCGTGTGCCACCGCACCGCGTGCCAGGGCGATCAGTCCCGGCGAGTCGATGCCGTCGTCGTTGGTGATGAGCACCCTCATGCGTCCTCCCACGGGCGCAGCCGCACCCGCTCGACCAGCTCGCGCACCACGTCACCGCTGCCGGTGCCGAGCCCGTGCCGGGTCACGTTGACCGCGCCCGCGGCCGCGCCCAGCTTCAGCGACTCCTCCACGGACCTGCCCAGGGCGAGCCCGGCGGCCAGGCCCGCGGTCATCGAGTCGCCGCCGCCGCGCGTGTCGACCGGGCTCAGCTCCGGCACCTCCACCAGGTAAAAAGCGCCGTCGACGCACGCGAGGGTCTCCTCGGCGGCGCGGGACACGACCACCGTGCTCGCACCCGACTCGGCGACCTTCCGGCAAGCCCCGACGAGGTCGGGCAGCGAGTCGGACGCGGCGAGCCCGTCCGACACCAGCTCCTCGTGGCTGACCTTCACCACCTCCGGTCCGCCCGCGAGCGCGGCGGCGAGCCGTGCGCCGGACAGGTCCACGACCACGCGGCAGCCGTTGCCGCGGAGGTCCTTGGCGAGCCGCTCGTAGACCGAGTCGGGCACCGGGGTGTCCTGCGCGGCGGGTCCGCTGAGCACCGCGACGCCCGCGTTCAGCGCCTCGACCAGCGTCATCTCGTACAGGTCGTCCAGCTCGTGGCGGGACAGCGGGTCCGCGGGCATCCGCACCACCTGGTCGCGCCCGCCGTCGCGCCGGTCGTGCACGTACCCGCCGTTGCGGGCGGCGACGTCGCGCGCCTTCAGCTCGACCCCGATCAGGTGCCGCAACACCTGGCCGGTCTCGCCGCCCAACGCCGAGCACAGCACCACCTCGGCGCCCAGGGACTCGATCATGCGCGACATCCACACCCCCTGCCCTCCGGCGTGGATGTGGATGTCGGGCGTGCCGTCCAGCTCCTCCACCGTGATGGTCAACTCGGGGGACGGTGCGAATACCACTACTCGACCGGGCATGACGGACAGCTACCCGGTTCCGCCGTGATCGAATCACCCGAGCGGGAGTTCCTCCAGCACGGTCCCGGAGGCGTCCTCGACGACGATCCGCACGTCCCGGTCCTCCGACCGGAGGCCGGGCACCACCACGGAGCCGGCCACGGGTCCGACCGTGATCCCCGCCTGGCCGGGGCCGACCAGGGTCACCGTCGCCACCCGGACGTCGGTGATCTCGGCGACCAGGGCTTCGGTGTTCGAGGCGCGGTACGTGGCGCCGCCCTCGGTGACCTCGGCGAAGCCGTAGAACATCCGCACTCCGCGCAGGGTCCTGCCGGTCACGGACGTCCCGGCGGACCCCGGTGCGCCGGGACGCCGGAAGTCGTGCACGGTGACGGTCCCGTCCTCCCGGCACAGCGCCAGCAGGTCGTGGTAGTGGCCCAGCCGCACCGACTCCGTCGCGGTGAGGCCGGCCGCCTGCCCGGCCCGCCAGGCGGAGGCGTCGGGAACCGGCGGGGACTGGTCGGCGAGGCACTCGGCCAGCCGGTGACCTTCCGGGCGGTGGATGTCCTCGACCATCACCGACCGGTCGACCACCGTGCCGGACGGCGGTGGCGTGGCCAGCTCCAACCCCTGCACGAGCTCGGCCGAGGTGGTCACCTCCGGCTGGGCGACGACCCCGTCCGACACGAGGCCGTTGGGCATCAGGAACACTCGGTCCGCACGCGCCACGACGGCGCCTCCGCGCTGCTCGTCGGTCCGGGGGACGAGCCTGAACGAACGGGCGTCGGAGCCGGTGAACCCCGCCATCGACCCGGTGGCCGTGGTGAACGCGACGGCGAGCGCGCCGGGATCGGCCTGCGGCGACGACACGGTGACCGACATCGGGGTCGTCTCGCAGAACACCGTCCCCTCGGCCGTCCGGAACGCCGTCAGGTCCACCCGGTGCCGGGAAGCCGTGGCGATCGGGGTCCACCGCTCGGCCGCGGGCGGCCCGCTCGACCGGGCCCGGCAGCGCTGCTCCGCACCGTCCGGGGCGGAACCCGTGCGCAGGTCGTAGAAGGCGACCGCGACCTGGTGGCGCAGTTCGGGGACCTCGCGCGCGGTCGAGGAGGTCGCCGTGGTCGGGTCCTCGCGGCCGGTGAGCTGCACGGCCAGCGTGGTCGCGGTGACCACGGCCACCGCGACGGCGGCGATCCTCAGCGGCAGGCGGCGCGGGGGAGGTGCGTCCAGCCCCGCGCGCAGGCGGGTGAGCGCGGCGGCACGCACCCCGTCGGGCAGCGGGCTGTCCGGTGGCACGTCCAGGTCAGGCATCGGGATCCTCCTTGATCAGCTCGCGGAGCCGGGCACGGGCACGGGACGTCCGGGCGCGGACGCTGGCCTCGGCGATGCCGAGCAGCCGGGCCGCGTCGGCGGTGGAGACCTCGCCGAGCAGGCACAGGCGCACGACCTCGCGTTCGGCGCGGGGCAGGCGGTCGACGGCCTCGACCACGCGGCGCAGGCGGCGCTCGGCGAAGTCGCCGTCCACCACCGCGTCGGCGTGGTCGCGTTCGGCGGACGTGCGGGACAGCCGCTGGAGCAACGCGGTCAGCCGCCTGCCGGCGCGTCGTTCGTCCCGCGCCAGGCGCGCGGTGACGGTGAACAGCCACGGCCGTGCGGAGTCCCGCGCCAGCACCGCCGCACCGCGGGTGCGCCAGGCGTTGAGGAACGCGGTCGACAGCAGGTCGTCGGCCTGCGCCCAGGACGCGGTCAGCCGGTAGGCGTAGTTCCACACCGCCTCGGCGTGCCGCTGGAACAGCTCGGTGAACGCGGCGTGCGCCCCGGGTCCGTCGGCCGCGATCGCCCGCCACAGCTCGGCGTCCGACTCGGGAGGTGGACCGACGCCGGGGGCGTCGGTCAACGCACCACCCCGCTCGGCTTCGCGGAAGTTTCTTCCATGCCGGGTATGAGGACACCGGGCGGCGAGCGCTGCGTGACCTGTGTCACATGACGGGTAGGCGTGGCTCGGCCAGCCAGGCGCGGAAGAACGCGGTCAGCGGCTCGGCCGCGCGGCGCTGGGCCAGTGCCACGAAGTCGCCGGTCGTCGCGGTGCCGTGCCGGTGGCCGTCGGTCCACTCGCGCAGCGTGCCGAAGAACGCCGCGTCACCCAGGCGGGTCCGCAGCCCGTGCAACGTCAGCGCGCCCCGCTGGTAGACCCGGTCGTCGAACAGGTTGGCCACGCCGGGATCGCCGATCCGCAGGTCCTGCGGCGACCGGGCCAGCCGGGCGTGCGCGCGGGCGGCGTGCGCGGCGGCCGCGGGGCCGCCGGAGCGTTCCGACCACAGCCACTCCGCGTAGCAGGCGAAGCCCTCGTTCAGCCAGATGTCGCGCCAGTCGGCCAGGCCGACGCTGTTGCCGAACCACTGGTGCGCCAACTCGTGCGCGACCAGCCGCTCGTACCCGCGGTTGCCGTCCACGTGGTTCGCGCCGAACACCGACATGCCCTGAGCCTCGACCGGCACCTCGAGGTCGTCGTCGGTCACCACGACCTGGTAGGCCCGGAACGGGTAGGGGCCGAACAGCTCCTCGAACACGCTCATCATCCGCGGCTGCCGGGCGAAGTCGTGCTTGGCGGCCCGCAGCAGCCGGGCGGGCGCGGCCACGTCCTGGCCGTCGGCCAGCCGCAGCCGTTCGTACTGACCGATCTGCACCGACGCGAGGTAGGTCGCCATCGGCTCGGCCTGCTCGTAGACCCACGTCGTGCTGCTGCCACCGGTGCGGCGGCCGATCGGCACCCCGTTGGCCAGCACCGCGTACGGCGACGGCGCGGTGACCGCGATCCGGTAGGGCGCCTTGTCGCGCACCAGGTCGTTGCACGGGAACCACGACGGCGCGCCGATCGGCTGGCTCGCCACCAGCGCACCGTCGGCGAGCTGGTCCCAGCCCAGCTCGCCCCAGTGCCGGGAGCGGACCGGGCGGGCGACACCCGAGTAGCGGACCTCGACGGTGAACGGTCCGTCCACCGGCCGCGTCGGGCGCACGCGCAGCTTGCCGCCACCGTGCACGTGGCGCGCGGGTCGGCCGTCCACCAGCACCCGGTTCACGGTCAGCGTGCCGAAGTCGAGCACCACGCGCGCGCACGGGCCCGCGGCCACGGCCGACAGCGTCGCGCGCCCGGCCAACCGACCGGTGTGCGGCTTGTAGTCCAGCTCCAGGTCGTAGTGGGAGACCCGGTAGCCGCCGTCGCCGTGGTCGGACAGGTACGGGCCGGTCATCGCCAGGCGGAGATCGGGTTGCCCAGCCACCGCGTGCCCGCCGGCACGTGCTCGCCGCGCATCACCAACGACGCCGGGCCGACCGTCGCGTGCGCGCCGACCGTCGCACCCGGCAGCACGATCCCGTGCGGGCCGAGCGTGGCCCCGTCCGCCAACCCCACCTCGTCCATGCGCAGGATCCGATCATGGAAGAGGTGGGTCTGCACCACGCACCCCCGGTTGACCGTCGCGCCGTCGCCCAGCCGCACCAGGTCCGACTCGGGGAACCAGTACGACTCGACCCACGTGCCGCGGCCGACCCGCGCGCCGAGCGAGCGCAGCCAGACCGCCATCACCGGCGACCCGCCGGCCGAACCGATCAGCCACGGCACCGCGAGCACCTCGACGAAGGTGTCCGCCAGCTCGTTGCGCCACACGAACCCGCTCCACAACGGGTGCTCCCGCGCCCGGAACCGGCCCACCAGCAGCCACTTCGCCGCCGCCGACACCGCGCACGCGAGCACACCGGCCGCCAGCAGCACCAGCCCGGCGAGCAGCGGCCAGGCCCACACGGACATCACCGCGCGGATCGCGAACAGCACGCCGACGACCAGCGCCACGTGGCACATCACCGGCACGATCCGGCACAGCTCGACCAGCGCCCGTGCCACGACCAGCCGCCGCGGCGGGTCGAACGTGCGGCTCAGGTCGCCCTGCTCGGCCGCGCGCGGCAGCTTCATCGGCGGCATGCCCAGGTACGAGCTGCCCGCCTTGGCGCGCTTCGGCGTCGCGGACAACACCCCGACCAGGCCCCGGTTGGGCACCGAACGGCCAGGTGCCGTCATCCCCGAGTTGCCCAGGAAGGCGCGCTTGCCGACCCGCGCGGCGGCGATGCGCAACCAGCCACCGCCCAGCTCGTAGGAGGCGACCATGGTGTCGTCGGCGAGGAACGCGCCGTCGCCGATGGTGGTCATCTTCGGCAGGGCGAGCACGGTCGAGGCCTCGACCCGGCGACCGACCCGCATCCCGAGCGCCCGCAGCCACACCGGCGTGAACAGGCTCGCGTACAGCGGGAACAGCACGACCCGGGCGGTGTTCATCAGCCGTTCGGTGGTCCACGCCTGCCAGGCGATCCGGCTGTGCACCGGGTACGTCCCGGCCCGCAGCCCGATCCCGAGCAGCCGCACGCAGACCAGCACCAGCAGCGCGTTGGAGCCGAGCCAGACCACCGTCGCCAACGGGACCGCGAGCAGCGCCGAGCCGAGCGTCAACGGCTCGCGCACGACCAGCAGCACCGCGGGCGCCGCCGCCGCGACCGGCAGCAGGGCCAACACCGACGTCGTGAGCGCGTAGACCAGCTTCCACCACGACGATCGCGGCGGCCGCGGACCGGGACGGGCGGCCTTGCCGTCGCGCTGCGCCGGGACACCGGCCCAACGCTGCCCCGTGGGCACCGAGCCGGTCACGCCCGAGCCGGGCGCGACCTCCGCCCGCTTGCCGATCCGCGCGCCGGGGAACAAGGTGCCGCGCGCGCCGACCACGGCGCCCGCGCCGACCCGGATGCGGCCGACGTGCAGCCGGTCGCCGTCCACCCAGTGCCCGGACAGGTCGACCTCCGGCTCGATCGCGCAGCCCCTGCCGAGCTTGAGCATGCCGGTCACCGGCGGCGCGGTGTGCAGGTCGACGTCCGGGCCGATCCTCGCGCCGAGCGCGCGAGCGTAGTGCGTGAGCCAGGAGCCGGCCAGGTTCGTCGCGCCGCTGAACTCGGCGAGCCGTTCGGCGGTCCACAGCCGCAGGTGCACGCCGCCGCCACGCGGGTACGTGCCGGGGCGCAGGCCGCGCAGCAGCAGCCGCGCGCCGCCGGCCGCGATGGCGATCTTGCCGGGCGGGCTGACGAACGCCAGCCACCCCGCGGCGATCCACCACCACGACACCGGCGTGGTGAAGCCGAGGACGTTGCCGACCGCGGCCAGCGCGACCGACCAGCGCAGCCCGACCAGGCTGAGCAACGGCACCAGCAGCAGCGACTGGACCACGCCGGTGCGGCGCGGCGTCGGCACGACCTCGCGGGTGGCGGCGCGGTGGCCGCTGAGCTCGTCCAGCCGCGCGGCCAACGCCCGCAGCGTCGGGTGCTGGTAGATGTCGTGGACCGACCCGCTGGGGTAGCGGGTGCGGATCGTGGAGACCAACCGGGCCGCGGCGAGGCTGCCTCCGCCGTGGGCGAAGAAGTCCGCGTCGGGGTTGCCCACCCGTGCGCCCAGCAGCTCCGACCACTGCTCGGCCAGCCACCGCTCGGTGTCGGTGAGCCCTTCCGCCGGCACGGCCGCGTCCAGCGACGGCAGCGGCCAGGGCAGCGCGGCCCGGTCCACCTTGCCGGACGTGCGGGTGGGGAGCGTGTCGACGGTCGCCAGCAGCGGCACGATGGCCGCGGGCAGCGCGGCGCGCAGCCGGGCCGACGCGGCGGCCGGGTCGAAGCCCTCGCCCGCCACCACGTACCCGACCAGCACCTGGTTGCCCGCCTTGGTGGTGCGCACCGCGGCGGCGGCGCCGGCGACGGACGGCAGCGCCTGGAGCGCCGCGTCGACCTCGCCGAGCTCGATGCGCCGCCCGCCCAGCTTGACCTGCTCGTCGGCCCGGCCCAGGAACAGCAGGCCCTCGGGCTCGGCGCGGACCAGGTCACCGCTGCGGTAGGCGCGGTCCCAGCCCAACCCGGGCAGTGCGGCGAACTTCTCGGCGTCCTTGGCCGGGTCGAGGTAGCGGGCCAGGCCGACGCCACCGATCACCAGCTCGCCGTCGCCGCCCATCGGCACCGGCGTGCCGGTCGCGTCGACCACGGCCAGTTCCCAGCCGTCCAGCGGCAGGCCGATCCGCACCGGGCCGGCACCGGTCAGCCGGGCCGCGCACGCCACCACGGTCGCCTCGGTCGGCCCGTAGGTGTTCCAGACCTCCCGGCCGTCCACGGCGAGCCGTTCGGCCAGCTCCGGCGGGCACGCCTCGCCGCCGAAGATCAGCAGCCGGACGTCGTCCAGCGCGTCCACCGGCCACAGCGCGGCCAGCGTCGGCACCGTGGACACCACCGTGACCTCGCGCTCGACCAGCCAGGGGCCAAGGTCGAAACCCGTGCGCACCAAGGCGCGGGGCGCGGGGACGAGGCACGCGCCGTGGCGCCAGGCGAGCCACATCTCCTCGCACGAGGCGTCGAAGGCGACGGACAAGCCCGCCAGGACCCGGTCGTCGGGGCCGATCGGGTCCTCCGGCAGGAACAGCCGGGCCTCGGCGTCCACGAACGCGGCGGCGGCGCGGTGCGAGACCGCGACGCCCTTGGGCTTGCCGGTGGAGCCGGAGGTGAAGATGATCCACGCGTCGTCGTCCGGGGAGGGCGAGCCGACCAGACCCATCGGCGTGCCGCGCCGCTCCAGCTCACCGGTGATGACCGCGCACACACCGGCTTCGCCGAACACGAGTTCCGCGCGCTCGTCGGGGTCGTCGGCGTCCACCGGCACGTACGCCGCGCCGGCCGCCAGGACCGCCAGCACCGCCACGTACAGCTCGACCGTGCCGGACGGGACGCGGATCCCGACCCGGTCGCCCACGCCGACGCCGGCCGCGGCCAGCTCGCGGCTCCGCGCGTCGACCACGTCCAGGAGTTCCCGGTAGGTCAACGACGTCGTGCCGTCGTCCAGGGCGAGGGAGTGGGGGTGCTCGTCGGCCGTCTCGGCGAGGATCGCGACCAGGGTGCGCTCGGGCGCGGCGGCGCCGGCGCGGAACAGCGCGGGCGTGCCGATCAGCGTGGGCAACGCGGTGTCGGGGGCGATGGTCACCGGCGGGCACCGCTGGAAGCTGAACGCACTGTGTAGTCCTCCGGGGAGTGGGATCGCTGCTCCGCACCCGGGGGGACCGGCCAGGCAGCCTCGGTGGTCGCAGCCGCGAACCGCCGACGTGCGACTTTACCGGTGATTCACTCGACCGTCGCGTCGACGTGACCGCGAGTGGGTGGTGTCACACAGCGTCATGGTCGTGCGTCGGTCGACCATGACGGCTCGTGTCCTCAGTGGACGGTGATTTGTCGCAGAGTGCTGTCCTGGTGGGAATGTGCCGAACTCTTCCGCGCCGCAACGATTCCTGGGCAATCATCGAACGCTCAAGCCGGGCGCGGACACGCCCGGACCGAATGAGGGGGGACCTCATGCCACGCATCAAGTTGGACGACACGGACAAGCCCGGTATAGCCGGACTGCTCGCATACCGCCCGGAAGCCGCCGGGCCGCTGCTCGACCTCACCGAGGTGCTGCTGCGCGACGAGAACACGCTGAGCCGGGGCGAGCGCGAGCTGGTCGTCGCCCTCGTCTCCGAGCGCAACGGTTGCCGCTGGACGAGGCGGATCCACGGTTCGTTCGCCGCCGCGCAGTTGGCCGGCGGTGCGCGGCTGGTCGACGAGGTCTGCGTGGACTTCGACCACGCGCCGATCCCGGAGAAGCTGCGCGCGCTGCTGCGCCTGGCCGAGGCGGTGGCGCTCAGCGGCAAGGCCGTCACCGACGAGGTGGTGGATCGGGCCCGCGACCTCGGGGCGACGGATCGCGAGATCCACGACGTGGTCCTCATCGCCGCGACCTTCTCGATGTTCAACCGGTACGTCACCGGTCTCGCGGCTGCGGTACCCGACGACCCGGAGGTGTACCGGCAGTTGACCGAACGGCTGCTGGCGACCAGCTACCCGGTGCTCGGAGGTGTGCGGGCCGCGGTGGAGTGACGGCGGGAAGGGGGCGACCCTGCCGCCCCCGCCGCCCCCGCCGCCCGCGCCGAATTCATTCGCCGCCGGCCTCGCCCGCCTCGCACTGCGTCACCCCGCGCGGACCTCGCCCGTCCCGCGCCGACTTCGCTCCCCTCGCACCGCATCACTCCGCGCCGACCCCACTCGGCCCGCGTCATCCGGCCCGCCTCACTCGGCGCCGACCGCCGGTGAGCCGAGTTCCGCGCGCACCAGGGGCATGACCTCGGTGCCCAGCAGTTCGATCGCCTCCATCACCAGCCGGTGCGGCACGCCGGACCAGTCCATCTGCATCGCGTAGCGGTCCGCGCCGACGAGTCGGCCCACCGAGACGAGCCGTTCCGCGATCTCCGCGGGGCTGCCCGCGAAGATCGACCGCGCGCCCCGCGTCCACTCGTCGTACTCCGCGCGCGAGGGCACGGGCCAGCCGCGCGCCCGGGCGCCGTACTTCATCGTCTCCAGCCAGTACGGGTGGAACGCCTCCTTGGCGTCCTGCGAGCGACGGGCGATCAGCCCGATCGCGCTCATCGTCACGTCCGAGCCCGCCGGATCCTGCCCGCCCGCCTCGCGCGCCCGCCGGTACAGGTCGACCAGCGGCGCGAAGCGCTCCGGCTCACCGCCGATGACCGCGTACACCACCGGCAGGCCGAGCACCCCCGCCCGGATGGACGACTCCGGGTTGCCGCCGGTGCCGACCGAGATCCGCAGCCGCGAACCGTACGGCCGCGGGTACACGTGCGCGTTCTTCAGCGGCTCGCGGAACCGCCCGGACCACGTGATCGGGTCCTCCCGGTCCAGCCGCAGCAGCAGTGCCAGCTTCTCCTCGAACAGCTCGTCGTAGTCCTCCAGGTTCGCCCCGAACAGCGGGAACGACTCGGTGAACGACCCGCGCCCGGCCAGCAGCTCGGCTCGGCCCCGGCTGAGCTGGTCGAGCGTGGTGAACTGCTGGTAGACCCGCACCGGGTCCTCGGTGCTGAGCACGGTGACCGCGCTGCTCAACGTGATCCGCGACGTGACGCTCGCCGCGGCGGCCAGCACCGTGCCGGGGCTTGAGATCGCGTAGTCGGCCAGGTGGTGCTCGCCCAGCCCGTAGAACCCCAGGCCGAGCTCGTCGGCGAGTCTGATGCGCTCCAGCGTCTGCGCGAGCTTGTCCGCGACCGAGACCCGCTCACCCGTCAGGGGGTCGGCGTGCCGGTCGCCGAAGCTGTAGATCCCGAGCTGCATTCCCTTTGTGGACACGTCAACAACATAGCGCAACGATTGATGACGCGTCAACATCTTGCTAGCTTGGGCGCATGGACGAACCGCGGTGGCTGGACGAGCGGGAGGCGCGGGTGTGGCAGGCGTACCTGGCGGTCAACCGCGAGCTGCACAGCGCGTTGGAGCGGCAGCTGGTGCGCGACTCGGGGTTGTCCAACGCGGACTACGCCCTGCTGGTGCCGCTGTCCGAAGCCGCGGACGGTGTCGTGCGCTCACGTGAGCTCGGCGCGCTGGTCGGCTGGGAGCGCAGCAGGCTGTCCCACCAGATCGGGCGGATGGAGAAGCGCGGGCTGGTCGCCCGCGAGGAGTGCGCGGAGGACGCGCGCGGTTCGATGGTGCGGCTCACGCCCGCCGGACGTGCGGCGATCGAGTCGGTGGCGCCCTCGCACGTGGAGACCGTGCGGCGGTACGTATTCGACGGGTTGTCGGTCGAGGAGGCGGACGTGCTCGACCGGGTGTTCCGCCGGGTGCTCGACCGGATCGCCACCGACGGCTGAACGGGCCGGCGTCGGGCGAGGACCCGGCGACAGGAAGCCGGTGCCGGGGAAGTCGCAGTCGGGAGTCGCAGTCGGGAAACCGGTTCCCGGAGGAGCCGCAGCCGGGAAGCCGCGGTCGGAACAAGGCCGGTGTCGGGAAAAGGGGCCGCGCGGGTGCGGCCCCTCCCCGTCCCCCCCGGGATGCCGTGCGGTGGCCGGGCGGCCTGACCGCTCGGCCGGTGTCCGGCCGTCGGGGTGCCGAACACCCTCCAGCGTCTCGCACTCGTGCGGGAGTCCGCATCAGCAAACCTCCGTATGCACCTCCGTATCCGCGAAGTCACGGCTACGTGCACCGATCTCCGTACGCTGTCACCCGGAATACGGAGAGCGGTGGATGCGCGGCGTGTGGCGTTCACACGAAAGTGGACGCCGTATCACCCCCATCGCATTACAAGGAGACGACGTGCAGCTGACCGCGGAGTTCGCCCCGGACCGACAGGCCCTCGTCGGCGGCCCGCTGCGCGGATGGCAGCACCACGCCCACGAGGACGCGCTGGCCCGCATCGGCCCGGCGCACCCGGCCGAGCTGCCCAACGGTCTCGAAGTCTTCGTCACCACCATGGGGTTGGAGGCGACGCGCGCCCTGCTGGGCGACGAGCGGCTGGCCAAGGACGCCGCCGGGCTGCGCGCCGCGATGCAGGACCAGTTGGCGCGCAAGGGCAGGCCGACCGACCTGTCGCGCATCATCGGCCCGTCGATGCTGAACACCGACCCGCCGCACCACCGCAGGCTGCGCGCCCTGGTGTCGCAGGCGTTCACCGCGCGCCGCATCAACGCCCTGCGCCCCGCGGTCGAGAAGGCCGCGCAGGAGATGGTCGCCGCCCTGCCCAACGAC
Organism: Actinosynnema sp. NPDC050801; assembly: GCF_040673975.1. Taxonomy (NCBI): domain Bacteria; kingdom Bacillati; phylum Actinomycetota; class Actinomycetes; order Pseudonocardiales; family Pseudonocardiaceae; genus Actinosynnema; species Actinosynnema sp. NPDC050801. The sequence continues at coordinate 353,331 of NZ_JBFAQZ010000008.1, read as the reverse complement.
GCCGACCTGATCGAGGGCCTGGCGTTCCCGCTGCCGCTGGCGGTGATCTGCGACCTGCTCGGCGTGCCCGCCGAGGACCGCGACCGGCTCCACCACTGGACCGCGGCGATGATGACCGAACGGCCCGAGCTCGTGGTGCCCGCCTCCGACGCCATGTTCGGCTACCTGGCCGGCCTGATCGAGTACAAGCGGGAGCAGCCGGACGACGCGCTGCTCAGCGGGCTGGTGCAGGCGCAGGTCGACGGCGAGCGGCTGACCCCGGAAGAGCTGCTGACGACCGCGATCCTGCTCGTCGTCGCCGGGCACGAGACGACGACCGGTCTGATCGGCAACGCCGCCGTGGCCCTCCTCTCGACGCCCGGCGCGTGGGAGGCGCTCACCCCGGACACGGTGGCCGCCGCGGTCGAGGAGGCGGCCCGCTGGGACCCGCCGGTCCGCGTCACGCCGCACTACCGGGTCACCGCCGACATCGCCCTGCCCGGCGGCGTCCTCCCGGAGGGCTCGGTGGTGATGATCGGTCTCGGCACGGCGGGTCGCGACCCGCTGGTGCACGGTCCGACCGCGGACCGGTTCGACCCGACGCGCGTGCCGGTGGCGGGCAACGCGGCGCTGGGGCACGCGGCGTTCGGGCACGGCGTGCACTACTGCCTGGGCAACCACCTGGCCCGGATCGAGGCCCAGGTCGCGTTGACCGCGTTGCGGGCACGTGCGCCGCGCGCCCGGTTGGCGGTGGACCCGTCGGAGTTGGAGCGCGGCGACAAGGTCGTGCCCAACACGTTCGCCGCGGCGGGCGTGCTGCTGGAGCCGTGATCACGCGGACGAGGGATAAGCGGGGGACAGCGGCCGGTCGGACCGACAGACTGCGCGCATGGCTGATCACGACCCGACCGCGCCGGCGGCCGGTTTCCGCGTCAAACCCACCCTGACCGGTGAGCTGGTAGTGCTGCGGCCCGTCACCGCGGCCGACCTGCCCGCGCTCATGCCGATGCTGCTGGACGAGGACGTCGCGCGGCTGACCGGGAGCCACGGCGAGCTGGACGAGGCGCGGCTGCGGGCGTGGTACGAGACGCGTGGCCGTCAGGGCGACCGGCTCGACCTGGCCGTGGTGGAGCGGGCCACCGGCGAGGTCGTGGGCGAGGCGGTGCTCAACGACTGGGACGCGGCCAACGAGAGCTGCGGTTTCCGCGTCGCCCTCGTGCCGGGCGCGGTCGGTCGCGGCCTGGGCACGGAGGCGACGCGGCTGATCGTCGGCCACGGGTTCGAGTACCTGGGCCTGCACCGCGTCTCGCTGGAGGTCTACGCCTCCAACCCGCGCGCCCGCCGGGTCTACGAGAAGGTCGGCTTCGTCGCCGAGGGCGTGCTGCGCGAAGCGCTGCTGTGGAAGGGCGAACGGGTCGACGCCGTACCGATGTCCATCCTGGGCCCGGAGTGGGCCCGCCACCGGGGCCGGCCGGCGACCGCCGTGCGGGCCGACGGCCCCGCTAGTCCGCCATGCTCGCCAGCAGGCTGATCAGCTGGTGGCGGTTGGTGATGTCGAGCTTGCGGTAGATGCGGGTCAGGTGGGTGTGCACGGTGGCGGGGGAGATGACCAGCCTGGTGGCGACCTCCGGGTTGGACAGCCCGTCGCCCACCAGCCTGGCCACGTTCCACTCCGCCGGGGTCAGGCCGCCGGGACGGCGGTCGGGTTCCGGGGTCGGCACCTCGTCCAGCACGACGGCCAGCGCCTGCTCCACGGACTCCGCCGGGCTTGAGTAGGCCCGCGCGTACTCGTCCTCGCCGAGCACCGCCTTGGCCCGCGCCACGGCCTGCGCGGTGACCCACGCGAACGGCACCAGGCCGTCCACCCGCACACCGGTCACCCGGTGCAGGCCGTGCGCCAGGCCGAGCATCCGGGCGGCGGCGGAACCGTCGCCGGCCCGGGAGTGCGCCCACCCCAGTGCCTCGATCGACCACAGCGGACCCCACTTGTCGCGGATCTCCCGCTGCACCCGCAGACCTTCCATCAGCACGTCCAGCGCGCCGACCGGGTCGCCCCACCGCGTCTGCACCACACCGCGGCACCAGTGCGCCCAGCTGATGCCCCACAACGCGCCGAGCCGCTGGCACTCGGCGTGGAACTCCTCCGCCGCGAGCTCGGCCTGCTCGCGGGAACCGAGCAGCACCAACGACACGGTGAGCAGGATGTGCGCGAGGTGGTGGTCGACGGCGAAGGCCGGACCCAGCGCGCCGAACTCCTCGTGCCCCTGCCGCAGCAGCTCCACCCCGTCGATCGCGCCCAGCGCCAGCACGGCGTACGCGCCGCGCACGAACGTCACCGCGGGCACCGGCCCGCCGACCTCGCGGGCCATGGCGTCGGCTTCGTCCACCCGCCGCGCCACGAGTTCGCGCTCCACGCCCAGGCACAGCGCGATCCACGCGTCGAGCGCGATGGCACTGGCCCGCAACGGGTCCGCGGCCGGCGGTGTGGCGGCCAGCGCGCGTCCGAGCCAGAGCCGTTCCTCGGGTAATCGACCGGCATAGGTGTACCAGCGGGTGCGGGCCAGGTCGACGCTCATCTGCAGCCCGGCGTGCGCGGTGCCGGAATGGCGGATCAGGTCGGCCAGCACCACCCGGTGGTTGGCCATGTCCGCGTCGACCGCCGCCAGCAACGCGGCCTCGTTGTGCCCGACGAACGACTCGGCCAGCCGTGCCGCCTCGCGCCGGAAGTAGTCCTGGTGCCGTTGCCGCACGTCCCGCACCTCGCCGGCGGACCGCAACCGGGCCGCGCCGTGCTGCCGCAACGGCTCCAGCAGGTGGTAGCGGCTGCGGTCGGCGGACGGCAGCGCGATCGACTTGTCCAGCAGCCCGGCCAGCGCGTCCGCGACGTCCTCGGCGGCCAGCCCGTCACCGGCGCACACGGCCTCGGCGGCGGTCAGGCTGAACCCGCCCTCGAACACCGACAACCGCGCCCACAGCAGGCGTTCGGCGGGCGTGCAGTGGGCGTGGCTCCAGTCGATGAGCGCGGCCATGGTCTGGTGGTGCTCCACCGCGGTGGTGTCGTTGGCGGTGAGCACGCGCATGACGTCGTCCAGCCGGTCGGCCAGCAGCGACACCGGCATGGACCGCATCCGCACCACGGCCTGCTCGATGGCCAGCGGGATGCCCGAGACGCGGCGCAGCACCCGCACCACGTCCGGCCAGTTGTCCGGCGTCACGTGCCAGCCGGGCACGCTCGCCTCGGCCCGGTCGACCAGCAGCGCCACGGACTCGTAGTCCAGGTCCATCGGCGCGTCCTCGGCGGGCACGTCCAGCGGCGGCACCATCACCAGCACCTCGCCGGGGACCCGCAGCCGGGCCCGGCTGGTGGCCAGGACCCGCACGCCGGGCGCCGCGCCGAGCACCGCGCGCACCAGCTGCGCGACCGGCTCGACCAGGTGCTCGCAGTTGTCCAGCACCAGCAGCACCTGCCGCGGCCGCAGGTAGTCGACCAAGGTGTCCAACGGCGTCGTGGTGGCCTGGTCGGGCACGCCCACGGCGCTCAGCACGACCTGCGCCAACAACTCCGGGTCACCGCCGCGCGCGGACGCCAGCTCCACCACGCGCACGCCGTCGTCGTACGCGCGGTGCACCTGGGCGGCCAGTTCCAGCGCCAGCCGGGTCTTGCCGCCGCCGCCCACGCCGGTGAGCGTGATGAGCGGCGCGACACCCATCCGCCGGCGCAGCTCGGCCAGCAGATCCTTGCGGCCGACGAACGAACTCAGCGCCCGCGGCACCACACCGCCTCCCGCTGCCCGCTCGGTCATCCGGACACCGTACGACATCGACGAGTGCGCACGGCATGAGATCGACGAAGCAACGCGTGAGCGAACCAGTTTGCAAACAGTTGTGCGGATCGACGCGCGTTCGCCCTTGTCAGAGCGCCGGCACGGTTGTGCCGCCCGGTTCGGCCTGCAAAGAATCGCATCGAGTTGCGCAAGGGAACGTGACGGGCCGCAGCGGCGGTTTCCTACCGCCTGCCGAGGGCACCGTGCGGGTCTCCTCGCCGGACCTGCCGGGCGGCCCCGGACGGGGTCGGCGTTGACGGCCCGTGCCCCGGGTCACCGGACGACGCCCACGCCAGCACCGACTCCACCTCGACGTCGAGCTCCGAGACCGGGATGTGGCCGAACTGCTCCACCACCACGCGGCCGTCACGACGCCGCCATGTGCCGCGCACCTGGCCGTCCACCACGACGTGCGGGCCCGCGGGCCGGACGAGAGGCGCGTGCAGGGGGTCCAGCAGGAGGGTCCGGTCGGCGTAGCCGAGCAGGAACGTGTCGAACGGCCCGAGGAGGCGGACCGTGCCGTCCAGGTCGGCGGCGTCGGTGGCGGGCGGTTGCCAGCCGTGCTCGCCCTCGACCAGCTCGTCGAACGGGAACGCGGCGCGCACCTCCACCTCCGGCAGGCCGCTCCAGGCGGTGAAGTCCTCGACCGTCGCGGGGCCGTACGCGCGCAGGTAGCGGCGGACGAGCTCGGCGATGCCGAGTGGCTCGTGGTCGGTGCGGGGGAGCAGCCGGTAGGTCGACTCGCCGGCGACGACCACGCCCTCGTTGGCGGCGTAGGCCAGCAGGTAGGAGGGTGCGGCGCCGGTCGGGTCGAGCGCCACGCCGACGTCGGCCAGCCGGGTGACGACCTCGGACCTGGTCAGCGGCTCGGTGAGCACTTCGCGCAGGGCGGCCAAGGCCCGCGCGCACACCTCGTCGGTGAGGCCGAGCTCCTGCCGGCGACGTCGGGAGCGGGCCACGTTCACCGGGCCGAGCAGCGCCACCAACCAGCCGACGTCCTCCCGGCGCAGCAGGTGCACCGCGCCGCGCATGGCACACGTGCGCACGACGTCACCGGCGTCGAGCGCGGCACGCAGGTCGGCGGGGGAGACGTCGGTGGTGCGGGCGCGGACGGCGAGACCGGCGGCGGTGATGTCCTGCGCCTGCACGGCGAGCACGTCGTGCAGCAGCCCGGCCAGCGAACGGGCCGGGGTCGTCAGGCGTTGTGCCCGCATGCGCAGCGCCCTGGCCCGACCGGCGGTCACCTCGGCCCCGCGCCCGTCGAGCCGCGCACCACGAGCTCGGGCAGGAAGACGAACTCCGCGTGGGGTGCGGGCGTGCCGCCGATCTCCTCCAGCAGCGCGTTGACGGCGGCCTGGCCCATCGCCTCCACGGGCTGGCGCAACGTGGTCAGCGGCGGGTCGGCGAACACGATCAGCGGCGAGTCGTCGAACCCGACCACGGACACGTCCTGCGGCACGTCCAGCCCGCGCTGCCGGGCCGCCCGGATCGCGCCGAACGCCATCAGGTCGCTGCCGCACACGATCGCGGTGCAGCCCTTGTCCAGCAGCGACGCCGCCGCGGACTGCCCGCCCTCGACGGTGAACAGCGAGTGCCGCACCAACGCCTCCGCCTGCTCGGCGGTGTAGGGCAGGGCGGTGCGCATGTGCTGCACGAAGCCCTCGATCTTGCGCAGCACCGGCACGAACCGGCGCGGGCCCACGGCCAGGCCGATGCGTTCGTGCCCCAGCTCGACCAGGTGCGACACGGCGAGCCGCATGGCCGCCCGGTCGTCGGTGGACATGAACGGCGCGGAGATCTTCTCCGTGTAGCCGTTGATCATGACGAACGGGATGCCGCGGCCGGCGAGCTTGGTGTAGCGGCCCATGTCGGCGGTGGAGTCGGCGTGCAGGCCGGAGACGAACACGATCCCGGCCACGCCCCGGTCCACCAGCATCTCGGTCAGCTGGTCCTCGGTGGAGCCGCCCGGTGTCTGCGTGCACAGCAGCGGCGTGTAGCCCGCGCTGGTCAGCACCTGTTCCACGACCTGCGCGAGGGCGGGGAAGATCGGGTTGCCCAGCTCGGGGGTGATCAGCCCGATGAGCCCGGCGCTGCGCTGGCGCAGCCGGGGCGGGCGCTCGTAGCCGAGCAGGTCCATCGCGGCGACCACCGCCTGGCGGGTCGCCGCGGACACGCCCGCCTTGCCGTTGAACACCCGGCTGACCGTCGCCTCGCTGACCCCGGCCTGCGCGGCGATGTCGCTCAACCGGGCGGTCGCGCCGTCCATGTCGGTCCTTTCCGTCGCGGCGACACGGGCCCCCGAAGGAAAGTCCTTGCAAAGGCTTTCAGCAAGACCTTGACGGTCACATTTCCGGCGCCAACCCCGCTGAACCGAGGCAGCGGGCGGCCTGCCGCGCGCCGGCGGCCAGCGCCGAGGGCACGACGGCGCCGGCGAGGTGGGCGACCAGGAAACCGGAGAAGAAGGCGTCGCCCGCGCCGTTGGTGTCCACGATCCGCTCGATCGGCACGGCGGGCACGCGGTGCACGGCGCCGTCGACCACGGCCACCGCGCCGTCGGCGCCGAGCGTGGCCACGGCCCGCTTGTCGAGCGACGTGAGGAACGCCGACAGCGCGTCGCGGTCCGGGAAGCCGTCGTCGTTCAGGAACACGTGGTCGGCCGCGTCGAGGAAGTCGCGGTGGAACTCCGCGCCGCCGTCGTAGTCGTGCAGGTCGCACCACACCTCGACGCCGGCCTCGCGGGCGGCCGACAGCAGGGGACGGGCGTGGTCGGCGAGGTCGATCACCGCGGCGTCGGCCGCCGCCAACGCCGCCAGCGCGCGCTCGTCGTGCCGCGCCTGGCGCAGCCGGGGGAGTTCGAGGTAGATCGACACCCGGCCGCCGTGGGGGTCCATCAGGTTGAGGTGCTGCTCGGTGGCGGTGTCGACGACCTCGGCGATCACCTCGACCCCGGCCTGTTCGAGCACGCCGAGCACGGACCGCCCGGCGTCGTCGTCGCCGACGACGGTCCGCAGCGTCACGTCGGCCCCGAGGGAGGCGAGGTTCAGCGCCTTGCCCGCCGACGTGCCGCCGACGGCCATCCGGTGGCCGGTGGCGAACGCGGTGTGCGGCCGCGCGGGCGGCAACCGGTCCAGCAGCACCAGTCGGTTCCACGACACCGGTCCCGCGACGAACACCTTCGGCCTGTGCATGGGCGCCATTGTGTGGGGTGATCAACAAACCGGCGAACGAGCGGCGGTGCGGACCGCACATGCTTCATGACTATCTCTATAGCTTCAGTGTTGACTAAAATAGCTTGCCGTCGTGATCGTTTGTGATGGAGTGGGGGAGTACGCGCCACGACCTGTCTCCGCCGCCCGAGTTGTTGTCCGCGTGCAGCTCATGGTCTATCTCTGGAGAGGTTCCTCGATGCCGCAGCGCAACAAACCCGGCAGACGGTCGGTCGTTCCCCTGGCCACGGCGGTGGCCACGGCGGGAGCGCTCGCCCTGCCCGCTTCACCGGCTCACGCCGCCGACATCGACGTCCCCTGTGATCCGTCCGCACTGGTCGGGGCGGTGGCCGCGGCCAGTGCCTCGACCGACCCGGACACGCTGTCCCTGGCGCCGAACTGCGTCTACACGCTCACCGCTCCCGCTGTCGTCGGGGGGAAGACCGGGCTGCCCGAGATCAGGGGCACGCTCACCGTCCGCGGCAACAACGCCACCATCCGGCGGGCTCCGGACGCGCCGCAGTTCCGGCTCGTCTCCAACTGGGGCGACCTGACCCTCGACCGGGTCACGCTCACCGGCGGCCACGCACCGGACGGCGTCGGCGCCGACACCTCCGGGCAGGGGAGGGCCGGCGACAGCGGTGGCGCCATCCAGAACTGGGGCCCGCTGACCATCACCAACAGCGTCCTGACCGGCAACAGCAGCGGCGCCGGCGGTCGCGGCGCCGACGCGACCGCCACGACCTCGGCCGGCGAAGGTGGGCTCGGCGGGTTCGGCGGCGCCATCTCCTCCTACATCATCGGCTTGGGGACGGTCGCCGTCACCGACAGCCTGATCAGCGACAACCGCACCGGCGCCGGTGGTCGGGGCGGTGACGGCACGGGTTCGAAGGCAGGTGGCCGGGGTGGGTCGGGTGGTTTCGGCGCCGGCGTCGAGGTGATCTCCGGTTCCGTCCTGCGCGTCACCGGCAGCACGATCACCGGCAACGTCACGGGGGACGGCGCCCCGGGCGGTTCGGGTGGCAGCGGTGGTGGCGGGGGAGGGGACGGTGGTGGTGGCGGTCTGGGCGCCGGGGTGTTCGTGTCCACGCGGGAAGGCGAGTTGCTCAACCCGACCATCGCCGCGACCACGACGAGGGGCAACAAGGGGGGCCGGGGTGGCGACGCCGGCGTCGCGGGGCCCGGCGGGTACGCGGGGTGGGCCGGCTCCGGTGGTCGCGGGGGAGGGGTGGCGGTGTTCTACGACAACCTCACCCTCGACGGCGGCAAGGTCACCCACAACAGCGCGGGCGTGCCCGGAACGGGTGCCTCGCCCCTGCGTGCCTCCGGTGGCGGCATCTACACGTTGCAGGGGCGGGTCGCGCTGGCCAACGGCGCCGTCGTGACCGGCAACCGGCCCGACAACTGCTACTCCACCGAGGACGTGCCCGGCTGCGTCAACGCACGGCGCGCGACCGGTGGCCAGGGCACCGTTGCCTCCTCGGCCAGGGACCGCCAGGCCGAGGAGTTCGCTGTCGCGGCGCGTGCGGCGATGGCGCTGTCCCGCTAGTCAATCATCTCGATAGCTTCAGTGTTGACCGAAGTTAACCACTTCGTCGGCGCCGGTCGGCACGAGAACTGAAAAAACGCCTCGAAGCCCTGGGCGCGTCGGATCGCGTCCAGGGCTTCGAGGGCGGGTCAGGGCTGTTCGGACCACCAGCGGCGGCCGGTGTCGCCGAGGGTGGAGATCGGGTCGTAGTAGGGGTACCGGCGGTCGAGGGCCTCGGGGTCGTCGAGCTCGATGCCGGTGCGGTAGTTCTTGGTCCAGTAGGAGATGCCGAGTTCGCGGTCGTACTCGTGGAGTTGGTGGACCCAGCGCTTGCCGACGTAGGGGACGTCGCAGACGATGCGCGGGGTGGCGTAGCCGGGCAGGTAGCCCATGATCGCGTGTTGGAGTTCCTGGGCTTCCCAGACGGCGACGCGCCAGTGCTCGGCGTTGGGGATCATGTCGCACATGTAGAAGTAGTAGGGCAGGATGTTCGCCTCGCCCTGGAGTGCGAAGCAGAGGTCGAGCAGGTCGTCGGGGGTGGCGTTGACGCCCTTCATGAGCACGCCCTGGTTGCGGACGTCGCGGACGCCGACTTCGAGGGCGGTGCGGGCGGCTTCGGCGACCAGTGGTGTCACCGACTGCACGTGGTTGACGTGGGTGTGGATGGCGAGGTTGACGCCGCGGCGGCCGGCGGTGCGGGCGACGCGTTCGAGGCCTTCGACGACCTTGGGTTGGAGCCAGTGCTGGGGTAGTCCGGCGAGGGCCTTGGTGGCGAGGCGGACGTCGCGGACGGTGTCGATGTCGAGCAGTCGCATGAGGAACGATTCGAGCTGGGGCCAGGGGACGTTGGCGACGTCGCCGCCGGAGACGACGACGTCGCGGACGCCGGGTGTGCGCTTGAGGTAGTCGATCATCCGGTCTTGGCGGTCGACGGGTTTGAGGGCGAGCTTGTGCTTCTGGACCTGGGGTGTGGAGTTGCCGACGAGGTCCATGCGGGTGCAGTGGCCGCAGTACTGGGGGCAGGTGGAGACGAGTTCGGCGAGGACCTTGGTGGGGTAGCGGTGGGTGAGGCCTTCGACGACCCACATCTCGGCTTCGTGGAGGGAGTCGCGGGCGGAGTGGGGGTGGCTGGGCCAGTCCGGGTCGCGGTCTGATCGGACGGGGATCATGTAGCGGCGGATGGGGTCGGCGAGGAAGGCTTCGGTGAACGCCTCGGGGTCGGTGGGGGCGTGGGGTGCGATGGTGTTGAGCATCTGGGGTGTCACGAGCATGGACATGGTGGCCGAGTGCTGCTGGTCGGCGGCGAGGTCGTCGTAGAACCGGTCGGTGAGCAGGTTGCCGGTGAGTGCGCGTAGTTGTTTGGGGTTCTTGACGCAGTTGGCGCGTTGCCACTGGGCGTCGCGCCACTGGGTGTCGGTGGTGTCGCGCCAGGCGGGGAAGCGGCGCCAGTCGGGTTCGACCAGTTCTTGGCGCACGTAGGTGTAGGGCTGGAGGTCGGCCTTGTGCTGCGGGGGTGTGACCTCGTGCAGCGCAGTCATCCATGCTCCCTGTCGGTCGAGTGGCGTGAAGATATGCTGCCAGATGGCCGGTTGGGCGTAAATATTTCGGCGGGGAGCGTTTTCGGGGGTTCGTGCGTTGGGTGGGGTATGCGCGTGTTGGTGGTTGTGCTCATCGGCTTGGCGGTGGAGGTCACCGCTCTGGTGGCGGCGTTCGGCGCCTGGGGGTTGTTGCCGACCTTGGGTCTGCTGATCCTGGGTGGGGTGGTGGGTTCGGTGTTGATGCGTCGGGAGGGCGCTCGGACGGTGGCGGCGTTCTCGGAGGCGTTGCGGAGTCGTCGTGCGCCGCATCAGGAGTTGGCGGACGGGGTGTTGATCGCGGCGGCGGGGTTCTTGATCGTTCTGCCGGGGTTCGTGAGTGATGTGGTGGGGTTGTTCCTGTTGTTCCCGGTGACGCGGCGGTTGGTCAGTCGGCGGATCGCGCGGCGGGCGGAGGAGCGGGAGCGGGCGATGGCGTTGAACTTCCGGTACGGGCAGCACCCGATGGCGGGCGGTGTCGTGGTGGACGGTGTGGTGGACGGCGATGTGGTGGATGTGCGGTCGGAGTCGCCGTCGGCGCGGCCGGAGTTGCCCTGATCGGCGGGGGTGTGCCGGGTTGGTCCGGTTCGCCGGGCGGGTGGTGGGGTACGTGAGACGGCATGACCGTCATCGGTGTGCACGCTTCGCATGAGCAGGTTCACCCGTCGGCGTTGTTGTCGGCGGTGCGTCGCGCGGAGGAGGTGGGGTTCGACGCGGCGATGAGTTCGGACCACTTCTCGCCGTGGAGTGCGCGGCAGGGGCAGAGCGCGTTCGCGTGGTCGTGGTTGGGTGCGGCGTTGGAGGCGACGAACCTGCCGTTCGGGGTGGTGAACGCGCCGGGGCAGCGGTACCACCCGGCGGTGGTCGCGCAGGCGATCGGGACGTTGGGTGCGATGTACCCGGGTCGGTTCTGGGCGGCGTTGGGCAGTGGTGAGGCGAGCAACGAGCACATCACGGGTGGCGGGTGGCCGCGCAAGGAGGTGCGGAACGCGCGGTTGCGGGAGTGCGTGGACGTGATCCGTGCGTTGTTGGCGGGTGAGGAGGTCAGTCACGACGGCCTGGTGCGGGTGGACCGGGCGAGGTTGTGGACGAGACCGGATGAGCCGCCGTTGTTGATCGGTGCCGCGGTGAGCGAGGCGACGGCGCGGTGGTGTGCGGAGTGGGCCGACGGGTTGATCACGGTGAACGCGCCCGCGGAGCAGTTGGAGCGGTTGGTGGCGGCGTACCGGGGTGCGGGTGGTCGGGGGAAGTTGCACCTGCAGGTGCACTTGAGCTGGGCCGGGTCGGATGACGAGGCGCGGTCGATCGCGCACGAGCAGTGGCGGAGCAATGTGTTCCCGCCGCCGATCTGCTGGGACCTGGACACGGCGGAGCACTTCGACCTGGTGTCGCAGGACGTGTCGGTGGAGCGGGTGGCGGAGGTGGTGAACGTGTCGTCGGACCTGGGGTTGCACGCGAAGACGATCCGGGATTACGCGGAGTTGGGGTTCGAGGAGATCTACCTGCACCACGTGGGGCGGGAGCAGGAGCGTTTCCTGGATGCGTTCGGTGAGCGCGTGCTGCCGGAGGTGCGGGCGTGAAGCTGACCCGGACTGCGGACCTGTGGTGGAAGAACGCCGTCGTGTACTGCTTGGACGTGGAGACGTTCCACGATTCGAACGGTGACGGGCACGGTGATTTCCGGGGGTTGATCGACAAGATCGACCACTTGCACCGGATGGGGGTGACGTGTTTGTGGTTGATGCCGTTCTTCCCGACGCCGGATCGGGATGACGGTTATGACATCACGGATTTCTACGGTGTGGACCCGCGGTTGGGGACGTTGGGTGATTTCGTGGAGTTCGTGCGGACGGCGCGTGATCGTGGGATGCGGGTGATCGCGGACCTGGTGGTGAACCACACGTCGGATCAGCATCCGTGGTTCCAGGCGTCGCGGGATCCGGAGAGCCCGTTCCACGATTGGTACGTGTGGCAGGACGAGCCGCCGGCGGATGAGCACGAGGGTGTGGTGTTCCCGGACAAGGAGACGTCGCTGTGGACGTACGACCGGAAGGCGAAGCAGTACTACCTGCACCGGTTCTACCGGCACCAGCCTGATCTGAACGTGGCGAATCCGGCGGTGCGGGACGAGATCGCGCGGGTGATGGGGTTCTGGATGGAGTTGGGTCTGTCGGGGTTCCGGGTGGACGCGGTGCCGTTCCTGTTGGAGGCGCCGATCGACGCGTTGCCGGATCCGCACGACTACCTGGCGGATCTGCGGGCGTTCCTGTCGCGGCGTAACGGCGAGGCGGTGTTGTTGGGTGAGGTGAACCTGCCGTACACGGAGGCGATGGCGTTCTTCGGCGGGTCGGACGGTGTGGGTGACGAGTTGCACATGTGTTTCGATTTCATCGGGATGCAGCAGATGTACTTGTCGTTGGCGCGTGGGGACGCGAGTCCGTTGACGCATGCGTTGAAGGAGCGTCCGAATCCGCCGCGTGATTGTCATTGGGCGACGTTCGTGCGCAACCACGACGAGTTGACGTTGGACAAGTTGACCGAGCCGGAGCGTCAGGAGGTGTTCGCGGCGTTCGGTCCGGATGAGGACATGCAGTTGTACGGGCGGGGGCTGCGGCGTCGGTTGCCGTCGATGTTGGGTGGTGACCTGGGTCGGATCAAGATGGTGTACAGCCTGTTGTTCTCGTTGCCGGGTACGCCGGTGTTGTTCTACGGCGAGGAGGTGGGGATGACGGAGGACCTGTCGTTGGAGGGCAGGTTGGCGGTGCGGACGCCGATGTGGTGGGACGCGGTGGACGAGCAGCGTCGTGAGCCGGATTCGCTGTTGGGGTGGGTGCGGTTGTTGGTCGAGCGGTATCGGGAGTGCCCGGAGTTGGCGTGGGGGACGTTCACGGCGATCGACACGGCGCAGCCGGCGGTGTTCGCGCACCGGTGTGAGATCGACGGTGGCACGGTGATCGCGGTGCACAACTTCGCCGGGGAGGACGTGTCGGTGGAGGTGCCGAAGGTCGACGGTGTGCTGACGGACCTGTTGGTGGACGGGACGGTGAAGCCGGGGAAGGACGGTACGGCGGTGGTGGAGTTGGGTCCGTACGGGTGTCGGTGGTTCCGTCAGGTGAGCCGGTAGCCGTGGGCGATCGGTTGGCCATGCCGTAGCGGGGTAGGACTTCGGCCTTGCCGGTGGTGACGAGGTGTTCGAGGTAGCGGCGGGCGCTGACGCGGGAGAGGCCGGCGCGGTCGCCGACTTCCTGGGCGGAGAGGTCGTCCTCGGTGGTGCGCAGCGCGTCGACGACGAGTTTGAGCGTCACCGGGGACAGTCCTTTGGGCAGGGCGGCGCGGGGTCGGTGTTGGAGGAGTTGGTCGACTTCGTCCTGGTCGAGCCAGGGTCCGAGGCGTTGGACGTCGGTGCGGCGGGCGAGGTATTCGCGCATGCGGTCGAGGAACGCGGTGCGGGTGAAGGGTTTGACGAGGTAGTGGTCGACGCCGCGGGACATGGCTTGGCGGACGGTGTCGCGTTCGCGGGCGGCGGTGACGGCGATGACGTCGACGGGTGGGCCGGTTCGGGCGCGCAGGCGGGCGAGGACTTCGAGTCCGGAGATGTCGGGCAGGTGGATGTCGAGCAGGACGAGGTCGGGGTGCAGGGCGTCGACGGCGCGCAGTGCCTCGCCGCCGCCGTGTGCTTCGCCGACGACGGTGAAGTCGGGGAGTGCTTCGAGGAAGCCGCGGTGGACGGCGGCGACGGCGAAGTCGTCGTCCACGACGAGGGTGCGCACGGTCTTCGGGTTGCCTGAGTTCGGGCGGCTCGCCTGCGGGTCGCCGGGCCGGGGGCTGCCGGGTCGCGGGTCGCCGGGTCGTGGGCTGCCGGGTGCGGTGTGGCCGGTCATCGGGCGGCCTCCGGGAGCCACACGTCGAAGGAGGCGCCGCCGAGTTCGGAGTCGGTGATGCGGACGCGGCCGCTGCGGCGGGTGACGACGCGGGAGACCAGGGCGAGTCCGATGCCGCGTCCGTGGGCGCCGCGGGGTGCTTTGGTGCTGACGCCGAGGGTGAAGATGCGGCCGCGGTCGTCGTGGTCGACGCCGGGTCCGTCGTCGTCGACCACTACGCGCACGCCCGCGGCGTCGGAGCGGACGAGGACGCGGACGGTGCCGCCGGGGTGGACGGCGTCGACGGCGTTGTCGACGAGGTTGCCGAGCACGGTGAGGGCGTCGTCGCCGGTGCGGGCGTCGACGGTGGTGGCGGGGTCCAGGCGCAGGGCGACGCCGCGTTCGTGGGCGGTGGAGGACTTGGCCAGCAGGAGGGCGGCGAGGGCTGGGTCGGTCATGGCGCCGCCGATGATGTCGGAGGTGACCGATCCGGCGCCACCGACGCGTTCGATGTAGGCGACGGCGTCGTCGCGCCGGTCGAGTTCGACCAGTCCGCTGATGACGTGCAGGTGGTTGGTGAACTCGTGGGCCTGGGCGCGGAGGACCTCGGTGACGGTGCGTTGGCCGTCGAGTTCGCGCAGGGCGTCGTGGAGTTCGGTGCGGTCGCGGAGGGTGAGGACGACGCCGACGGGTCGGCCGTGGGTCTTGGCGGTCATGCGGTTGGCGACCAGGACGCGTTCGCCGGCCAGGACGAGGCGGTCGGCGACGTCGTCGTGGGTGCGGGCGAGGTCGAGCAGGCCGCCGTCCTCGAGGACGGCGGCGGCGGGTTTGCCGGTGGGGTCGTCGGTGAGGCCGAGCAGGCGCAGGGCTTCGTCGTTGACCAGGACGAGGCGTTCGCGGTCGTCGACGGCGACGACGCCTTCGCGGATGCCGTGGAGCATGGCGTCGCGGGTTTCCAGGAGGTGGGCGATCTCGTCGGGTTCGAGGCGGAAGGTGCGCTTGCGGACCATGCGGGTGACGAGGGTGGCGCCGAGGACGCCGACGAGGGCGGCGGCGGCGAGCCAGCCGATGAGTTCGGGGAGGTCTTCGGCGAGGTCGGCGTCGAGTTCGCGTTCGAGGATGCCGACCGAGGCCATGCCGATGATGGCGCCGGAGGTGGACCGGATGGGGACCTTGGCGCGCAGGGAGGTGCCGAGGGTGCCGGTTTCGGTGCCGACGAAGACGTGGCCGGACAGGGCGGTGCTGGGGTCGGTGGAGACGGGTTGGCCGATGCGGGCGGGGTCGGGGTGGGCGTAGCGGACGCCGGTGCGGTCGGTGACGACGACGTAGGTGACGCCGGAGGCTTTGCGGAGGAGTTCGGCGAGGGGCTGGATGGTGGCGGCGGGGTCGGGGGAGTCGAAGGCGTCGACGACGGTGGGGAGGCGGGCGACGCTTTCGGCGACCGACAGCATGCGGTCCTTGTAGGCCTCGCGGATGCGGTCGCTCTGCAGCTTGGCCGCCAGCAGGCCCGCCGCGCAGGTGGTGGCGAGCACGATGACCGCCTGCAGCACGAGCAGGGTGACACCGAGGGGGACCGAACGGCGGCGCATGGGGGGCATTCTGGCCCAACGGGTGTGATCGGGGCCACGACCTAAACGACCAATACGGCCCTTACGACCTTTGCCCCGTCGGGTGGGGGTCGGGCTCCTAGCGTTGCGGCCCACCGGTGGCGACGACGCCCCGGGTCGGCCGTGATCGGTGTCGGCCGTGATCGGTGTCGGCCGTGATCGGTGTCGGCCGTGATCGGCGGGAACCGCGGTGGAGGATCTGATGGCAGGACGGCACACCCGACTTCTCGCGGCGGTGGGCGTCGCGGGCCTGGTGCTCGCGGGGTGCGGGGGCGGTGGCGCGGCGGGCGAGGTCGGCAGGTTGGAGATCATGGCCCCGGCGGATCCGGGCGGCGGCTGGGACCAGACGGCGCGGGCGATGCAGGCGGCGATCGACGGCGCCGGGCTGGCGGACTCGGTGCAGGTCAGCAACGTGGGCGGGGCGGGCGGCACGGTGGGGTTGCAGAAGCTGGCCAACGAGCGGTCCGAGAGCTACCTGATGGTGACCGGGCTGGTGATGGTCGGCGCGGTGGAGACCAACGAGGTGGACAAGCGGCTGGAGGACACCACGCCGATCGCGCGGTTGACCGCGGAGGACGAGGTGGTGGTCGTGCCCGCCGACTCGCCGTACCGGACGATCGAGGACCTGCTGGCGGCGGTGGACGCCAAGGGCAAGGACGTGACGATCACCGGTGGTTCGGCGGGCGGCACGGACCACGTGCTGGCCGGGATGCTGCTGCAGGCGTTGGAGATCGACCCGGGCAAGCTCAACTACGTGCCCTACTCCGGTGGTGGCGAGTCGTTGGCGGCGCTGCTGGGCGGGAAGGTCGACGCCGGTATCTCCGGTGTGGGCGAGTACGTGGAGCAGATCAAGGCGGGCAAGCTGCGGGCGCTGGGCACGTCGGGGCCCCGCGAGCACCCGGAGTTGAAGGTGCCGACGTTCACGAAGCTCGGCACGGGTGTGGAGCTGATCAACTGGCGGGGTGTGGTGGCGCCGGGGTCGATCTCGGTGGCGGCGAAGGAGAAGCTGGTCAAGCTGGTCACCGACATGCACGCCAGCCCGCAGTGGCAGGAGGAGCTGAAGAAGAAGGGCTGGACGGACACGTTCCAGACCGGGCACGACTTCTCCACGTTCCTGACCATGGAGATCGGCCGGATCAAGCCGGTGCTGCAGGAGATCGGCCTGGTCCCGTGACCCCGACACCACCCGACCCGACACCACCCGACCCGGGCGCCGTGCCCGGCGGGGCGGTCGTGTCGCGATCGGCGCAGGTGGAGGAGTACGTCTTCGGTGCCCTGGTGGTGGCGTTGGGGGTGTTCACGCTGGTGGACGCGACCACGATCGCGACCCGGGGCTCGATGGGCGCGGTCGGACCGCGCGCGTTCCCCTACGCGGTGGGCGTGCTGCTGGTCGTGACGGGGGTGGCGGCAATCGTGGCCACCCTGCGCGGCCGGCTGGGCCCGGCCGAGGACGCCGAGGACGTCGACACCACCGTGCGCACCGACTGGGTGACGGTGGCGAAGCTGGTCGCGGTGCTGGTGGCGCACCTGGCGGTGATCGACGTGGCGGGCTGGCCGGTGGCGGCGGTGGTGCTGTTCTTCGGCGCGGCGTGGACGCTGGGCGCGGTGTGGTGGAAGGCGCTGGTCGTCGCGGTGGTGCTGGCGCTGGTGCTGCAGGCGCTGTTCGCCTCCGGGCTGGGCCTGTCGCTGCCGGCCGGGGTGTTGGAGGGGGTGCCGTTGCTCGATGGGTAGCCTCACCGCGCTGCTGGAGGGCTTCGCGACCGCCGCGCAGCCCGAGTACCTGCTCTACGCCCTGCTCGGCGTCACCCTCGGCACCGCCGTGGGCGTGCTGCCCGGCATCGGCCCGGCGATGACGGTGGCGTTGCTGCTGCCGTTGACCTACTCGCTGGAACCCACCGCCGCGTTGATCATCTTCGCGGGCATCTACTACGGCGGCATGTACGGCGGGTCGACCACGTCGATCCTGCTCAACACGCCCGGCGAGTCGTCGTCGGTGGTGACGGCGCTGGAGGGCAACCGGATGGCCCGCGCCGGGCGCGGGGCGGCGGCGCTGGCCACCGCGGCGATCGGGTCGTTCGTCGCGGGCACGATCGCCACGATCCTGCTCACCGCGCTCGCCCCGACCATCGCCGACCTGGCGGTGACGCTGGGGCCGGCGGACTACGTGGCGCTCATGGTGGTGGCGTTCACCACCGTGGCCGCGCTGCTGGGGGCCTCGCCGGTGCGGGGGTTGGCGTCGCTGGGGCTGGGCCTGTTCATCGGGCTGGTCGGCACCGACACCCTCACCGGGCGGCAGCGTTTCACCCTCGGGGTGCCGACGCTGTCGGACGGCATCGACGTCGTCGTGGTCGCCGTCGGGGTGTTCGCCGTCGGCGAGGCCCTCTACGTGGCGGCGCGGATGCGGCACGGCCCGGTCGAGGTGGTGCCGGTGGGTGGGAAGTGGATGACCGGCGAGTTCTGGCGGCGGTCGTGGAAGCCGTGGCTGCGCGGCACCGCGATCGGTTTCCCGATCGGCACCATCCCCGCCGGTGGCGCGGACGTGTCGACGTTCCTGTCCTACGCGGCGGAGAAGAAGCTGGCGAAGCGGCCCGAGGAGTTCGGGAAGGGCGCGATCGAGGGGGTGGCCGGTCCGGAGGCCGCCAACAACGCCGCCGCGGCCGGGGTGCTGGTGCCGCTGCTGACGTTGGGCCTGCCCACCACGGCGACCGCGGCGGTGATCGTGGCCGGGTTCCAGAGCTACGGCATCCAACCCGGGCCGCTGCTGTTCACCGACGACTCGGCGCTGGTGTGGGCGCTGATCGCGTCGCTGTACATCGGCAACGTGATGCTGCTGGTGCTCAACCTGCCGCTGGTGCGGATCTGGGTGAAGGTGCTGCAGATCCCGCGGCCCTACCTGTACGCGGGGATCCTGCTGTTCGCGGCGCTGGGCACCTACGCGGTGAACTTCGTGGTGGACGACCTGGTGGTGCTGCTGGTCATCGGTGTGGCCGGGTTCTTCATGCGCCGCCACGGCTACCCGGTGGCGCCGCTGGTGGTGGGGCTCATCCTCGGGCCGATGGCCGAGGAGCAGCTCCGCCGCACCCTGCAGATCAGCCAGGGCGACCCGGCGGCGCTGGTCACCAGCCCGTTCGCGGCGGTCGCCTACGCGGCGCTGGCCGTGGTGCTCGCCGTCGCGGTGGTGCTGCGGATCCGCCGCCCCACCTGACCCCGCCGGGGGTGCGCCTCGTGCCCGGTCCGGAGTTCCCCGCGGGCCGGGCACACCCGCGTTCCGGGTCGTCCGGGCGTCGCGTCGTCGGCCGCGATCCCCTGTCCGCGTTCGGCGCTTTGGCGGCCCACAGTGTGTCCCTTGCGGAATCTCGCCCTTTCACGTGAAGATATCCGCGTCCCGGCTCTGTCGACCGAAGGATTTCCATGACTTCGCCGTTTGGTCTGCACCGCGTCCTCGAACCCGCCGGGGTGCTGCCGCAGCAGGCCCACCGGCTGGACGCCACGCCGACCTGCGGACCCGACGAGGTCCTGGTCGACGTCACGCGCCTCAACCTCGACGCCGCCTCCTACCGGCAGCTGCGCGAACGGCACGGCGTCACCGGTGTCCGACAGGCCGTCCTGGACATCGTCGCCGCCCGCGGCAAGATGCAGAACCCCGTCACCGGATCGGGCGGGATGCTCTTGGGCACCGTCCGCGAGGTCGGCCCCGCCTCACCGCTCGGGCTGCGCCCCGGCGACCGGATCGCGACCCTGGTGTCGCTCACCCTCACCCCGCTGCGCATCACCGACGGCCTCGCCGCGTGGGACGGCGACGACGAACAGGTGCCGTGCGAGGGCACCGCGGTGCTGTTCGGCCGCTCCGTCGCCGCCGTGCTGCCCGACGACCTGCCCGAACGGCTCGCCCTGTCCGTGCTGGACGTGTGCGGGGCACCCGCCCTCACCGACCGGGTCGTGCGCCGCCGCGCCGCGCCGTCGGTGCTGGTGCTGGGCGGCGGAGGCAAGTCCGGGTCGCTGTCGCTGGCCGCCGCCCGCCGCGCCGGCGCGTCCCGCCTGGTCGCGCTCGTGCCCACCGACCGGGAGGCCGCCGCGGTCCGCGCCGCGGGCCTGGCCGACACCGTCGTCGTCGCCGACGCCCGTGACCCCCTCGCCGTGGCCGACGCCGTCGGCGCGCGCGTCGACGTGACCGTGGTGTGCGTCGACGTGCCCGGCTGCGAGCACGGCGCGATCCTGGCCACCGCCGACGGCGGCACCGTCGTGTTCTTCTCCATGGCCACCTCCTTCGCCGCCGCCGCGCTGGGCGCCGAAGGCCTCGCCGCCGACGTGGAGATGCTCGTCGGCAACGGCTACGTGCCAGGTCACGCCGCGTTCGCCCTCGACCTGCTGCGCGCCGAACCTGCCGTGCGGTCGCTGTTCGAGCACCGGCAGACTCAGCAGGCGTGACTACAGTGAACGGCGCCTCCTCCGCGTCGACCGGTGCGTCGACGCGTCTGCTCGTGGGGGGACGCATCCACTCCCCGACCGCACCCGACGCCACCGCCATGGCCGTCACCGACGGCACCGTGGTGTGGCTCGGCCAGGATTCCGCCGGCCTCGCCCTGCACCCCGACGCCGAGGTCGTGCGCCTCGACGGCGCGTTCGTGGCGCCCGCGTTCGTGGACGCCCACGTGCACGCCACCTCCGCGGGCCTGCTGCTGACCGGCCTGGACCTCACCGGCTGCCTGTCGCTGGCCGAGCTGCTCGACGCCGTGCGCGCCGCCGACGGCCCCCTGGTGTGGGGCCACGGCTGGGACGAGACCCGCTGGCCGGAGAACCGGCCCCCGACCCGCGCCGAACTCGACGACGCCGCCCGCGGCGCCCGCGTCTACCTGTCCCGCATCGACGTGCACTCCGCGCTCGCGTCCACCGCGCTGCTCGACCTCGCCCCCGCCGCCCGCACCGCCGACGGCTGGCACCCCGACGGGCCCCTGTCCCGCGCCGCGCACCACCACGTGCGCCGCGCCGCGAAGGACGCCATCCCCGTCGACCGGCGCCGCGCCGCGCAACGGGCGTTCCTGGAGCACGCCGCGTCGCGCGGCATCGCGTCGGTCCACGAATGCGCCGGACCCGACATCTCCGGCCGCGACGACCTCGCCGACCTGCTGGCCACCGACCTGCTCGACGTCGTCGGCTACTGGGGCGGCCTCGACCCGGTCGACCTGCCCGTGCGCGGCCTCGCGGGCGACCTGTTCGTCGACGGCGCGCTCGGCTCCCACACCGCCGCCCTGTGCGCGCCCTACGCCGACGCCGACACCACCGGCGCCCTCTACCTCGACTCCGACGCCATCGCCGCACACCTGATCCGCTGCACCGAAGCCGGACTGCAGGGCGGGTTCCACGTCATCGGCGACGCCGCCGTCGCCGCCGTCGTCGACGGCTTCGACAAAGCCGCCGCCGTCGTCGGCACACCCGCCCTCGCCGCCCGCCACCACCGCCTCGAACACCTGGAGATGATCACCGCCGAGCAGGCCGCGGCCCTCGCCGCCCGCGGCGTCGTCGCCTCCGTGCAACCCCTGTTCGACCACGAGTGGGGCGGACCCGACGGCATGTACGCCCGCCGCCTCGGCGTCGACCGGGGCACCGCGCTCAACCCGTTCTCGGCCCTCGCCGCCGCCGGCATGATCCTCGCCCTGGGCTCCGACGCCCCCGTCACCGCCGTCGACCCCTGGGCCGCGATCACCGCCGCCGTCCACCACCGCACCGACGGCCACGGCATCTCACCCCGTGCCGCGTTCACCGCCCACACCCGCGGCGGCTGGCGCGCCGCCGGCGTCGACGACGGCGTCACCGGCACCCTGCAACCCGGCGCACCCGCCACCTACGCCGTGTGGGACGCGGGGGAGCTGGAGGTCGCCGCCCCCGACAGCCGCGTGCAGCGCTGGTCCACCGACCCGCGCTCCCGCGTCCCCGCCCTGCCCGCCCTGCACGGCCCCGCACCCACCTGCCTGCGCACCGTCCTGCGCGGCCGCACCATCTACGAGCGGGAGGCGTGAGGTGAAGGTCTTCATCTCCTGGTCGGGGCAGGCGGAACGCGAGTTCGCCCTGTTCCTGCGGGAATGGCTGCCCCTGATTATCCAAGCCGTCAAACCCTGGATGTCGGACAAGGACATCGCCAAGGGCTCGCTGAGCATGGCCGAACTCGGCGGCGCGCTCGACGGGACCTCGTTCGGGATCGTCGTGCTGTCGGCGGGCAACCAGCACTCGCCGTGGATCAACTTCGAAGCCGGCGCCATCTCCAAGAGCGTCGGCCAGTCCAAGGTAATCCCGCTGCTGCTCGACCTCGCCAAGACCGAGGTCACCGGCCCGATCAGCCAGTTCCAGGCCGTCGACGCGGGGGAGAAGACGGACGCCCTCGCCCTGTTGGAAGCGGTGAACGCCGACCTGCCCGAACCGCTGCCCGCACCGCGACTGGCCAGGTTCCTCGACCGCGAATGGGACGACTTCGCGGCCCGGCTGGCCGGGTTTCGCGCCACCGCACCCGACCACGAGCCCGTCCGCTCCGACCGCGACGTGCTCGAGGAGGCACTGCTGCTCCTGCGCCGCCTCAGCCGGCGCCTCGACGACACCTGGACCGGGCGGGGCCCGGCAGCAGACATTCTCCGGTCGCTGGCCTCGGACAGGTCTCTCAGTAATCAAGTACGCATTGAGGCGGCAGTCGCCCTACAAGGATTCCACCACGGACTCCACGGCGAATCCGCCGAACCCGACGAACAGGAGTGAACCCGATGGCGTTGCTCGACCTCGACCCCCGGGTGGTCGCCGCGGCGCGGGACCTCGCCGCCAAGGCCGCCGAACCGGTGGTGGCGCTGGCCAAGGCCCACACCACGGTGGCGGTCGAGCGCGCCACGCTCCGACTGGCCGGCATCACCGGCGCCGACACCACCCACCGCGCCGGCGACGTCCCCTGGGTCAACCGCGTCGTGGACACCGTCCGCGACCACTGCGGCCTCGAACACGGCGTCGCCCTGCCCGTGTTCCACGCCCTGCGCGAACACGACCTCGCCACCCTCACCGACCTCGCCGAGGCCACCGCCGCCGGGCAGATCCGCTACACCCTGCCCACCGGCCGCGACCGCGACCGCGCCCGCACCGCCGCCACCGCCGCCGTCACGCAGGGCCTACGCACCGTCGACCGCAACCGCGCCGACCGCGACCGGCTCGTCACCACCCTCGGCGACCCGCCCCGACGCCCCTGGATCTACCTCATCGTCGCCACCGGCGACATCGACGAGGACGTCGTCCAGGCCCGCAACGCCGCCCGCGCCGGCGCCGACATCATCGCCGTCATCCGCTCCACCGGCCAATCCCTGCTCGACTACGTCCCCGAGGGCGCCACCCACCACGGCTTCGCCGGCACCTACGCCACCCAGGAGAACTTCCGCATCATGCGCGCCGCCCTGGACGAGGTGTCCCACGAGGTCGGCCGCTACGTGCGGCTCACCAACTACGCCTCCGGCCTGTGCATGCCCGAGATCGCCGTCCTCGCCGGCCTGCAACGCCTCGACATGATGCTCAACGACTCCATGTACGGCATCCTGTTCCGCGACATCAACCCCATCCGCACCTTCGTCGACCAGCGGTTCTCCCGCCAGGTCCACGCCCGCGCCGGCATCGTCATCAACACCGGCGAGGACAACTACCTCACCACCGCCGACGCCGTCGACGCCGCCCACACCGTCACCGTCTCCCAACTGCTCAACGAGCACTTCGCCCACGAGGCCGGCCTGCCCGACCACCTCCTGGGCCTGGGCCACGCCTTCGAGATCAACCCCGACGTCCCCGAGTCGTTCCGCCTCGAACTCGCCCACGCCCTGCTGGCCCGCGAACTGTTCCCCGACGCCCCGCTGAAGTGGATGCCCCCCACCAAGCACATGACCGGCGACGTGTTCCACGGCTACCTGCTCGACGGGTTCTTCAACCTCGCAGGCCTGCTCACCGGCCAATCCATCCTGCTGGTCGGCATGATGACCGAAGCCGTCGCCACCCCCTTCCTGTCCGACCGCGACCTCGCCCTGGCCAACGTGCGCTACGTCCTGGGCGCCGCCGCCGGCCTGCGCGAGGACTTCCGGCCCGCACCCGACGGCCTCATCGTCAAACGCGCCCACCAGGTCCTCGGCGAAGCCGTCGACCTGCTGCGCCGCATCGTCGACGACGGCCTGCTCGACGCCATCGCCGACGGCACCTTCGGCCTCATGAAACGCCCCGCCGACGGCGGCCGCGGCGCCGACGGCGTCGTGCCCAAGGCCGACGACTACCTCAACCCCGCCGCCGACCTGCTGGAGGCACACCCGTGAAGCGCCACGTCCGCCCCTACGGCGACACCACCGGCGACGGCATGATCCAGACCTCGTTCACCCTGCCCGTCCCCGCCGGCCCCCACGCCGACGGCGCCGCCCGACAACTGGCCAACAAGATGGGCATCGACCCCGCCATGGTCGTGCACTCCCGACCCCTCGGCGACGACTTCACCTTCTTCGTCGTCTACGGCTCCGTGCGCCACATCGTCGACCTCGACGACGTCCGCGTCGTCGAACGCGACTACCCGCTGCTCCCACCCGCCGAGATCAACACCGCCGTCAAACGACGACTGCGCCGCAAACTCGTCGTCGTCGGCGCCTGCATCGGCACCGACGCCCACACCGTCGGCATCGACGCCATCCTCAACATCAAGGGCTTCGCCGGGGAGAAAGGACTGGAGTACTACCGCGAACTCACCGTCGTCAACCTCGGCGCCCAGGTGTCCGTGCCCGACCTCGTGCGCCGCGCCCGCGCCGAGAAAGCCGACGCCGTCCTCGTCTCCCAGGTCGTCACCCAACGCGACGCCCACATCCTCAACACCCGCGAGATGTCCGCCGCGTTCCGCGAGGCCATGGGGGAGCGCCGCCCCCTGCTCATCGCCGGCGGCCCCCGCTTCGACCCCCTCATGGCCGACGACCTCGGCGTGGACCGCGTCTTCGGCCGCGGCACCACCCCCGGCGACGTCGCCTCCTACCTCGTGCACGCCCTGCTCACCACACCCGCCACCCAGGAGAACCCGTGAACCCCACCGAGGGATTCGCCGTCACCCACCGCCGCTACGTGCCCCACTCCCACGCCCACTACGGCGGCAACCTCGTCGACGGCGCCTACGGCCTGGGCCTGTTCGGCGACGTCGCCACCGAACTGCTCATCCGCACCGACGGCGACGAAGGCCTCTTCGCCGCCTACTCCGCCGTCGAGTTCCTCGCACCCGTCCACGCCGGCGACGTCATCGAGGCCACCGCCACCCTCGTCCGCGTCGGCACCCGCTCCCGCGAGATCGACTTCGAAGCCCGCGTCGTGTGCCGATCCGCACCCCACCGCGGCCCCACCGCCGCCGACGTCCTCGACCCGCCCGTCGTCGTCACGCGCGCCCGCGGCACCGTCGTCACACCCCCACCCGCACCCTGACGCCACCCGCGTACCGACACCACCCGCACGCCGACGCACCCGGGCGGGTCGAGGTCACTCCTCCCACGCCCCCGGGTCGTCGCACACGTCGACGTGGTTGACCCGGTGACCGCGCCGCAACTCCGCGACGAACCCGTCGACGTCCACCCCGAACGCCTCCACCACCCGCACCGACGCCGGCGTCGACCCCACCCGCGCCGCGTCGGCCAAATCGTGACGGCCCTCCGCGCGCAACGCCGCCGTCACCCGGTCGTGGTTCTCAGACTTCGTCCGCTCGTCCCGCACCTCCCGCACCCGCCGGTCACCGCGCAACTCGCCCGCCACCCGCCACATCTGCTCGTCGGTGTCGAACAACACCCGCACCACCGTGCAGTACGGCACCGGCCGGCCCGCCACCGACCGGCCCGCCACCGACCGGCCCGGCCCGGGCAGCACCACCAGCGCGACCACACCCGTGACCAACGCCGACACCACGGTCAGCGCCAGCACCCGGGTCGGCGATCGGCGGAACACGCACACCACCCTGCCACGCCCCGTGGCACACCGGCCACCCAGCGTCACACCCGGCACCGGCGGACGCGGTGACGCGCACCCCCACCACCCTCTGCCACTATCGACCACGTGATCAGCATCGACCCGGCCTCACCCGTGCCGCCCTACGAACAGGTGCGGTCCCAGTTCGCCCGCGCGATCACCGACCGCGACCTGGCCGTCGGCGCCCGCCTGCCCACCGTGCGCGCCCTGGCCGCCGACCTCGGCCTCGCCGTCAACACCGTCGCCCGCGCCTACCGCGAACTGGAGGAATCAGGCCTCATCGAAACCCGCGGCCGCGCCGGCACCGTCGTCAGCGCCGCCGGCCAACGCGGCCGCGAACGCGTCCTGCGCGCCGCCCGCGCCTACGCCACCACCGCCCGCGAACAAGGCCTCACCGCCGACGAGGCCCTCGACATCGTGCGCGCCGCCCTCACCGACACCCACCACCCGTAGGGTGACGCCGATGGCCACCGAACACGGCGGCGGCGACCCGGCCCGGACCCTCGCGGTGCTGTGGCGCACCACCGGCCGGACCGCCCGCACCGACCTCGACGTCGACCGCATCGTCACCACCGCGATCGACCTCGCCGACACCGAGGGCCTCGACGCGCTGTCCATGCGCCGCGTCGCCCGGGAACTGCGCGTCGGCACCATGTCCCTCTACACCCACGTGCCCGGCAAGGCCGAACTCCTCGACGCCATGGTCGACACCGTGCACGGCGAGACCCCACGCCCCGCCGACGTGCCCGGCGGCTGGCGCGGCCGGCTCGCCCGCATCGCCCGCGACAACCTCGACCTGCACCTGCGCCACCCCTGGCTGCTGCACGTCGTCACCCACCGCGCCGTCCTCGGCCCCCACGTCACCGCCAAGTACGACTACGAACTCGGCGCCGTCGACGGCATCGGGCTCACCGACACGGAGATGGACTCGGTCCTCACCCTCGTCCTGGCCCACGTCCGCGCCGCCGCCCGCATCGCCGTCGACGCCGCCCACGTGCGGCGCAGCACCGGCCTCACCGACGAACAGTGGTGGCGCGCCGCCGCCCCCGTGCTCGCCAAGGTCCTCGACCCCGCCCGCTACCCGACCGCCGCCCGCGTCGGCGCCGCCGCCGGCGCCGCGCACGGTGCTGTCCACGACGCCGAGCACGCGTTCACCTTCGGCCTGGAACGCGTGCTCGACGGCATCGACACCCTCGTGCGGAGCCGTCAATAAGGACGCTTCGGCATCATCACCCACAACAACAGGTAGATCAGGAACTGCGGCCCCGGCAACAGGCACGACACCAGGAACACCACCCGCACCGTCCTGGCCTTCCACCCGTACCGGGCAGCCAGCCCCGCACACACACCCGCGATCACTTTCCGGTCCTGAGGCCTGGTCAACGTGGTCATGCCACCACCATTCCCGCGCTCGACGCCCCCCACATCGGTGGGCACCCTGATCCCTACCCCGGCCCGCCCGCACCCAACCCCAGGGCAACCACACCCCGCCCCACACGTCCCCACCCCACACCGTCACCCGTCCGTGTGATGCTTCCGCGGTGCGAGAGGTCTTACAGGGTGTGCTCGACACCCAACGGCGGTTCACCCCCGACTACACCGACGCCATGCGACGGCGCGGCGAACTCGTCCGCGACCGGATGACCGCCTGGCTGCGCCCCCGCCTGCCCGACCTGCGCGCGGTCTGCGTCGACGACCTCGACGTCGACGCGAGCGACGGCATCGGCCGACGCGCCAAGATCCCCTGGGTCCGCGTCCACTCCACCCGCCGCTCACCCCGACCCCGTGACGGCTGGTACGTCGTCTACCTCTTCGACGCCCCCGGCGACAGCGTCTACCTCACCCTCATGCAGGGCACCACCACCTGGAACGGCAACGCGCCCGTCGACCGCCCCGTCGCCGAACTGCGGGCCCGCTCCCACTGGGCGCGCACGACACTGGCCACCGACCTGGCCCGACGCCCCGACCTGCTGCCCGCGATCGCGCTGCGGGGAGCCCGCGGCAAGCGGGCACAAGGGTACGAGCACGGCACCGTGGCCGCCTTCGAATACCGCCGCGACGCGATCCCCGCCGACGACGTCCTCCACACCGACCTGCTGTTCCTCGTCTCCGTCCTGGGCCGGCTGCACGCGATCGAGGACACCGACGCCCACCCCGCCCACAGCGGCACCCCGGACCGGCGGCCACCCGAGCCGCCCGAGGTCACC
Organism: Actinosynnema sp. NPDC050801; assembly: GCF_040673975.1. NCBI lineage: Bacteria > Bacillati > Actinomycetota > Actinomycetes > Pseudonocardiales > Pseudonocardiaceae > Actinosynnema > Actinosynnema sp. NPDC050801. The sequence goes on along the minus strand of NZ_JBFAQZ010000008.1, from coordinate 325,559 downwards.
GACGCCACCGCCTCGGCCGCACGCGCGGCCGGGCGCCGCAACACCGGCCAGGGCTTCGCCACCGACCCCGCCGAACGCGCCGCGATCGAGGCCCACGCCGTGGCACGCGCCCAGCGCTACCTGCGGGCGCAGGGGTTCGCCGTGCGCGACGTCGGCGCGGTCGAGTCCTACGACCTCGACGCCACCCGGCCCGGCGAACGGCTGTACGTCGAGGTCAAGGGCACCACCTCGACCGGCGGGGAAGTGGTGCTCACCCGCAACGAGGTACTCCTCAACGCCGACCGCCACCCGCACACGATGCTGATCGTCCTCAGCCACATCGAGATCGACCGCGACGTCACGCCGCCGCGCGCCACCGGCGGCCGGATGCGCGTCGTGCACCCGTGGTCGGTGGCGGGGGAGGACCTCACCCCCGTCTCCTACCGCTACCGGGTCCGGTGAGGGAGCGCGACGGGCTGGCTGCGGGTTCGTGACCGCGGGCTCGTAGGCTGGCCCGGTGGTCGCCGCCCCCGTGACGCCGGGTCAACCCGTCGCCGACACGCCCCCCGCCCGCCGTCGCCGTGACGTGCGGGGCACGCTGCTGCGGATCGCGGCGGCCGCCGCCGGCGGGGCCGCGGTGTTCCTCAGCTTCCCCCCGCGCACCACCTGGTGGCTGGCCCCCGTCGGGTTCGCCGTGCTCGGCGTCCTGCTGCACGGCCGCCGCGCCCGCGCCGGGTTCGGCCTCGGCCTCGTGTGGGGACTGGCGTTCATGGCGCCGCTGCTGCGGTGGACCGGCGAGTTCGTCGGCCTCATCGCCTGGCTGCCGCTGGCCCTGCTGTGCGCGGCGCTGATCGCGGTCGGCACCGCCGCCATGGCCGCGGTGTCCCGACTGCCCGGCGCGCCGCTGTGGATGGCGCTGGTGTGGGTCGCCGACGAGGCGCTGCGCGCCGTCGTGCCGTTCGGCGGATTCCCCTGGGGCAAGATCGCCTTCGGTCAACCCGAGGGCTGGTACCTGCCGCTGGCCTCCGTCGGCGGCGCACCCCTGATCGGGTTCGCCGTCGCCCTCACCGGCCTGGGCGCCGCCCACCTCCTGCGCACCCGCGGCCGCGCCTGGCCGCTCGGCGCGGCCGCCGTCGTGCTGCCCCTCGCCGCCGGCGTCGCCGCCTCCGCCCTCGTGCACACCGACCCCGACCAGGGCTCCGCCACCGTCGCCGCCGTCCAGGGCAACGTGCCGCGCGCCGGCCTGGACTTCAACGCCCAACGCCGCGCCGTGCTCGACAACCACGTCGCCCGCACCCTGCAACTGGCCGCCGACGTCGACGCCGGCCGCACCCGACGACCCGACCTGGTCATCTGGCCGGAGAACTCCTCCGACATCGACCCGTTCCGCAACGCCGACGCCGCCGCCCGCATCCGCCAGGCCACCGAGGCCATCGGCGCGCCCATCGCCGTCGGCGCCGTCGTCATCGACCCCGACGACAACCTGCCCCGCAACACCGTCGTGCTCTACGAACCCGGCGTCGGCGCCACCGACACCTACACCAAGCGGCAGCTGCAGCCCTTCGGCGAGACCATGCCCTACCGCGCGTTCTTCCGGATCTTCACCGACACCGTCGACCGCGCCGGCACCTTCCAACCCGGCACCGACCCCGAGGGCTTCACCATGGGCCCCGCCAAGGTCGCCCTCGACACCTGCTACGAGGTCGCGTTCGACGGCGTAGTCCGCGACTCGGTCACCGCCGGCGCGAACCTCATCGCCATCCCCACCAACAACGCCACCTTCGGCTACACCGAGATGACCTACCAGCAACTGGCCATGTCCCGCGTCCGCGCCGTCGAACACGGCCGATCCGTCGTGGTCGCCGCCACGAGCGGCGTCAGCGCGATCGTGGCCCCCGACGGGTCGGTCACCCAGCGGACCGGCCTGTTCACCGCCGACGCGCTGGTGGCGACGGTGCCGCTGCGCGGGGAGGCTACGCTGGCCACCCGGCTCGGCGCATGGCCCGAGTGGGTGATGACCGCCCTGGGCCTCATGGCCGTGGCGTTCACCGTGACGATGAGACGACGACGATCGCGTCCGACCCCTGGTGCGGGTGTCGGCGAGGAGGAAACGGATGGCGGACCAGCAGGCGCAGCCTGACCGCGAGCTCGGGCCGGTGCTGGTGGTGATCCCGACCTACAACGAGCGGGACAACATCGGGAAGATCGTGCAACGGCTGCACACCGCGCTGCCGGACGTGCACGCCCTCGTGGTCGACGACGGCAGCCCCGACGGCACAGGACAGCTGGCCGACGAACTGGCCGCCGCCGACGACCGCGTGCACGTCCTGCACCGCACAGAGAAGGCGGGCCTGGGCGCCGCCTACATCGCCGGGTTCGGCTGGGGCATGGAACGCGGCTACCAGGTCCTCGTGGAGATGGACGCCGACGGCTCCCACGCCCCCGAGGACCTGCCCCGCATGCTCGACGCCCTGCACGACGCGGACCTCGTGATCGGCTCCCGCTACGTGCCCGGCGGCACCGTGGTCAACTGGCCCAAGAAGCGCGAGATCCTCTCCCGCGGCGCGAACCTCTACTCCCGGCTCGCGCTGGGCGCGTCGGTCAAGGACATCACCGCGGGCTTCCGCGCCTACCGCACCGACGTGCTGCGCAACCTCAACCTGCACAACGTCGCCTCGGCCGGCTACTGCTTCCAGATCGACCTGGGCTGGCGCACCATCGAACTCGGCTACCGGGTCGTCGAGGTGCCCATCACGTTCACCGAACGTGAGATCGGCGTGTCCAAGATGAGCGGCGACATCGTCCGCGAGGCGCTGATCAGGGTCACCAAGTGGGGACTGCGCCGCCGCGGCACCCAGCTGCGCGACCTGTTCGCCCCGAAGACCAAGGCGAAGACCCCCAGCAACCGCTGAACCACCCGCACACGCCGGGGGGCCCGCCAGGACGATCGTCCCGGCGGGCCCCCCGCACGTCGTGTCGGATCAGGCGGTGCGCGTGCGCCGCCCCTTCAGCTCCTCCAACCGCTCGTCCAGGAGCTCTTCGAGCTCCGGGATCGTGCGACGCTCCAGGAGCATGTCCCAGTGCGTGCGCGGCGGCTTCACCTTCTTCTGCTCCGGCTCCGCGCCGTCGATGATCTTCGACTCCTGGCCGTGCAGACGGCACTCCCAGGTGTGCGGGACCTCGGCGTCGTCGGAGAACGGGACCTCGAAGTCGTGGCCCTTGGGGCAGGCGTACCGCACCGACCGGCGCGGGGCGAGGTCGTGATTGCGGTCGGTCTCGTAGCTGACTGCTCCGAGCCGGCTACCCCGTAGAACGCGGTCGGCCATGGCGGTGTCCTTTCGCTCGGCTCAGGGCCGGGGCCCAGGCTTGTTGCTCACCGAGTGCAACGATCGGACTGCTCCGTTCGTTCCCGGCTTCACGGTCATCGTCGCCCACAGTGACGTCTTTCACCCGTCAACGAAGGCGTCCACCTAAGGGATGCAATCGCGGCCGGTTCGTGACGCGTTATCAAGCTACCGAGACCATCCATCACACGGACGGAGCAGTCCTGGCACAAGACGTGCGGCTGCGACAGCTTAGACCGACCACGCAGGGCGACGTCACGGCGGGTTTAACGCAACAGTAGTGACGTCCGTCATGGTCACGGTCACGCAAAGTTATTTCGAGGATTTTCGGGGATCCCGCCACGCTCGGTGGCGGTTCAAGTGTGCTCGGTGGCGGACATGAGGATGAATCACCCGTCCGGACCGCACCCAAACGTCCAATCGGACGCTTTACCCTCTCGATAACTTCAGTGTCACCCGAAAGAGTACTTTTCGGCGAGTCGGTCGAGCAGCTCCCGTTGACCCTTGACCACTTTCACCCGCGCCTGGACCAGAGGGAACCACGCGACGCGGTCGACCTCCGGGTACTCCCGCACCCGTCCGGACCCGCGAGGCCACTCCAGGGTGAACGTGCCCGGAACCACCCGATCGGGGTCCAGGTCGCCCTCCAGGGCCCACGCCCGCACCACCTTGCCCCCGGACTGCCGCACCTCGCCCAACGGCACCAGCTCGCCCCGCGGCACCGGCAGCCCCAACTCCTCGACGAACTCCCGACGCGCGGTGACCTCCGACTCCTCGTCGCCCTCGGGCTCGCCCTTCGGGATCGACCACGCGCCCTCGTCCTTGCGCGCCCAGAACGGGCCGCCCATGTGCCCCAGCAGCACCTGCACCTCGCCGTCGACCACCCGGTGCAGCAGGATGCCCGCGCTGAACCGCCCCGTCACCCGTGCACACCCCGTGCGCCCGACCCCGTCACACCCACCGTCATGGTCCCCAGTGTGGCGGGCCCCGCCACGCCCGCGACGATCAGGTCTTGCGGCGGGTCCGCATGTGGATCTGCTCGCCCTGCTTGCCGAACAGGCTCAGGATCTCCACCGGCTCCGGACCGGCCGGACCGAACCAGTGCGGCAGGCGCGTGTCGAACTCCGCCGCCTCGCCCGCCCCCAGCACCACGTCGTGGTCGGCCAGGATCAACCGCAACCGACCCGACAGCACGTAGAGCCACTCGTAGCCGGTGTGCGTGCGCGGATCCGGCTCACCCCGGTCCGGGATGATCATCTTGAACGCCTGCAGACCACCCGGCTGCTGGGTCAGCGGCAGCACCGTCATGCCGTTGCGGCGCACCGGCACGGGACGGATCCGCGGATCGCCCACCGGCGGCGCGCCCACCAGCTCGTCGAGGGGCACGCGGTGCGCGCGGGCGATCGGCAGCAGCAGCTCCAGGCTCGGGCGCCGCAGACCCGACTCCAGGCGGGACAGGGTGCTCTTGGAGATGCCGGTCGCCGCCGCCAGGTCCGCCAGCGTGGCGCCCCGGCTGGTGCGGATGTGGCGCAGCCGCTCACCGACCTTGTCCAACACCTCGTCGGTCGGACCGTCACCGGAACCACCGGTGTCGGCACGGTCGGCGCCGGCGGCATCGTCGGGGTGGTCGGTGCTGGGGTCGCTCGCGTCGCTCATCTGGTCGTGTCCCGGTTCCGGCAACAAGGCTTGTCCATTGTGGGACGCCGGGGCGGTGTCCGTCGACCGGGGTCAGGTCAGGCGCAGCTGGTGGCCGTCCACGGCGTGGGGACCGAGGTCGCCGGTGCGGTAGTGGGTGCGGCACAGCACCTGGTAGCGGACCTCCACGCCGTCGGCCGCGGTGTGGGCGGTGGTGTCGGCGACCAGGACGGTGTCCCCGGCGCGCACGACGTCGCCGTCGTGGACGCGGGCGTTGAACCGGCCCGGCCGGCCGCACCAGCACAGCACCTCGACCTGGATGGCGTTGAGCTCGTCGGCCAGCTCGAACAGGCGCTGCGAGCCCGGGAACAGGCAACTGCGGAAGTCGGTGGCCAGACCGAAGCAGTAGACCTCCAGGTGGGCGTCGTCGGCGAGCTCGGCCAGCTGGTCGACCTGCTCGGCGGACAGGAACTGGGCCTCGTCGACGATGACGTAGTCCACCCGGGCGCCGCCCGCCCACGTCTCGCGCACCAGCTCGCACAGGTCCATGTCCTCGTGGACCTCCAGGGCGTTGCGGGCCAGGCCCATGCGGCTGGAGATCGTCGGGGCGCCGGAGCGGTCGTGGCGCACCAGCAGCAGCCCGCGGCGGCCCTGACGGGCCTGGTTGTGGTCGATCTGCAACGCCAGCGTCGACTTGCCGCAGTCCATCGGGCCGAAGAAGAACCGCAACCGCCCGGTGGGCGCGAGACCGCGGCCCGCGCCGGCGGCGGGCACGGAGGACAACGCGTCGGTCGGGTCCGGGGCGAGGGTGATCGGTTCCACGGCGGGCCACCCTAATGCGCCATACCCGCGGTCGGTGCGCGGGCCGTGCACACCGGCCGCCCCCACGGCCTTCCCGCCGGCGGTCCGCGGCGCCGCGGCCCGGATCCCCCGGGCCGGGGGAGGGCGCGAGGTCAGCGTGCAGCGACGGCGTCGACCTCGAACAGTATCCCGGGCAGGGCGAGGGTGGCGACGCCGAGCAGCGTCTGGGCGGGTGGCCGGTCGCCCCAGATGCGGCCGACGCGGTCGGCCAGGACGGCGAGCCGGTCGGCGTCGTGGTCGACGACGTAGGTGCCCAGGCGGGCGACGTGGTGGTAGTCGAGCCCCGCGGCGCGCAGCGCGGTGCCGAGGTTGGCGAAGGCGCGGTCGACCTGCTCGGCGAAGTCGTCGGAGACGACGTGGCCGTCGCGGTCGCTGCCGTATTGGCCGGCCACGAGCACCAGGTCGCCGGTGGTGGCGGCGAGGTGGCTGTAGCCGTAGCCGGTGGGGTCGTGCAGTCCGTCGGGGTTGACCAGGGTGTGCGGCACGGTCGGTCCTTCCAATCGGGTCCGCCCGGGGCTCGGGCGGGTCGGGCTCGGGTGAGCGGGCTCGGGGTTCAGGCGGGTGGGGCGGGGGAGAGCCGGGCTCGGGTGGCGGCGGGCGCGTCGGGGTCGGCGCGGCGCACGTCGGCGTCGAGGTCGGCGAGGGTGCGGCCGGCGAGCTCGCGGCGCCAGGCCAGCTCGGCGCGGGTCATGGCGGTGTCGATGGCGCAGCGGGTGGTGTGGGGGCCGCCCGCGCGGATCTCGGTGCAGCGGAACGCCGGGTCGGCGCCTTCGAGCGCGGTGACGACGTCCATGAGGGTCACCGCGTGCGGTGGCCGGTCGAGCAGGTAGCCGCCGCGCGGGCCGGGGGTGGAGCGGACGATGCCGGCGCGGCCGAGCGCCTGCAGCTGCTTGGTCAGGTAGGCCGCGGGCAGGCCGTGGTGGGCGGCGAGCCGGGCGGCGGGGACGGGGGTGCCGCGCGCCCACGCCAGGTCCAGGCAGCAGTGCAGGGCCCATTCGACGCCCTCGGCCATCCTCATGCCCCCACCCTAGCCGAATCCTGGACATCGCATATCCAGATTTATTGCCGAGATATATCGCGAAGCGGTATAACCTGCGGTGTGAGAGGTATGTCGGAGCAGGTGTTCCTGGTGCTCACCGCGTTGGCGGAGGAGCCGTTGCACGGGTACGCGATCGTGCGTGCGGTGGAGGAGTTGTCGGAGGGGCGGGTGCGGCTGCGGGTCGGCACGCTCTACGGGGCGCTGGACCGGCTGGTCGCGGAGGGACTGGCCGAGCGGGACCGCGAGGAGGTCCACCAGGGCAGGCTGCGGCGCTACTACCGGCTGACCGACGCCGGGGTGCGGGTGTTGTCGGCGGAGGTGGCGCGGCTGTCGGCGAACGTGCGCGCCGCGTCGTCGGTGCTGCGGGCCAGGGGCGCGCTGTGAGCCGCGCGGTGAGGGGTGCGCTGTGAGGTCGAACCTGGAACGCCGCTACCGGGCGCTGCTGCGGGTGCTGCCCGCCTGGTACCGGGCGGAGCGCGAGGAGGAGATGGTCGGGATCTTCCTGGCCGACCGCACCGACGACCTGGACCTGGAGCACGGTTGGCCCGGGTGGGGCGAGGCGGGCGCGACGGTGGCGCTGGCGGTGCGGGTCCGGCTGGGCGCGCGGCGCGCGGCGGGGACCGTGCTGCGGGTGCTGGGGTTGACCGGGCTGCTGGGGCACCTGGTCGCGGCGGCGCAGTCGTGGACGGTGGTGGCGCGGACGGGTTTCGCGGTCCCGGTGCAGGGCTGGTGGTACGACGCGCTGGCGGTGGTGGCGTTCGCGATGCTGGTCGCGGGCCGTCGCGCGGTGGGTCGGGTCGCGGCCGGGCTGCTGGGCGTGGCGTCGCCGGCGCTGGTGGTGTGGGCGGTGGCGTCGGGGTCGGTGGCGTCCGGGTCCCCGCCGTGGCCGACGCTGCTGTGGCACGTCCCGGCGGTGGTGGTCGCCGCCGTGGTGGTGGCGGGGTTCCACCGGGAGGCGCCGCCGGTGCCGCGGCGGTGGTGGGTCACCGCGCCGGTCGGTCTGGCGGCGGGGGCGGTGTCGGTGGTGTTCGCGCCGGTGCTGTCGACGTGGACGGTGGTCGGGTCGTGGCTGCTCGCCGCCGCCGTGGTGGCGGTGGTGCGGCCCTGGTCGACGCGGGCGCCGGCGCCGGCGCTGTGACCGGTGTGCCCCGCCCGGCGGTACCGGGGCGGGGCACAACCGCGCGGTCACACCTTGTCGGGCACCGGGTTGCCGGAGGCGATGATCGCCCGCCGCACCGGCACGAAGATCATCAGCACGAACCCGACGACGAAGAAGACCACCAGCGAGATGATCGCGAGCCGGAACGACCCGGTGGCCTGCCCGACGCCGGCGAACACCAGCGGCCCCAACCACGACGTGGACCGCTCGCCGACCTCGTAGAGGGAGAAGTACTGGGCCTCGCGGCCGGGCGGGATCATCTGGCTGAACAGCGACCGCGACAACGCGTTCGTGCCGCCCAGCACCAGACCGATGCCCGCGGCCAGCACGTAGAACTGGACCTGCTGCTGCGCCTGGACGAAGAACGCCGCGCCCACGACCACGATCCACACGCACAGGCTGACCATGATGGTGCGCTTGGCGCCCCAGGACCTGGCCAACCGGCCGTGCAGCATGCCGCCGAAGAACGCGACGAACTGCACGATCAGGATGGTGGTGATCAGCACCGTCTCGTCGAGCTTGAGCTCGTCGCGGCCGTACTGGGCGGAGACGTTGGCCACGGTGGCGATGCCGTCGGTGTAGATGAGGTAGGTGCCCAGGAACGCCAGCGTCAGCGGGAACAGCCGCGCCTGCTTGACCGTCTGGCGCAGCTCGGCGAACCCGGCGGTGATCACCGCCCCGCCGGACTCGGTGCCGTGCGGCGCCTGGTGCCGCTTGAGGCGGGCCAGCGGGATGAGGGTGAACCCGGCCCACCACAGACCCGACAGCACGAACCCGACGCGCACCGCGGCGCCCTCGCTCAACCCGACGGCGTCGTGGCCGATGAACAACCCCAGCTGCACCGCCAGCGCCAGGCCGCCGCCCAGGTAGCCGAACGCCCAGCCGCGCGAGGAGACCGCGTCGCGCTCGTCGGGGGCGGCGATCTCGGGCAGGAACGCGTAGTACACGACGACCGACGCGCCGTAGCAGATGTTGCCGAGGATGAACAACGCCACGCCGAGGTGCCAGTTGTCGCCGCCGACGGTGGCCAGCGCGATGGTGGCGGCCGACCCGGTGAACGCCAGACCGCCCAGCATGCGCCGCTTGTTCTGGGTGCGGTCGGCGATGGCGCCCATCACCGGCAGCACCACGACCTGCACGACCGTGGCGATCGACAGCAGGTAACCCCACAGCGACCCGGCCGGGAAGTAGGCGCCGAACAGGGAGATGTCGCACTGCCGCAGCGACCCGTCCGCGCAGGCGTCCGGGCCGTTGCGGGCCGTGTCGGCGATCGCCGCCTCCTTGGCCACCGCGGTGAGGTAGCCGGAGAGGAACACGGTGACCACCGAGGTGGGGAACACCGAGTTCGCCCAGTCGTACCAGGTCCATCCGCGCTGTTCCCGCCTGCGGTCCACGGCGGGTGCGGTGCTGTCGGCCACGCTCATGGGGGCGGACTGTATATCGCGGGCCACCCGTTGGTGGTGATCACCGCCAAGCTGTTGCCAACCGGTCGCCCGCACGCCACGCGACACGACCCCGACCCCGCGGCCGACCGACCGCGACAGCCCACGACCGACCCGCGACGGCACCGACCCGCGACGCAGGCCGACCACCGCGGACGGGGCCCGCCGCGCGTGCGATCCGGCCGGGAACCCGGGACGATCCGGGGTGTCAGCCCTCGGCCCACGCCCGCCGGTCGATCAGCACGTCGCGCAACCGGTCCGGCCGGTCGGTGACCAGACCGTCCACGCCCAGGTCGAGCAGCCCCCGCATCCGCGCCTCGTCGTCGATGGTCCACACGTGCACCTCCAGACCCCGGCGGTGCGCGGCGCGCACGAAACGGCCGTCGACCACCAGCAGCCTGCCCTGGTTCACCGGCACCTGCGCCACCATGCCCCGCACCGGCAGCCCCACCAGCGGCACCCGCCCCGCCGCCCACAGCGCGCCCGCCGACCGCGGCCCCATCGACGTCAACAACCCCGGGCCGCCCAACCTGCGCAGCCGCGCCAGCCGCCTCTCCGAGAACGACGCCAGGCACACCCGGTGCAGCGCGTTCGTCCGGCGCAGCACCTCCAGCACCGGCACCACCGCCGAGTCCGCCTTCACGTCGATGTTGACCAACGCCTCCGGCAGGTCCTCCAGCAGGTCCTCCAGCCGCGCGATCGGCTCCCGCCCGCCCACGTTGGCCGCCCGCACCGCCGACCACGGCTGCGCCGCCACCGGCCCCGTAGCGTCGGTCGTGCGGTCCAGCACCGCGTCGTGGTGCACCACCACGACCCCGTCGGAGGTCGCGTGCACGTCGGTCTCCAGGTACCGGAAACCCTCCCGGGCGGCGCGGCGGAACGCGGCCAGCGAGTTCTCCATCCCCGACAGCTCGTCGAGGTGCCAGCCCCGGTGGGCGAACGCGCGGGGGTGCGGTCCGGACAGGTACGGGTGGGTCGCGGTCACACCCGGAGTGTGCCCTGGCGGCGTGGCGTTGCGGTGACCGGTGGGTAGCCGGATACCGTCGCGCGCCATGGAGCTGGTGACCGAGCCCGTCGCGGCGCGCCGTGAGGAAGCCAGGCACTGCGCCTGGTGCGGACGCCGCCTGCCCGACAGCGGACGGATCGGCCGGCCACGCCGGTACTGCGCGCAGCCCTGCCGGCAGCGCGCCTACGAGCGGCGGGCCGCCGTGCAGCGCGGCGGGCTGCCCGAGGACGCCGTGGTGCTGTCCGCCGGCGAGTTGGCCGACCTGCAGGACCGGCTGTTCCAGCTGCGGTGCGCCGCCGAGGACGTCGCCACCGCGGCCGCCGACGGCGCGGACGGGTCGGAGCTGCGGCGGCTGGCGGGGGAACTGGTCGACACCGCACGCGGTCTGGAGCGGTTGCGCTGAACGGTGTCGGCTTGCCCACCGCGTGTGGTCTCGACCATCATGACGCGCGGGTGGGCGAGGAGGGGCGCGTGAACGGCAACGGCGCGTTGCACCGGGAGGTGCTCGACCGGGCCGACGTCGGTTTCGGTGTGACCGACGCGAACGGCACGCTGGCGTGGGTGAACCCGGCGCTGGCGGAGATCCTGGGCGTGCCGGTGGACCACGTGGTCGGCCGGTCGCTGCCCGCGCTGCTGCCCGGCGCGCCCGAACGGCCCCGCTCGGGCCTGGCGCTGCTCACACCCAGCGCCTACCGCAAGGGCCACCGCTGGCTGGAGGTCACCTGCCAGCACCTGCACCCCGACGCCGGGTCCGACGCGACCGCGGGGGAGCAGCTGCTGTACCGGGTCGTGGACGTCACCGCGTGGCGCGACCGGGAGCTGGAGGCCACCCACGAGGCCGACGCGCTGCGCCGCGCCCAGGTGCTGGGCCGCATGGGCACGTGGGAGTGGCACATCACCGAGGACCGCGTGGTGTGGTCGGACACGCTGCTGGAGATGTTCGGGTTCCCACCCGACACCGAACTCGACTTCGACCGCTACGCCGCGCTCGTGCACCCCGACGACCTGGCGATGATCCAGGCCACCCTGCAGGAGGCCATGCGGTCGGGCGCCGGGTTCTCCTACACCCACCGCATGACGCTGGCCGACAAGGGCACCGAGCGGTGGTTCGAGTGCTTCGGCGAGGTCGTCACCGACGAGGACGGCGCGCCGCTGCGGGTGCTGGGCACCGCCCACGACATCACCCGCGCCCGCCGCGTGCACGACGAACTGCTCGCCCTGGCCGAGCAGGACCCGCTCACCGGGCTGGCCAACCGGCGCGCGGTGACCCGCGAACTGGAACGACAACTCGCCGGCGGCGGGCCCGGCGCGATGCTGCTGCTGGACCTGGACAACTTCAAGGACGTCAACGACCTGCGCGGCCACGCCGTCGGCGACCGGCTGATGAAGGCGCTGGCCGCCAAACTGCGGTCACGGCTGTCGACATCGCAGCTGATCGGCCGGCTCGGCGGCGACGAGTTCGCCGTCGTGCTGCCCGGCGCCACCTCCGCCGACGCCGCCCACGTCGCCGAAGGGCTGCGCGACGCCGTGGCGTCCCTGCCGCTGGTCGGCGCCGCGCGCAGCGTCACCGTGTCCACCGGCGTCGCCGAGTACGGGCCCGGCGACACGTGGGAACTGGTCCTGGCCAACGCCGACCTCGCCCTCTACGCCTCCAAGGCCGCCGGACGCAACCGCGTCACCGTCTACGAACCGGGCCACTACGCCGACACCGCCAAACGCGTCTCCGTGCTGGACCGGCTGCGCGCAGCCCTGGACCACGGAGGCCTGGCCCTGCACGCCATGCCGATGGTGCAGCTGGCCACCGGCAAGACCCTCGGCCACGAACTGCTGCTGCGCCTGGAGGACGGCCAGGACCCCTACCTCGGCCCGGCGGAGTTCCTGCCCGAGGCCGAACGCTCCGACCTGGTCCTCGACATCGACCGGTGGGTGCTGTCCACCGCCATCGACGCCCTCGTCGGCCACCCCGACCCCGCACTGCGGTTCAACGTCAACATCTCCGGCCGGACCCTGGAGGACGAGGACTTCGGCGGGTTCGTCCTGGACCGGCTCGCCACCGCGGGCGTCGCACCGGGCCGGCTCGGCCTGGAGATCACCGAGACCGCCGCGGTCACCAACCTCGACGCCGCCCGCGCCCTGGCGCTGCAGCTGCGCGGCTTCGGCTGCCGCATCACCCTCGACGACTTCGGCTCCGGGTTCGGCTCCTTCGTCCACCTCAAGCACCTGCCCATCACCGGCATCAAGATCGACGGCGAGTTCGTGCGCGGCATCGACGAACGCTCCACCGACGCCGTGCTCGTCGCCGGCATCGTGCAGATCGCCCAGGGCCTGGGACTGTCCGCCGTCGCCGAGTGGGTCGAACGCCCCGCCCAGGTCGAGGCCCTCACCCGACTCGGGGTCCGCGTCGGCCAGGGATTCCACCTCGGCCGCCCCCAACCGCTGGCACAGGTCCTCTCGGCCCAGCCGCAGCCACCGAACGGCGCATTGTCGCCACGCATGGCCGGTGCGGAGGATGGGGCGCGTTCCTGATCACCGCACCACCCCGCACCACACCCGCACCGCCCGCGTTCGACCGCCCGTGCCCGATCCCCGCGTTCGATCCCCGCGTTCGACCACCCGCCGCCCGCCCCGATGGGAAGCCACCGCCGTGCCCGGTACCCCCGACAGCCCCGCACGCGGTGTCCGCCGCGTCGAGCTGAACACCACCGACCCCGAACCCGTCGCCGAGTTCTACGCCCACCTCCTCGGCTGGGTGATCATCGCCGAGCCCGACGGCTCGTTCACCGGCTGGGTCGGCGACCGCCTCGCCACCCGCGTGCAACCCGGCGAACCCGGCTGGCACCTCGTGTTCGCCGGCACCCAGCCCCGTGACCTCGACCGCGGCGCCGCCGTCGACCAAGGCCGCGTGCTGCACGGCCCGTGGGCCCCGCAACCCCGCCCCGGCGAACCCTGCTGGGTCGAACTCATGGCCGACCCCGACGCCGACGACTACTGGGCCGACCAACTCGGCTGGCAGGTCCGCGACCCCGGCGGCCCGTTCACCCTCTACGACGCCGCCGTGGCCGACGACCGCCGCCCCGTCGCCGGTCGCCTCACCGCCGAAGGCGGCTGGACCTGCTACTTCGCCGTGCCCGACATCGCCGCGGCCACCGCCGAGGCGACCGACATGGGCGGCACCGTCCTCATCGGCCCCAAGGAAGTGCCCACCGGCGTCGTCGCGGCCGTCGCCGACCCGGCCGGCGCCGTGTTCGCGCTGCTGGAGAACCCGGCCGGCTGGGGCGGCACCTGGTGCGCCACCACCCGCCAGGCACTCGCCTGACCCGCACCCACCACCACCCCGGTCCGATCCGGAACCCCGTCACCGGGCTCCGAACCCCGGCCCTCGAAGGCCGGTGCCGCCACCCCGTCCGGGCGGCGGCACCGGCATTCGACGGTCAGTCGGCGAGTTCGGGCGGGAAACCACCCGTCGCGACCGGGCCCCACCGGTCGATCGTCACGCGGATCAGCGACTTGCCCTGCCGCCGCATCGCCTCCCGGTACTCGTCCCAGTCCGGGTGCTCCCCGGCGATGCACCGGTAGTACTCCACCAGCGGCTCCACCGCCTCCGGCAGGTCCAGCACCTCCGCCCGACCGTCGACCTGCACGTACGGTCCGTCCCACTCGTCGGACAGCACGCACAACGTCACCCGCTCGTCGCGCCGCGCGTTGCGGGACTTCGCCCGCCCCGGGTACGTCGACACCACGACCCGCCCCTCGCCGTCCACCCCGCACGTCACCGGCGACACCTGCGGCCGCCCGTCGACGCGCGCGGTGACCAGCAGAGCACGGTGACGCGGCCGCAGGAACGCGAGCAGCTCGTCACGGGACACGGTCTCGGCGGTGGCGAATGTCGGCATGACCACCAGCCTAGGAGAACCCCGCGGCGCGAACGACCTCCCCGCCCACGGAGGACGACCACCCATGCACCGCTTCACCACCTACGACGGCACGACCCTGGCCGACCACCTGCGCGCCCACACCCACCAGCCCTGGTTCGCCGCCGCCGAAGCCACCGAGGCCTCACCGGCCGCCCAGGCCGGCTACAGCGCCGACGGCGCGTTCAGCCCCGGCCACACCCGCCGCGCCCTCGACCTGCCCGTCCTGATCCACGCCGGGGGAGCGGACCCCGTGTCACCACCGCACCTGGTGCGGCAGCTGGTCGAGCTCATCCCCGGCTCCCGCGACGTCGAACAACCCGGCGCCGGCCACTTCCCGTGGCCGGACGACCCCGACTTCCTCGGCGAACACCTGCGGTCCTTCCCGAACCCCTGACCCGAACCTCCGGCCCGAACGCCCGATCCGAACCCCGGTCCGACGCCGCCGACCCGGACCAAGCCCACCCGGCACGCGGGGGACAGGACGATCAGGCACGACCCAAGATCTCGGCCACCACGGCCGACTTCGCGTCCGCGTACTGCTGCACGTACGCCCACTCCCGCGACGCCAACTCCCGCTTCACCCGCTCGTACAACTCCCGATCCGCCACCGAGCCCCGCAACCGGTCCCGGAACGCCAACATCCGCCCCACCTCCGGCTCACCCTCCGTGAACACGTGCAGGTTCACGTTGGTGTCCGGCCCCTTGAACATGCGGTGCTCGAACCACTCCGGCTCACGCACCACCAACACGTACCCCACCGCCTCCAACGCCGGCACGTACGACACCTCGTCCGCCGAATCCGCGACCGTCAACACCACGTCCACCACCGGCTTCGCCGCCAACCCCGGCACCGACGTCGACCCCGCGTGCTCCAACCCCACCACCACCCCACCCAACGCACCCCGGATCCGCGCCGCCTCACGCTCGTACAACCCCGGCCACGCCGGGTCGTACTCCACCAACACCACCCGACCGTCCAACCGCGGCGCCTCACCCACGTGCGCCGCCCGGATCTCGTCCTCCGACGACCCCACGACCCGCTCCCTCCGTAGTCCGGCGGGCCAGGATAAGACCATCAGCGCGGCAACGGCGACGGCTTTCCCACCGCGAACAGGTCACCCCCCGCACCCACCCGCTCCCGCACCTCGTCGGCCAGGAACACCAGGTCCTCCACCACCCGGCACGCCTCCACCTCCGCCCACGACACCGGCGTCGACACCGACGGACGCGCCCGCGCCCGCAACGAGTACGGCGCCACCGTCGTCTTCGCCGGGTTGTTCTGCGACCAGTCGATCAACACCTTCCCCGTGCGCTGCGCCTTCGCCATCCGCCACACCACCTCATCCGGCGACTCACCCGCCAACCGCTGCGCCACCCCCTTCGCGTACTCCGACGTCCGCTCCGCCGACGACACCGACACCGCCGCGTACACCTGCAACCCCTTCGACCCCGACGTCTTCACCACCGGCGACAACCCGTCACCCTCCAACACCTCCCGCACCCGGCACGCCACCCGACAACACTCCACCACCGTCGCCGGCTCACCCGGATCCAGGTCGAACACCACCAGATCAGGGGAGTGCCGCCCACCCCGCACACCCACCGACCACTGCGGCACGTGCAACTCCAACGCCGCCAGGTTCGCCAACCACACCAACGTCGCCAAGTCCTCCACCACCACGAAGTCCGCGTACTCCGCACCCCGCGACGACCCCGGCGTCTCCACCCGCACCGTCCGCACCCACTCCGGCGCGTGCGACGGCGCGTTCTTCTCGAAGAACGACTTCCCGTCCACCCCGTTCGGATACCGCCGCAACGTCACCGGCCGCCCCGCCACGTGCGGCAACAACACCGGCGCGATCCGCGTGTAGTAGTCGATCACCTCCGCCTTGGTGAACCCCACCTCCGGGTACAACACCTTGTCCAGGTTCGTCAGCCTCACCCGACGACCCTCCACCTGCACCAACGCCTCAGCCGTCACGCCGCACCTCCCCGGGCACCCGATCCGGCCGCAACCCCCGCCACGTCGGGAACCGCATCCGCCCGTCCGCCGTCCACTGCCGGTGCGCCACCTCACCCACCAACACCGGACGCACCCACCGCGCACCCCGCGCCCGCTCCCGCGGCACCCCCGACACGAACGGCGACCCCTCCACCTCCAACGACGACAACCGCGCCGTCAACCGCTCCAACTCCGACTGGTCGAACCCCGTCCCCACCGACCCCGCGAACACCAACCCACCCTCACCCGGGATCCCCAACAACAACGCACCCACCAACCCCTCCCGCTTGCCCACACCCGGCCGCCACCCCCCGACCACCACCTCCTGCGTCACCACCGACGTCACCTTCACCCACTGCGGCGACCGCTGACCCGGCACATACCGCGAATCCAGCCGCTTCGCCACCACCCCCTCCAACCCCTGCTCCCGACTCGCCGCCAACACCGCCGCACCCGCACCCGGGAACGCCTTCGGCGTCAACCAATGCGCCCCCCGCAACCCCAACCCCTCCAACAACTCCCGACGCCGCACGTACGGCAACTCCACAGTCGGGGAACCGTCCAGGTGCAACACGTCGAACACCAGGAACGTCACCGGCGTCCCCGCCACCAACCGACGCGCCTGCGCCGCCGACGCGTGCATCCGCTGCTGCAACGCCCCGAAACTCGGCCGCCCACCCCGCAACGCCACGATCTCCCCGTCCAACAACACCTCCGTCGCACCCAACTGCGCACCCAACCCCTGCAACTCCGGATACGTCCCCGTCACGTCATTGCCCAACCGACTCGTCAACCGCACCCGACCACCCTCCACCCGCGCCACCGCCCGCACCCCGTCCCACTTGAACTCGAACGCCCACTTCGACGCCGGTCCCGGCAACCCCGCCGCCGGCGTCGCCAACATCGGCGACACCGACTCCGGCAACGGCACCCAACCCGGACGCACCGCCTCGTGCCGCCGCCGCACCATCCAGTCCTTGCCCCCGGCCGAATCACGGCGGAAGAACACGAACTCACCCTCCACCCGCGAACCGCGCAACACCACGTCCACCTCGCGGTCCGACCACTTCACCGTCTCGTACCGGCCCCGATCCCAGATCACCATCCGACCCGCGCCGTACTCACCCTTCGGGATCACCCCCGAGAACGACGCGTACTCCAACGGGTGATCCTCGGTCCGCACCGCCAACCGGATCGTCCCCGGCTCCGACGGCAACCCCTTCGGCACCGCCCACGACACCAACACCCCACCCCGCTCCAACCGCACATCCCAGTGCAGCCGCGACGCGTGATGCTCCTGGATCACGAACGTGTCATCACCACCACGCGGCACCACCGCGTCACCACCCGGCACCGGCTCCGGCGTCCGCCCCGGATCCCGCTTGCGCCGGTACTCCGAAAGATCCCCACCCATCCCACGCCGCCCCGCCTCAGGCGGGCTTCGCCTTCTTCTTCGCCGGAGCCTTCCTCGACGACGACCCCGAACCCGCCGACGACCCGCCGGCCGCCTTCTTCGCCGCAGGCTTGCGACCCGCCGACTTCCCACCCCGAGCCGACTTCGCCTGCTCCACACTCCGCTCCAACGCCGTCATCAGGTCGATCACCTCACCGGCCTGCTCCACCTCGGGCCGCTCCGGCAACTCCGCACCCTCCGCCTTCGCCTCGATCACCTTCTGCATCGCCTCGGTGTAATCATCCGAGAAATCACCCGGATCGAACGACCCCGCCATGCTGTCCACCAACGACGACGCCATCTTCAACTCCTGCGGCCGAACCTCCACATCCGAACCCAAGAACTCGAAATCCGGCTTCCGCACCTCATCCGGCCACAACATCGTGTGCATCACCAACAAATCCTCACGCGCCCGCAACAACGCCAACGTCTCACGCTGACGAATCGTGATCTTCACCACCGCGAGCTGCCCACTGCGCTCCAAAGCGGTCCGAAGCAACACATACGGACGCGTCGCCGCCTTGTCCGGCTCCAAATAATAAGACTTCTGAAAATAGATCGGATCCACTTCCTCGACCGGCACAAACTCCACCACGTCGATCGCGTGATCCGTTTTGATCGGCAACTTGTCGAAGTCCTCGGCATCCATCACCACGACCCGACCGTCGTCCAGCTCGTACCCCTTCGAGATGTCGGCGTACGCGACCTCCTCGCCGCACACCTGACACACCCGCTTGTACCGGATGCGCCCACCATCCTCCCGGTGCACCTGGTGGAACCGGAAGTCGTGCTCCTCCGTGGCCGTGTACAACCGGACACCGATCGTCACCAACCCGAAGGAGATCGCCCCACGCCACACGGACCTCATGCCACGTGACTACCCGCGAACAGCACGATCCGCACCAGCACGTCACCCGAACGGACTAACAATCCCCATCCCCGCCACCAGCACAGAGGGGCCGGCACGGGGGAGCAGCACAAGGGGGAGCGGCCTCAGCCACCATCCCGCCACAACCGCCCCGACCGCACCCGCTCCACACTCCGCCGCAACGCACCCAACAGATCCACCCCACCACCCGTCTCCTCCGGCGCCCGCGCCACCGGCACCACCGCCCCACCCGCCGCCCTCGCCTCGATCAACCCACCCAACGCCTCCCGATACCCATCCCGGAACACCGACCCGTCGAACGGCGCCGTCATCGACTCCACCAACACCTCCGCCACACCCACCTCGACCCCACCCGACACCACACCCGACAGGTCGAACCCCGGCTCCCGCACCTCATCCGGCCACACCAACGTCTGCAACACCAACACCCCACCCCGAGGCCGCAACACACCCAACACCTCCCGACCCCGCAAACCCACCCTCACCACCGCCACCCGCGACAACCGCACCAACACATCCCGCAACACCACATAAGACCCCACCGCCACCCGCTCCGGCTCCACGAAATAACCCCGACCCAACAACAACGGATCCACCTCACCCCCACCCACGAACTGCACCACCTCGATCGTCCGCTCCACCCCGGCCGACAAACCCGCCACATCCTCCGCCCCCAACACCACCAACCGCCCATCCGGCAACACGTAACCCTTGGCCACCTCCGACACCTCCACCCCCGCACCACACACCGAACACACCCGCCGATGCCGCAACCGACCACCATCCACCCGATGCACCTCGTGCAACCGCACACCACGATCCCGCGTCGCCCCGAACAACCGCACCGGGAACACCACCAGACCGAACGACACCGAACCACGCCACAAAGCCCTCATGACCCCTGCGTACACCCGTGCGAACATCGACTCACCCAAGTCACCCGCACAGCCCAACCCACCCCGCGCACCACTACTCCCGCTGCGGCAACCGCGCCAACGACGCATAAGTCCGATTGCCCGCCACCGCCGCCCGCCGCTCCCGCGCCGTCGCCTCGATGTAGTTCTGCGACGTCGCCAACGACGCATGACCCAACAACGCCATGATCTCCGACGCCGACGCACCGTCCTCCGCCAACCGCGTCGCGAACGTGTGCCGCAACGCGTGCAGATTGGCGCCCGACGGCACCCGGTCGTGCAACCCCGCCCACCGGAAGCACGACCGCACCAGGTACTCCAACCCGCCACGCCCGATCGGCTCACCGTGCCGATCACGCAACAACGCCGACCCCCGATCGAACCGCCCCTGCGGGAACCGCCGCCGACACGACTCCAGGTACTGCTCGATGATCCGATCCATCGCCGGCTCGATCGGCACCGACCGATCCCGGTTCCCCTTGCCGGCCACGTGCAGCCGCCGCTCACCCGGCCGACCCACCACCGACGCCAACGTCAACGTCCGCATCTCCGCCGACCGCAACCCCGCCACCAGACCCAGCGCCAACACCAGCACATCCCGCTCCGGCCACGGATCACGACCCTGCCGCGCACCCTCCGCCGCCGCCGTCAGCAACCGCTCCGGCGTGTCCTCGCCCCGCAACGGCTTCGGCACCAGGGGAGGGGTCTTCGGCCGCGCCACCGCACCCATCGGGTTGCCCGCCACCAACTCCTCCGCCACGCAGAACGTCAGGAACTGGTTCCACGTCGACCACGCCCGCAGCACCGACGACTTCGCATGCGAATCCGCGAACACACCGAACGCCGCACGCAGGTTCCGCGCCGTCAGGTCCGCCATTGTCAACCGGTCCGGGGGAGTGGCGGCCACCTCCGCCAACAACGCCATCACACCCGCCAGGTCACGCCGGTACGCCGCCGTGGTGTGCGGCGAATCCTTCCGCGGCCGACGAGCGAGGAAGAACGACTCCTGAGCGGCAAGCACAAGCATGTCGATCTTCATACCGCACACCACCGACAATCAGCCGACCCATGACTGATGGATAATGGCAATTATCCATCAAAAAGCGGTCCGGAAGGGGTTCCCGGTCCGACCGGGGGATGCCGCTCCCGAACACCCGCCGCCGGCCGATTCGACCCCTGGGAACGCACACGTGCACCACGCGTGCCCCGTCACATGCCGGTCCCGACGCCCGGGCGACCGCGGGATGGCCGCCGAGGACTCGACGCCGGGCCGGCGCCCGGTTGATCAACATCTGGAGTGAACCCGACGTGCACGTCGTCGCGACATCCGCTGACACCACCCATGATCCGTCACTGTGACGTTTCTACGGTGGCGTGTCAGGACGGGCTGACCCCGCCACCGCCGCCGGCCTGCCGGGTGTGCGGCGCGGCTGCGCCGACGCTGGTGGCGTGGCCCCGCCGCGCCGCGTCGGCGTGTGCCCGGCCGCGAGCGATCGTCGGTGGCGTCGATGCACGCGAAACGACGCGTAGGACCTATGTGGACGGTCCGTGCCCCGGCCCTGTCGACCAGCCGTTCCACAACGCCGATAATCTACATTATGTTAAGTAGATCGTCGGACGCGCTCTCGCGGATACGGTGGCCGTGTGGACGACAAGCAGCTCTTGCGCTCCTCGTTCGGCGCGGTGGCCGCCGCCTACGCCGAGCACCGTCCGGACTACGCGCGGGCCGCGGTGCGTTGGGCGCTGGAGTTCGCGCCCGGTCCGCAGGTGCTCGACCTCGGTGCGGGAACCGGCAAGTTGACCGCCGTGCTGGTCGAGCTCGGTGCCCAGGTGATCGCGGTGGAGCCCGATCCGGCGATGCTGGCCGAGTTGCGGCGGGTGCTGCCCGCGGTCCGTGCCCTGTCGGGCGGTGCCGAGTCGATTCCGCTGCCGGACGCGTCGGTCGACGCGGTGGTGGCAGGCAATGCCCTGCACTGGTTCGACATGGCCGGCGCGGAGCCGGAGATCGCCAGGGTCCTTGCGCCGGGAGGTGTCCTGGCGGGCTTGTGGAACGTCCTGGACGACCGGGTCGGGTGGGTTGCGGGTCTGGCGCGGGTCGGTGGGTCGGCGGTGGCCGGTCCGCGTGACGTGGTGAGTGGTTGGCGTGCCGCGACGGCGGGTCTGCACCTTCCGGGTCCGGGCCTGCTCCCCCGGTTCGGCTCGGCGGAGCAGGGCGAGTTCCCGCACGGGCAGCGCCGCACCGTCGATTCCCTGGTGGCGACGCTCGCGACGCGTGCGGGGGTGTTGGTCATGTCGGAGCGGGATCGGGAGGTGGTGGTCGGTCGGCTGCGTGCGTTCCTGGAGGGCCGGCCGGAGACGCGTGGTGGCGGGTTCGTCCTGCCGATGGCGACCGGTGTGCTGCGCGTTCGGCGGCTTTCAGGGGTCGTCGGTGCGCAGGTGTCCCCTGGTGTGCCGGTGGGTGTGTGGGGTGGTCAGGTTCGGGGGTTGGTCATGCGGTCGAGGATGGCGTGGTAGTGGGTGTTGGCCATGATGCCGAGGATGTTGCCGAAGGGGTCGATGACGCTGGCGGTGACGTAGCCCTCGCCGCGGACCTTGGGTGCGTCGTGGGGTGTGGCGCCGAGTTCGGTGAGGCGGTCGAGGGTGGTGTGGAGGTCGTCGACGGCCCAGTAGGTGATTGCGCCGGCGGGGCCGGTGTGGACGTCGTGGGGTGCGTAGTCGCTCTTGACGATGCCGAACTCGTGTTCGTAGTCGCCGATGCGGAACTCGATGTAGCCGCCGGGGACGGTGAAGTAGGGCTCGATGCCGAACAGGCGGGTGTACCAGGTGGCGGCGGCGTCGAGGTCGTCGGCGAAGAAGCTGGTGGTGGTGAGTCCGCGGAGCATGGGTTCCTCTTTCGTGGTGGTGGTCTGTTGTCACCTACTCTGGCGGTCAAAGTGCTCACCAAGTGAGCACTTTTCGGGCGAGGATGGGTGCATGCGTGCGGACCGGTTGGTGGCTGTCCTGTTGTTGATGCAGGCGCGGGGTCGGGTGACGGCGGCGGAGTTGGCGGGTGAGTTGGAGGTGTCGGTGGCGACGGCGCGTCGGGATCTGGAGGCGTTGTCGGCGGCGGGTGTGCCGGTGTACCCGCAGCCGGGGCGTGGTGGTGGTTGGCGGTTGGTGGGGCGTGCGCGGACGGATTTGAGCGGGTTGACGGCGTCGGAGGCGCGGGCGTTGTTCTTGTTGGTGGGGCCTGCGGCGTCGGGGTCGCCGGAGGTGCGGGCGGCGTTGCGGAAGTTGGTGCGGGCGTTGCCGGAGACGTTCCGGGAGGGTGCGTTGGCGGCGGCGGACGCGGTGGTGGTGGATGTGGCGGGTTGGGGTGGGGTGGGTCGGGTGCGGCCGGGGTTGGTGGAGGTGTTGCAGGGTGCGGTGGTGGGTCGGCGGCGGGTGGTGTTGGTGTACGAGGGGCGTGGGCGGGTGCGGTCGGAGCGGGTGGTGGAGCCGTGGGGGTTGGTGGACAAGGACGAGGTTTGGTACTTGGTGGCGGGTACCGGGGCGGGTGAGCGGACGTTCCGGGTGGATCGGGTGGTGTCGGCGCGGGTGACGGATGAGGTGTTCGTGCGGCCGGCGGGGTTCGACCTGTCGGTGGCGTGGGAGCGGGTGGTGTCGGAGGTGGAGCGGCGGCGGGGGTCGGTGTCGGCGGTGGTGTCGGTGGAGTCGCGGTTCGCCCGGGTGTTGGGTGATCAGTTCGGGCGGCAGTGCGAGGTGGTGGAGGAGGTGGGTGGTCGGGTGAGGTTGCGGTTGTCGGCGACCACTCCCCTGATGATCGCGCAGGTGTTGGCGGGGTGGGGTGGGTTGGTGGAGGTGGTGGAGTCGGGTGAGGTGCGGGCGGAGTTGGCGCGGTTGGGTGCGGAGTTGGTGGCGTTGCACGCGGGGCGGTGACGCTGTCCCGGGGGTCTGGTCAGGCCTTGGGGTCGGGGGTGGTCATGTGGTGGTGGATGCGGTCGCGCAGGGGTTTTTCGCGCAGTGCGCGGAGGGTGGCGTCGACGAGGGTGGTGAGGGGGTAGGGCAGTTCGTTGTCGAGGTCGTGGGCGGCGGTGGTGGTGGCGGTCCACTCGGCGGTGAGGGTGGGGAGGATGGTGTGGGCGTGGTCGGTGAGGTGGACGATGCGGGTGCGGGCGTCGTCGCCGGGTTTGAGGTCGACCAGGCCGTCGCGGCGCATCTGGTTGACGGTCTGGCTGATGGCGGAGTGGGTGACGCCGATGGTGTCGGCGAGGTCGCGGATGGATTGGGGTCCGTTGCGGTGGACGATGTGGATGACCGGGGTGTAGCGGGGGCGGAAGTTCGGTAGGCCGAGGTCGGTGTAGACGCGGGCGACGTCGCCTTCGAGCAGGTCGAGCAGGTGGCGCAGGCGGGTGCCGAGGAATTGGCCGGCGGGTGTGTGGTCCACTCCCCTAATGTAACAGTGCTGTTGTTTCTGTGAGGAGGGGTGATGTACCCGGAGATCGAGCCGTACGAGCACGGGATGTTGGACGTGGGTGACGGCAACCTCGTGTACTGGGAGGTGTGCGGCAACCCGGAGGGGAAGCCGGTGGTGTGCCTGCACGGTGGGCCGGGCACGGGCTGCTCCCCCGCGATGGCGCGCCAGTTCGATCCCGAGGCCTATCGGATCGTGTTGTTCGACCAGCGTGGCAGTGGGCGCAGCGTGCCGCACGCGAGCGTGTACTCGACGGATCTGTCGGTGAACACGACGGCGCACCTGGTGGCCGACATCGAGCGGGTGCGGGAGCACGTGGGTGTGCAGCGGTGGATGGTGTTCGGCGGGTCGTGGGGTTCGACGTTGGGTCTGCGGTACGCGCAGTCGTTCCCGGACCGGGTGACGGAGGTCGTGCTGGTGGGGATCACGACGAGCCGGTACGCGGAGTTGGACTGGCTGTACCACGGGTTGGGTGTGCTGTTCCCGCAGGAGTGGTCGCGGTTCCGGGCGGGTGCGGGTGAGGGTGCGACGGATCTGGTGGCGGCCTACGACGCGTTGCTCAACGACCCGGATCCGGTGGTGCGGGAGAAGGCGGCGACGGATTGGACGGACTGGGAGTCGTCGATCGTGTCGTTGGACCCGGAGTACCGGCCGGGGCCGCGGATGGCCGATCCGGCGTGGCGGATGGCGTTCGCGCGGTTGTGCGCGCACTACTTCCGGCACCGGGTGTGGTTGGAGGACGGTGAGGTGATGCGGGACGTGGAGCGGTTGCGCGGTATCCCGGCGATCCTGGTGCACGGCCGGTTGGACCTGCAGGGTCCGTTGTGGACGGCGTGGGAGTTGGCGCGGGCGTGGCCGGACGCGGAGTTGGTGGTGGTGCCGGGTGCGTCGCACGCGGCGTCGGACCCGGGTATGGGTGAGGCGGTGGTGGCGGCGACGGACCGGTTCGCGCGGCGGTAGCGGGTCGCGGTGTGGCGGGACGGTCCGCTAGGGGCGCCAGACGGTGGTCGTCCTGACCGCGACGCCTTCCAGGTTCGGGGGTACCGGTACGGGGAAGGCGGCGACGCGGGTCCAGCCGCGGGGCATGAACGACCGGTGTGGGTCGCCCACCAGTACGAGCGCGCCGCGGCGGTGGGCGGCCAGCAGGAAGGGTTCGACGCGGGCGGCCATGTCGCGGTCGTAGAACACGTCGCCGGCCAGCAGGACGTCGGTGTCGGGGGTGGTGTCGAGCAGGTCGCCGGGTGTGATGGTGAGGGTGACGTCGTTGGCGCGGGCGTTGAGGGTGATCGCCGTGGCCGCGACCGGGTCGACGTCGTTGGCGGTGACCCGGCCGCCCGCGCGGGCGGCGGCGACCGCGACCAGTCCCGAGCCGGACGCCAGGTCCAGGACGCGGCGGCCGGCCAGCAGTTCCGGGTGGTCCAGGACGTACCGGGCGAGCGCCTGGCCGCCGGCCCACGGGAATGCCCAGAACGGCGGCTCGGGCGATCCCGTGCGTTCCCACAGCGTGATGATGTCGTCGGCCGTGTGCAGCACGATCTCCGGTGTCAACGGGACCGGCCGGGTGCTGGTCACCGAGAGGACGAACGCGGCGTGGTCGGTCTCCCCCGCGTCGGGTCCGGGTTCGTGCGGGCCGTCCCGGTGCGGGTGGGGTGGGTGCGGGTGGGGTCGGGCCACTAGGCCGACAGCCTCTGCGGCTCCAAGGCCCGCGACAACCCGTCCATCGACAGTCCGACCGCCTCGCACAGCGCCGCCACGGTGAAGAACGCGGGCGTGGGCACCCGGCCGCGTTCGATCTTGCGTAGCGTCTCCACCGAGATGCCGGCCGCCGCGGCCACCTCCACCATGCTGCGCCCGCCGCGGGCGTCGCGCAGGAGCCCGCCGAGGCGTTCGCCGCGGTCGCGGTCGGACTGGGTGAGTGGCTGTCGCACCATGCTGTGATAGTAATACCGGTATAACTATCACGGTAGGGAGCATGTGGTGATCGAGTTGAAGAGCCCCGGCGAGTTGGACGCCATGCGCGCCGCCGGAGTCGTGGTGGCCGACGCGCTGGCCGCGGTGCGCGACCACGCCGCGATCGGGGTCTCCCTGCTGGAGCTCGACGAGGTCGCCCACCAGGTCATCCGCGACGCGGGCGCCGGGTCGTCGTTCCTGCACTACCACCCGTCGTTCGCGCCCACCCCGTTCCCCGGCGTCATCTGCGCCTCGGTCAACGACCTCGTCGTGCACGGCATCCCCGACGGCTACCGGCTGCGCGACGGCGACCTGGTCAGCATCGACTGCGGCGCCCACCTCGACGGCTGGCACGGCGACTCCGCCGTCAGCTTCGTCGTCGGCCGGGCCGACCCCGCCGACCTGCTGCTCATCGACACCGCCCGGCGCGCCCTGGAGGCCGGGATCGCCGCGGCCGTGCCGGGCGCGCGGATCGGCGACGTCTCCCACGCCATCGGCGTGATCGGTCGCGCCGCCGGCTACGGCATGCCCGCCGACTTCGGCGGCCACGGCATCGGCCGCGCCATGCACGAGGCGCCCGGCGTGCCCAACGAGGGCAGGCCCGGCCGCGGCCTCACCCTGCGCCCCGGCATGGCCATCGCCATCGAGCCGATGTTCCACGCCGGCGGGGGCGACGCCTACTACGCCGCCGAGGACGGCTGGGCCCTGCACACCGTCGACGGCAGCCGCGCCGCCCACGTCGAGCACACCGTCGCCGTCACCGAGGACGGACCCCGCGTGCTCACAGCCCCCCGGCTACCCGCAGCACCGCGCCGGTCGTGAACGACGCGGCGTCGCCCAGCAGCCACGCCACCGCCTCGGCGATCTCCGCCGGCTCGCCGGGACGGCCCAGCGGGATGGTCGACGCCACCCGGTCGGGCCGGTCCGGCACCCCCGACAGCTCGTGGATCGCGGTGCGGACCGTCCCGGCCGCCACCGCGTTCACCCGGATCCCCCGCGGACCCAGCTCCTTGGCCAGGCCCACGGTCATCGCGTCCACCGCCGCCTTGCTCGCCGCGTAGTGCACGTACTCGCCCGGCGACCCCGTCGTGGCCGCCGCCGACGACAGCGACACGATCGACCCGCCCGCCACCAGGTCCCGCGCCGCCCGCCGCGCGCACAGCAACGCGCCCACCACGTTGACCTCCACCACCCGGCGCAGGTCCTCGGTCCGCAGCCGCGCCAACGGTCCCACCGGGCTGGTGACGCCCGCGTTGATCACCACCCCCGTCACCTGACCCAACCCCGCCGCGGCGTCGAACAGGGCGTCCACGTCGGCCTCGTCGGACACCTCCGCCCGCACCGCGACACCGCCCACCTCCCGCGCCAACGCCTCCGCCTCCCCGGCCGCGGCCCGGTAGCCGATCACCACCCGGTGCCCGTCGGCCGCGACCCGCCGCACCACCGCCGCGCCGATACCCCGGCTCCCGCCCGTCACCACGATCAGGCCAGCCACGCCGTCACCTCCGCGTCCACCACGTCCTGCCCGGTCACCAGCATGTGCGCCAGTCCGGGCACGTCCACCAGCCGCGCGCCCGGCACCGCCGCGCACAACGCCGCCTGCACCGGCCGGAACGCCGCGTACTCCCCCTCGCCCCGCACCACCAGCAGCGGCACGTCCACCCGTCGCGCCCGGGCGAGCACGTCCAACGGCTCCGCCGCCGCGCGCGAGGCGTCGGTCCACGTGTAGGGCTCCAGCGCGCCCACCGCGATCGACGCCTCCACCACCGCCTCCACCCGCACCGCCGGGTTGACCACCGCCACCCGCCGCACCGCCACCACGTCCCGCACGGCCGTGACCAGGCAGACGTGCCCGCCCGCCGAACCGCCGACCAGGTCCACCGGCCCGTCGTCGCACCCCAACCGGTCCCGCGCCGCCCCGACCAGGGCGGGCATCGCGGCCACCGCCGACTCCACCATCGCCGCGTACCCGTCGGCCACCGGGTCCGGGCCCTGGCCCCACGCCGGCAGTGCCGCGTACAGCCGCCACGCGTCCACACCCGTCAACGGCAACGCCTCGGCCATGGCCTCCGGTGTCCCCGGCTCACCCAGCAGGTGCCACACCACGACCAACCGCCGGCCACCCCGCGCCGGGGGTGCCGCCACGAACCGCACACCCGCCGCCTCGCCCGTGATCATCACGACCCCGAACCTACGTCCCGCCGACACCACCGGACCACCGCCCGCCGTCCACCCGTCGCGAACATCGCACACGCACGGCGATCACGTGCCGCCCGAACGCGTGAATCCGGACCCCGGTGTCACTCGAACGGCCCCGCCAGGGCACCCTGGGGAGGTGACCGAGCCGCGTTGCGCCGCGATCTCCGCGGACCTCGACGAACCGCAGGCGGGCACCGCCGCCACCGCCGCCGCCTGGCTCTGCCTCGAACAACCCGGACCCTGGGGCCGCGACGCCCTCACCCAGAGCCGGCTCGACCCCGCCCTCGGCGCCGAACTCGCCCGCCGCGCCGCCGACACCGGCGTCCGCGTCCTGCTCATCCGCCGCCCCGGCCGCCACGCCGACACCCACCACGACGCACCCCGCCGCGTCTACCTCGCCGCCACCACCCCCGGCCGGCCCCGCCTGGAGCAGGCCGACCTCGCCACGCCCGCGGACCTGCTCGACCTCGACTTCGCCGCCCTCGCCGCCGGACGCCCCACCGGCCTGGGCACCCCTGTCGCCGACCCGCTGCTGCTCGTGTGCGCCAACAGCCGCCGCGACGTGTGCTGCGCCCTGCTCGGCCGTCCCCTCGCCGAGGACCTCGCCGCGACCCGGCCCGACGCCGTCTGGGAGTGCACCCACACCGGCGGCCACCGCTTCGCCCCCACCGGCGTGCTGCTGCCCACCGGCTACACCTACGGCCGCCTCGACACCGACCTCGCCGCCCGCCTGCTCGACCACGCCGGCCGCGGCCACGTCCTCACCGACCGCTGCCGCGGCCGCAGCACCCACACCCCGCACGGCCAGGTCGCCGAACTCGCCGTCCGCGACCTCACCGGCGAACACCGCGACGTGCTCACCGTGCGCGGCGACACCGTCCACCACACCGACGGCCGCGCCTGGCGCGTCACCGTCGACACCCTCGACCTACCGGCCACCCGCCCCGCCAGCTGCGGCGCGGTCCCCACCCCCGCCACCGGGCTCGTCGCCACCGCCGTGCGCCCGCTCGTCCCCGTCGGCTGACCGCGCACCCGGCACCGCCGCGTGGAACAACCCCAACCCCACCGCGTCCGGGTCGTCCAACCCCACCGTCCGCAACGCCGCCTCCGGCAACGCCAACAACGACACCGCCACACCCAGGAAATAGGCGTCCAACAACCCCGCGTCCCGCACCGTGCCCGCCAACCCCGCCGCCGCGTGCAACCCCGCGCCCGCCCGCGCGTTGGACACCGCCATCCGCCCCAACGCCTCACGCACCCCCGGCCGCCGCACCGCCTCCAGGTACAGCTCCACCATCGCCAACAACTGCGTCGGGTCCTGCACCACCGCACGCCGCAGCAACGCCGGGTACAGCCGCGCCACCTCCGCCGCCGTGATCCCCTCCGGCGTCGTCTCCCGCAACCGCCGCACCGCCGCCGCGTGCAACGCCGTCATCCGCGCCGCCGCACCGCCCAACAACGCGTCCCGCGACGGGAAGTAGTTCTTCGTCGTGCCCTGCGGCACCCCCGCCGCCCGGTCCACCGCCCGGTGCGTCAGACCACGACCACCCTCCGCCGCCAACACCGCGATCGCGCAATCGCACAACAGGTCCCGACGGCTCGTCACGGGGACAGGACACTAGCCGACCGCGGCCGGCCCGCCGTCGCCACCACCCGCCCCGCCTCCACCACCAGCCACACCCCGCACACGCACCGCACGTAGTCCACCGCACCGTGCGACGAGACCGGATACGCGCGCTCGGCGCTGGGCCACCCGCACCACGGGCATCTGGTGTTCACCCCACCAGCGTGGTGTCATGGTTCAGTGCATTTCAACCCTTACGGCGGGGCCGCGGCCGAACTCGCCGCCGCCCTGGTCAACACCGACCCCGACAGCACCGCCGCGGACCTGCTCGACCTGCTGCGCGACCACGGCTACAAACCCCTCGGCGCCCTCGACGACCGGCAGGCCCGCGAACTCACCGCCTGGGCCGCCCGCCTCTCACCCGTCTTCGACCACACCCCCGACCAGGTCGCCCTCGTCAACGACCTGCTCGCCGAGGCCGCCGCCAAGCCCTACATCTCCACCCACGACGACCGGCCACCCCACCTGCACTTCGCTCCCGAACACGCACCCACACCCCACCGCGTCCGCGCCTTCACCGCCGCCGGCCTCGCCCACGCCGTCTGCGAGGACCCCCGCCGCCTCGGCCGCTGCGCCCGACCCGGCTGCCACACCGTCTACGTCGACACCTCCCGCAACGCCCGCCGCCGCTTCTGCAGCACCCGCTGCGCCAACCGCGTCCACGTCGCCGACCACCGCACCCGCACCACCTGACCCGCACCCACCCGACCCACCACACCCCAACCACCGAACCCCGACCACCCGGCCCGGGCGGGCGGCGGCGCGCGCCGCCTCGGTGCAGGGGCCTGGTGCGGGGGATCTGGTGCGGGGGCCTCAGTGCAGGACGCGGCGACCGAAGCGGGCGTTGCCGAACTCCGCCGCCTCGCCGATCAACGCCGACCCCACGTCCGTGCGACCGCGGAACCACGCGTGCCGGAACCACGCGTCCTGGTGGAACACCACCTCGCCGAACAACGCCCGACCACCGAACCGCACGTGCCGGAAGTCCGCCCGACCCGACACCTCGGCCCGCCGCAGGTCGGCCCGACCCGACACCTTCGCCCGCGCGAACACCAACTGGTCGGCCACCTGCGCCGACCGCAACGACACGTTGCCCGCGAACACCGCCAACCCGAACGACACCGACCGCGCGAACAACGCGTCGCTGAACACCGCGTGCCGCAGGAACCGCGCGCCCGCGAAGTTCGCGTCCCCCGTCACCGTCATCGCCTCGAACCGCGCGTCGCCCAGGAACACCGCACCCACCAGGTCCACCCGGTTCACCCGGCACCCCGACAGGTCCACGTCCACCAGGATCGCCCCCGGCGCCACCACGTCCATCCCCGGCCAGAAGTCCTCACCCGGCCGCAGGTGCGACACCAGCTCCCGCTGCACCGCCAGCCGCCACGGCGCGTCCAACCCCCGGCTCACCCCGCCCCGCAACGCCGCCAGCCACGCCGTCACCACCGCCTGCCGCCGCTTCGGCACCCGCCTGCCGATCTCGGCCAACAGCAGCAACCCCTCCACCTCGCCCGCCCGGAACAACCGGTTGGCCTCCCGCCACACCGACACCGGGGCCGGGGCCGCCACCGCGTCCGGCCCCACCCGCCGCCGCGCGTGCTCGTCCAACAACGTCTCCGCACGCGACGCGCGCGCATGGCGCACACCGATCCAGACGACGACCACGGCCACCGCCAACGCCACCAGCCACGACGACATACCCCCGATCATGCCCGTCCTCGTACGTCCGCGGACGTACTTCCCGTCACCGCTTCCCGACCGACGCCGCGAGACCCGCCCGCGCGGAGCATCGAGGACATGCGACCCACACCCGACCCGCACACCCACCGGCCCCCGACCGGCCCATCCCTGCCCGACCGGGCCCCGCACCACCCGCCCGGCACCGACCCGACCCCGACCGACCCTCCGCCCCACGAGCCGCCCCCGCCGCTTCGGGCCTCCGACACCGACCGCGACCACACCGCCGCCCGCCTGCGCGACGCCGTGGGCGAGGGCAGGCTCACCCTCGCCGAAGCCGACCACCGCATCGCCGCCGCCTACACCGCCGTGCACCGCCACGACCTCGCCGCCCTCACCGCCGACCTGCCCGCCCCACCGCCGCCGCCGCCCACCACGACACCCGCCCGCCGCCGGCCACCCCTGCTGCCCGTCGCGCTGCTGCTGATCACCGTCGCCTGGATCGCCTCACCCCTGCCGTTCCCGTGGCCGCTGCTGCTGATCGCCCTGCTCGTGCACCGCGGCGTGCGCCACCACGCGCACCGCCGCGCCCACCCCGGCCGGCCGCGACCCCGCGACGCGATCACCCCGACACCCCGCGGCTGATCCACTCCGACCCCGCTCCTGCCCTACAGTCCGGACATGGACCTGACCGACGCGTGCTTCGCGGGCGCCGCCCGACAGGCCGAGCTGTTGCGATCCGGCACGCTCACCTCACGCGACCTCGTCGCCGAATGCCTGCGCCGCATCGACCGCCACGACCGCGTGCTCAACGCCTTCCGGCTCGTGTTCACCGACCGAGCCCTCGCCGACGCCGACCACGCCGACGCCCGCCGCGCCCGCGGCGAGGACGCGCCCCTGCTCGGCGTGCCCGTCGCGGTCAAGGAAGACCTCGCCATCGCCGGCCTGCCCACCACCAAGGGCACCGCCGCCGTCGACACCACCGCGCCCGCCGACGCCGAGATCGTCCGCCGCCTGCGCGACGCCGGAGCCGTCATCGTCGGCCGCACCCGCATGCCCGAACTCGGCCTGTGGCCCCACACCGAGTCCACCTGGGCCGGCGCCACCCGCAACCCCTGGTCACCCGACCACTCACCCGGCGGATCCAGCGGCGGATCGGCCGCCGCCGTCGCCGCCGGCCTCGTCGGCGCCGCCATCGGCACCGACGGCGGCGGCTCCGTGCGCATCCCCGCCGCCTGCACCGGCCTGTTCGGCCTCAAGCCCCACCGCGACCACATCCCCCTCACCCCCGACCGCGACGTCTGGGGCGGCCTGGTCGCCGCCGGACCCATCACCCGCCACGTCGCCGACGCCGCCCTGCTGCTCGACGTCCTCGCACCCGGCACCGACCACACCGCGGCCGTCACCGACACCCGCACCCTGCGCATCGCGGTGTCCCTGCGCACCTGGGGACCCGGCATCCCGGTCGACCCCGAGGTCCGCGACGCCGTCCTGGACACCGCCGGCCTGCTCGCCGACCTCGGCCACGACGTCACCCGCGTCGACCCCGACCTGCACGACCTCACCGGACCCGCCGCGTTCGCCGCCCGCTACCTGCACAGCGCCGCCACCACCGAACGCGCGCTGGACCGCCCCGACCGGCTCGACGCCCGCACCCGCGCCGTCGCCGCCCTCGGCCGGTCCCTGCCCGCGCCCGCCGTGCGCGCCGCCCTCGCCCGCACCGCGAAGCTCACCGACCGCGTCGACCGCCTCTTCCACGACCACGACCTGCTGCTCACCCCCGTGCTCAGCAGACCACCCCTGCGCGTGGGCGAGTGGAACCGCCGACCCACCCTCGCCGCCCTGCTCGCCGCCGCCCGCATGACCACGTTCCTGCCCCTGTGGAACGTCACCGGCTACCCCGCCGCCTCCGTCCCCGCCGGGCACACCCGCACCGGCCTGCCCCTGGCCGTGCAACTCGTCGCCCCCGCCCACGACGAACGCACCATCCTCACCGCCGCCGGCCAACTCCAACGCGCCCGCCCCTGGACCGACCGCCGCCCACCCGCCTACACCTGACCACCGCGCGTCCGGGCCGGGCCACCGGACCCGACCCGGACGACACGGGACGCCCGCGCCGCGACGGCGTGCGCCCACCACGCGACCGCTACCGGCCCCCGGACTTCTTCTTCGCCAACGCACAGGCCTCCGTGCGGTGGGTCGAGTCGGTGATCCCGTTGTCGGCGAGGAACTTGTCACAGGTGTCCGCGCTCAGCGCGCCGACCTGACACCCCGCGCCGGCGCCGTCGTTGAGGGCGTACTTCCTGCCCGCGAGGTGATCCATGCGCTCGGCGTAGGTCGCCTGCGCCGGCGAGGCCGTCAGCAGCGACAACGCGACCGCGGCGCAGGCGCTCGCGGCCAGGGCCGCCACGCGGACCATGTTCGTCATCGGTCGTTCCCCTTCCCGGAGTCGTTCGTGGACCGCACCCGCCCCCCCGGACACCGGACGCGTCGGAACGAGCGGGCCGCGGTCGTCCGGGAATGCCCGCACCGCGCCACGGGATGCCGGACCACGAACCCGCACCCCCGTCCGGGCACGCGTCCCACGCGACGGGGAACCGGGACACCGGCGGGCGTGGCACCGCGTGCACTGCCACCCCGCACCACCGTCGCCCCGACGGGTCACCACCCACCCCGCACCCCCTCGGGGCGCGCCCGTCACCGCTCCCGACGCGCCAGTTCCGCCCGCCACCGCCGCAACCACTCCGGTACCGCGCCACCCGACACCGCGGCCAACTCCGCCTCCACCACCTGCCGCAACACGTCGTCACCGCGATCACCCAAGGCCGCCAGCACCTCCTCGCGCACCGCGGGCCAGTCACCCGACGACGCCGCCACCGCCCGCAACCGCGCGTAGTTCCCCCACCCCGGCTGCGCCAGCAACGCCCGCCGCCGCAACCCCACCGCCCGCGCCACCCACCCCGCGCGCAGGCACTCGTCCACCCCCAGGTCCACCAACCGGGCCGCCGCGCCACGCCACCCCGTCGCCGCCAGACCGCGCTCCACCCACCCCAGCGCCTCCTCCGACCGGCCCGCGTCCCGCAACACCGTCGCCACCTGCAGGTAGTGCCACCCCGACGACAGGTCCTTCGACAACACCGACACCTGCAGCTCCACGTCACCGGTGTGCTCGGCCAACTCCTCCATCACCCGCAGCAACGCCCACCGCTCCCGGTCGTAACGCCCCGTCGCGCCGAACCCGATCACCGGCAACCGCTCGAACCGCGCCACCGCCTCCGCCCGGTAGAACGCCAACCCCTCCGCGCCCAACGACGACGCGTAGGCCGCCAACCGCACCTCCGGCGGCTCGGCGAACCCCGTCTGCAACCACAACAACCACGCCGCCAGCTCCCGACCACCGGGCGGCTCGGCCGCGCACGCCACCGCGTGCAGGTCCAGCACCCGGTCCACCAGGGTCGTCAACGCCGCCCGGTGCCCACCCCGCACCGCCGCCACCAACACCTCGGCCAGCTCCTGCGCCGACACCCGCCCGCCCGGACCACCCCGCACCAGCTCCGACAGCTCCGCCACCACCGACGCCAACTCGTCCCACCGCGCCGGCCACGGGACGTCGACACGGGCCAGCACGGTCGCCGCACGACCGGCCAAAACGTCCACCGCGACATCCAACCGCACCCCGGCCCGCCCGACGAGACCCCAACCGGACGCCCGTCACGTGATCACCCGCCCCCGACCACGCGAAAGGGGGTGCCGGCGACCACGCCGACACCCCCCACCACTGCGTCGAAGATCACTCGACCCCGGCGGCCACCCCGCGCGCGGGACCACCCACGCCCGGAGGTCGCCCGCGGGTCACTCGTGCAGCGACCGCGGCGGCTCCGCCTGCCCGCCCGCCACCTCGCGCGCCGACGAGGCCTGGCCCAACGCGCCGCGATCGGCCGCACCCCGCTCCACCGCGGTGTGCTCCAACGGACCGGGCACCTCCTTGCGCGCCACCGCCTCCGCCGCCCGCACCGCCTCGGCCACCGCCGGATCCGGCGCCGTGTCGAACCAGTCCGCCACCGACGGGTCGTCCTGCTCCGGCGCCGAGGTCACCGGCTCCTCGTAGGCGGGCGGCTCGTAGCGGAACACCCCGTCCTCGCCCGGCGCGCCCAGCATCTTCGCGAACCCCTCCAGCGCCTTGCCGTAGTCCGACGGCACCAGCCACACCTTGTTCGCGTCACCCTGCGCCATCTGCGGCAACGTCTGCAGGTACTGGTAGGCCAGCACCTCCGGCGTCGGCCTGCCCGCCTTGATCGCCGCGAACACCTTCTCGATCGCCTTCGCCTGACCCTGCGCCTGCAGGTACCGGGCCGCCCGCTCACCCTGCGCCCGCAGGATCGCCGACTGCCGCTCCGCCTCCGCCGTCAGGATCGCCGCCTGCTTCGCGCCCTCCGCCGACAGGATCTGCGCCTGCTTCTGACCCTCGGCGGACTTGATCGCCGCCTCCCGCTGACCCTCCGCGTTCAGGATCATCGCGCGCTTCTCCCGGTCCGCGCGCATCTGCTTCTCCATCGAGTCCCGGATCGACGGCGGCGGGTCGACCGCCTTCAACTCCACCCGCGCCACCCGGATGCCCCACCGCCCGGTCGCCTCGTCCAGCACACCGCGCAACTGGTTGTTGATCTGGTCACGGGAGGTCAGCGTCTCCTCCAGGCTCATCCCGCCCACCAGGTTGCGCAGCGTCGTGGTCGCCAACTGCTCCACACCCACGATGTAGTTCGAGATCTCGTACACCGCCGCCCGCGGATCGGTCACCTGGAAGTAGACCACCGTGTCGATCGACACGGTCAGGTTGTCCCGGGTGATCACCGGCTGCGGCGGGAACGACACCACCTGCTCGCGCAGGTCGATCCGCGCCCGCACCCGGTCGAGGAACGGCACCAGGATGTTCAACCCCGGCGCCGCGGTCGTGCGGTAACGGCCCAGCCGCTCGATCACCGCGGCCGTGGCCTGCGGGATCACCAGCACCGACTTCACCGTCACGATCAGCACGAACAGCACCAGGACCGCGATGACGATCAGCGTCGTGGTCAACTCTCCCAGCCTCCACTCAGGCCCCGGACAGCACCACAGCGGTCGCGCCCGAGATCTCGACAACAGTCACTTCGGCGCCGGGCTCGATGACCTCGCGGTCCAACGACCGCGCCGACCACACCTCGCCACCGATCCGCACCCTACCGCCGTGTCCGTCCACAGTGGACACGACCACGGCCGTGCTGCCCACCAGGGCCTCCACGCCCGACCGGTGGCCCTGACCCAACGCCATCCGGCGCTTGATCGCCGGCCGCGCGCCCACCACCAGGCCCAACGACACCACGCCGAACACGACGGCGCTGACCACCACGTCCGCGCCCATCGCCGACGCCCCCGCCGCGCCCAACGCCGCCAGCCCCAGCATGACCAGCACGAAGTCGCCCGACAGGATCTCGGCCGCCACCAGGACGACACCGAGGATCAACCAGATCAGCGCGGCCACACACCTATCCTCGCACTTTCCGCGGACCCGGGTGGGGCTTTCAGGCCGCGGGCCCGGTCACGAAGTCGATCAACCGCTCCACCGCGCCGATCAGCGGCGTCTCCAGGTCCCGGAACCCCGACACCCCCGCCAACACCCGCCGCCACCCCTCGTAGGGCTCGCCCCACCCCAGGGCGGCGCACACGCCCTCCTTCCACGGCACCCCGCGCGGCACCACCGGCCACGCCGCGATCCCCACCGACCCGGGCTTCACCGCCTGCCACACGTCCACGTACGGGTGGCCCGTGACCAGCACGTTCGCGTCGCGGACCGCCGAGACCAGCCGCGACTCCTTGCTGCCCGGCACCAGGTGGTCCACCAGCACACCCAGCCGCCGGTCCGGCGCGGTGCCGAACTCCGCGACCCGGTCGGCCAGCACGTCCACCCCGTCCAGCGGCTCGACCACCACCCCCTCCACCCGCAGGTCGTGCCCCCACACCCGCTCCACCAGCTCCGCGTCGTGCAGGCCCTCCACCCAGATGCGGCTGTCACGGGCCGTGCGGGCGCGCAACCCCTCGACCCGCACCGACCCCGACGCCGTCCGCGCCGGCGCCGCCGCCGCGGGCGCCGGCCGCACCAACGTCACCGGCTGCCCGTCCACCAGGAAACCCGCCGGTCGCAGCGGGAACAGCCGGTGCCGGCCCCGCCGGTCCTCCAGCACCACCTGCCCGTGCTCGAACCGCACCACCGCGCCGGTGAACCCCGACGCCGGGTCCTCCGCCACCAGCCCGACCTCGGCCACCACCTCGGGCACCGTCCTGCGCTTGCGGCCCGACAGCACGTCGCGGCCGTAGTCGTGTGATCGCACGGCCGGCGACGTTACCGGCCCGCGGCCACCGACGGGTGGTCAGGGAAGAACCCGGCGAACACGCCGCACCACGCCGCCAACCGGTCGCCGTCCACCACCGCCGACCACTTCTCGATGCCGTCCCGCAGGTCGGGGGAGGCATAGGCCAGGTCGACCGCGTCCACGGCCGGGTCGCCCACGCACGGCCGCGGGTCGATCGCCACCAACCCGCGCGGACCCGCGTCCAGCACGTTGCCCAGGTGCAGGTCGCCGTGCAGCATCGTCGCCCGCACCCGGTCACGGGCCAGCTCCGCCGCCCGCGCGTGCGCCGCGTCGTGATCGCCGGGGTGCCGGGCCCGCAGCAACCCGAACACGAAGTCCACCCGCTCGCTCAACGGCGCGAACCCCTCGCGCGGCGGGATGTGCAGCTCACGCAGCACCTCCGCCAGCCCCGGGCCGTCGACCGCGGGCGTGCCCGGCACCAGCCCCTCCAGCAGCAACGCGCCCCGCGCCGGATCCGACCGCAGCACCCGCACCACCCGCGGCGACGGCTCCCACGCCCGCAGCGCCGCCTCCTCCCGCACCGCGATCGGCGGCTGCGGCGTCACCTTCAGCACCACCGGCTCCCCGGCCCGACGGCACAGCAGCGCGTGCGACGTGCCACCCGACAACGGCCGCACCACCTCCAGCCCCCAGTCCCGGCACAGACCCGCCACCAGCGGGTCCAACCCCGCCAGCCACGACCGCACCCCGGCGCCGAAGCGCCGCACCATGCGCTGCTCCAACGACACCGCTCAGCCGTCCAACCTGAGGATGAACTCCTCCACGTCCTCGCCCCGCCCCTCGGCGAACCCCACGTCCTCGCCCACCGCCACGAACCCGCACTTCGCCAACACCCGCAGCGACCCCAGGTTGTCCACCGCCGCCCGCGCGAACAGCGGACGCACCCGCTCCTGCCGCAGCAACGACTCCAACGCCGCCGTCGCCAACCCCTTGCCCCAGTGCTCCCGGTCGATCCAGAACGTCACCTCGGGCTCACCGAACCGGGTGAACCGGCCCACGTGCCCCACCACCTCGCCGTCGAACACCACCGTCCGCGCCACCACCGAGTCGTCGGCCAGGATCCGCGCCCACCGCACCAGGAACGCCGCCCGGTCCGACGGGTCCGCCGAGGTGAACGCGGCCATCCGCACCGCCTCCGGGTCGCGCTGGTGCTCGAAGAACACCAACACGTCCGCGGCGGTCACCTCGCGCAGTTCGACGCCCACGCGGCAAGTACACCCCATGCGCCCGGACCGCCAGAAGTTCCCCGCCCCGGATCCACCCCGGCGCGGTCCGCGCCGGTCGGAGCACCGCTCAGAACGCGGGCCAGGGGATCGCGGGCCAGTCGTCGGACGGCTCCGGGTACACCCCCGCCGCCAGCAGCTTCTCCACCCGCTCGGTCAACGACCGCACCTCCGCGCGCGTCACGTGCTCGTGCAGCCCGTCGGCCAACCCGCCGTCCAACCCCGACCGCAACCGCCGCAGCGCCTCCACGGCCTCCCCCGGCAACTCCTCGCCCAACCAACCCCACAGCACCGTGCGCAGCTTGTCGTCGGCGTGCAGGCAGATCCCGTGGTCCACCCCGTACACCGCGCCGTCCACCGAGTGCAGCACGTGACCGCCCTTGCGGTCGGCGTTGTTCACCACCACGTCGAACGCCGCCATCAGCCGCACCCGCGGGTGGTCGGCGTGCGCCAGCACCGCCGGCTCCCCGTACCGGTCGTGCGCCCGCAACACCGGACGCCACCCCGGCCGCACCTCGTCCACCGGCACGATGTCCACCAGGTCGTCGTCCTCGCGGGTCTCCACCCACAGCTGCACCATGCCCGTCCCGAACGGACCGGCCCGCAGCACCGTCGGCGGCACCAGGTGCAGCCCCGCCGCCTCCGACACCAGGTACGTCGCCACCTCGCGACCCGCCAGCGTGCCGTCGGGGAAGTCCCACAACGGCCGCTCGCCGCGCACCGGCTTGTACACGCACTTCGCGGTCACGCCGTCCAGGCTGATCCCGCAGAACAACGTCGCGTTCGACGCGTCCACCAACCGGCCCTCGACCTCCATGCGGCCACGCCGCAGCAGGTCGAGCACCCCGTCGTCAGCCGGACCCACCGCCGCGCTCAGCCCTCGTCCGAACGACGGTAGCCGTTCTGCCGCGGGCAGACGTGCCCCTCCGGGTCCAACGGCTCCGCGCACAGCGGACACGGCTTGCGGCCCGCCCGCACCACCCGCTCCGCGCGCTCGGCGAACGCCCGCGCCTCCACCGGGCTCAGGAACACCCGCACCGCGTCGGGCCCCTCCTCGGTGTCGTCGAGGACCACCGCCTCGTCGACCTCCTCCTCGGTGATCGCGAGCAGCTCGACGACCACCGCGCGGGACTCCGCGTCCCAGCCCAGCCCCATCGTGCCGACCTTGAACTCCTCCTCGACCGGCACCTCCAGGGGTTCGGTGTCCCGGAGGTCCTCCGGGGCCGCGTCGGGAACCTCCGCGCCAAACCGCCGGTGCACCTCCTCCAGCAGCGAGCCGATGCGCTCGGCGAGTACGGCGACCTGTTGCTTCTCCAGCGCCACGCTGACCAGCCGGGCCTCCTCGGAGGCCTGCAGGTAGAACGTGCGCTCGCCAGGCTGCCCGACTGTGCCGGCGACGAACCGGTCGGGCTGGCGGAATACGTGGATGACGCGTGCCATGACAACGACGACCCTAGGCCACGCGAGCAAGATCGGCAGCCCTGCCCCCGGCTTTTCCCCGACCGGCGAACACGGCCCACCGCCGGTCGGCCCCGACGGGCCCGCGACGGGCACCGATAAGGTCGGCGCGTGGTGACGATCGCACCGTACGGAACGTGGACATCGCCCATCGGCGCGGCCGACGCCGCCGCGGCCGGCGGGGGCCTGCACTGGGTCGACCTGCACGACGGTCGCCCCTGGTGGGCCGAGGGCCGCCCCGCCGAGGGCGGCCGGGTCGCGCTGGTGCGCGACGGGCAGGACCTGCTGCCGCCGCCGTGGAACGTGCGCAACCGCGTCCACGAGTACGGCGGCCGGCCCTGGGTCGTGCTGGACACCCCCGAGGGGACGCGCGTGGCGTTCACCAACTGGGACGACCAGCGCGTCTACGTGTTCGACCCCGACGACCCGCGGCCCGTCCCGCTCAGCCCCGAGCCCGCCCGCCACCACGGCCACCGCTACGC
Organism: Actinosynnema sp. NPDC050801; assembly: GCF_040673975.1. Taxonomy (NCBI): domain Bacteria; kingdom Bacillati; phylum Actinomycetota; class Actinomycetes; order Pseudonocardiales; family Pseudonocardiaceae; genus Actinosynnema; species Actinosynnema sp. NPDC050801. Next base: position 284,449 of record NZ_JBFAQZ010000008.1, on the reverse strand, counting down.
CGACCTCACCGCCGGACCCGACCACGCCGAGGTGTGGTGCGTGCGCGAGACCGTGACCGGCGACGCCCGCACCGACGTGCGCCGCGACCTGGTCGCGCTGCCGCTGGACGGCTCTCCGCCCCGCGTGCTCGCCGCCAGCCACCACTTCATGACCGGACCCCGGCTCTCGCCCGACGGCCGCCACTACGCCTGGATCGGCTGGGACCACCCCCGCATGCCGTGGGACGGCACCGAGCTGTGCGTGGCCGAGGTCGGCTCCGCGCAGTACCGGGTGCTCGCCGGCGGCGGGACCGAGGCCGTGTGCCAGGTCGAGTGGGAGGCGCCCGCCGCCGACCCGACACCCTCCCTGCTCGCCCTGACCGACCCCGACGGCTGGTGGAACCTGTTCCGCATCGGCCTGGACGGCACCCGCCACAACCTCGCCCCGTGCGCCGAGGAGCTGGGCGGGCCGATGTGGCGGCTGGGCAACCGGTGGTTCGCCACCATCGGCCCCGGCCGCCACGCCGTGCTGCGCTCCGGCGCGCTGGCCGTGCTCGACGAGCGCAGCGGCACCGTCACCGACGTCGAGGTGGACCTGCCCTTCTGGCACGCCCACCTCGCCGTGCACGACGGCGTCGTGGTCAGCGGCGCCGCCGGACCGCTGACCGAGTCCGCCGTGGTGTCGCTGGACCTGTCCACCGGCGTGCTCACCGAACACACCCCCGGCGGGTCGGCGTTGCCGACGCCGTACCTGCCGGTGCCCGAGCACCGCGTGTTCACCGGCCCGGGCGGCGACGTGCCCGCCTACGTCTACCCGCCGCGCAACCCCGACTTCGCCGGACCCGACGACGAGAAACCGCCCTACGTCGTGCACGTCCACGGCGGGCCCACCGGCCGCTCCGCACCCGTGCTCGACGCGGAGCTGGCCTACCTGACCAGCCGCGGCATCGGCGTGGTCGCCGTCGACTACGGCGGCTCCACCGGGTACGGCCGGGCGTTCCGCGAACGGCTGCGCGAGCAGTGGGGCGTCGTCGACGTCGAGGACTGCGCCGCCGTCGCGCAGGCCCTCGCCGACGAGGGCACCGCCGACGGCGCCCGGCTCGCCATCCGCGGCGGCAGCGCGGGCGGCTGGACCTCCGCGGCGTCGCTGACCTCGGTGAAGACCTACCGATGCGGCATGGTCGCGTTCCCCATCCTCGACCTGGCCGGCTGGACCGGCGAGGGCGGCGAGACCCACGACTTCGAGTCCCGCTACGTCGAGGGCCTGGTCGGGCCGTGGCCCGCGACGGCCGACCGGTACGCCGAGCGGTCGCCGTCGCACCGGGTCGACCGGCTGGCCGGGCCCGTGCTGCTGCTGCAGGGCCTGGAGGACGAGATCTGCCCGCCCGACCAGGCCGACCGGTTCGCGAGCGCGCTGGACGGCACCGGCATCCCGCACGCCTACCTGACGTTCGAAGGCGAACAGCACGGGTTCCGCAAGGCCGAGACGATCGTCGCCGCGCTGGAGGCCGAGCTGTCGTTCTACGGGCAGGTCCTCGGCTTCACCCCCGACGGGATCCCGGTCCTGGAGCTGCGCCGGTGACACCCGACGCCCCCGCCCGGCCGCCGCTGCTGCGGCCGGGCGACCGGGTCGCCGTGGTCAGCCCCGCCGGACCGGTCCCGGCCGAACTCCTCGACGCCGGCACGACGTGGCTGCGCCAGTGGGGCCTGGACGTGCTGCTCGCGCCCCACGTCCTGGACACCCACCCCACCCTGGACTACCTCGCCGGCCACGACGCCGACCGCGCCCGCTCGTTCCAACAGGCCTGGCTCGACCCGTCGGTGGCCGGGGTGCTGTGCGCCCGCGGCGGGTACGGCAGCCTGCGGATGGTGGACCTGGTCGACTGGACCGCCGTCGCCGCGCACCGCAAGGTCTTCGTCGGCTCCAGCGACACCACCGTCCTGCACGAGCGGTTCGGGCGGCACGGCGCACCCACCTGGTTCGGCCCCATGGTCGGCACCAGGGCGTTCGTCGAGGACACTGCCGCCCGCGAACGACTCCGCGCCGCCCTGTTCACCGGCGTGTCCTCCTACGACGGCGTCGGCCTCGTGCCGGGGACCGCCCGCGGTGTCGCCGCCGGCGGCACCCTCAGCCTGTTCGAGGCGCCACCGCCCGACGGCGCGATCGTGCTGCTGGAGGACGTCAACGAAGAGCCCTACCGCCTCGACCGGATCCTCACCGGGCTGCTGCGGTCCGGGTGGTTCGACCGGGTCGCCGGGCTCGTCCTCGGCTCCTGGACCGGGTGCGGCGACCCGTCGGCGGTGCTCGCCGACCGGCTGGGCGGGCTCGGCGTGCCGATCGTCGCCGACGCCGGCTTCGGGCACTGCGACGGCCAGCGCACCGTACCGCTGGGTGTGCAAGTCGAGGTCGACGGCTCCACCGGTGTGGTAATCGTAGGGGCGTGAAGATCAAGGTCGCCGACGGCGAGTTCGACGCACCCGTGTGGGAACCGGCCTCCGGGCAGGGCCCCGGCATCGTGCTGGTCCACGAAATCTTCGGCCTGGACTCCTACCTGAAGTCCGTCGCCGCCGACCTCGCCGCCCTCGGCTACGTCGTCGCCGTCCCCGAACTGTTCTGGCGCGTCGCGCCCGGCTGGTCCGGCGCCCACGACGAGGCCGGCCTCGCCTCCGCCATGGAGGTCTCCGGCCGCTTCGACTTCGCGGGCGGCGTGGCCGACGTCATCGCCACCCTCGACCAGCTGCGGGCCCGCACCGGGCGCGCCGGCGTCTTCGGCTTCTGCCTCGGCGGGTCCATCGCCTACGAGACCGCGGTGGCCGCCGACCCCGACGTCACCGTGTCGTTCTACGGCTCCGGCGTGCCCGACCGGATCGGCGCGATCGACGCCATCACCTGCCCCACCCAGTTCCACTTCGGCGGCCAGGACCCGTTCATCCCGCGCGACGCCGTGCAACGCGTGGTGGACGCGGTCGGCGGGGTGCCGAACGCGGAGATCCACGTCCAGGAGGACGCGGGCCACGCCTTCCACAACCACGCCGCCCCGAGGTTCCACAACCCGACCGCCGCAGCCACCGCCTGGGACCTCACCACCGGCTTCCTCGCCCGCACCTTCCCCGCCTGACCACCCGACCCGGCACCGCCTGAACGCCCGACCCGGCACCGCGTGCGGCCTGCCGACGGTCGGCCTGCCAGCGGTCGGACCCGGTGCCGGGTCGGGTGGTGCCGGGTGGGTGGTGCCGGCCCACGGTGCGACGGTCACAGGCCGAACGCGAGCAGCACGTCGCCGCCGTCGGGATTGGGGTACTCCGGCGCGTACCCCGCCTGCACGTACACCATCCCGTCGGCCACGACCGCCCCGCCGCCGCCACCGGAGATCGTGCCGCCACGACCCGGCAGCCCGTTGACCCCGGTGAAGTCCCGCACGGTGTCGTAGGTCCACAGCACCCGGCCGTCGCGGGCCGAGTACGCCCGCATCTTGCCGTCGTTGCCGCCCTCCCACACCAGACCCGGACTGGTGGTCACCGCCGGACCGTGGCCCAACGAGCAGACCTCCGGGTGCGCGGCGGCACCGCCGGTCGTGCAGCCGTCCGCCGGGTTCGGCGTCTCCCACAGCACCCGGCCCGTCGCCGGGTCCACCGCGAACACCGTGCCCGGGTCGGCGAAGTACGTCGCCACGTACAACCGGTGCCCGTCGAAGCTCGTGCCCCACTGGATGCCCGAGATGCCGCCGCTGGGCAGCGGGACACCCAGCTGCCGCCGCCACACCACCTCGCCGGTCGCCGCGTCGAACACGTGGTAGACGCCCAACTTCTGGCCGACCCCGACCAGCTTGCGGCCGCCCGCGGTGAACAGGTTCGGTGTCGCGCCGATGTCGTAGTCCAGCGCCGAGCCGTCCTTCAGGCCGGGGCAGTAGCCCTCCGGGTCGGGGCTGTTGCACAACCCGCGCCACGTGTCGGCCTTCGTGACCTGGTTGCGCCACTTCACCGCGCCCGTGCGGTGGTCCAGGGCGAGCATCGTGTCGAAGTCGCCCGCGCTGCCGGTGTAGTTCTGCCCGGTGCCGACGTAGACCGTCCCGCTGTGCGGGTCCACCACCGGTGAGCTCCACACCCCGGCACCGGACGGCTCGTACCGGGTCGCGCCGCTCGGCCACGTGCCGACCGGTTGCGGCTCGGGCACGGTGTGGTGCCGCCACACCAGCTCGCCGGTGCGCGCGTCGAGCGCGTCGATGTGGCCGCGGAACGTGCAGCACGGGTAGTTCGGGTCGTCGGTGGTGCCGTCCGGGCTGTTGGCCGCGTTCTCACCGCTGGACGTGCCGACGTAGACCTTCCCGTCGTGCACGATCGGTGAACTGGTCACCGTCGCCGACGGGTGCGCGTCGACCTGCTCCGCCCACACCACGCGGCCCGTGGCCTGGTCCAGCGAGTACACGAACCCCCGCAGGTCGCCGAAGTACACCCGCCCGCCCGAGACCGACGGGCTGTCCCACGGGATCGCCGGGCGGGGGCCCGGAGCGATCCCCGACAGGTCCGTCGTCCACACCGGCGCGCCCGTCCTCGCGTCGCGCGCGTAGAACTTCCCGTCCGGCCCGCCGAAGAACGCGACCCCGCCGACCACCGCGGGCTGACTGCGCACCGGTGCGGCCGACTTGGGGAAGGCGAACGCCCACTTCACGGTCAACCTCGACACCGTGCGCGGCGTGATCCGCCACTCCGCGGCGGCGTACCGCGAACCGGCCGCGTCCTTCGACCACGTGGCCCAGTCACCCGACCGGCCCGGCGAGGCCGACGTGGACGCGGCGGCCGACAACACCACCGCCGACGCCACGGCGACCAACGCCACCGCCCGTTCAGAGATCGCCATCCCCGACTCCCCTCCGGCACTGGTGGACGACCTCCCCACCGTGGCAGCAGGAACCCGACGCCACGATCCGCGAAAGGGGCGGATCCCCTCGTCGGAAGGTCGACCCCGACCGAGCCGATCGGTTGATCCCCCGACCACCGCGCGGGACTACCCTCCGCGCGCCTGCCACCGACGGCTTCTCGCACCGCAGTGAGCCGACAACGCAGGGAGCCACAACGCAAGGCGTCACAACGCAGCCCGGTCGGGGGCGGGTCGTCACGGGCGCGGTCAGGCAGTGGTCAGGCGGTGGTCACGGCTGGGCGGTCGGCAGCACGCTCGTCGCCGGTCTGCCGTCCACGCGCGGCCGCCCGCTCGAAGTGCCGTCCGCGGCGCGGCCCGGTCAGGTGCCGTCCACGGGCGGTCGGGTGAGGGCGGGGGCGGGTCGTCACGGGTGGCGTGCGGTCAGGGGTTGTCGCGGAGCGTCGGGTTGTTGCGCGAGGTCCGGGTGTCGCGGCGCACCTCCTCCGCTTGGTCGCCGACGGCCTGGATCTCGTCGGCCAGCTCCGGGTGGCTGTCCCGCACCTTGCCCAGCGACGCCAGCAACGGCTCCAGCAGGGCCACCGCGTCGTCCTCCGCCAGCGCCGAGTGCACCACCATGTCCATCCGGCCGACCTGACCGGCCAGGCTGCGCAGCGACGCGGCGTTGTCGCGCGCCCACTGCGACACCGCCCGGTCGGCCGCCCTCTTGTCCCGCTCGGCCCGCACCCGGCCCTCGGCCGTCGCGCCCAGCTCCGACGGGCGCAGCCTCAGGTACCGCCGCTCGGCGGCCTGTCTGCTGGCCACGCCCAGCGCGGGCGCCAGCTCGGCCCAACTCGTGCCCAGCTCGCGCGCCGCGGCGATCAGCTGCGGTTCCCATCCGGTCAGCTCCTCGCGCAGTCGCCGCAGGAGGACCAGCGCGGACAGCACCTGCCCGGCACTGAGGTCTTCCCCGGTCGCCGCCTCTCGGACGGTCTCGTAGTCCCCGATCGCCATGAGGTCAACCTACCGATGACGTCGGGTGTTGTCAACGACTTGACGACGTGGTAGAACTGAATCGGCAGCGCAGACAGCGCATTGACCCCACAGACCAGGAGGTGTTCCCGATGTTGATGCGCACGGACCCGTTCCGGGAGCTCGACCGGCTCGCGCAGCAGTTCCTCACCGGGCCGGGCACGTGGTCGCGGCCCACGCCCATGCCGATGGACGCCTACCGTGCCGGTGACGAGTTCGTGGTCGAGTTCGACCTGCCCGGTGTCGCGCCGGACGCGATCGACCTCGACGTCGAGCGCAACATCCTGACCGTCAAGGCGGAGCGTCGCCCGAACCGCACCGACGACGTCGAGATGCAGCTGTCCGAGCGACCGCTGGGCGTGTTCTCCCGCCAGCTGTTCCTCGGTGACTCGCTCGACGTCGACCGGATCAAGGCCGACTACGACTCCGGCGTGCTGACGCTGCGCATCCCCGTCGCGGAGAAGGCGAAGCCGCGCAAGATCACCATCGGCCAGACCGACGGCGCACCCAAGGAGATCAACGCCTGACGACCCGACGCCGTCGGATGCCGGATGTGCACCGGGTCTACGGCAGGTAGGCCCGGTGCACATCGCACCACCAAGAACAGCGGCCACGTTCGGGACGCACATGCCCGACCGACGGACCCACCGCCAGTGCACACGCCCGACGGATACACGGCCGGTGCGCACACGCCGAGGTACACGCCAGGCGGGGAGACGGCCCGAGCACGCATGTCGTGTGCGGACTGGTCACACGGACCGGCGGGCGCGGGCATGTCGGGTGCGTACGAATCCGGCGGAATTCGGTGGCCGGTGCCCGCGGGCGTGCGCGAAGATCGCCGGTCATGCGACCGGCGCCCGGCGAAGTGTTGCACTTCTCCGAAGACCCCACGATCACCCGGTTCGAACCGCACGTCGCGGCGACGGCACGACAGCCCGAGGCCTACGTGTGGGCCGTGGACCACCGGCGCTCGCCCGACTACTGGTTCCCGCGCCAGTGCCCGCGCGCGATGGCGTGGGCGGAGCCGACCACCCGCGCCGAGGACCGGGCGTGGCTGGGCGCCGAACGGGTGCACGTGATCGAGTTCGGCTGGCTGGACCGGCTGCGGACCGCCCGCCTGTACGCCTACCGGTTCGACGCACGAGCGTTCCGGCCGTTCGGCGACCCGCCCAACGCCCACGTGGCCACCGAACCCGTCGCACCGCTCGGCCCGCCCGAGCCGGTCGGCGACCTGCTCGCGTTGCACGAGGAAGCGGGCATCGAACTGCGGCTGACGACCGACCTGTGGCCGTTCTGGCACCGGGTGACCGCGAGCACGCTCGGGTTCAGCGGCATCCGCCTGCGCAACGCACGGCCCGAACCGACCTGACCCAGACCCGCGCACCGGTCCGTCGGACGCGACCCGTCACCACACCGGACCCGAGCCCACTACACCGGACCACGCCCAACCAGACCCGACCGCACCTGACCTGACCTGACCTGATCACGCGCAACCGGACGTGGTTCAGCGGAAGTCGGCGGCGTGGTCGCGCGCCCACCGGTCGAACGTCAGGCCCGGACGGCCCAGCACCCGCTCCACGTCGGGCGACACCCAGGCGTTGCCGTCGGGGTACCGGCCCATCTCCAGGAACCACTCGACCACCTCGGGCGGGTACACCTCCCGCCACAGGTCACGGGCCTGGTCCGGGGTCAGTTCCACGAACCCGACCTCACGGTCGATCGCCTCGCCGATCATCCGCACCGCGTCCCGCCGCCGCACCGGCTCCGGGCCGGTCGGCTGGTAGGTCCGCCCGGCGTGCCCGTCCTGCGACAACGCCGTCACGATGATCGCCGCGATGTCGTCCTCGTGCACCATGGCGCTGTTCCAGTCGCCGAACGGCGCCCGCACCACGCCCTGAGCGCGGATCGAGGAGGCCCACTCCCTGGTGTTGGCCATGAACTCGCCGGGGAACAGGTGCGTCCACTCCATCCCGGACGACTCGATCGCCCGGTGGAACACCCGGTGCCAGGACTCCAGCGGGTCGTCGTCGGAGCGGCTCGGGTCGTCGTGCCCCAGGTGCGTCAGCCGCCGCACACCGGCCCGCACCAGCTCGTCCACGATCGCGGGACCGTCACCCTCCATCGACACCAGGTGCACCCGCCGCACCCCGCGCAACGCCGCGCGCAGCGACGACGGGTCGGTGAAGTCACCCGCCACCACCTCCACCGACGCCGGCAACCGGGCCCTCGCCGGATCACGCGTCAGCGCACGCACCGACTCGCCCGCGTCGAGCAGTCGGCGCACCACGCACCGTCCTACGGTGCCGGTCGCACCGGTGACCAGAACAGGCATCCCGACCTCCGCGCACGTCGAACAAGCCCTGGTGAGGGCCGTAAAAAGGGTGTTTCTCCGACAAGCGGGACAATGCCCCGGAAATTACCCGGTTGTCAAATGCGAACACCGCGTTCACGTTTTCCCGAAATGGGCGCCGACCGCCACGGGTTGCCTACATACCGACCGGTCGGTACCCTCGCGGCGTGGACGAACGGCGCATCGACGCGGTGGTGCTGGACTGGGGTGGCGTGCTCACGGTCTCCGTGCCCACCTTCATCGACGACTGGCTGGCTTCGGAGAACATCGACCAGGACCGCTACCGCCGGGCGATCCGGAACTGGATGGCCCGGGACGCGGCGCCCGACAACCCGGTCGCCCGCCTGGAGACCGGCGAACTGACGGTCGCGGAGTTCGAGGCACTGCTGGCGGCGGAGCTGCTCACCCTCGACGGGCACGAGGTCGCGGCCGAGGGCCTGCTGCGCCGCATGTTCGGCAGCGCCGACCCCGACCCGGAGATGGTGGAGCTGGTCCGCGAACTGCGCGCCGACGGCCTGCGGACCGTGCTGCTGTCCAACAGCTGGGGCGAGGGCTACCCCGAAGAGCTGCTGCTGGAGCTGTTCGACACGATCGTGATCAGCGGCCGGGTCGGGCTGCGCAAGCCGGACCCGCGCATCTTCCACCACACCCTGGACCTGATCGGCCTGCCCGCCCACCGGTGCGTGTTCTTCGACGACGCGCCGGTCAACGTCGAGGCGGCGCAGGCGGTCGGCCTGCACGCCCACCGGCACACCGACGCCGACTCGACGCGCGCCGTGATCACCCGGCTCAGGGGGGTCGCCGCATGACCGGACTGCCCGGCCTGGACCTCGACCGGCTCGCCGCCCACCTGAGTACCGGCCCGTTGACCGGCGAACTCATCCCCGGCGGCCGGTCCAACCTGACCTACCGGATCACCGACGGCGACCAGCGCTGGGTGCTGCGCCGCCCGCCGCTGGGGCACGTGCTCGCCACCGCCCACGACATGTCCCGCGAACACCGGGTGATCAAGGCGCTGGCCGACACCGCCGTGCCGGTGCCGCGCGTCGAGCTGCTGTGCGAGGACGCCGACGTCATCGGCGCGCCGTTCTACCTGATGGAAGAGGTGCCGGGCGTGGCGCTGCGGCACCGCGACCAGTGCCCGTGGCTGACCCCCGACTCCGCCCGCGTCCTGTCCGAACGGCTGGTCGAGGTGCTCGCCGACCTGCACGCCGTCGACCCGGCCGAGGTCGGCCTGGCCGACTTCGGCCGCCCCGACGGGTTCCTCACGCGCCAGGTCGCCCGCTGGGGCAAGCAGCTGGACGCCTCCCGCAGCCGCGAGCTGCCCGGCATCGACAAGCTGCGCGACCGGCTCGCCGGCAGCGTCCCCGACTCCGCGCGCGCCACGATCGTGCACGGCGACTACCGGCTGGACAACGTCCTGGTCACCCGGGACCCGCTGGACATCAGCGCGGTGCTCGACTGGGAGATGGCGACGCTGGGCGACCCGCTCGCCGACGTCGGCCTGCTGTGCGTGTACTGGAACGGCATCGGCGCGCGGGAGGGCGACGGGCGGGAGGACGACCCGATCACCGGTACCGTGCCCACGCTGCCCGGGTTCGCCGGCACCGAGGAGCTGGTGCGCCGCTACGCCGAGCGCAGCGGCGCCGACACCGGCAACCTGGCCTGGTACACGGCGTTCGCGTACTTCAAGCTCGCCGTGATCCTCGAAGGCATCCACTTCCGCTTCACCCGCGGCAAGACCGTGGGCGCGGGGTTCGACCAGATCGGCCAACTCATCCTGCCGCTGGTCCGGCAGGGACTCGCCGCGAGCTCAGGGGAGCACTGATGGACTTCGCCTACGACGCCACGACCGAGGAACTGCGCGGCAGGCTGCTGCGGTTCATGGACGAGTTCGTCTACCCCGCCGAACCGGTCGCCGAGCGGCAGCTGGCCGAGGCCGAGGACCCGTGGGCCCGGCCGGCGGTGCTGGAGGAGCTGAAGGCCGAGGCCCGCAGGCAGGGCCTGTGGAACCTGTTCCTGCCCGACGCCGAGCACGGCGGTGGCCTGACGAACCTGCAGTACGCGCCGCTGGCCGAGATCACCGGCCGCAGTCCGCACCTGGCGCCCGAGGCGCTCAACTGCGCCGCGCCGGACACCGGGAACATGGAGGTGCTGACGATGTTCGGCACCGAGCAGCAGAAGAAGCAGTGGCTGCGGCCCCTGCTGGACGGCGAGATCCGGTCCGCGTTCTGCATGACCGAGCCCGACGTCGCGTCCTCCGACGCCACCAACATCGCCACCAGCATCGTGCGCGACGGCGACGAGTACGTCGTCAACGGCCGCAAGTGGTGGTCCTCGGGCGCGATGAACCCGAACTGCGCGATCTTCATCGTGATGGGCAAGACCGACCCCGACGCCGAACGGCACCGCCAGCAGGCCATGATCCTGGTGCCGCGCGACACGCCGGGCGTGCACGTCAAGCGCGGCATGCACGTGTTCGGCTACACCGACGCCTCCCACGGCGGCCACGCCGAGATCGTGTTCGAGGACGTCCGCGTGCCCGCCGACAACCTCATCGCCGGCGAGGGCGAGGGCTTCGCGATCGCCCAGGCCCGCCTGGGCCCCGGCCGCATCCACCACTGCATGCGGCTGATCGGCATCGCCGAACGCGCGCTGGAGCTCCTGTGCCGCCGCGCCGTCTCGCGGGTCGCGTTCGGCCAACCCATCGCGCGGCAGGGCGTGGTGCAGGAGTGGATCGCCGAGGCGCGGGTGCGCATCGAGCAGGCCAGGCTCCTGGTGCTCAAGACGGCGTGGCTGATGGACACCGTCGGCAACAAGGGCGCGCACACCGAGATCCAGGCGATCAAGATCGGCACGCCGATCATGGCGGAGTGGGTGCTGGACAAGGCGATCCAGGCGCACGGCGCGGGCGGCGTAAGCCAGGACTTCCCGCTGGCCGAGCTGTGGGCCGCGGCGCGGACGCTGCGCCTGGCCGACGGGCCCGACGAGGTGCACCGCATGTCGTTGGCGAAGCGGGAGCTCAAGCGGTACCTGTGACCGGGTCGGGGCGGGGACGACGTGGGTCGTCGGGTGCCGCGGTGGTCCAGGTCGGCCGGGTGCTGCGGTGGTCGTGCGGCACGGCCGCGAGCAGGGTGCGGGTGTAGTCGTGCCGTGGTGACAGCAGCACCTGCTCCACCGTGCCCTGCTCCACCAGCTCGCCCCGGTACATCACGGCGACCCGGTCGGCGATGGTCCACGCCAGGCCCAGGTCGTGGGTGATCACCAGCGCGGCCAGGCCCAGTTCACGGCGCAGCCGCAGCAGCAGCGCCAGGATCTCGCCGCGCACGGAGGCGTCCAGCGACGCCACCGGCTCGTCGGCGATCAGCAGCCGCGGCCCCAGCGCCAACGCGCCCGCGATCACCACGCGTTGGCGCTGGCCGCCGGACAGCTCGTGCGGCAACGACGGGAAGAACAGCTCCGGTGGGCGCAGCTCGGCCTGCGACAACGCGGCGGCCACCCGCTCGGCCTCGTCACCGGGCACCCGGTGGATCCGCAGACCCTCCGCGACCGACTCGTACACCGAGTGCCGCGGGTTCAGCGCGCTCGTCGGGTCCTGCAGCACCAGCTGCACCTGCCGCCGGTAGGCACGCAGGCGCGACGCCGAGCGCGGGATCTCGGCACCCTCGAACAGCACCCGGCCGGAGGTCGGCTTCTGCAGGCCGAGCAGCGTGCGGGCGAGGGTGGTCTTGCCCGACCCGGACTGGCCGACCAGGGCGACGATCTCGCCCGCCCGCACCTCCAGGTCCACCCCGGCCACGGCGGTGGTCGCGCCGAAGTCCACCCGCACACCCTCGGCGCGCAGCAGCACCGGCCCGTCGGCGGGCACCTCGGACGGGGCGACGTGCCGTGACGCCGGATCGCCCACGGTCGGGAACGCGGCGGCCAGCGCCTGGGTGTGCGGGTGGGTCGGCGAGGTGATCACCTCCCGCGCCGGGCCCTCCTCCACGACCTGACCGTGCCGCATCACGGCCAGCCGGTCGCACGTCGAGGCCAGCACCGACAGGTCGTGGCTGATCATCACCAACCCGATGCCGCGCTCGGACACCAGCCGGGTCAGCACGTCCAGCACCTGCGCCTGCACCACCACGTCCAGCGCCGTGGTGGGCTCGTCGGCGATGACCAGCCGCGGCTCGCACGCCAGCGCCATCGCGATCATCACCCGCTGCTTCTGCCCGCCGGACAGCTCGTGCGGGTAGGCGCGGGCCGCCCGCGCGGGCAGGTCCACCTGCTCCAGCAGCGCCGACACCGACCCGGTGACGCCGTGCAGCCGCATCGGCTCGGCGATCTGCTCGCCCACCCGGTGCACCGGGTTCAACGCGTGCATCGCGCCCTGGAACACCACCGACGCCGCCGCCCACCGCACCGCGCGCAGCCGGCCCCACGACATGCCCCGCACGTCCTCCCCGTCGAGCAGCACCCGCCCCTCGACGCGGGCGTTGCGGGGCAGCAGCCGCAGCACCGACATGGCCACGGTCGACTTGCCGCAGCCCGACTCGCCCGCCAGCCCCAGCGTCTGCCCCGCCTGGAGCGCGAGCGACACCGACCGCACGGCCGTCACCTCGCCGCGCGCGCCCCGGTAGTGCACGCTCAGGTCCCGCAACTCCAGCAGGCTGCTCACCGCTCCCCCTTCAGCCTCGGGTTGAGCACCGTCTCCAGGGCCCGCCCGCACAGCGTGAACGCCAGCACCACGCACACCACGCCCAGACCGGGCGGCACCAGGAACCACCACGCCCGCTGCGACACCGCGCCGTGCATGTTCGCCGCGTGCAGCAACGATCCCCACGACACCCGCGTCGGGTCGCCCAACCCGAGGAACGACAGGGTCGACTCCGCCACGATCGCGCTGGCCACCGTCAACGTCGTGTTCACGAACACCAGCGGCAGCACCGCGGGCAGCACGTGCCGGCCGATCACGTGACCGTGCCCGCCGCCCAATGCCCGCGCCCGCTCGATGAACGGCCGCGCCTCCACCGCCAGCGTCTGCGCCCGCACCAGCCGCGCCGTCGCGGGCCACGCCGTCACCCCGATGGCCAGCACGATCGTGCCCAGCCCGCGCGGCAGCACGGTCGACAACGCGATCGCCAGCACCAACGACGGCAGCACCAGGAAGAAGTCGGTGAACCGCATCAGCACCGCCGACACCCACCCACCGAAGTGCGCCGCCGCGATCCCGACCACGGTACCGATCAGCACCGACAACACCGTGGCCGCGAGACCCACCACGAGCGAGATCCGCGTGCCCCACCACGTCAGCAGCAGCACCGACCGCCCGTTGTGGTCGGTGCCCAGCCAGTGCTCCGAGGACGGCGGCTCCCACGGCCGCGCGGTCACCCGCGTCACGTCCAGCCCCGACGCGTCGGTCACCAGCGGCGCGAGCACCGCCAGCACCGTGATCACGGCCAGCCCGACCAACCCGGCCAGGCCGCCGCGTTGGGAGGCGAACTCCCGCCACGTCGCACCCGCCGCGGCGCGCCGCCGCTGCCACGCGATCGCCGTCATGCCGCACGCACCCGCGGGTCCAGCACCCGGTACAGCAGGTCCGCGAACACGTTCATGGTGATCACCGCTCCCGCCAGCACCACGAACGTGCCCTGCAGCAGCGGCAGGTCCGGCCCGGTCAGCGCCTCGTAGGTCAACAGGCCCAACCCGGGCCAGGAGAACACCGTCTCCACCGTGATCGCCCCCGACACCACCAGCCCCAGGTGCAGGAACACCAGCGTCACGGTCGGCAGCAGCGCGTTGGGCACGGCGTGGCGGCGGCGCACCAGGTCCTCGCGCAACCCCTTCGCGCGCGCCGTGGTCAGGTAGTCGGCGTGCATCTCCTCCAGCAGCGAGGACCGCATCACCAGCAGGTACTGCGCGTAGACCACCGCGATCATGGTCAGGCACGGCAGCACCATGTGGTGGGCGACGTCCAGCGCCTGCGACAGGAAGTCCGGCGGCGTGTCCGGGTAGCGCATGCCGCCGCTGGGGAACAGGTCGCCGGTGGCCAGCGACAGCAGCATCCCCAACCAGAACGTCGGCATCGCCCACTGCGCCAGCGCCAGCCCCGTGGAGATCCGGTCCGACCGCGACCCGCGCCGCCACGCGCCCCGGATGCCCAGCCACAGCCCGATCACCACGGCCAGCACGGTCGACGTGCCGGTCAGCAGCACGGTCGGCCACAGCCGTTCGCCGATCAGCTCCAGCACCGGCCGGCTGTAGACGTAGGAGGTGCCGAAGTCGCCGCGCGCGGCCGCCGCCAGGTAGTCCAGGAACTGCTCGGTCAACGGCTTGTCCACGCCCAGCCGCACGCGCAGCTCCGCGATCTGGTCGCCGGTGACCGGACGGCCCCGCGTCATCGCGACCACCGGGTCGCCGGGGATCACCCGGAACAGCAGGAAGCCCAGCGTCACCACGAACAGCAGGCTGACCAGCGCGCCGCCGACCTTGCCCGCCAGGTGCCGGATCACTCGCGGTCCTCCGCGCGCAGCCCGCGCCGCCGACCCACCAGCCACGCGCCGCCGACCAGCACGAGCAACGCGCCGCCGACCACGCCCACCACCAGACCGGTGTCGGACCCGGTGTCCCCGCCGGTCGCCGAGACCGGCGTGGCGCCGTAGTACCCCCACACCCCGTTCTGCGCCATGATCACGCCGCCGGGGTCGGGCTGCACGGGGAACGAGGCGAACTTGTCGCTGCGGTAGGCCTCCAGCGCGTTGTCGTAGCCCAGGATCACCGCCGGGACCTGGTCGTAGAACCGCTGCTGCATCTCCAGCACCAGCTCACGCCGCTTGGCCGGGTCGAACTCGGTGCGCTGCCGGGCGTAGAGGGCGTCGTACTCCGGGTCGCAGAAGAACGTGTCGGTGGTGCCGCCCTTGCCGTCGGCGTTGGGCCGCTGGCCGCACGTGTGCAGCGACAGGATGAAGTCCGGGTCGGGGTTGGTGCCCCAGCCGGAGAACACCAGGTCGAACGTCCCGGCCGTGCTGGACTCGTTGAGCTGGTTGTCCGACACGACCTGCACGTCGACCACGATGCCCAGGTCGGCCAGCGACCGCTTGACGAACTCGCCGGTCTGCTCGTCGTAGGCACGGCCGGCGTGCCCGAGCAGCCGCAGCTCCATCCGCCTGCCCTGCGGCGAGACCCGGATGCCGTCCGCGCCGCGCGCGTACCCCGCCCGGTCCAGCTCGGCGTTCGCCGCCGCCGGGTCGTGGGGGTGGACCGACTCGGGCGTGAGGTGGTAGTCGGCGAACACCGGCGGGATCGGGCCGGTGCCGCGCTGCGCGTAGCCGCCGTTGACCCGCTCGATGATCGCGTCCAGGTCCAGCGACTTGGCGATCGCCCGGCGCACCACGACGTCCTTCAACGCCGGGTGGCCGTCGCCGATCGGCTCACCGGTGCGCGTCGCCGCACCCGAGTTGATCACCAGTTCGTTGAAGCGGCGCCCCTGCGCCTGGTTGCGCGTGATGCCGCTCTTGTCCTTGAGCGAGTCGAACTGCGCCGGACCCATCCGGTTGACCAGGTCGACCTCGCCCTTGCCCAACGCCTGCACCGCGGCGTCGGCGGACTTGTAGTAGGTGAAGGTCAGCTCGTCGTACTTCGGCGCGCCCCGCCAGTAGCCCTCGTTGGCCTTGAAACGGATGAACTCGTTGGCCTTGTACTCGGTCAGCACGAACGGCCCGCTGCCCACCACGGGGGTCTGGTCGTTGCGGTACTCGCCGATGTCGGTGACCCCGGACCACACGTGCGCGGGCACGATCGGCACGTCCAGCGCCAGCATGGTCGCCTGCGGCTGCTTGGTCTTGATCACCAGCGTGCGGTCGTCGGTGGCGGTGACGGACTCGAAGTCGGCGGTGAAGCTGCCGTTGGCCGTGGCGGCGGTCTCGTCGCGCATCATCAGGTCGTAGGTGAACGCCGCGTCCTTGGCGGTGATCGGCTTCCCGTCGGACCACTTCTTGCCCTCGGGGATGTGGAAGGTCCACGTCAGCCGGTCCTCCGAGGACTCCCACCGGTCGGCCAGGCCCTCCACCGGGCGCTGGTCCTTGACGTCGTAGGCGGTCAGGTAGTCGTACATCAGCCTGCCGACCTCGGTGCCGGCCTGGAAGATCGACAGGAACGGGTTGAGCGAATCCACCTGCTGGATGATGGCCACCCTCAGGGTCACCGCCTGTTGCGCCCGCGCCGGCGTGGGCGCGAGCAACACCACCAAAGTCATCGCCGCCGTGACCGCACCGAATCGCCGGATACCCACAGTGACCGCCTCCCGCCCGTGCGTGGAAGTCAAGAAGTAACCACTATGGTGACGCTTGCGTCAAGAACCGACATGGCCTCGGTACGGTGAACCCATGCGGATCCTGATCTCGGCGGACATGGAAGGGGCGACGGGGGTCACCTGGACCGCCGACGTCGTCCCGCAGACCGAGCAGTGGCAGCGGTTCCGCCGGCTGTTCACCGGTGACGTCAACGCCTGCGTCGCCGGCGCCCACGCGGGCGGCGCGACCGACGTGATCGTCAACGAAGCCCACTCCTCCCAGCGCAACCTGCTGCTGGAGGACCTCGACCCGCGCGCCCGGCTGCTCACCGGACGGCACAAGCCGCTGTCGATGATGCAGGGCATCGACTCCGGCGTGGACGGCGTGGTGTTCCTCGGCTACCACGCGGGCGCGGGCCAAGAGGGCGTGCTCGCGCACACCTACCTGGAGAACTCCATCACCGGTGTGTGGCTGGACGGCGTGCCCGCGAGCGAGGGCAGGCTCAACGCCGCCCTGGCCGCCGAGCACGGCGTCCCGGTGCTGCTGGTGACCGGCGACGACAAGGCCTGCGACGACGCCCGCGACTACGCGCCCGACGCCGGGCTCGTCGCCGTCAAGGAGTGCGTGAGCCGCTACGCCGCGCTCTGCTCGCCCCCTGGGGTGACCTCCGAACTGATCACCTCCGCCGCCGAAATCGCCATGCGCCGCGCCGGTCACCGGCCGGGTACGGTCGCGCCGCACCGCGTCGAGGTGGAGTTCGACGCCACCCACCTGGCGGCCGCCGCGGCGGTCGTGCCTACGGTGGAGCAGACCGGAGCACGCCGGGTCGGGTTCGACGCGGCCTCCATGACACTGGCGATGCAGGCGTTCAAGGTCGTCACCGCGATCGCGGCGGGGGCGGTGGAGGGTATCTATGGCTGAGGACGTCGTCGATCTGTGCGCAGCGCTGCTGCGGTTCGACACCACCAACCACGGCGGCGGTCGGTCCGCCGGTGAACGGGAGGCCGCCGAGTTCGTCGCCGGCCACCTGGACGCGGTCGGCGTGCCCGCCACCGTGCTCGAACCGGCGCCACGCCGCGGCAACGTGCTGGCCCGCGTGCCCGGCACCGAACCCGACCTGCCCGCGCTGCTCGTGCAGGCGCACCTGGACGTGGTGCCCGCCGACGCCGCCGAGTGGAGCGTGCCGCCGTTCGCCGGGATCGAACGCGACGGCTACCTGTGGGGCCGCGGCGCGGTCGACATGAAGGACATGATCGCCATGGTGCTGGCCGTGCTGGGCGGCTGGTCCCGCGAGGGCCGCCGGCCCCGCCGCGACATCGTGCTCGCGTTCGTCGCCGACGAGGAGGACCGCGGCGAGTTCGGCGCGCACTGGCTGGTCGACCACCACGCCGACTTCTTCGCCGGCTGCGCCACCGCCATCAGCGAGTCCGGCGGCTACTGCTACCCCGTCGGCGAGCACCGCGTCTACCCCATCGGCACCGCCGAACGCGGCACCTCCCACCTGCGGCTCACCGCCACCGGCCGGGCCGGGCACGGGTCGCGGCGCAACGACGACAACGCCGTGGTGAAACTGCTGGCCGCGCTCGCCCGCGTCGCCGCCATCGAGCACCCCGTGCGGCTCACGCCCACCGTGCGGGCGTTCATCGAACGCGTCGGAGCGGCGCTCGACGTCCCGGTCGACCTGACCGACGTCGACGCCACCATCGCCCGGTTCGGCTCCGCCGCGAAGCTGGTCGAGAACACGATCCGCAACAGCGTCACGCCCACCGTGCTGCGGGCTGGCTACAAGGTGAACGTGATCCCCGGCAGCGCCACCGCCGAACTGGACGTGCGCACCCTGCCCGGCACCGTGGACGAGCTGCTCGCCTCCATCGACGTCGCGCTCGGCACCGACGTGCGGCGCGAGTTCATCGCCGACGAACCGCCCGTGCAGGCGCCGATCGACTCGCCGTGGTTCGACGCGATGGCCGCCGCCCTGCGCGCCGAGGACCCCGACGCCGTGGTCGTGCCCTACTGCATGGGCGGCGGGACCGACGCCAAGGCGTTCAGCCGGCTGGGCATCGACTGCTACGGCTTCGCGCCGCTGTCCCTGCCGCCCGGCTACGACTACCGCGCCATGCCGCACGGCGTGGACGAACGCGTGCCCGTGGAGGGCCTGCGGTTCGGCACCCGCGTCCTGGACCGCTTCCTGTCGTCCTGACGACCACCACGAATCACCCGAAAGGGGACACAGGTCGCGGTACTCCTCCCTCCGTCGGACCCTCCTCACAGTGAGGGGCGAAGGGAGGCCGACACCATGTGGCCACACATCGCACGCAGCACGTTCGCGGTGGCGGTCGCACTCGGCGTCGCCGCGTGCGGGAGCGGGGTGTTCGGCAGCCCGACCGGCCGCACCACGACCGACTCGGCGACCACCACCACCCGGACCACCGGCAGCGGTGGTGAAACGGGCGGCACGACCGGCGGGGAGACGACCGGCACGACCGGCGGCGAGACCGGCGGCGAGACCGCGACCGGTACCCGTTATGGCTGGTTTCTGCCCGAAGGCCCCTCGTCCATCGCAACCAACGAGGACATCGTGTACCAGCGTCTGGCCAGGGACCGGAACTGCCAGGCGGCCCAGGAATTCCTCGACCGTGGCGCGTGGAAAGGGATGTTGAGTCCCCGCAACGTGCTGCTCTACCAGGCCGCCATCGACCTCTGCATGGGCGACGAGTCCCAGGCCCGCGCGATGTACGGGCGCATTGCCCGCCACCGCTGGAACCTGGAGTTCGGGTCCACGGAGCCGGTCGACTGCCCGACCTACCAGGCCGTGCGCAGCGTCCTCGACCAACGCGACCCCGGGAGCTTCGCCTGCACCAAGGGCTCGCCACCCGAGTGGCCCGACCGGCAGGCCAAAGACGACCCGCGCACCGACTCGAACGAAGCCACCACCACGACCACCACGGTCACGACCACCACGCCCACCAGCACGACGACGCGCACCCGCACGGCGACCACGACGACGTCATGACCGGCTCGGCCGACCGGGACGCTCCCGACGCCAAGGCCGGCGCCGACCAGCCGGACGCGGTGCGTCGCGTCGGCGAGGCGCTGGCCAACGTCACGGTGATCACCGGACTGCTGGTGTACTTCGGCTGGCGGCGCAGCGACGTGCAGGCCCGCGAGCTGGGCATCGACAGCGCCGTGCTCGGCATGTCCACCACCGACTACGTGCTGCGCAGCGTCGGGCCGGTGTTCCTGCTGCTGGCCGTCGTCGTGGTGATCGCCCTGGTCTGCCGCTGGCTGGAACCCCGCGTGCGCGCGGCGGGCGCGAGACCCGGCAAGGCCGGACGGGCGCTGTCGGCCGTGCTGGCGGCGGCCTGGCTGCTCCTGCCCGCCCTGACCGTCGTGCTCGGCCTGCTGTTCCCGGTCACCAGCTTCTACGCGTTCCCGCTCGCGGTCGGCGGCGGGATCCTGCTGTCGCTGTACGGCAGCCTGCTGCGCCGCCCCGACACCCACCCCGCTTGGACCAGGGTGCTCGCCTTCGCCGTGGTGTCGCTGTCGCTGTTCTGGTCGGCGGGCAACTACGCCGAGGTCAGGGGCGTCGACCTGGCCCGCGACTACGCCGCGGACGTGCTCGGCAAGACCGCCGTCGTCGTCTACGCCGCCGAGCGCCTGCACATCACCGCGCCCGGCGCCTGCGAGGAACCCCTGCCCGCCGACGGCTCCCGCTACCGGTTCCGCTACCTGGGCCTGCGCCTGTTCGACAAGGTCGGCGCCCAGTACTTCCTGGTCTCCGACGGCTGGACCCGGGACCGCGGCACGGTGGTGGTCCTCGCCGACAACGACGACATCCGCGTCGAGCTGCGCCACGGACCGCAGCACCGACCACCGGCCTGCGTGTGACTACCGGTCGAGGTCGGTGATCTCGCGCAACCGGGCCAGCGCGTCGAGCAGCGCCGCCATCCGCGGCCTGCCCAGGTGCGCGGCCCACTCCCGCTCGACCTGCGCGATCGCGGCCGAGCAGACAGGGATCGTCTCCCGCCCCCGCTCGGCCACCCGGATCAACCGGGCCCGCGCGTCGGTCGGATCCGGGCCGCGCTCCACGTACCCCGCGCGTTCGAGCTGGTCGACCAGGAAACCGGCGGTCT
The DNA here is from genome assembly GCF_040673975.1 of Actinosynnema sp. NPDC050801. Classification (NCBI taxonomy): domain Bacteria; kingdom Bacillati; phylum Actinomycetota; class Actinomycetes; order Pseudonocardiales; family Pseudonocardiaceae; genus Actinosynnema; species Actinosynnema sp. NPDC050801. The sequence continues at coordinate 263,827 of NZ_JBFAQZ010000008.1, read as the reverse complement.
GCTTGGTGATCCGCGCGGCCTCCGCGAGCTCGGCCAACCGCGACCCGTCCGGGTCGATGCGGTGCAACACCCTGGCCTGCGCGGGCGTCACGTCGTCGAACCCCGCCCCCGCCAGGGCGGCGAACACCCGGTCCTCCAACTCGCGGTGCGGCAGGTACAGCAGCAGGCCGAGGTCGGCGGGCACGTCACTCCTCGACATCGGTCGGCGAAGTCGATCACACTATCGTGTCGTGCCCGGCCGGTCGCGCCGCTAGCCGAAGCGGATGTGCTTCACCGAAGTCCACGTCCGCCGCAGGCCGCCGCGCAGCCGGCCGTCGGTGTTCGGCCTCAACGCGAGCCCGGCCGACGCGGCGATGCGATCGGCGACCTGCGGCACCGTGAGGTGGTCGGTCCACACGTGCTCGGCGAACTCCGGCTCGCGCAGCCGTTCCAGGCAGCGGTCCAGCATCCTCATCGCGGAGCTCTCCCGCCGCGGGGCGCCCCTGCCCGCACGATCCGGGTCGAGCACGGCGCGCGCCGCGTGGACGAGATCGCGTTCCCGCAGCCGCCGCACCACGGTCTCCCGTTCGGCCATCAACGCGAAGTGCCGCACGTCGTGGCCGCGGCCGCGCACCCCGCCGACGATCTCCCGGAAGTACGCGGGCTCCACCACCGTCATCGGCACGACGATCACCCCGTCGTGCCCGGTCAACGCCCGGTCCAGCACCTCGACCACGCCCTGCCGCCACGCCGCCACGTCCTGGAAGTCGCCGCGCAGCGCGGGTGGCGTCATCCGGTGCAGCGCGAACCCGACGTGCTCGGGATCGCTGAGGAAGCTGCCCGGCAGCCTGCGCCGGATCTCGTGCGCGGTCTGCGTCTTGCCACCCCCGAAAGGGCCGTTGATCCACAGCAGCACCCGGTCGACCCTACGCGCGCCGCGCCAACCGGACGAGCTTGAGCGCCAGGTGCAGCTCCAGCCGGGCACCGCCGTCGGCCAGGTCGCGGCCGGTCAGCTCGGCGATCCGGCCCAGCCGGTAGTACAGGCTGGTGCGGTGCAGGTGCAGGCGCTGTGCCGCGACCCGGACCTCGCAGCCCGCGTCCAGGTACACCTCCAACGTGCGCAGCAGCACCTCCGACAGCCCCGCCAGCACCTCCTCCGGCGCCGCGCCGAGCAACAACCGGTACGCGCCCAGCTCCGACCACCGCACCACGTCGGGCAACGCCGGGTCCAGCCGCGCCAGCTCCGCCGCCGCCAACGCCTGCCGGTACGCCGCGCCGGCCCGGTCCGGCGGGTGCGGATCGCTGATCCCGACGTGCCCCGACAGGTCCGGCAGGACGTCACCGGCGGGCACCGTGCGCACCACCCGCGGCTGCAACGCCACCACCACCCGCACCGGCGTCCGCTCACCGGCGGGCACCCGCGCCGCCAACGCCACCAGCCTGCCACCCAGGTCGAGCTCCGGCACGTCACCGAGCACCCACAGGTAGCCGACGAGCACACCGTTGTGCCGCAACGGGAACCCCACCCGCTGCTCGAACCCCAACGCCGGGTTCGCCGGCACCCGCACCGGTCCCGTCGCCCCCGCGATGCCGTGCTGCTCCTGCCACGCCGCCACGTCCGCCGGCACCCGCCTGGTCAGGATCGCCCGCACCCGGGCCTGGTCCACGTCGTCGGTCTGGGCGCTGTGCCCCACCACCCGGCCCGCCACGTCGTCCACCGACACCCCGCGTCCCAGCACCAGGGACAGCTCGTCCAGCAGCTCCTGCATTCCGACAACTGTAGGAACAACTCCAGTCCCCGGACGGTCGCCCCACCCCGCGCCGACGCCCTAGCGTGCCGATCGTGACGAACAGCAGGATCGCCCCCTGGGCCTCGCCGCAGGCGCAACGCAGGCTCGCCGAGGTCGAGGCCGCCGTCGGCACCGACCTGTCCGCCGCCGGTGTCGCGGGCACCGTGCGCAAAGCCCTCGAAGCCCACGCCGCCCAGGTCGACGACGACGGGATCGTCCTCTACGCGGGCACCAACGTGCTCAGCCCCGCCGCCGCGTCGGCCGTCGCCGCCGGCGTGTCCAGCCGGCCGAGCATGGGCTGGCCCGGCGAGAAGTACCAGGTCGGCCTCGACCACCTGGACACCCTCGAAGTCCTCGCGCCGCTGCTCGTCGCCTCGCTCATGGAAGGCCGGTTCGCCGAGGTCCGGTTGCAGAGCGCCACGCTGGCCAACCTCGCCGTCTACACCGCGTTCGCCCGCGCCGGCGACAAGATCGCGGTGCTGCCCGAGTTCGCCGGCGGCCACGCCAGCCACCACGCCCAAGGCGTGCCCGCCATCCGCGGCCTCACCGTGGTCGACCTGCCGTACCTGCCCGACGAGCTCGACATCGACTACGGGAAGCTGCCCGGGTTCCTGCGGGTGCACCGGCCGCGGATCGTGGTGATCGGCGCGAGCCTGATGCTGTTCCCGCACGACGTCGCCGCGGTGCGCGCCGCCGCCGACGAGGTCGGCGCGATCCTGCTCTACGACGCCTCGCACATGGCCGGGCTCGTCGCCGGCAAGCAGTTCCAGCGGCCCCTGCACGAGGGCGCGCACCTGATGACGTTCTCCACCTACAAGTCGTTCGGCGGCCCGTCCGGCGGCTGCGTCGTCACCCGCGACGCCGACCTGGCCGAACGCGTCTCGACCGTCGCCTACCCCGGGATGCTCGCCAACTACGACGCCGGACGCCTCGGCGCGCTGGCCGTCACCGCCGCCGAACTCGCCGAGACCGGCCCCGACTACGCGCGGGCGTGCGTCGCCAACGCGCAGGCGCTGGGCAGGGCACTGGCCGACAACGGGTTCGACGTCGCCCGCCACGACGGCGTGTTCACCCGCTCCCACCACCTGGCCGTCGACGCCCTCTCCCTCGGCGGCGGCGACGCGGCGGCCGTGCTGCTCGGCGACGCGGGCATCTACCTCAGCGGTATCAGCCTGCCGTGGCAGCGCATCGACGAAGGGCTGCGCGGCCTGCGCATCGGCACCCAGGAGATCACCCGCCGCGGCTTCACGCCCACCCACCAACCCGCCGTGGCCGCCCTGATGCGCCGCGCCCTGATCGACCGCGAACCACCCGAGCGTGTCCGTGCGGACGCCGTCGCGCTGCGCCGGGAGGTCAACGGCACCGCGTGACGCACCCGCTCGGTCCGCGTCCCCGAACTGGCGACCCCACCCGAACGTGAACACCCGTCACCCAGGACAGGAACTGTCCGCAATGCCGGCTAACGTGGACCCGTGACCGAGAAGCTGACCACCCGGGCGTTGAACCGGGCGACCCTGCACCGCCAGTTCCTGCTGGAACGGGCCGACCGGACCACGTGCGACGTGGTGGAACACCTGGTCGGGATGCAGGCGCAGGAGCCGTTCTCGCCCTACTACGGCCTGTGGTCGCGGATCCGGTCGTTCCGGGCCGACGAGCTGGGATCGCTGCTGCTGGACCGGCGGGTGGTCCGGGCGTCGCTGCACCGCGCCACGATCCACCTGGTCACCGCCGCCGACCACGGCCGGTTCGAACCGCTGCTGCGGCCGTTCCTGCACCGCCGGTTCGCGTCCTCGCCGTTCGGGTTCGTGATGGACGGGCTCGACGTCGCCGAGTTCAGCGAGGCCGTCACCGCGCTGCTGGAGGAGCAGCCGCGCACCCGGCGCGAGATCAGCGACCTGCTCGGCGCACGGTGGCCGGACCGCGACGCCACGGCGCTGGGTTACGCCGGGAGCTTCCTGGTGCCGGCCGTGCAGGTGCCGCCGCGCGCGGTGTGGGGCCGTTCGGGTGCGGCGAAGTGGACCACGGCGGAGCACTGGCTCGGTGCGGGCGGACCCGCCGCGCCCGCCGAGGAGTTCGTGCGCCGCTACCTGGCCGCGTTCGGCCCGGCCTCGGTCAAGGACGTGCAGACCTGGGCGGGCATGAGCCGCCTCAAGCCCGTGGTCGAGGCGATGGACCTGCGGGTCTTCACCGACGAACGCGGGCGGACGCTGTACGACGTGCCGGACGCGCCGCGGCCCGACCCCGACACGCCCGCGCCGGCGCGGTTCCTGCCCGAGTTCGACAACGTGCTCCTCGGCCACGACGACCGCACCCGTGTCATCTCCGACGAGGACTACCGGCGCGGGATCGTCATCGGCGGCAAGCCGACGCTGCTGGTGGACGGCTTCGTGCACGGCACCTGGAAGCTCGCCGGCGACGGGCTGGACATCGAGGTGTTCCGGCCGCTGACCCGTGCCCAGCAGGCCGACGTGGAGGCCGAAGGCGCCCGGTTGCTGGAGTTCGCGGGCGTGGGCGGCGACGTGCGGCTCTAGATTTGGACGATCGTCCAGTACGATCGTCCAATGACGGTCAGGCAACGGCTGCTGCACGCGGCCACGGAACTCATCGCCGAGAAGGGCTGGGGTGCGGTGAGCACCCGCGTGCTCGCCGAACGCGCCGGCGTCGGATCCGGCGTCGTGCACTACCACTTCGACTCCACCCAGGCGGTGCTCGTGCAGGCCGCCGTCGGCGCGCTGCGGTCCGCCGTGGACGGTCTCGCGTCCGTGCTGGAGCGCGCCGCCACGCCCTCGGAGGCGTTGGGGCTGCTGCTGGAGGCGTTGGACGGGCACGGCGGGCAGGAGCTGTTCACCGAGACGTTCCTCGCCGCGACCCGCAACGACGAGCTGCGACAGGCCGTGGCCGAGGTGCTGGTGGAGTTCCGCCACACCCTCGCCGGCTGGCTGGAGTCGCGGGACGTGCCGACACCGGCGGCGACCGCCGCGGTGCTGGCGGCGGCCGTGGACGGCGTGCTGCTGCACCGCGCCCTCTCACCCGACCTGACCGCGGACGTCGTCGTGCCGGTGCTGGGGCGGGTGCTGCGATGAAGGTCGTGATCAGCGGCGCGGGGATCGCCGGCCTGGCGCTGGCGCACCGGTTGGGCACGCTCGGGCACGAGGTCGTCGTGGTCGAACGGGCCGCCGCACCGCGCACCTCCGGCTACATGATCGACTTCTTCGGGCCGGGCTACGACGCCGCCGAGCGGATGGGCGTGCTGCCACGCCTGCTCGACCTGGGCTACCGGGTGGACGAGGCCGCCTACGTCGACCCACGCGGGCGGCGGGTGGCCGGACTGCGGTTCGACCGCCTCGCCCGCGCCGTGGACGGGCGGTTGCTGAGCATCATGCGCCCGGACGTCGAGCGCGCGTTGCGCGAGGACCTCCCCGCCGGCGTGACGCTGCGGTTCGGCGCCGGGGTGGTCGGTGTCGACGACCAGGAATCGGCCGTGACCGCACGGTTGGCCGACGGGTCGACCGTGTGCGGTGACCTGCTCGTCGGCGCGGACGGCGTGCACTCGACGGTGCGACGGCTGGTGTTCGGCGACGGGCACCTGCGCTACCTCGGGTTCCACACGGCGGCGTTCACCTTCGAGGACCCGGAGGTGCACGCGCTGGTGGCCGGGCGGTTCCACCTCACCGACACCGTCGGCCGCCAGGTCGGGTTCTACGCGTTGCGCGACGGAAGGGTGGCGGCCTTCACCGTGCACCGGGCTGCGTCACCCGAGATGCCAGCCGATCCGCGTGCGGCGGTGCTGGAGGCGTACGGATCGTTGGGGTGGGTCGTGCCGCGGGCCCTGGCGCGGTGCCCGGAGGACATCTACTACGACCAGGTCGCGCAGGTGGAGCTGCCGCGGTGGTCGTCCGGCCGCGTGGTGCTGGTGGGCGACGCGTGCGGCGCGGTGTCGTTGCTGGCCGGGCAGGGCGCCTCGCTCGGCATCGGTGGCGCGTACGTGCTGGCCGGACACGTGGACGACCTCGCCGCGTACGAACGCGCGTGGCGGCCGGTCGTGGAGGAGAAGCAGCGGGTGGCGCGGTCGGGTGCACGCTGGTTCCTGCCCGCGTCGCCGTCGCGGCTGCGGGCTCGACGGGTGGCGATGAGACTGTCGAACCTGCCCGGGGTCAACCGGGTGGTGGCGACGACCCTGGTCGGCAAGCCGGTCATGCTCGGCTGAGCCGAAGAAGCGGACACCATCGCGGTGCCGTCCCAGAGAAGGCCTTCGGCGTGCTGACCGCGCTGTCACTGGTGGGCATCGTCGTCTACGGGATCGTGGTGAGCGGTTCCTGGTGGCTGTCCCTGATCATCGTTGTGGGCAGTGGGCTCGCGGTGCTCATCGTCCTGGGCATGATGGCCTCCGTCGCCGACGACGCCAGGAAGACCGCCGCACTGGAAGCCGTCGGGACGCGCGTCCAGGCCGGCGTCGTCGCGGCGGAGCAGGTCGAGACGGCGGACGACGTGGTCTACGAGATCGTCCTGCGCATCCCGTTGCCGGACGATGCCGCCTTCGACGTCGAGCACCGGTGCAGCCACTACCCCTGTGCCGCCGCCACCCGGCAGTCCGCGACCACGCGGCCCGTGATCGTGGACCCGACCACCCGGGTCTGGGCCGTCATCCACTGACAGCTCAGGGGCGTTCCGCCCGCAGCGCGTCCAGTTCGGCTTGCAGCCGGTCGAGCTGGTTTTCCGCGCGTTCCGCTCGGACGAGGGTCTGGACGCGGGCTTGCTCCAAGGCGTCGAGGCGTTCGCGGGCGGCGCGTTCGGCTTGGGCCAGCCGGTCCCGGTGGGCTTCGCGTTCTTCGGTCAGCTCGGCTCGAGCGCGGTCCAGTTCGGCGCGGGCGTCGTGGGCGGACTGCTCGGCGCGTTCGGCCTTGATCCGTGCCTCGTTCGCGGCGGCGGCCTCGGCGCGTGCGGCGGTCCGGGCCTGTTCGACACCCGCCTTGGCCTCGGCGACGGCTTGCTCGACGCGGGTCTGCGCGTCCGCTCGGGCTTGGTCGACCTGGATCCGGGCTTCGGCGTGGGCGCGGTCGACTTGGGCCTGCGCGTCGTGTCGGGCCTGGTCGACCTGGGCCTGAGCGTCCGCGCGGACCTGCTCGACCTCCCGCACCGCCTGCCGTCGGGCCTGTTCGGCGTGCGCGACCGCGTCGGCCTTGGCCTGCTCGACCTGGGCTTGGGCGTCACGCCGGATCTCGTCCACGGCGGCCGCGGCCTCCACGCGGATGGCGGAGATCTCCTGCTCGGCTCGTGCGACCGCCGCGTCGGCTTCGGCGCGTGCGGCGTCGCGCTGTCGGTAGGCGGCCTCGGCGTCCTGTTCGGCCTGTTCGGCGGCACGCACCGCGTCCTCGGTGGTCTGCTCGGCGGCCTGCCTGGCCTGCTCGGCGTCGCGCCGCCGCCGTTCCGCCTTGGCGACCGCGGCCTCCGCCTCGGCGACCCGCCGCGCGGCCTCGGCCTCGACCGCCTGCACCTGGCTCTCGGCCACGCTCGGGTCGGCGATCGCGGACAGCTCCGCCACGGCCCCGGTGAGCGTGGTCGACATCTGCTCGGTCAACACCCGGAACCGCTCCAGCAGTTCCTCGGCCCTGATCTTGCCCGCGGTGATCCCCTGCGGGCCTTTCGTCACGGTGACGACCTCCTGCTCCGCCTCCGCCGCTTGCGCCAACCGCTGGCGCTCCCGCCACGCCCGCCACCGGGTGTGTTCCGGCAGGTCGCAGTACTCGGCGGGCCTGCCGGGCCCACTGCCCCGGAACACCGGCCGTGTGCAACCGGGGTAGTTGCAGGTCAGTGCGGAGGTCTCCGTCGTCGTCACAACAATATCGTAGCACTAATTCGTTGTATCAAACGTTAATAGCCGCAACGCAACGATATCAACGGTCCGGAAGCTGGCTTCCGATAAGTGAACCTTATCGGAAGCCACGATCGCGGCAGGTGTTCGCGGTCCTTCACCCGGTTGCGAGGAGCGGGTTGCGCCCAGGGGCGTAACGAAGGCTCCGCCGCCGCGACCCTGCCTGTAAGACAGCACGGCGCAGCGGGAGGGTCGCGGATGAGCACGCGGTTCCGGATCAAGGTGGCCCGGTTCATGTGGCCGACGGCCCCGCCCGGCGCGGTGGGCAGTCTGCCGTGGCCCCAACCGGTGTACCGGGCGATCTTCGGCAAACTGGTGCGCGACTACTGGGCGCGGGCCACCTTCGGCATCGTCGACCTCGACTTCGACCTGACGTGGCCCGCCTTCGTCCGGCTGGGCGACCTCGACCCGGCGCTGGCCCGGGACCGGGGACAGGCGCTCTCCGCGATCCGCCGGTACGCGGAGAGCGAGTTGGACCTCCACACCGACGGCTACGACGGCTTCGTCGCGATGGTGAACCCGCCGCCGTGCGACGCGGGCGCGCTCGGCAAGGACGCCCTGCTGGACCAGGGTGGCTCGCTGGAGTTCTTCCAGCACGAGATCGGCCACGTGCTGGGGTTCGACCACGTGTTCCCCGTGTACGACGACCGGTACTGCGTGATGGGCGAGACCTGGTCCTGGGACCACGCGATCGCGCCACCGCCGGAGGCGCAGGGCATCCCGTTCCTGTCCCCGCTCATGTGGCGCAGCGGGCGCAGGCTCAGCGCGGCCTCGTTGTTCCGCCGGTTCGGCCGGTTCGGCATGCCCGGCAACCCGCTGTTCGCCGAGCCGTACGTGGTCGACGTCGGACTGGGGCAGAGCGTGCTGCTCAGCGCGGTGAGCGAGACGACCACGCCGCGACCGGTGGTGGCGATCGTGCCGATCGTGCTGGGGCTGGGCGGTCTGCTGACCGTGGAGTACCGCACCGCGACCCACGACGACGTCGGCCTCGGTCAGGACGCGATCGTCGTGCACTCGATCGGCCACCGCAATCCCGGCCCTGGCCACCGGGAGGTCAAGCCCGTGTGGCGGGAGGCCGCCCTGCCGATCGAGCTTGGCGCCTCGGCCTCCGTGCCGGGCGCACGCATCACCGTCGGTCGGATCCGACCACCCGCGCTCTTCGGCGCCCCTCTGCCGGACGGGCCGAGCCGGGTCTACGTGAGCGTCAACCGCGACGTCTGAGCCGGCGCACCCCAACCCAACGCGCAGACAGGGAGTTCCCATGACGACGAAGGCGATCATCACGCCGCGCTCGGCGGCGACGGGTCGGTTCCGGCCGAGCGAGGCCGAGTCCGCGGCGGGCGTGGAGGTCGAGGCCGTGCTTCCCGAGGGTGCCGTGGTGAAGGGCGGTCGGGAGCGGCTGGAGGCGTTGGAGGAGCAGGGTTACCGGGTCAAGCTGCTGCCCGACGCGGGCATCATCGACCTCGGCGCGACCCGCATCGACACGGACAGCGACGAGGAGACACCGCCGGTTCCGGAGGACCTGGAGGTGCCGGTGGAGCTCGCCGAGGAGTGGCCACACCACCTCGTGCAGCTCGTGGCACCGCCGCGCGCCGAGTGGCTGGCGGAGATCGAGGCTCGCGGTGTCGAGGTGATCGAGCCGACCGGTGCCTACGGGGTACTGGTCGGCGGGACCCCGGACGCGGTCGCGCGGCTGCGTGAGCTGGGCTTCGTCACGTGGACCGGACCGATGAAGCCCGCCTACCGGATCCACCCGAACCTGGCCGGGGCGAGCGGCACCCTCTCGTACGTGAGCGTCTCGGTCCACCCGCCGTCGGCGGCCGACGAGGTGCGCCTGGCCGTGCGGGACGCGGGCGGGAGGGTCGTGAGCGACTCGCGCACCGAGTCCGACGCGCCGCTGTACGCCACGGTCGTGGTCGAGGTCGACGCGGGCGCCGTCGCGGTGCTCGCGCGCCTGCCGCACGTGCGGCTGCTCGAACGGGTCGACGACCGGCCCGGTCTGGACGGTGAGCGCGAGTCGCAGCTGGTCCGCGAGCAGATCCCGCCGACGACGGGCTACCTGTCGTGGCTGGCGTCGGTGGGGCTCGGCGGTGGCACGGGGGTGAACGTGGCCATCTGCGACACCGGTGTGGACGAGAACGCGACGAACAACACGACCGGCCACCTCGACATCCGCGGTCGTCAGGTCACGTTCGTCAACTACGACGGCAACCCGGCGATCCAGGACGTGGAAGGGCACGGCACGCACGTCGCGGGCATCGCGCTGGGCAACGGGGGCAGCGGTGACACCGAGGGTGCGGCGCCGGACGACTTCCTCAGCGGTCTCGGCGTCGCGCCGCAGGCCGGTCTGGTGACGCAGAACGGGCTTGAGGGTCCGTGGCCGCCGGCGGACTTCGGTCAGTTCACCCGGGACGCGGTGAACAACGGTGCGGCCGTGCAGAACAACTCGTGGTTCTCGTCGCCGGCGGGGAGCGGGTACACCGCGACCGCGCGGCGGTACGACCAGTTGGTGCGCGATCCGGACGACGCGACCGCGGGGTTGGACTCGTTGGTGATCGTGTTCTCGGCGGGCAACGCGGGCGGTCGGTCGGGGACGATCACCGGTCCGAAGGAGGCCAAGAACGTCATCGTGGTCGGCAACTCGCTCAACGCGCGTCCCGGGCAGGGTTTCCCGAGCGACGACGTGCAGGGCATCGCGTCGAGTTCGAGTCGTGGTCCCGCCGCGGACGGCCGTGTCCTGCCGAACGTGTGCGCGCCGGGTACCGATGTGAACTCCGCGCAGGCGGGGACCGACGGCGGTCACGTGCTGCTGACCGGGACGTCGATGGCCGCGCCGCACGTCACGGGCGCGATCGCGGTGATGATCGAGTGGTGGCGGGCCCGCACGGGTGGTGCCACGCCGAGCGCGGCGATGGCCAAGGCGTTGGTGGTCAACGGCGCGGAGGACATGGCGGGTGGCGCGAACTGGCGGTCGTACCCGGCTTCGGAGTGGGCGAACCCCGGTGGTGGTCTGCGGTCGGTGTCCTCGCTCGGGCACGTGCCGGCGGAGGCGGTCGACCAGGCGGCGGGCGGGGTGTTCGGGGCGATGACGGAGGTCGCGAGCGTGGCGGCGGTGGTGAGTGCGGGGCACTGGCACTACGACCAGGGCATGGACGTCATGACGTTCCGGACCGTCTCCCCCGGCGCGACCAGGTTGAACCTGCGGGACAGCGCTCCGCTGGGGCCGATCCCGAACAACGACCAGGGGTGGGGGCGGGTGAGCCTGGAGAACGTGCTCGAACAGGCGCCCGCCTCGGACCGGGGGCCGAAGGTATTCTCCGATCAGCGGCACGCGTTCACGGCCGCGGGCCAGGAGCACCTGATCCGGGTCGCGCCGGCCGACGCGAGCCGTCCGTTGCGCATCACGTTGGTGTGGACGGACTCCCCCGGTGCGGTCGCCGCCAACCCGGCGATCGTGAACGACCTGGACCTTGAGGTGACCGAGTTGGACAGCGGGGTCACGTTCAAGGGCAACGTGTTCGCGGGCGGGTTCTCGGTGCCGGGTGGAGCGTTCGACAACGTGGACAACGTCGAGTGCGTCTACGTGCAGAACCCGACGGGCACCTACGAGGTGCGCGTGATCGCCGCGGCCGTGTCGGCGAGTGCGCGGCCGGACATCGCCACGCCGTGGCAGGACTTCGCGCTGGTGATCGACAACGCGGAGGTGCCGCCCGCGGCGCCGGTGAGCGTCGTCCCGGTGATCGACCGGTCGGGCAGCATGGTCGTGTACGGGTACGAGGCGGTCACCCGGACGGCGTCGAAGCAGTTCCTGGACCTGATGTCGCTGGACGACGAGGTCGGTGTGGTGAGCTTCGGCAGCACGGGGGACGTGGCGTTCCCGACGGGTCCGGGTCCGGCGGTGCGGACGATCACCGGTCAGCCGGTGCGTGACGCGGCCAAGGCCGAGGTCGACGCGACCGTGTTCGGCGGGTGCACGTTCATGGGTGACGGCATCGTGGAGGCGCGGGACCTGCTGGCGACGTCGTCGGTGGCGAGCCGGGCGATGGTGCTGCTGTCGGACGGGTACGACAACAAGGGTTGCGACGCGGGGAACCCGGCGAAGCCGTCGGCGCTCGACGCCGTGGCGACGTTGCCGAGCGCGGTGCCGGTGTACACGTGCGCGATGGGGCCCGCGTCGGATCAGGCGCTGTTGGAGCAGGTCGCGGACATCTCCGGTGGTCGTTACTACTTCATGCCGACGATCGACGACCTGTTCGAGGTCTACAACTACATCCGCGGCCAGGTGTCGGGTGACGGCATCGTGGTGAACGAGTCGGCGATGGCGTCCACGAGTCGGGTCGCGGCGTTCGTGGACGACGCGGCGTCCCAGGCGACGTTCACGGTGTCGTGGGCCGATGCCTCGTTGCACTTCGCGCCGGAGAGCGCCACGAAGGGTGATCGGATCTGCGTGCGCCTGCGGGATCCAAAGGGCAGGTCGGTGCCGGCGCATTCGAGCCTGTTGCGGCGGACCGAGGGGCGCGGGTACGTGGCGTTCGACGTGGCGGAGCCGTTGGCCGGGCGGTGGTTCATCGAGGTGTCGACCGCGCGGGAGCGGCACACGCGGTTCACCGCGGCCGGGTTCGTGCGGTCGCCGGTGCGCCTGCACGTCGACCTGGGTCCGCGTCGGTTCACGGTGGGCAGCCCGCTGCTGGTGACGGCGAAGATGACGGACGGCAACCGGTTGTTCAACCCGGGCAAGCCGTCGGGGCTCGTGGTGGCGCCCGCGCTCGGCCTGGACAGCCTGGGCAGGGTCCACGCCGACGCCCTGAGCCGGGTGGAACCGGTGGAGGTGCCCGGTGACGACTCGGTGCCGGAGGCGGTGGGCCGGTTGTTGGCGTTGCGCGCGCGGTTGCTGGCGGCGGGCAAGCCGGACCTGTTCCAGTTCGCCGCCGGCCGGTTGCCGCTCTCGGACACGATGCCGAGGCGCAACGGCGGCACCGGGGCGGAGTCGGCGTTGCCGCTGGTCACCGGTCGCTTCACGGAGACCGCAGAGGCGGGCAGCTACAACGTCCGGGTCACCGCGGCGGGTCGGTCGCCGCACTCCGGGTCCCGGTACGTGCGCACCCAGCTGGCCTGCACCGTCGCGACTTCGTAGGCGGTGCACCGGACGGTCGTGCGGGGTTGCGGGGGTGATCCGACGGGGTAACCCGGCGGATCACCTCGTGGGAAAGGATGCCGGCATGATCGTTCCCCTGGATCTCACCGATGACGAGACGGCGAAGGCCGTGCACCGGATCGCGCAGATGTCGTACGCGGTCGAGTCGGAGTTGATCGGCAGCACGGCGATACCCGGGTTGCACGAGTCGGTCGAGGACATCCGGCCGCTGCCGTTGAGGTGGCTGGGCGGGTACGTCGACCAGGAGTTGGTGGCGTTCGTCGGGTACGCGAAGGTCGACGGTGTGCTGGACATCGACCGGTTGTGCGTGGCGCCGAGCCACTTCCGGTTGGGGTTCGCGCGGCGGTTGGTGGAGCAGGTGCTGGCCGAGGGTGGGCCGGCGATCGTGTCGACGGGTGCGGCGAACGCGCCTGCCATCGCGTTGTACGAGAGCCTGGGGTTCCGGTTGGTCGACACGGTGGTGGTGAACGGGGGGCTGAGGATCGCGCAGTTCGGGCATCCGGGGTCGATCTAGGACCGTTGTCGTCCTACTGGGGTTCTAGCGTCGTCGTCGTGACCGAGATCCGAGAGTTCCGCATCGCCGTGCCGCAGACCGACCTGGACGACCTCGCCGACCGCCTGGCCCGGGCCCGCTGGCTGGACCCGCTGCCCGGTGACGGGTGGCGGCGGGGCGTGCCGGTGGAGTACCTGCGCGACCTGGTCGGGTACTGGCGCACGGGGTTCGACTGGCGGGCGCACGAGGCGCGGCTGAACGCGTTCCCGCAGTTCACCGCGGAGGTCGACGGGGTGGAGGTGCACTTCCTGCACGTCCGCGGCGCGAACCCCGACGCGTTGCCGCTGCTGCTGGTGCACGGGTGGCCGAACACGTTCGTGGAGTTCGCGGAGGCGTTGGGGTACCTGCGGGACTTCCACGTGGTGGTGCCGAGCATCCCGGGGTTCGGGTTCTCCGGCAAGCCGACCGGGCCGTTCGACGTCGCGCGGGCGGGGCGGGTGTTCGCCGGGCTGATGGAGAGGTTGGGGTACGGGCGGTACGGGGTGCAGGGCGGTGACCTGGGCGCCTACATCGCGCCGGAGGTGGCGAAGGCCGCGCCGGAGCACGTGGTGGGGGTGTTCGTGAACGGTGGTCTGGGTTTCCCGACCGAGGCGGACCTGCCGGTGCTGACGGCGGACGAGCGGGAGCTCTACCGGCAGGTGCGGCAGTGGGCGGATGGCGGGGTGGATCACCACGCGTTGTTGCGCGCCGCGCCGCAGACCTTCGCGTTGGGGTGGCACGATTCGCCGGTGGCGCTGCTGGCGTGGCTGATGCAGAAGTTCCAGGAGTTCACCGTCACGGTGGATTCGCCGGAGCAGGCCATCGACCGGGACCTGCTGCTGGTCAACGCGACGCTGTACTGGCTGACGGGGACGGCCGGGTCGTCGTCGTGGTTCATGTACGACAACGAGCGGTTCGCGTGGCCGGAGGGGCAGAAGCTGGTGCCGACGGGTGTGTACAGCGGTCCGCCGGCGATCCGGCGGCTGGCCGAGCGGCACAACGACATCGTGCACTGGCCCGATGCGCGGCCGGGCGGTCACTTCGTGGCGATGGAGGTGCCCGAGGTGTTCGCGGGCGAGGTGCGCGCGTTCTTCGGGAAGGTGCGGTGAACCCGGTCATCGGGCGGCGGTTGCGGCGGCACTCGTTGCTGGTGCCGTCGCCGGACCCGGTCGCGGTGGTGCGGGCGATGTGCGGTGCGCACGCGCAGGTGATGTCGGCGGCGGAGTTGTCGATCGGGCTGCGCACGGGGATGACCCGGCAGCAGGTGCGGGACGCGTTGTGGGTGGACCGGGTGTTGGTGAAGACGCGGGGGCCGCGCGGCACGGTGCACCTGTTGCCCGCGGCGGACCTGCCGATGTGGACGGGTGCGTTGGGGAGTTTGCCGCAGCGGCTCCAGCTGCTCACCGAGGAGCAGGCCGCCGCGGTGGTGGCGGCGATCGGGGACGCGTTGCGGGACGCGGAGCTGACCGGGGACGAGTTGACCGAGGCGGTGGTCGCGCGCACCGGTGCGTGGGCGGGTGAGCGGGTGATGGAGGCGTTCGGTGGGACGCCGTGGCCTCGGTGGGTGGAGGCGATGGGGGTGGCGTCGAACCTCGGTGCGATGTGCTTCGCGCCGAACAAGGGCCGCAAGACCGCCTACACCAGCCCGCGGCGGTGGCTGCCGGGTTTCGAGCCCCTCGCCGACGGTGCGGTGGCGCTGCTGCACGACTACCTGCGGTCCTACGGGCCGGCGACGGAGGCGCACTTCGCGAAGTGGTTGGCCGCGCCGAAGCGGTGGGTGGACGAGGTGTTCGGGCGGGCCGATTTGGAACGGGTCGAGGGTGGGTGGGTGGTGCGCGGCGACACGTCGTGGCCGGACGAGGCGCCGGGCGGGGTGCGGCTGCTCCCCTACTTCGACGCCTACGTGGTGGGCAGCCACCCGCGTGAGGTGGTGTTCCCCGGTCGGGCGTTCGAGCGGGCGTTGTCGCGTGGGCAGGCGGGGAACTTCCCGGTGCTGCTGGTGGACGGCGTGGTGGCCGGGGTGTGGCACCAGAAGCGGTCGGGTCGGCGGATCGTGGTCACGGTGGAGCCGTTCGGGACGTTGTCCCGGGCACGGCTGGCCGAGCTGGACGGGGAGGTGGCGCGGGTGGGCCAATTCCTGGAGGGGCGGCCGGAGTTGACGATCGGCACGGTGACGGTCGGCGGGCACGCCTGAGGTGCGCTGCGGCTCGGCGTGCCGGTTCGGACTCGGTCGGGGGTGTCCGGGCTCATGCGGGGCCGACGGGTTGGCGCAGCACCGTCCGCAGCTTCGAGGGCTCGGTCTTGCGGGGGTCGCCGACGTAGACCTCGTGGTGCAGGCCGGTCATCCGCAGACCGTTGGCCCTGAGCCACTCGTCGT
Source organism: Actinosynnema sp. NPDC050801 (assembly GCF_040673975.1). Classification (NCBI taxonomy): domain Bacteria; kingdom Bacillati; phylum Actinomycetota; class Actinomycetes; order Pseudonocardiales; family Pseudonocardiaceae; genus Actinosynnema; species Actinosynnema sp. NPDC050801. The sequence continues at coordinate 248,122 of NZ_JBFAQZ010000008.1, read as the reverse complement.
GGAGCCGGGCCAGCACCGGTCCTTCGTCGTCGTAGGGACCGATGTGCAGGACTTGGGCGCTGCTGCCCTCGTGCAGGACTTCGCGGCGGACGTCGGCGAGGGCGGGCAGGTCCTTCTTGGCGGCGACGAGCTGTCGGGCGTCGGCGATGGCCTCGTCGGTGATCCAGTCGGGTTGGCTGATGAGCATCCGCCAGTGCCAGGAGTCCTTGGCGCGGGCGGTGAAGACCTCCGGTCGGTCGGCCCACCACAGCCCTTCCAGCGGTGCGACGACGAGGTCGCGGCCCGCGCGCTTGCTCGCGAACTTGATCGCGTAGGCGAGGGAGTAGAGCGCTTCGACGGCCTGGGCGTAGGCGGTGCTGGTGTTGGGGTCGCCGTGCCCGTCGACGGCGATGAACTGCTGTTCGGGCACGTCGACGAGTGCCCAGTCGGTGTTCTTGGGCGCGTAGAGCTGCTTGAGCTCCCGTTTGACGTCGTAGCGGTCCGGGTTCACGGTCGGCCGTCCTCCTGGTCGGGTGCGTCGTCGAGTTCGGCCCGGTAGGCGGACAGCCAGCGCTGTTCGGCGTCGAGTTGGGCCAGCGAGTGGTCGAAGATCGCGCGGGCGAAGCGGGGTGCGTGCGGTTGGGCGGCGACGGCCGCGCGGAGTTCCGCGATCTTGTCGGCGACCGCGGCGGCGCGGCGGGCGAGCGCGGCGCGGAGCCGGTCGGGTGGGATGACGGGTTGGTTGGCCAGCCCGACGAGGAGGTGGGGGAACACCGGTCGGAGTTCGGCCACCGCCGCTTCGGCCGCCTGTGCGCACGCCCGGCGTCCGTCCTCGGTCGGGCCGTGGACCTTGCGGGTCTTGCCCCGTCCGGGTCCCGGTGCGTCGACCTCGGCGACCAGGCCGCGGTCGCGCAGCTTGGCCAGCAGGTAGTAGATGGAGCTGAACCCGATCTCGGTCCACTCCCGCATCCCGCGGGCGGTGATCACCTCTTCCAGCTCGTAGCCGTGCCGGGGTTTCTCCACCAGCAGGCCGAGCAGGGTGAGTTCGGCGGGCGTCAGCTCTGCGGACACCCCGTTACTCTAGCACTAGGATAAAGCGGGTCGGCGCTGTCCGTCCCGCTACCGCAGTTGGTCGCGGCGGCGGGTCAGGTAGGCGGTCTCGGCGGTGTTGCCCGCCAGCTCGATGGCCCTGTCGTACGCCGCGCGCGACTCCTGGCCGCGGCCCAGCCGGCGCAGCAGGTCGGCGCGGGTGGCGTGGTAGGGGTGGTAGCCGGCCAACCGGTGCTCCAGGCGGTCGACGGCCGCCAGCGCGACCTCCGGGCCGTCGAGCTCGGCGACCGCGATGGCCCGGTTGAGGGCGACGATCGGCGAGGGGTCGAGGCGGACGAGCCGGTCGTAGAGCGCGAGGACCTGGGACCAGTCGGTGTCGCGGATGTCGCGGGCGGAGGTGTGCACGGCGTTGATCGCGGCGAGGACCTGGTAGCGCCCTGGGGCCACCCCGGCCGCGGCGGCGGCGAGGCGCTCGCGCACCAGCCGGTGGCCCTCGGCGATCAGCGTCGCGTCCCAGGCGCCGCGGTCCTGCTCGTGCAGGGCGACCAGTTCGCCGTCGGCCGAGATCCGGGCGGTGCGGCGGGCCTCGGTGAGCAGCATCAGCGCCAGCAGTCCGGTCACCTCGCCGTCCTGCGGCAGGAGCGCGCGGATCAGGCGGGTGAGCCGGATCGCCTCGGTGGTCAGGTCGTGCCGCACGGGGTCGGTGTCGGGGCCGCTGGCCAGGTAGCCCTCGTTGAAGACGAGGAACAGGACGGTGAGCACGCCGGAGACGCGGGCCGGGAGGTCCTCGGCGGACGGCATCCGGTAGGGGATGCGCGCCGCTTTGATCTTGGCCTTCGCGCGGGTGATGCGCTGCTCCATGGTGGTCGCCCGCACCAGGAAGGCGCGGGCGATCTCGGGGACGGTCAGACCGCCGACCATGCGCAGCGTCAGCGCCACCCGGGTTTCCGCGGCCAGCGCCGGGTGGCAGCAGGTGAAGACCAGCCGGAGCCGGTCGTCGTCGATGGCGCCGAGAGGCGCGGGTGGGGTGTCGTCGTGCAGCATCCGGGCCTCCTCGTGCCTGTCGTCGCGCTTGTTCTCGCGCCGGATCCGGTCGATGGCCTTGCGGTTGGCGGTGGTGGTCAGCCAGGCGCCGGGGTTGGGCGGCACGCCGTCGGACCGCCACCGCTCGACGGCGGTCGCGAACGCCTCGGCCGCGGCCTCCTCGGCGATGTCGAGGTCACCGAAGCGCCTGGTCAGCGCGGCGACCACGCGGGCCCACCCGTCGCGGTGGGCCCGCGTGACCGCCTCCTCGACGTCGTCGCTCACCGGAACGGCCGCACCTCGATCTTCCGGTCGCAGATCCTCGACGCCTCGGTGGCGAGCTTGAGCGCCACGTCCAGGTCGGGGGCCTCCCACACCCAGACGCCGGCGAGGTACTCCTTGGACTCCACGAACGGCCCGTCGCTGAACACGGCCTGCTCGCCCCGGTTGTCGACGACCGTGGCGGCCTCGGTGTCGGCGAGTCCGCCGGCGAAGACCCAGTGGCCATCGGCGATGAGTCGTTCGTTGAACGCGCTGATCGCGGGCTGCCTGTCCGTGCTGCCGGGGTCGTCCTTGTCGTCGATCACGGAAACCAGGTACTGCATCTGCGGATCATCTCCTGTGGTGTCGGGACTGCGAGGTGGGGCGGGGACTTCAGGCCGTCGCGTACCGCGGGCGCCCGGCCGGCCGGTGGACGTGGATCGTCACGCCCTTCGTGTCGACCCGCGACTCGACCGGTTCCAGCGCGAGGTCCGGACCGTGCTCCGGGAACAGGCGCGCGCCCTGGCCGACGATCACCGGGATCACGATGAGGGTCATCTCGTCGACCAGGTCGTTCGCCGGCAGCCACCGGGTCGGGGCGCCACTGCCGTGCACTTGCAGCTCTCCCCCGGGCTTGGCCTTCAGCTCGCCGATGGCCGCCACGAGGTCCCCGCGCAGGACGGTCGTGCTCTCCCACCGCGCCGCGTTCAACGTGGTCGAGGCAACGTACTTGGGTGCCTCGTTGAAGGCCACGCCGATGGGGTGCGCGCGCATCCGGTCGATCGTTCCCCGGGAGCCGGCGAACAGCTCGTAGGTGCGCCGGCCGAACAGGAACGCCTCGGCGCGCCGGCAGGTCCGCGTGATGAACGCCCTGGTCTCGTCGTCGCCCTTGCCCCGGGCCCACCCGCCGCGCTCGAACCCGTTGCTGCGGTCGTCCGACGCGGCGCCGTTGCCCTGCATCACGCCGTCGAGGCTGACCTGGGTCGTGGTCGTCAGCTTCATGATCGCGGTTCCTCCGCCTGGCGCCGCCTCCGGTGGGCGGCCTCGTCCCTGCTACGAACGCCACCGCCCCGATCCGACACCGCCCGCCCGGATTCCTTCCGGAATTCCGAATCGTTGGCGCAGCCAACAAGTGGGTATACTGCGGTCGCATGGAGACTTCAGGCGCGCCCCTGCGGTTGCGCGGCGCGGCGAGTTGGCTGCTGGGCCAGGCCACGACCCACGCGCACCGGCTCGTGTCGGAGGCGTTGGGCGCGGTCGACGCGCGGCGCTACCACTACTCGCTGCTGGCCGCGCTGGACGAGTTCGGCCCGGCCAGCCAGGCCGACCTCGGGCGGCGGGGCGGGCTGGACCGCAGCGACGTGGTGGCCACCGTCAACGAGCTCGCGGACAAGGGGTTCGTGGAGCGCAGGCCGGATCCCGGCGACAAGCGGCGCAACATCGTGACCGTCACCCCGTCGGGGGTGGCCCACCTGCGCCACCTGGACCGGGTGCTGGGGCAGGCTCAGGACGCGTTGCTGGCGCCGTTGTCGGCGGCCGAGCGGGAGGAGTTGGTGCGGGTGCTGAACGCGGTCTTGGAGCACCACGGATGACCCGGTCGACGCGGGCGGTCGTGCCGGGCCCGGTGGAGAACCCGGCCGTGGCGCAGCTGCCGGTGCCGGGGTGGGTGCGGGTGTGCGCGTTCGGGGTGAACCGGTCGGAGCTGCGAGGTGTCGCCGAGTCCGACGACGGTGTACCGGCTCGACGACATCCTGCAGGCGCACGACGACCTGGAGCACGACCGCAGGGTCGGCAAGCTCGTCGTGGCCGTCCGAGGATCGCGGTCCGAGAATTGTTTCCGCCGTCGTGTCGATGTGGTCGTGCGCCGTTCGTGTGAAGGGTGCGTCAGACCCCGACCTGAGGAGCACGAGATGACCCAGTACCTGATCAGCGTGATCGAGCCGGCCGGCTACGACATCCCCGAGCCGGAGGCCCTGGAGCAGATCATGAAGGACGTGCAGGCGGTGGACGCCGACATGCGCGAGGCGGGCGTGTGGGTGTTCGCGGGCGGTCTGCACGCCCCGGAGACGGCGACCACGCTGCGTCCGCAGGCCAACGGCGAGCTCGTCGTCACCGACGGCCCGTTCGCCGAGAGCAAGGAGCACATCGGCGGGTTCAACATCATCGACGTGCCGGACCTGGACGCGGCGCTGGAGTGGGGTCGCCGGATGAGCGTGGCGTGCACGCTGCCGGTCGAGGTGCGGCCGTTCCAGGACTTCACCGGCTGACGTGACGGCGGTCGAGCAGGTCTTCCGGGCCGAGTACGGCCGGTCGGTGGCCGTCCTGGTCCGCGTCTTCGGCGACATCGCGATCGCCGAGGAGGCGGTCCAGGACGCGTTCGCCGAGGCGGTGCGGCGCTGGCCGGAGACCGGTGTGCCGCCGAGCCCGGCCGGCTGGATCATCACCACGGCCCGCAACCGGGCGATCGACCGGCTGCGCCGGGAGTCCAAGCGCGACGACCGGCAGGCCCAGGCCGCGCTGCTGCACGCGCGTGACGACGCGGTGGACGTGGACGTGGTGGGCGACGAGCGGCTGCGGTTGATCTTCACGTGCTGCCACCCGGCGCTGAACCCGGCGGCCCGGGTGGTGCTGACGTTGCGGCTGCTGGGCGGGTTGTCCACGGCGGAGATCGCACGGGCGTTCCTGGTGCCCGAGACCACCATGGCGCAGCGGTTGGTGCGGGCCAAGGCGAAGATCCGCGACGCCCGCATCCCCTACCGGGTGCCGGGCGAGCGGGAGTTGCCCGACCGGCTGCGTGCCGTGCTGGCGGTGGTGTACCTGGTGTTCAACGAGGGCTACTCGGCCAGTTCGGGTGGCGCGTTGGTGCGCGAGGACCTGTGCGCGGAGGCGGTGCGGCTGGGGCGGGTGCTGGCGGAGTCGATGCCCGACGAGCCGGAGGTCGTCGGGCTGCTGGCGCTGATGCTGCTGCTGCACGCCCGGAGCGCGGCGCGCACCGGCCCGGACGGCGACCTGGTGCGGTTGGCCGACCAGGACCGGTCGCGCTGGGACCGGGCGATGCTGGCCGAGGGGCGCGTGCTGGTGCGGTGGTGCCTGCGCCGCGACCGGCCGGGCCCGTACCAGGTGCAGGCCGCGATCAACGCCGTGCACAGCGACCCGCCGCCGACGGACTGGACCCAGGTGGTGCGGCTGTACGACCACCTGCTGGCGTTGACGGCCAGCCCGGTGGTGGCGTTGAACCGGGCCGTCGCGGTGGCCGAGGTCGACGGCCCGGAGGCGGCGTTGGCGCTGGTCGACGCCCTGACGTCGGGCAACTCGCCGATGGCGGGCTACCACCTGTTCCACGCCGTGCGCGCCGACCTGCTGCGCCGCCTGGGGCGGGACGCCGAGGCGGCGGTGGCCTACCGGCGGGCCGCGGACCTGGCCGGCAACGACGCCGAGCGCGACCTGCTGCGGCGGCGGCTCGACGCGGTCACCGGGCCGGCGCACGGGGCTGATTAGTGGGGCGTCGCGCGACGTGATCGGCTAATGCTCCGGGGATTGTGCGGGTGCATCGGAATCTAATTCATTTCCGGTTTGTCGCGGTACCCGGCAGTCGCTGCTGCCGACGGGGCACGGTGTGCGCCCATTCGGGGTACGGCAGTACCCATCCTTGCTGCCAAAGGAGTAATGTCCCAGTTCACACCCCAGACCTCGGTGACGTGACACATCCGGCAGGACCGCGGATGCACGGACCGAGGTTTTTCTGTGTCTGAATGAAACGGACGCCGACAGTCAGGCCACTGCGGCGGCGCGTGAATCGCACGAACCCAATCCGCCGGCGCGTACCGCGCCGTGTGAGCTACCGCTGATAACAATTTCCAGGGAATGCAGCCATGAGAATTCATCAGAGTCCGATCCACCGGAGAATCGTCGCCACGCTGGCCGGGGTGCTCGTGATCCCCGCTCTGTGGGCGGTCACCTCGCCGGCCGCCCATGCCGCCGTCGACTGCGTCGTGAGCGCCGGCGTGACCCAGACCGACACGGTCGTGACCGGAACCCCCGGCAACGACACGATCGACTGCGGCGGCACGAACCCCGCCAAGACGATCAACGGCAACGCCGGCAACGACACCATCACCGGCTCCGACTTCGACGACACGATCGACGGCGGCGACGGCAACGACACCATCACCGGCGGCACCGGCAACGACACCCTCGACGGCGGCCTGGACATCGACACGATCTCCGGCAGCGCCGGCGACGACACCCTCGTCGGCGCCTCCAACGACGGCAGCCAGGACAGCCTCGACGGCGGCCTGGGCACCGACACCTGCCAGGGTCCCGCGCCGGACCCCGACATCCACGCGAGCTGCGAGAACACCAGCACCCCGCCGGGATCGGGACCGGGCTCGGGCGTGGGCAACGCGACCGCGCTGTGCATCGCGACCGGCGGCGTCCTCTCGCTCACCGTGAACCCGGTGGGGTACGTGTGCGTGTTCAACCCCCTCGACCCGGCCAACCGCCGCGTCGCGGAAGCACGCAGGATCTGCACCGGGGCCGGCGGGACGTTCGTGAGCCTGCTCCCGCTGAGCTACTCCTGCCTGCTGCCCACCACGCCGTAGGCCATCCGTTCCACCGGTCGGCCCTGGCTCGTCACGCGACTCCGGTCGGGTGACGAGCCAGGGCCGACGAGCCACTAGCGCAGTTGCCGGATCAGGTCGGCCACCTCCTGCGGGGTGAAGTCCAGCGACACGACGCCGATGGTCAGCTCGATGCTGCACCGCGCCGGGTCGGGCGTGGCCTTGGGGCGTTGCGGCAGTTCGACGCCGGTCTCGTCGAGGATCCGCCGCGCGGCGGCGGCGACGGTGTCCTTCGGCGCCGGGATGTGGACGTGGAACAGCGGCGTCTGCGGCACCTCGGGGCGGGTGGTCGCGTAGCCGTCGGCGTTGATGGCGGCGGCCACGGCCACGGCGTGGTCGCGGAACTCGGCCATCCTCGGCAGCACCTCGTCCAGCCCGACCAGGGCGGTGACGGCCGCGGGCCAGGAGTCCGGTGTGGCGCCGCCGAGCCTGCGCCGCCACACCGACGCGGCGTCGATGGTGGCCCGGTCACCGGCGAGGACCGCGCCCCGCACGCCTTCGAGGCTCTTGTAGAGGGAGACGTAGACGGTGTCGAACAGGCCGGCGATCTCGGCGAACGGCCGGTCGTAGTAGGTCTGGGCCTCCCAGAGCCGGGCGCCGTCCATGTGGGTCGCCGCGCCGCGGTCGCGGGCCCACCCGGTCTGCGCGAGGAGGTCCTCCCAGGTGGGCAGGAGGCCGCCGATGTCGCGTTGCGGCAGTTCCAGCAGCAGGGCGGCGAGCGGTTCGCGGACCTCGGCGAGGTCGTCGAGGGTGATCAGGCCGTGGTGGTCGCCGACGGCCTTGTGGCGCAGGCCGTGCACCGCGTGGTAGCCCTCGTCCTCCCAGACGGCGAGGTGGCACTGCGGGTGCGCGGCGAACGTCCGGCGGCCGGTGCGTTCGGCGTGCACGCGCAGCGCGGTCTGCTGCGCCATCGTGCCGGTGGGGAAGAACAGGGCGGCCGGTGTGCCGAGCAGGTCGGCGATCCGCCGTTCCAGCCGCGCGGTCGGCCCGTCCGCGATGGTGCCGGGCGGCACGTGGTCGAGCATGCGGCGCAGCACGGCGTGCGGTTCCCGGCGGAGCTGGGAGTGCTGGACCAGGGAACGCCGGATCTCGGGTGTCATGGCGGAAGCATGGGTGTTGTCGCCATAGATTTGCAACAACTGTCACCGGTCACCTGACCGATTCGGGCGCCCCCGCGGCGCACCTAGCGTCGTCGGCATGGATCTCGCCCGCACGGACTCCGCGCTCGTCCTGCTCCACCACGGCCCCGTGCCGTTCGAACCGCGTCCCGCCGGGTTGCTGGACGTGCGCCGGCTGGAGCACCTGGACGGTGGGGAGGTCGTCACCTTCTCCCAGTGGTCCGGCCCGACCGAGGCTGGCGGCGCGACCGGTACCGGCGGCGCGACCGCCTACCGCCGGTACCGGTCCACCGGCCTGGCCTCGCCCGGTCGGCCGGTGGGGTGCGTGGTGCTGGTGTCGGTGCGGTTCGACCGGCCCGGGATCGCCGAGGAGTGGGTCGACCTGGTGTTCTCGGCGTTGGCGGCGGAACGCGAGCCGCACCTGGGCGGGATCTCCGGGCACTTCCACGTGAGCGTGGACGGGACGCGGGTCCTCAACTACGCGGAGTGGACGTCGGCGCAGGCGCACCGCGACGCGATGGCACGCGGCAACGGATCGGTGGGTGTGTCGCCGGCGTGGCGGCGCGTGCACTCGTTCGCGGGCTTCGAGGACAGCGACGTCCGGCGGTACCGGGTGGTCGCCGGGTGATAATGGCGCCATGGGGAAGACCTATGAACGGATCGAAGGACGTCTGCGCGAGTTCATCGAACAGCAGCCGGTGTTCTTCACCGCGACCGCGCCGCTGTCGGCGGACGGGCACGTGAACCTCTCGCCGAAGGGCCGCCGGGGCACCTGGCGGGTGCTGGACGAGCAGCGGGTGGCGTACCTGGACTTCGGCGGCAGCCACGCCGAGACCATCGCGCACCTGCGGGAGAACGGCCGGATCACGCTCATGTGGTGCGCGTTCGACGGTCCGCCGAACATCGTGCGCGTGCACGGCACCGGTGAGCCGGTGTTCCGGGACGACCCCAGGTTCGCCGAGCTGGTGGCCGGGTTCGGCGACGCCGACGGGCCCGCGCTGCGCGCGGTCGTGGTGGTGACCGCGAAGCTGATCAGCGACACCTGCGGCTTCGCGGTGCCGTTCCTGGACTACCGGGGTGAGCGGACGCTGCACGCGGACTACTTCGGCCGCAAGTCCGACGAGGAGTTCTCCGCGTACTGCGAGAGCAAGGACTTCAACGCGGTCAGCATGGACGGTCTGCCCGCGCTGCCGCTGCCCCTGCCGCCGCGTTAGCACGCCGCGGTCCGGCGTGCCCGAATCCGCTGGAAGAGGCCCTGATGGAGATCCGCCGCCGTATCCGTCAGGGGTGGGTGTGTCACCTGATGAGCTCGAACCGATGAGGCCGTACCGGCCGGTCGGGTCCGATCGCGTCCCGATTGGTGGGTTTTCGATCTACGCTGTCTGAGCGGCGAGTGGCGCCGATCACCTCGGGAAGGGGGCGGTCGTGCTGGTCGAGGCTCAGCGGAACCGCGCGGCCCTGCGCCGGGTGACCGGCCTTGCCCGCAGCACGCCGGGCAGGTTGAGCCTGCTGGCCCTGCTGCTGATCCTGGTGAGCCTGCTGGTCGGGGCGTTGACCGCGACGTCGGTGCAGCGCCGGTCGGAGGCGCTGGAGGCGTTGGCCGACCGCAACGAGCCGCTGGCGTTCGCCGCCCAGGAGGTCTACCGGGCGATGGCCGACGCGGACGCCACCGCGTCCAGTGCGTTCCTGTCCGGCGGGGTGGAGTCCTCGACGCTGCGCGGGCGGTACGAGGCGGACGTGGCGAAGGCCGCCGCGGCGTTGTCGGCGGCGACCAGCGAGATCACCCGCTCCCCCGAGCTGACCGAGGCCCTGTCGACGCTGTCGGGCCAGTTGCCGGTCTACACGGGGCTGGTGGAGACGGCCCGCGCGCACAACCGGCAGGGCAACCCGGTGGGCGCGGCGTACCTGCGGGAGGCGTCCACGCTGATGCGCACGCGGCTGCTGCCGGCGGCGCAGGAGCTGTACGGGGTGGAGACGGGCAACGTGGTGCGGGGCCTGGAGGACGCCGGGTCGCTGCCGTGGCTGGAGTTCCTGATGGGCGCGGGCGCGCTGGCGGTGCTGGTGTTCGCGCAGCGCTACCTGACCCGCCGGACGAACCGGGTGCTCAACCCCGGGCTGGTGGTGGCGACCGCGTTGACCGCGGTCTCGCTGCTGTGGGTGCTGGCGTCGAGCCTGCTGGTCGTCTACAACGCCTCGGCCAGCAAGAACGAGGCGACGCTGGTCGACCTGCTCGCGCGGGCCCGGATCGCGACGTTGACCGCGCGCGGCGACGAGACGTTGGCGCTGGTGGCGCGGGGCAGCGGCACGACCTACGAGGCGGAGTTCGTCAAGGCCGACGAGGTGTTGGAGGAGCTGCTCGGGCGGGTGCGGACGACCGAGGGCGCGCCGCCGGTGGTCGAGGCGGTCGAGCACCACGCGCAGTGGCAGCGGGCGCACCGCACGATCCGCGAGGCCGACGACGCCGGCGACCACACCGCGGCGGTGGCGTTGGCGCTCGGTCCGGACGAGGCGGGCGCGGCCGCGGCGTTCGACGCGTTGGACTCCGACCTGGTGGAGGCCATCGGCGCGGCGCGGGCGGAGTTGACCGACGCGATCGGGCGGGCGCGGGCCGTGCTGGGCGGCGTGGTGCCCGCGGTGGTGGTGCTGGCGTTGCTGGCCGCGGCGGCGTCGACGTTCGGGCTGTGGCAGCGGTTGAAGGAGTACCGATGAGACGGCTGCGCGCGCTGCCCGCCCTGGTGCTGGCCTCGGTGCTCGCGGCGTGCGCGCCGGTGCCCAGTGCCGCGCCGCCGATCGGCGGTGGCTCGGCGGTGCCGCCGCGCCCGGCGGAGGCGGTGGAGCTGACCGCGCCGCCCAGCACGGCGGAGGTGCCGCCCGCGTCGTGCGACCCGACGGCGAGCCTGCGCCCGACCGGTGCGCAGCCCCCTCCGGGGCAGATGCCGGCCGGGTCGACCATGGCGCGCATCCAGGCGCGGGGCCGGCTGATCGCGGGCGTGGACCAGAACACGTACCTGATGGGGTTCCGCAACCCGTTCTCCGGCGAGTTGGAGGGTTTCGACGTCGACCTGGCGCGCGAGGTCGCGCGGGCGGTCTTCGGCGACCCGGGCGCGATCCAGTTCAAGGTGCTGACCTCCGAGCAGCGCATCCCCACGTTGGAGAGGGGCGAGGTCGACATCGTGGTGCGCACCATGACGGTGACCTGCGAGCGCTGGCAGAAGGTCAACTTCTCGACCGTGTACCTGCAGGCGGGCCAGCGGGTGCTGGTGCCGTCGAACTCCGAGGTCACCGGCATCGAGTCGCTGGGCGGCAAGCGGGTGTGCGCGACGAAGGGCTCCAGTTCGCTGGTCGCCGTGGCGACCGCGCCGTCGGGGCCGGTGCCGGTGTCGGTGCCGAACTGGACGGACTGCCTGGTGATGTTGCAGCAGGGCCAGGTGGACGCGATCTCCACCGACGACACGATCCTGGCCGGTTTCGCCGCGCAGGACCCCTACACGAAGGTGGTGGGCCCGCAGTTCACCGCCGAGCCGTACGGGATGGCGTTCCCGAAGGCGGACGAGGACTTCGTGCGGTTCGTCAACGCGCTGCTGGAGCGGCTGCGGGCGGACGGCACGTGGGCACGGCTGCACGAGCGGTGGCTGGGTCCTGCGCCGGCCGCGCCCGTCGCCGTGTACCGGGATTGACATGGACGGTCCGGACGCGGAGTTGGCGGCGTTGCTGCGGGAGAGCGACCGGGTGGCCGAGTCGTTGCTGGCGATGGAGGACCACCCCGGGCACCGCCTGCTGCGCGGCGCCGAGCTGACCGGTGCGACCGCGCGGCGGTGGCGGGCGGCGAACGCGGGCATGGTGCGGTTGTGGGAGTGGTTCGACGCCTACCGGGCGCTGCTGCGGCAGGCGTCGGACACGCGCGACCCGGCGGAGCTGGAGCGGCTGCTGCGCGGGCCCGCGATTACCCTGCACGAGCGGGAGGCGGCGGTGCGGACGTTGACCGACCCGGCGGTGGTCGCCGAACGGGTCACGCTGCGCGCGCTGGTGGCCCGGATGAAGTCGGAGTACGCCGAGGTCACGGCGGTGCTGGCGGAGGCGCACGAGGCGTGGACGCGGCGGTTGGAGCTGCTGGACCCGGTGGCCGGGCAGTTGGCCGGGATCGACGCGCCGGCCGCGCGACGGCTGCGGGCGGAGGTGGCGCAGGCGCACGCCCGCGCCGTGGCCGACCCGTTGACGCCGGACCCGGCGGTGGCCGACCTGGTCGCGCGGGTGGCGTCGCTGAGCGCGCTGCACCGGACGTTCGGGGAGCGTGCGGCGGCCGTGGCGCGGCGGGTCGCCGAGGTGGAGTCGGTCCGGGCGCGGGCGCGCGAGGTGTGGGCGGTGGTCGTGGCGGAGATCGCCGGTGACCACCCGCCGGTGCCGGGCGGTGACGTGGCAGGGGCACTCGACGGGCTGCGCGCGCGTTTTCCGGACGTGGCGGATTCGGACGTGGCCGCGGTGGAGACGGCGGTGGGCGTGGCGCTGGCGGGGGCGCGGGAGGTGTTGGCGCACCTGACCGGGTCGCTGGAGCGCCGCACGGAGCTGCGCGGCCGGTTGGACGCCTACCGGGCGAAGGCGGCCGGGCGGGGTTTCGCCGAGGACGCGGAGCTGTCGGCGCTGCACCGGCAGGCCCGGGACGTGCTGTCGGCCACGCCGTGCGACCTGTCCGCGGGCACGGTGGCGGTGCGGCGGTACCAGCGGGCGGTGCTGGCCAGGACGGAGGCCCGATGAGGACGTGTCCACGTGCCGGTTGCGGCGGGGCGATCGACGACGACGGTTTCTGCGACGTGTGCGGCCTGGAGGCACCCGCGTCGGCCGCCACCACGCCCGCCACGGGGGCGGGCGGCCGGTCCTCGACCGGGCAGGGCACGTCCGCCGGTGTGGCGGGCGCGGCGGCTGTCGGCGGCCGGGGAACAGGCGCAGGCCCCGCTGCCGCGACCGGTGCAGGTGCCGCGACGAGCCCCGGTGCCGCGACGGGCGCTGGGGGCGCGGACCGCCCGGGTCCGACGAACGCGGGCGGTCCGGCGGAGGGCTCGCACGGAGGTCCGGGCGCCGACAGCGGCCCGGTGACGGGTGCGTACAGCGGGCCCGCGACCGGCCGCGACACCGGTCCCGGCACGGCGCCGTGGTCGACGTGGTCGGTGTCGGCGGCGGCGGGTCGGGCGCGGCGGGCGTCGGCGTCGACCCGGTCGTCGGGGCGCGGCCGGTTGGGCGCGGGGCTGGTGGAGGTGCCGCGGGTGCCGTACCGGGATCCGAAGGTCGCGGTGCTGACCGACCCGGAGGTGCCGGAGGCGAAGCGGTTCTGCTCCAGCTGCGGCAAGGAGGTCGGTCGCGGCCGCGACGGCGGGCCCGGCCGGGTGGAGGGGTTCTGCGCGCACTGCGGGCACCACTACTCGTTCACGCCGAAGCTGGCGCCCGGCGAGGTGCTGCACGACCAGTACGAGGTGCTGGGGTGCCTGGCGCACGGCGGGTTGGGCTGGATCTACCTGGCGGCCGACCACGCGGTCAGCGACCGGTGGGTGGTGCTGAAGGGCCTGCTGGACTCCGGTGACGCGGACGCGATGGCCGCGGCGATGGCGGAGCGCCGGTTCCTGGCCGAGGTGGAGCACCCCAACATCGTGAAGATCCACAACTTCGTGCGGCACGCCGACCGGGCCAGTGGCGAGCTGGTCGACTACATCGTGATGGAGTACGTCGGCGGCACGTCGGTCAAGGACATGATCAAGCAGTTGCGGGCCGACGGCACGGGGACCGAGTCGTTGCCGGTGCCGCAGGCGATCGCCTACGCGCTGGAGGTGCTGCCCGCGCTGGGCTACCTGCACGGGGTGGGCCTGCTGTACTGCGACTTCAAGCCGGACAACGTCATCCAGACCGAGGAGCAGTTGAAGCTGATCGACCTGGGCGCGGTGCGGCGCATCGACGACCGGCACTCCCCCATCTACGGCACGATCGGCTACCAGGCGCCGGAGATCGGCCGGGACGGCCCGTCGGTGGCCTCCGACCTGTACACGGTGGGTCGGGCGTTGGCGGTGATGAGCTTCCAGTTCGACTTCCGGGGCCGGTACAAGGAGTCGCTGCCCGACGCGCAGGAGCAGCCGTTGCTGCGCCGGCACGACTCGTTGCACCGGTTCCTGCTGCGCGCCACGCACCCGGACCCGGAGCAGCGGTTCGCCACGGCCGAGGAGATGGCCGAGCAGCTGACCGGTGTGCTGCGGGAGGTGTTGGCGCAGCAGGACGGTGTGTCGCGGCCGGGTGTGTCGCGGCAGTTCACGCCGGAGCGGCGGGCGTTCGGCACGGAGGGCGGGCTGGACGTGCGGGCGGCGGCGACGGGGTTGCCGGTGCCGCAGGTGGACACCTCCGACGCGGCGGCGGGGTTCCTGGCGACGGCGGCGACCACGGGTGATCCCGATCAGGTGGTGGCGGCGTTGCGGGTGGCCCCGGTGCAGACGGTCGAGGTGCGGTTGCAGGTGGTGCGGGCGTTGATCGAGGCGGGCCGGGTCACCGAGGCGGTGGGCGAGCTGGACGCGTTGGCGTCGCCGTTCGACCCGGACGACCCGCAGACGCCCGCGCCGGACGACTGGCGGCCGGGCTGGTACCGGGGTGTGGCCGCGTTGGTGGACAGCCGGGAGGACCGGGCGCGGGCCGAGCAGGCGCGGACGGCGTTCGAGCAGGTGCGCGACGCGCTGCCGGGCGAGGCGGCGCCGAAGCTGGCGGTGGCGGTGTGCGCGGAGTCGCTGGGCGACCGCGACGCGGCGGCGGCCGGGTACGAGGTGGTGTGGCGGACCGACCACGCGTACGTGTCGGCGGCGTTCGGGCTGGCCAGGGTGTTGTTGGCGCGGGGTGACCGGGAGGCGGCGGTGGCGGTGCTGCACTGCGTGCCGGACACGTCGATCCACCGCGTGGCGGCGCAGGTGGCGGCGGTGCGGGCGCAGCTCGGCGCGGCCCGTGACAGTGCGGCCCGTGACGGTGCGGGCGGGACCGGTGCGCTGGCGGAGGTGATGGCGGCCGGTGCGAGGCTGTCGGGGTTGGAGTTGGACGTGGCGAGGCGGGCCGGGTTGACCGTGGAGTTGTTGGGTGTGGCGTTGGAGTCGTTGCCCGCCGACGGGTCGGCTCCCGCGGGGAAGCTGTTGGACTGCGAGGTGAGCGAGTCGGGTCTGCGGTTGGGCCTGGAGCGCTGCTACCGGCAGTTGGCGCGGCTGGCCGACACGCCGGAGGAACGCATCGCTCTCGTCGACCGCGCGAACGCGGTCCGACCCAGGACGTTGGTGTAGATCATGGAATCTTGTCCGGGGTGCGCGTCGCCGGTGGCGTCGCAGGATCGTTTCTGCGAGGCGTGCGGGCGCAACCTGCGGGTGCAGCGGACACCGGTGGGTGGTCCGGGCGCGCAGTGGCCGCCGATGTGCGCGTGCGGCGGCGAGGAGTTCGACGCCGACGGGTTCTGCGAGCAGTGCGGTCGGGCGCGGCCCTCGGCGCGGGACCGGGTGGAGTTCGTGCTGCCCGGGGTGGCGGGGGTGAGCGACCGGGGCAAGCGGCGGCAGCGCAACGAGGACTCGATGGCGTTCGGCCGGGTGCGCGGGCGTGGTGTCGCGGTGGTGGTGTGCGACGGGGTGGCGTCCTCGGAGCGGGCCGAGCAGGCGTCGCAGACGGCGGTGGACACGGCGGCGGACGTGCTGTTGACGGGGCTGCAGTCGGGGATGGACGCCGAGGCGCTGACCGCGGACGCGGTGGTGGCGGCGAACGAGGCGGTGGGCTGGTTGGCGCGGCCGGAGGCGGCGGAGGTGGCGCCGTCGTGCACGTTCGTGTCGGCGGTGGTGACCGACGACTCGGCGACGGTGGGCTGGGTCGGCGACAGCCGCGCGTACCTGGTGGCCGAGGCGGGTGCGGCGCGGTTGACCACGGACGACACGTGGGCGGCGCAGCTGGTCGCGGAGGGGGTGTTGACCGAGGAGGAGGCGCTGACCGACCGGCGGGCGCACGTGCTGTCGCGGTGGTTGGGCGCGGACTCCGGGGTCGAGGCGCCGCAGACGGTGACGTTCAAGGTGGAGACGTCGGGACTGCTGGTGCTGTGCAGCGACGGGTTGTGGAACTACGTGCCGGAGCCGGAGGACCTGCTGGAGGTGCTGCCGCGCGGGGTGCCGCCGATCGAGGTGGCGCGGGAGCTGGTGGACGTGGCGTTGAAGTCCGGTGGGCACGACAACATCACGGTGGTCGTCGTTCAACTGCGGGGTGGGCATGGCGCTTGATTTCGCGGTCGAGGTGTTCCAGAACGAGTACCTGCCCGAGGGGGCGGCCGAGGTCGACGCGATCGTGACGGTGACGACGACCGGGTCGGCCGCGGGGGCCGCGGAGGTGGTGTCCGGTGACGCGGCCGAGGTGATCATCGTGGACACGTCGGGGTCGATGCGGTACCCGCCGACGAAGTTGGCGGCGGCGAAGCAGGCGACCGAGGCGGCGATCGACACGCTGCGCGACGGGGTGTCGTTCGCCGTGGTGGCGGGCACGGACTCGGCGCAGGTGGTCTACCCGCGGTCGGGTGGGCTGGTGGTGGCCGACGGGCGGACGCGGTTCGCGGCGAAGCAGGCGGTGCGGCGGTTGCGGGCCGACGGCGGCACGGCGATGGGCCGGTGGCTCGCGCTGGCCGACGAGTTGTTCGCCGGGTACTCGGGCCGGCCGAAGCACGTGATCCTGCTGACCGACGGGGAGAACCAGCACGAGTCGCCGCGGCAGCTGGCGCGGGTGCTGGACGAGGTGGCGGGCCGCTTCACCGGCGACTGCCGCGGTGTGGGCACGGACTGGCAGGTCGCGGAGCTGCGGCGGATCGCCGAGGCGTTGTTGGGGACGGTGGACATCGTGGCCGACCCCGACGGGTTGGCCGAGGACTTCCGGTCCATGGCGGCGACCGCGATGGGCAAGGCGGTGGCGGACGTGTCGCTGCGGCTGTGGACGCCGGAGGGCGCGCAGGTCCGGTTCGTCAAGCAGGTGTCGCCGGGACTGCTCGACCTGACCGGGCGGCGGGTGGAGTCGGGGCCGCGCACGGGTGACTACCCGACCGGCGCGTGGGGTGGCGCGGAGAGCCGCGACTACCACGTGTCGGTGCGGGTGCGGCCGGCGGACGTGGGCGACCGGATGCTCGCGTCGCGGGTGAGCCTGGTGGGGCCGTCGGGTGACGTGCTGGGCCAGGGCCGGGTGCTGGCGGTGTGGACCGAGGACGCGGCGTTGTCGACCCGGATCAACGCCGAGGTCGCCCACTACAACGGGCAGGCGGAGCTGGCCGAGGCGATCCAGGACGGTCTGGAGGCGCGCAAGGCCGGCGACGTGGGCCGGGCGACGGCGAAGCTGGGGCGGGCGGTGCGGCTGGCGCACGAGTCGGGCAACACCGACACGGCGAAGCTGCTGGCCAAGGTGGTGGACGTGGAGGACCTGGGCACGGGGACGGTGAGGCTGCGGGCGCGGGTGGCCGACGCCGACGAGATGACGCTGGACACCCGGTCGACGGTGACCAAGCGGGTCGGAAAGGGCTAGCGATGGCGACCTGCCCGGCGGGCCACGACTCGGCCACCGACGACTACTGCGACGTGTGCGGCGCGCCGATGCCGGGTGCCGAGGTCGTCGCGCCGTCGGCGCGGGTCGAGGCGGCGGCGTCGGGTGGCGGGGACGAGGGGACGTGCGCGGCGTGCGGCGCGGTGCGGGTGGGTCGGTTCTGCGAGGAGTGCGGGCACGATTCGCTGAACCCGGTGCCCGCCGCTCCCCCGGTGCCGCGGTCGGAACCGACACCGGTCCCGGTGTCGTGGCACGTGACGGTGGAGGCGGACCGGGCGTACTTCGAGCGGGTGGTGGCCGTGGGCGGGCCGGACGCGGGCGCGATGGCGTTCCCGCGGTTCTGCCCGCCGCGCCGGTTCGAGCTGTCGGGGCCGCAGGTGTCGGTGGGGCGGCGGAGCCGGTCGCGGGGCATCTTCCCGCAGGTCGACCTGGTGGGTCCGCCGGAGGACCCGGGCGTTTCGCACCACCACGCGCTGCTGGTGGCGTCGGAGGGTGGTTGGGCGGTGGTGGACCTGGACTCGACGAACGGGACCACGGTGAACGAGGGCGGGGAGCCGTTGCGGCCCAACCGCCCCCACCCGTTGGAGCCGGGTGACCGGGTCCACGTGGGGGCGTGGACGACGATCACCCTGCACCGGTCGGGCGGACCGGCCGGATGAGCCGATCGGTCGGGACGAGTCGGCCCGGTTGTCACACTGACGCCGGACCGCGGCCCCGCCGGAGCGTTCCGGCGGGGCCGCGGTGGGCGTGCGCGGGTGGAGGGGCAAGCGGGCTGGGGGCGAGTCGACCAGTTCGATGCCGACCGCGACGACGCCCAGTGCTTCGCGTTCGGGTGGGTGGAACTGGCCGCCCGCGGCTCGCAGGTCGCCTTCAGCCGTTCCGGACGACGGCGAGCTCTCGGCTACGCGAGAACGGTATCAGCGTCAGCCCGTCGAAGAACACGAACTCTGCGGTTTCAGAACCCGCGGTGCTCAGCCGAACAAGAAGACGATAGAGGGCGGGCCGGCGGAGTTGCTGTTGCGCAGGTGCCATGACCTGGGACTCTGCTCGTAGACGATGCCAGGGGTGTCGTCGCCGTCACGGTCCCAATCGCCGGCCAGCTGGTACCCATTGGTGCCGTAGAGGAAGGTGATGTTGGCGATTCCGGGGGTGTTGCTGTTGCGCAGCATCCACGTGTTCGCGGGAGAATTCTGAGCGAACAAGCCTGCGGTGTCGTCGCCGTCGCCATCCCAGTCCCCGACCACGGGAATAGAGCCGGTGCCGTAGGCGAAGGTGATGTTGGCGATTCCGGGGGTGTTGCTGTTGCGCAGCATCCACGTGTTCGCACCGGAGGGGTTCAACGCGACCAGGCCGGGAGTGTCGTCGCCGTCGCCGTCCCAGTCCCCGACCACGGGATAAGAGCCGGTGCCGTAGGCGAAGGTGATGTTGGCGATTCCGGGGGTGTTGCTGTTGCGCAGCATCCACGTGTTCGCACCGGCGGCGTTCAACGCGACCAGGCCAAGGGTGTCGTCGCCGTCACCGTCCCAGTCCCCGACCACCGGCCAACCGCCGTTGCCGTAGACCACCGTGAGGTCCGCGACTCCGCTGGTGTTGCTGTTGCGCAGGTAGAACGTGTTCGTCCCGCCGTTGACGCCTCTCACGAACAGGCCCGGCGTGTCGATGCCGTCACCGTTCCAGTCTCCGGTGAGCGTCGTCCCGTTGCTGTTCCCGTACTCGGAGATCGGCGACGACGAGTCGGCGGAAGCCGGTGACACGACAACCGCGGGCAGTGTCGCGGCCAGCGCGGTGGCGAACAGGAGCCCGGCATGCCGAGCGAATCTCTTGGTCATGGAATTTCCCCCTCGATCGGTGTGGACCATTCCTGTGTAGCGTCGATCGGTTGTGCACGATCGGCCGCTGGACACTGCACAACAGACCGTGCACAATCGCCTTGGGGATGGGGGGTGGCGCGTTGCCTCGTGGCGAACGCCCGTTGGGTGATGAGGACGACGAACTCGTGCGATTCGCCAGGGATCTCCGGCGACTTCGGGAAAAGGCGGGGCAGCCGTCGTATCGGGAACTCGGTGCGCGGGCGCACGTGTCCGCTTCGGCGTTGTCGGCGGCTGCCGGTGGCCGGAAACTGCCCAGTCTGACGATCGCGTTGGCCTATGTCCGTGCCTGTGGCGGGGATTCCGGGGAATGGGAGAAACGCTGGCACGAGGTCGCCGCCGAACTCGCACGGCGGACGGAACCGGAGCCGCTTGATCCCGCCGTCCGTGCTCCTTATGTGGGTTTGAGCGCGTTCCAGGAGGGTGACGCGGACCTGTTCTTCGGCAGAGGGGATCTTCTCGGAAAGCTGAGGGCGCGGGTCCGCGCGAACCGTCTCGTCGCCGTGGTCGGAGCCTCGGGCGCGGGGAAGAGTTCGCTGTTGCGGGCGGGTCTGCTGCCGGAGCTGCGGGCCGGGACGTCGGTGGTCGTCACGATGACGCCGGGGCGGCACCCGGTCGAGGAGTGCGCGATCCAGCTCGCCACACCGCTCCGGAGCAGCCCGGCCACGTTGTCCGACGACCTGTCCGAGGGTGCACGTGGCCTGCACCGGCTGGTGCGGCAGGCGCTCACCGGCCGGCCCGACGACGCCGAACTGATCCTCGTCGTGGATCAGTTCGAGGAGGTCTTCACGCTCTGCGGTGACCAGCGGGAGCGCTCTCGGTTCATCGAGCTGCTGGTGACCGCGACGGCTGCGGAGAACAGCCGGGCGCGGATCGTGCTGGGTGTCCGGGCCGATTTCTACGGTCACTGCAGCCGATACCCGGAACTGGTCGACGTGCTGCAGGACCACCAGGTGGTGGTCGGCCCGATGTCGGGACAGGATCTCCGCGATGCGATCACGAAACCGGCGATCCGCGTGGGTTGCTCGGTGGAATCGGCCTTGCTGGCGACCCTGTGCACCCACGCGGACAGCGAGGTCGGCGTCCTTCCGCTGCTCTCCCACGCGCTTCTCGAAACCTGGCGGCGGCGACGCGGCACTTCCCTCTCACTGGCCGGGTTCCAGGCGGCCGGTGGGATCGACGGTGCTCTACGGCAGACCGCGGAGGCGGTCTACCACTCCTTCGAACCCCGTCAGCGACAGGTGGCGGGCGATCTGTTCCTGCGGCTGACCGCACTGGGCGAGGGCACCGCGGACACCAAGCGCCGCATCACCCGTGCCGAACTCGACGGCCAGGACGCCGACCTCGCCCTGGTGCTGGAACGGCTCGCGGCCGCGAGGCTGCTCACGCTCGACCGCGACACGGTCGAGATCGCCCATGAGGCGCTCATCAGATCCTGGCCGCGGCTGTGCGAGTGGCTGACGGAGGACCGGGAAGCGCTGCACCTGCACCGGCGGCTGACCGAGTCCGCGGCGGACTGGGACGGCCATGGGCGGGACCCGGGGCTGCTCTACCGCGGCGCCCGGCTGGCAGCCTGGGAGCGCCGACCCGAAACCGCGCTCAACGATCAGGAGCGGGAGTTCCTCACGGCCTCCCGAGCCGGTGCTCTGCGGGAGCACGCCGCCGCGCGGCGCCGGCGGAACCTGGTTGTCATGGGCCTGAGCTGCGCGCTGGTGGTGGTCAGCCTCCTGGCCGGGCTCGCCGTCGTGCAGGCGGACCGGGCGGCGACCGAACGCGACCTGGCCTCGCACCGGCAGCAGGTGGCCACCGCCCGCGCCGAACTGGCCAGGCAGCCCGAACTCGGGCTGTCGCTGGCCGTGCGGGCGTTCGACAGTTCGCCGTCCGCCGAAGCGGCGGCGGTGTTGCGCCAGGCGGTGGCCGAATCCCGCGGCCGGGCCGCACTGGACACCGGCCAGGGCTACCTCTCCGGACTCGCCACGAGCTCCAGCGGCGCCAAGCTGGCGACCGCCGGATACGACGGCACGGTCCGGATCTGGGATCGAGCCGGGGACGTACTCGGCAAGGAGCCCACGGTGCTGGCCACGGGCGGCCCGGTCGCCGGGGTCGACTTCAGTCCCGACGGCCTGCAACTGGCCACCGTGGGTTCGGGTGGCGCGGCAACGCTGTGGGACGTCGGTTCGGGCACCCCGCGTCGAGCACTCCCCGGCCACGCCGGGAACGTGAACGCCGTGGCGTTCGGCCCTTCCGGGCAGCTGGCCACAGGTGGTGACGACGGCACTGTCCGCCTGTGGGATCCGGCGGCCACCGAGCCGAGGGTGCTCCCCGCGCCCGGCCGGGCGCTGAGCCTGGCATTCGATCCGAGCGGACAGCGGCTCGCGGTGGGCGGGGACGACCGGGCCATCCGCATCTGGCCGGTCGGGACGCCGGGCGATCCCGAGGTGCTGACCGGCCACACCCACCACGTCAAGGCGCTGGCCTTCAGCCACGACGGCGGCCGACTGGCCAGTGCGGGCGGGGACGGCGCGGTGCGGGTCTGGCACCTCGGCGGCGAGCGGCCGCCGGAGGTGTTCGACAGTCACACCAGCGAACTCACGTCGGTGGTGTTCGGGCCGGACGGACGTTCCGTCGTCACCGGTGGCAGCGATGGCGTGCTCCGGCTGTGGGACGTGACCGCGCGAACCGAACCGTTCGAGCTGCGCGGGCATGCGGGCGGCGTGGCGGGAGTGCGGTTCAACCCGGATGGCACGCGCCTGATCAGCGCCGGAGCCGACGGCACGCTGCGCCTGTGGGATCCCGCGGGCGGGGAGGTGCTCGCCCTGCCCGACGGGCATCAGGACGGCCCATCGCTGGACACGGCCGTGACCCCGGATGAGACGACCGTGGTCAGCGGCGGCTACGACGGCACCGTGCGGGTCTGGCGTACCGGATCCGGTGAGTCGCCGACGGTCCTGCGGGGCGGTCAGGCCGCTGTGCTCCGGGTCGCCGTCAGCGCCGACGGCCGCCGGGCCGCCGCGCTGGCCGACGATTGGGTCATCCGCGTGTGGGACACCGGCAGCGGCAGGCTGCTGCTCACCCAGCCGTCGAGTCCGGACGCGGTGGGAGTGGCGCTGAGCCCGGATGGCCTCCTGGTGTCGGGTTCCGGGCCGGAGGGGTCGGTGCACCTGTGGCGGGTCGACGAGCCCACCCTGCCGACGGTGCTGCGAGGGCATGGGCTTCCCGTGCGCCGGACGGCTTTCAGCCCCGACGGCGGGCGGCTGGTGAGCGCGTCCGACGACGGCACCCTGCGCGTCTGGGACACCCGCACGGGTGCGCGGCTGCACGTTCTGCGGGCGGGGAAGGACCGGATCATGTGGAGCGTCGAGTTCAGCCGGGACGGAACCGGGATCGTCGCCGGGACACAGGACGGCACCGTGCTGCTGTGGGCCGCGGACGGGTCCGGGCCGCCGGTCGTCCTGCGCGGTCACGAGGGCATGGTGTGGGACGTGGCCTACAGCCCGGATGGCCGGTGGATAGCCAGCACGGGCAGCGACAAGACGGTCAGGTTCTGGCCCGTCGGCGACGGTCAGGTGCCGATCGTCGTCCGCTGGAGCGGGCCGATGGCGCCGTCGGTCACCTACGGCCGAAACGCGCAGCGGCTGGTCAGCGCACATGCCGACGGCGTGACGCGGCTGTGGACCTGCGATTCCTGCGCGCCGATCGAGCAGGTCCGGGCACTGGCCGCGCAGCGAACCGAGCGTGGCCTCCCGCCCGCCGACGCCTGAGCCTGGTGGCGTCGTCGTGTTTGCCGGGTTTCGCGGCGCCCCCTTGAAGGCCGTGGGTTCGTGCTGCCCGGAAGGTCCGCGTTCGGCTGCGGTGGCCGGACGTCGGCGCGGGTGGCGGGGCCGCACCGTCGCGGAGGGGTCCGGTGCGGGAACGGGAAGGGCGAACGGAGTCCGCGACTGGGCCGGGCGCGCGCGGGTCGGTGGGCCGTCGCGCGGGTTTTCGGCCGGACGTCAGCGCGCGTTGTCGATCACGAATACGGTGGGTCCGTGCGGATCAAAGGGGGGCCCGCCGTCGGTGTGGCGTTTTCGGGCACATGTCGTCGGTCATGCCGGGTCGGGGAGGCGTGATGGCCGACGCGGTCGACCTGGTGTTGGCGCAGTGGTCGGTGCAGCGCCCGGACGTGGACACCTCGCCGATGGCGGTGCTGGCGCGGGTGACGCGGTTGGCGCGGCTGCTGGAGCGCGAGCTGCGGGAGTTCGTGGGTCGGTTCGACCTGGAGCCGGGCGAGTTCGACGTGCTGACCACGTTGCGGCGGGCGGGGTCGGCGCACGGCATGACGGCGGGCGCGTTCCTGTCCGCGTCGCTGGTCACGGCGGGCGCGATCACCAACCGGATCGACCGGATGGAGGCCAAGGGCCTGGTGGAACGGGTGCCCGACGGCGCGGACCGGCGGGTGGTGCGGATCAAGCTGACCGACCGGGGGGCGCAGCTGGTGGACGGGATGCTGGCCGAGCACATGCGGCACTACGCGCGGCTGCTGGAGCCGTTGGACGGCGAGACGAAAGCGGTGGTCGCCGACGCGTTGCGGACGCTGCTGGAGCAGTGCGAGTAGCACCGGATCCGGCGACTCGGCCGCGCCGCGGGCGAGTCCGGCGCACACCACGACGCGGGGTTGGCCACGTCGGCGTTCGTGGGCGCCGCGGGCCGCCACGGCTTCGGGATGTGCGCGTTCGGCTGGAACCCGGTGTCGGGCTTGACCCTTCACGGCTCGCCCGGCCCGACACCGCCCGGCGAGCCGGCCCCGGCTAGCGGGGCACGGCGTCGAGGGCCTTGAAGATCCGCTTGTCGGAGACGGTGTAGCGGGTGCCGATGGTCTGGGCGAAGTAGCTCAGCCGCAGTTCCTCGATCATCCACCGCACCTCGTCCAGCTCGTCGTGGGGTTCGTCGGCGGGCAGGGCGGCGCGCAGTTCGCGGTACTCGGCGTGCACGGCGTGGACGCGGTCCATCCACTCCTGGTCGCGGCGGACGTTCTCGGGCAGCTTCTCCAGCCGCCGCGCGATGCCCTGCAGGTAGCGGTGCACGTCGACGAGCCGGTCGGCGCCCGCCTCGGTGACGAACCCCTTGTGGACCAGGCCGGTGAACTGGGCCCGGACGTCGGCCAGGGACTCCTCGAACACCGGGCCGCGCACGGCGTTGAGGCGCAGTTCGACGTCCTGGGCGGCTTCCAGCACGCGGCGGACCTTGTGCACCACGTCGAACGTGGTCTCGCCCAGGCCGCGGCGGACGTGGTCGGTGAGCTTGGTGAACGCGGCCTCGTCCCACACCGGGCCGCCGGCGTCGCGCAGGAGTTCGTCGACGGCGGCGGCGATGCAGTCGGCCAGCAGCGGGGCGACGCCGCCGTGCGGGTTGCGGGTCAGGGCGAGCTTCTCGGCGTTGTTGAGGCCGCGTTGGAGGGTCTTGACCGGGGACGGGGTGTTGAGCAGCAGCAGCCGGCGGGTGCCGCGCCACATGGCCTGCCGTTGGCGGCCGGGGGTGTCGAGGATCTCTACCGCGACGGTGTCGCCCTTGTCGACCAGGGCGGGGTAGGCGGTGACGACGATGCCGGAGCGCTGCCGCTGCACGGTGCGGGGCAGGTCGCCGATGTCCCAGGTGGTCAGGCCGGTGCGGGCGAGGTTGCTCGCGGCGGCGGCCAGCGTTTCGCGCAGTT
Source organism: Actinosynnema sp. NPDC050801 (assembly GCF_040673975.1). Lineage (NCBI taxonomy): Bacteria > Bacillati > Actinomycetota > Actinomycetes > Pseudonocardiales > Pseudonocardiaceae > Actinosynnema > Actinosynnema sp. NPDC050801. The sequence goes on along the minus strand of NZ_JBFAQZ010000008.1, from coordinate 222,954 downwards.
GGCCGCGCAGTTGGGCCTTGAGGGCGGCGAGGTCCTTGCCCTGGGCGAGTTGGCGGTCGTTCTCGTCGACGATGGTGAAGGTGAGCTTGAGGTGTTCGGGCACCTGGTCGAGCTGCCACTCGCCGCGGGGCACCACGACGCCGGTGAGCGTGCGCAGTTCGCGTTCCAGGGCGGGCAGGAGCGGTTCGTCGGGGTCGATGCCCGCCAGCGCGGCGGCGGCGACGTCGGGCACGGGCACGAAGTTGCGGCGCACCGGTTTGGGCAGCGACCGGATGAGCGCGACGACGAGGTCGGTGCGCAGCCCGGGGATCTGCCAGGACAGCGAGTCGTCGGGCACGGTGGTCAGCGCGGGCAGCGGCAGCGTGACGGTGACGCCGTCGACGGACGTGCCGGGTTCGAACCGGTAGGTCAGCGGCAGGGTGAGCCCGCCGCGGCGCAGTTCGTCGGGGTAGGCGTCGGGGGTGACCGCGGCGCGGTCGTTGACCAGCATCGCCTTGTCGAAGGTGAGCAGGTCGGGTTCGGTGTGGCGGGCCTTCTTCCACCAGGTGTCGAAGTGCCGGGCGGACACGACGTCGGCGGGCACGCGCCGGTCGTAGAACTCGTAGACGGTGTCGTCGTCCACGACGATGTCGCGGCGGCGGGCCCGGTTCTCCAGTTCCTCGACCTCGGCGAGCAGCTCGCGGTTGTGGTGGAAGAACTTGTGGTGGGTGGTCCACTCCCCCTGCACGAGGGCGTGGCGCAGGAACAGCTCGCGGGACAGCTCGGGGTCGATGCGCCCGTAGTCGACCTTGCGGGAGGCGACGATGGGCACGCCGTAGAGGGTGACCTTCTCCAGGGCGACGACGGAGCCGCGCTTGGCTTCCCAGTGCGGTTCGCTGTAGGTGCGCTTGACCAGGTGCCCGGCGAGCTTCTCGGCCCACTCGGGTTCGATCTTCGCCACGGTGCGGCCCCACAGCCGCGAGGTCTCGACCAGTTCGGCGGCCATCACCCACTGGGGTGGTTTGCGGAACAGGGCGGAGCCGGGGAAGATCGCGAACTTCGCGTTGCGGGCGCCCAGGTACTCGGTGGCGACGCGCTTGCTCTGCTCGTTCTTCCCGGGGGTGCGCTTGGGCACGTCCTTGACGCCGATGTGGGACAGCAGCCCGGACAGCAGCGACACGTGGATGTTGCGCGGGTCGGCGGGCTGCTCGTTGACGTGCACGCCGAGGGTTTTCGCGACCTGCCGCAGCTGCTGGTAGATGTCCTGCCACTCGCGCACGCGCAGGTAGTTGAGGAACTCGGTGCGGCACAGCCGGCGGAACTGGTTGCTGGACAGCTCCTTCTGGCGTTCGCGCACGTACTGCCAGAGGTTGAGGTAGGCGGTGAAGTCCGAGTCGGGGTCCTTGAAGCGGGCGTGGAACTCGTCGGCGGCCTGCTGCTTGTCCGAGGGGCGTTCGCGGGGGTCCTGGATGGACAGGGCGGCGGCGATGACCATGACCTCGCGGACGCAGCCGTTGCGGTCGGCCTCGATGACCATGCGGGCCAGGCGGGGGTCGACGGGGAGCTGGGCGAGCTTGCGGCCCAGCGGGGTGAGCTGCTGCTCGGCGGGCAGCAGCGCGCCGAGTTCCTGGAGCAGCTGCACGCCGTCGCTGATGTTGCGGGCCTCGGGCGGGTCGATGAACGGGAACGCGGCGATGTCGCCCAGGCCGATGGAGGTCATCTGCAGGATGACCGAGGCGAGGTTGGTGCGCAGGATCTCCGGGTCGGTGAACTCGGGGCGGGCGTCGAAGTCGTCCTCGGAGTACAGGCGGATGCAGATGCCCTCCGAGACGCGGCCGCAGCGGCCCTTGCGCTGGTTGGCCGAGGCCTGGGAGACCGGTTCGATGGGCAGCCGCTGGACCTTGAGGCGGTGGCTGTAGCGGGAGATGCGGGCGGTGCCGGGGTCGACGACGTACTTGATGCCGGGCACGGTCAGCGAGGTCTCGGCGACGTTGGTGGCGAGCACGACGCGCCGGCCGCGGTGGGGTTGGAACACGCGGTGCTGCTCGCCGAACGACAGCCGCGCGTACAGCGGCAGGATCTCGGTGTCGCGCAGGTCGAGCGCGGCCAGCGCGTCGGCGGTGTCGCGGATCTCGCGTTCGCCGGACAGGAACACCAGCACGTCGCCGGGTCCTTCGGCCTGCAGTTCGCGCACGGCGTCGCAGACGGCCTGGGTCTGGTCGCGATCCGGGTCGGCGTCGGGGTCCTCGGGGTCGACGATCGGGCGGTAGCGGACCTCGACGGGGTAGGTGCGGCCGGAGACCTCGATGATCGGGGCGTCGCCGAAGTGCCGGGAGAACCGCTGCGGGTCGATGGTGGCGGAGGTGATGACGACCTTGAGGTCGGGTCGCCGGGGCAGCAGCTGCCTGAGGTAGCCGAGCAGGAAGTCGACGTTGAGGCTGCGTTCGTGGGCCTCGTCGATGATGATCGTGTCGTAGCGCGACAGCATCCGGTCGGTCTGGATCTCGGCCAGCAGGATGCCGTCGGTCATGAGCTTGACCAGGGTGTCGTCGCCGGACTGGTCGGTGAACCGGACCTTGTAGCCGATGGCGCCGCCCAGCGGGGTGTCCAGTTCCTGGGCGACGCGTTCGGCGACGGTGCGCGCGGCGAGGCGGCGGGGCTGGGTGTGGCCGATCTGGCCGAGCACGCCGCGGCCGAGTTCGAGGCAGATCTTGGGCAGCTGGGTGGTCTTGCCCGACCCGGTCTCGCCGGCGACGATCACGACCTGGTGGTCGCGGATGAGCGCGGCGATGTCGTCCTTGCGGGCGCTGACGGGCAGCTCGGCCGGATAGGTGATCTTCGGCACGGCCTCGCGGCGCAGGGCGACGCGCAGTTCGGCGGCCTCGACGTCGGCCTCGATCCCGGCGAGGACGGCGGCGCGGGCGGAGTCGTCGCGGACCTTGCGCGCGCCGTCGAGCCTGCGTGCCAGCCTCCGCTGGTCCCGCGACATCAGGTCGGACAGGCGTTTGCGCAGGTCAGCGTGCGACATCTGGTTCATTTGGGTCAAGGATATCGAGGGTGGGCCGATGGGGCCGCCGATTATCGGCCGGCCCGCGCCGGCCGCTCGCCGCGCAGGGCGAGTTGGCGTGCCTGGGCGACGAGCCGCCCGGTGGTGTCCCACAGCTCCAGGTCTTCCACGTAGTGGCTGCCGGCCAGGTGGCGGGTGGCGGTGCGGGCGGCCAGCCACCCGGCCGCGGGCCGGGCGTGGACCTGGACGGTCAGCTCGATGGTGGCCGAGCTGACCACGCCGAGCTCGATGGCGGCCGGCGCGGCGCAGTCCACCAGGGTCGCCAGGCTGGCGGTGTCGGCGGGGCGGCCGTCGGCGAAGCGCATCCAGAACTCGGCGTCCGGCGCGCCGGACGGACGTCCCCGCGCCCAGCCGTGGGGTTCCGGGGCGCGCACCTCGACGCGGTCGGCGACGGTCGCGCCGGGCAGGCGCAGGCCGTCGTAGGCGTCGACGCACTCGTCGGGCGGCGGCAGGTCGGGGGCCTTGCCGAGGACGTGGGTGGGGCCGGCGGCGGTGCCGTACGTGGGGCCGGTGGCGGTGCCGTAGGTGGCGACCACCCGGAGCACCTCGTGGTCGCGGCAGGTCAGGCGGGCCTCGCCGGTGGAGACCCGGCGGCCGGCGCGGACCACCTCGGTGTCGACGCGGGCCGGTCCGAGGACGCCGGGGCGCAGGTAGTGGGCGCTGACGACGAGCGGGTCGGGGTGCGGCAGCACCTCGCCGAGGGCGCGCAGGCAGGACCCGACGAGGTAGCCGCCGTTGGGCCGGCCGCCCGCGCCGCCCCAACGGTCGGTGAGGTGGGCGGTGAACCGCCCGTCCCCCACCGCGTCCACCCGCGTGTCGGTGTCCCACTCGTGCATGACGATCACACTAACGGGTGATTCCGGCGGGTATTTCAGCCGCCGTACGGGCTTCCGCCGTCCCGCTTGATGTCGGCGACGATCGACTTGAGCCGGTTCATCAGCAGGTTGTGCAGGCCGGGGCCGAAGCTGACCCGTGCCACGCCCAGCGCGCCGAGTTCGGCCGGGCCGGGCGTGCCGGGGCCGTGGCCGATGTTCACCGGGCGGCCGCCGACCGCCTCGACGAACTCCGCGATCCGGTCGGCGGGCAGCCGCAGCGGGTAGACGCAGTCCGCGCCGGCCTCGAAGTAGGCCAGCGCGCGCCGCACGCCGTCCTCGAACGAGCCGTCGCCGTGCAGGTACACGTCCACGCGGGCGTTGATCACCAGGTCGTGGTCGGCGGCGCGGACGGCGGCCAGGAAGTCGGCCTGCTCGGCGAGCTCGACCATGGTCGCGGTGGCGGGGTCGGAGTCCTCCAGGTTGCAGCCGACCGCGCCCGCCTCCGCCAGCCGGGCCGCGACCTGCGCCGGCGGCAGGCCGTAGCCGCGTTCGACGTCGGCGGTCACCGGCACGTCGACGGCGGCGGCGATCCGGCGCACGGCGGCGAACGCCTCGTCGGCGGGCATGCCGTGCCCGTCGCGGAACCCGAGGGCGGCGGTCACCGCGGCGCTGGCCGTGGCCAGGGCCGGGTAGCCCGCCTCGGCGACGACGCGTGCGGACGCGACGTCCCACACGTTGGGCAGCACCAGCGGGTCGCCGGGCACGTGCAGCGCCCGCAGCGCCTGCGCCGGCCCGGTCCGGGTCACTCTGGTCTCGGTCACTTCGCTCTCCTGTCACGGCAGAGGTCGCGGGCGCGCGCAGGCCCCGACCCGGTTCCACGTCTTCGTCAGGACGGTCACCCGCGCCACTCCGGCCGTCGCCCCTCCCCAGGGGTGCCGTGGCGGTCCGCCTCGTGGGTGTCGCTGCACCCGATGATCACGGTACGCGCCGCCCGGGGCCCCGGTGCGGCAGGACCGGGCGCGGCGCGGTGGAGCGCGCGGCTGCCGGCTGCGCTACCGGCGTCGCCGCGACCCGCTGGTCCGGCGGCTGGACGGCCTCGGCGTGACGGTGCACGGGCGGCGCGGCAGGGCGTGGTCGTGGGGTGCGCGACCCCGGTCGAGCACGCCTGCCGCGCCGCCCCGGACGCGGTGGCCCGGGCCCTTACGGCTTGAGGTCCAGGGCCGCGCCGAAGGTGCCGTCCATGTAGAACGGCGTGGAGGTGTGCTCGTGGGCGATGCGCCACGCGCCGTCCACCCGCCGCAGGCACACCGTGGCGCGGAACCACAGGTCGAACGCCTCGTCGAGACCGCGCGGGACCGCGGACATGCGGTTGAGGCTGTGGCAGAACGCCAGGTCCCCTTCGGCGGTGATGTCCAGGTCGCGGACCTCGTAGTCCACGGCGGAGTCGAACGTGGCGAACCAGGCGCGCATCGCCTCGGGGTCGACCACCTCGGGCGCGGTGTGCCGCAGCGGCGGCGCGAGGGTGAAGGTGACGGCGTCGGGCAGGTAGTCGGCGACCAGGCGGTCCGCGTCGCCGGCGCGCATCGCCGCGGCACGCCCTTCGAGCAGGTCCCTGATGTCGCTGTGCTCGCTCATGGTGGTACTTCCTCTCCGACGGGGCACCCCGGTCGGGCACCCTGCACGGGGGACGTAGAAGCTGGACCGGCGTTCTCGACATCCCGGACCGGATTTCCGCGGAGGGTTCTGGTGAGGTACCTCGTCCTGATCTACAGCAACCCGGAGTCCCGCGCGATCTGGGACCGGATGGGCAACGACGAGCGGTCCGCCGGCCTGGACGCCTACGCGGCGTTGGACGAGGAGCTGGCCGCCTCCGGCGAGCTGGTGGTGTCCGAGGCGTTGGCCGAGCCGGCGCTGACCACGCGGGTGACCGTGCGCGACGGGCGGGCGTTGACCACCGACGGCCCGTTCGCCGAGACCAAGGAGCTGCTGGCCGGGTTCTACCTGGTGGAGGTGCCGACACGGGAGCGGGCGGTACGGATCGCGGCGCGCATCCCCGAAGCACGGCTGGGCCTGGTGGAGGTGCGGCCCGCGCTGTCGTCACTCGACGACTTCCTGCGGTGACCGACCCCGGCATCGGCCCGCTGCTGCGGGAGCTCGCGCCGCGGGTGCTGGGCGCGCTGGTGCGCCACCACGGCGGGTTCGACGCCTGCGAGGACGCCGTGCAGGAGGCGCTGCTGGCCGCGGCGACCCGCTGGCCCGTCGACGGGGTACCGGACAACCCGACCGGCTGGCTGGTCACCGTCGCGTCGCGGCGGCGGATCGAGCGGTGGCGCGCGGACACGGCGCGACGACGACGGGAGGAGGCGGCGTTCGCGCTCACCCCACCCGACCCGCAACCCCCGCCGGGCACCGACGACACGCTCACGCTGCTGGTGCTGTGCTGCCACCCGTCGCTGACACCGCCCTCGCAGGTCGCGCTGACGCTGCGCGCCGTGGGCGGGCTCACCACCGCCGAGATCGCCCGGGCGTTCCTGGTGCCCGAAACCACGGTCGCGCAACGCATCAGCCGCGCCAAGCAGCGCATCAAGGCCGCCGGCGCCCGCTTCGACCTGCCGCCCGACCCGGAACGCGACCGACGGCTCGACGCCGTGCGGCACGTGCTCTACCTGGTGTTCACCGAGGGCCACACCGCGAGCTCCGGCGCCGACCTGCACCGCGTCGACCTCTCCGGCGAGGCCGTCCGCCTGGCCCGCGAGCTGCACGCGCGACGCCCCGGCGACGGCGAGTCGGCCGGGCTGCTGGCGTTGATGCTGCTCACCGACGCCCGCCGACCCGCACGCACCCACCCCGACGGATCGCTGGTGCCCCTCGCCGAGCAGGACCGCACCCGGTGGGACACGGCCATGATCGCCGAAGGCACCCGGCTGGTGCACGACGCGCTGACCACCACCGCGATCGGCCCCTACCAGCTGCAGGCCGCGATCGCCGCCCTGCACGACGAGGCCCACGACGCCGCCGACACCGACTGGAAGCAGATCCTGGGCCTGTACGACCTGCTGCACACGCTCACCCCCGGCCCCATGGTCGCGCTCAACCGGATCGTCGCCGCCGCCATGGTCCACGGCCCCACCGAGGGCCTGGCCCGACTGCGGGACGCCGCCGCCGACCCCGCGCTGGCCGGGCACCACCGGGTCGACGCCGTGCGCGCACACCTGCTGGAGCTGGCCGGCGACCGCGACGCGGCCCGCGAGCACTACGCCCGCGCCGCCCGCGCCACGCTGAGCCTGCCCGAACGCCGCTACCTCGAACAACGCGCCCGACAGCGGTAGCGGACCACGCCCCGCCCTCCGGCGGATCGGCAACCCGCCGTTCGGCGGCTGGCGGATCAGCGGCGCGGCCGATGAGCTGGATCACGCGATGAGTCGGGGGACGACCCATCGAGGGGGAATTGGCTTGTTCCGACCCGTGCCGGTGCCCGTGCTGCCGCCCAGCACCGCACTGGCCGACCTGGCGACCGCCGGCGAGCACCACGCGTGGCTGGCGGGCACCACCGGCGTGTTCACCAGCCACCCGTCGGCACCACTGGTGCTGAGCTGGACCGGCGAGACCTGGCGCGTCGAGCCGCTGCCCGACCTGCCCGCCGCGGCCAGCCTGTCCGGGGTGTCCGCCACGGCGCCCGACGACGTCTGGGCGGTCGGCAACAGCGCCGGCCGCCCCCTCGTGCTGCACTACGACGGCACCACCTGGCAGGTCGTCGCCACACCCCGCATCACCTGGGCCAAAGCCGTCACCGCCGTCCGCGACGACGACGTGCACGTGGTCGGCACCGGCCGCGACACCCTCCACTTCGACGGCGCGGCCTGGCGACTGCGCACCGCGCTGTCCTCGGCCCGCGAAGGCCTGCAGACCATCACCGCCGCCGGACCCCACGACGTGTGGGCGGGCGGCGGCGGCCTCGCCGGCGCCGGACCCGGCACCTACGAGTACCCCGTGCTCGTCCGCTGGGACGGCCGCACCTGGACCGAGGTCGCCGGACCCCGCCACGAACGCGGCCACGTCGCCCGCCTCGCCGCCACCGCCCCCGACGACGTGTGGCTCGGCCACGTCCGCGACACCGAAGGCCTGCGCGTGCACCGCTGGGACGGCGAGCAGTGGCACGCCGTACCCACACCCGAGGACCCCGACCGGCTCAGCGTGCACGGCGTCGCCGCGGGCTGGACCTGGGGCGTGCGCGCCGCCCGCCGCTCCTTCGAGACCAGACCCGCGTTCCACCGCTGGACCGGCCGCGGCTGGACCGCCGTGCCACTGCCCGACGACCTCGCCCGCACCTCCGCCTCCCACGTCGGCCTCACCACCACCGGCGCCACCACCTGGGCCTACCTCAAAACCGCGGCCGGCGTCCACGTGCTGCGCCACACCGTCCCCTGACATCGCGACGCGTGCTGCGCCACACGTCCCGTGACCCCGCGCCCCGCGCTGGGTCACACTGCCCCGTGACCTTCCGCCTCACCGTCCTGGGCACCGCAACGCCCTACCCGCGCCCCGGCAACCCCTGCTCCGGCTACCTGCTGCGCAGCGAGCACACCGCCGTGTGGGTCGACGCCGGCCCCGGCACGCTCGCCGAGCTGCAACGCCACCACCGCCCCGACCTCCTCGACGCCGTGTGGATCTCCCACACCCACGCCGACCACGCCGCCGACCTGCTGCCCTACTACTACGCGCTGCTGTTCGCCGACCAACAACCGCACGCACCCATCCCGCTCTACGGCCCACCCGGCCTCGCCGACCGACTGGAAACCTTCCTCGAAGGCGCCTCGCCCAACCCCGCCGCCGCCGCGTTCGACGTCCACGAACTGCACGACGGCCACCGCGCCGAGATCGGCGACCTCACCCTCACCAGCCGCGCCGTCGACCACGGACTGCCCGCGTTCGGCCTGCGCGCCACCCACGGCGACGCCGTGTTCGCCTACTCCGGCGACACCGGCCCCTGCCAGGCCCTCGACGACCTCGCCGACGGCGCCGGCCTGTTCCTGTGCGAAGCCGACGGCACCGGGCCCCACCACTGCTCCCCCGAGGACGCCGCCCGAGCCGCCCGCGGCGCCCACCGACTCCTGCTCACCCACGTCGGCCACACCCTCGGCACCGCCGAAGCCACCGAACGCGCCCACGCCCCCGTCGCACGACCAGGTGAAACATTCACCATCAGATGACCACCGGCGGGTGAACCCCGCCTACACCCGCCCCACCGCGCCCAACCGCGCCCAACCGACGCACCAACGCCACCGCCATCCCCGCCGCCACCAGCAACGGACCCGCCAACTGCGCCACCGTCGCCACCACCACCGGCGACCCCGGCAACACCAACACCACCAACAACACCACCGTGCCCACCACCCACGACACGGTGATCGCCGACCGCGCACCCAACGCGATCAACGCAGGCTGCAACACCTGCGCCACCATCAACAGGATCGTGCCCACCCCCAACGCACCCATCACCACCCACGACAACCCCGCCTCCGCACCGAAGAACACCCGCACCGCCCACGGACCCAACACCGCCGACCCCACCGCACCCACCACACCCACCACCAACACCCACACCGAGATCCGCCGCAACACCGCCCGCACCGCACCCAGGTCACCCCGCGTCGCCGCCTCCGTCAACCCCGGCAACAACAACGCCTGCACCGGCGAGAACACGAACAACGGCACCCTCACCAGGATGAACGCCGACGAGAACGCCAACGCCAACGCCGCATCCCCCGGCAACCGCGCCGTCACCACGATCGGCGCCACGTTCGCCACCGCCTGCACCAACAACCCCGCCAACACCAACAACGCCAAACCCTCCACCCGCCCCGACCCCGCCACCCCGTCCGACGCCGCCACCCCGCCCGCCACCGGCACCGACCGCGACCGCAACCACACCAACCCCGCCGCCACACCCACCACGGTCCCCAACGCGAACGTCATCCCGAACGCACCCGCACTCGCCACACCCACCGCCGCCACCACGATCGCACCCGACAACCGGGCAAAACCCTCACCCGCCAAAGTCGCCGCATAACCCGAGAACCGCCGCATTCCACCCAACACACCACGCGCCAGGTAAATAGCCGCCGAAGTCACCACCGCCACCACCACCGCCACGAACAACGGCCACGAACCTTTCAACGACCGTTCCACCAACACCGGCGACACCACCACCAACACACCCACCACCACCAGCGTCAGCACCACACCCTCACGACCCACCCGGCGCACCGCCGCACCAGGCCGCCCACCCCCCGCCAACGCCCGCGACGTGGCATGACTGGCCTGCTGCTCCAACGCCGAGAAGATCCCCGGACCCACGATGTTCGCCAACAGGTAGAACGCCGCCACCGCCGCCGCATCCGCCGCCGACAACGAATGACCCGCGATCGCCACGAACGCGTAACCCGACCCACCGAGAACCAACGTGCCCAACCCCATCACGACAGCGGGGCTCAACCGACGCGGGGGCATGATGTCTGCGCTCACCGCCAACACAGTAGGCTGCCTCGTCGCCACCTCCTGAAAGCCGGTGTCCCCGGTGCTCGGGTGGAACCACGAGGGGCAGGCGCAAGGGGAAGGGTCGTGGCAAGGGGATGGGTGTTCCACACCGCAGCCTGATCGTCGGTCGTACGAGGTGACCATGAACGGCATCGACATCATGCTCCCCCACTACGGGGACATCTCGTACCTGAAGACCGCCGTGCGCAGCGTCATCGCCCAGGACGACGAGAACTGGCACCTCACCGTCGTCGACGACAGCGTCACCGACAACGACCTGCCCGACTGGTTCCACTCACTGCGCGACAACCGCATCACCTACCAGCGCAACGAGCACAACCTCGGCATCAACGCCAACTTCCAGAAGTGCCTCGACCTCGCCGAACGCGACTACCTCGTGGTCATGGGCTCCGACGACGCCATGCTGCCCAACTACGTCAGCACCGTCCGCCGCACCACCCAGCGCCACCCCGACGCCGACGTCGTCCAAGCGGGCGTCGAGGTCATCGACAGCACCGGCCAGGTCGTCCGCCCCCTCACCGACCGCGTCAAACGCGGCCTCTACGCCCCCGACACCACCACCCCCAGGACCATGCGCGGCGAAGAACTCGTCGTCAGCCTCCTGCGCGGCAACTGGACCTACTTCCCCTCCCTGTGCTGGCGCCGCGAAGCCCTCAAAGACCTCGGCTTCCGCCAAGGCCTGCGCGTCGTCCTCGACCTCGCCCTCATGCTCGACCTCGTCGAACGCGGCGGCCAACTCGTCGTCATCCCCGACCTCTGCTTCCAGTACCGCCGCCACAACGCCAGCGTCTCCTCCTCCCTGGCCTCCCTCGGCGGCCGGTTCACCGAAGAACACGACTTCTTCGTCGACGTCGCCGAACACATGGACCGCATCGGCTGGCACCGCGCCGCCAAAGCCGCCCGCCTGCACCTCTCCTCCCGGCTCCACGCGCTGCTCCTGCTGCCCGGCGCCGTCACCTCCCGCCAGAGCGCCAGCGCCAAGGTCCTCGTCCGCCACGCATTCGGAACCACCAAACCCGTGAGGAAGTGATCGACGGTGCTGTCAACCGCGCCAGAACAATCGCCGCGGACCAGCCCCGAGCACACCCCGCCGCCGCCCACCACCGCACAACCCCGCCGAGGCCTGCTCTTCGCCGCCGAAGCCCTCGTGTCCGTGGCCGCCGCAGCGCTGATGGTGTTCCTCGCCCGCGGCATCGACGTCAACCCGCTCGACCGGATCGGCCAGATCAGCGGCCTGGCCGCACTCCAACTCCGCTTCGCCCTCATCGCCGCGGTGCTGCTCCTGCTCACCATCCTCACCGCCCGCGCACGCTGGATCACCCACACCCCCCTCGCCCGCCGCATCGCCGCCGCCGCGGCCGCCGGCCTGTTCAGCGGACTCGTCGCCGGCGCCGTCCTGGTCGCCCTGCGCGGCACCACCTGGGGCCTCAACGCCGACGGCGGCGACTCCGGCGCCCTCACCCGCTGGGCACACACCCTCATCGACACCGGCACCATGCAGGCCGACTACCCACCCGGCTGGGTCCACGCCATCGCCTGGTACTCCCAACTCACCGACACCGCCCCCGAACACTCCCTCAAGGCGCTGCAAATCCTCGGCACCGCCCTGTTCGGACCCGTCGCCTACCTGTCCTGGCGACTCCTGCTGTCCCCCCTGTGGGCACTGGGCCTCGGCGTCGTCCCCGGCATGGTCCTCATCGACCCCTACAAGCCCTACACCAACCTCATGCTCGTCGCGATGATCCCCGTCCTGCTCGCCCTGCTGCGCCGCCTGCGCCGCGCCGGCGACACACCCTGGCGCGGCATCGCACTGCACGGCATCGGCATCGGCGCCGCCCTCGGCCTGATCTTCCTCGTCTACTCCGGCTGGTTCGTCTGGTCCGCACCCGGCGTGCTGCTCTCCACCCTCGTGCTCTTCCCCTGGCGCACCGGCCGGCTGAAAGGCCTCGCCCTGATCGCCATCACCGCCGCCGTCTTCGTCGCCGTCTCCTTCCGCCACCTCTTCGGCCTGCTCACCGCCTCCGGCTCGGTCAAGGACCGCTACTTCTACTGGGACACCTGGACCGAACCCACCTACATCGCGATGTGGCGCAGCGACCTGCCCGGCAACACCGGCCCCTGGCCACCACCCGGCGAACTCGGCGGCGTCGGCCTGTTCACCATCCTCACCCTCGTCGGCCTCGCCGCCGCCATCGCCGTGGCCCGCCACCGCACCGCCGTCATCGTCCTCACCTCCGTGTTCGCCGGCGCCTGGCTCCTGCGCTTCTACTTCGGCGCCCAGATGTACGCCGCCGACGCCGTGCAGCTGTGGCCACGCAGCACCGCCGAACTGCTCTACTGCCTGCTGCTGCTCACCGGCTTCGCCGCCTACTACGGCGTGCGCCGCTTCGACGGCGTCGCCCGCGTCCGCACCGCGCTCACCTCACCGTCCACCGGCATCGGGGTGCTCGCCGCACTGCTGCTGCTCATCGCCTCCGCCGGCTCCTCCACCGGCGACCGGTACATGCCACGCACCGACAACTCCCTCGGCTACCTCGCCACCGCCTCCCACCTGATCGAGCAACCCGACGGCGGCTGCTCCGCCTACGCCCACACGCTGGGCACGGGCTGCTTCGAGCTGAACGACCCCCGCTTCGGCGAGACGCTGCTCGAACTCGCCGAGCTCGGACCCAAGCGCGGCGAGCTGCCGCACCCGCCACCGGGCGGCTGACCCGCGGCACGTGACGACGGCGGTGGGGGCGATCGGAGCGATCCGGCCGCCCCCACCGCCGTCCCGGCCCCCCGACCACGCCGCCCCGACCACGCGCGGTGCCGGTCGACGTGCGGGGGCCACCCGGCGGGGTGAAAATCACCATCGTGCTGAAGCTGACCGCGACGGTGCTCGACGCACCCGACGCCCAAGCCCTCGCCCGCTTCTACCGCGACCTGCTCGGCTGGCCACTGCGCGACGACGAGCCCGGCTGGGCCACCCTCCGCCCGCCCGACGGCAGCGCCGGGTTGTCGTTCCAGACCGAGCCGGACTACCGGCGACCCACCTGGCCCGCCGCCGACGGCGCACAGCGGATGATGGCGCACCTGGACATCATGGTGGACGACCTGGACACCGCAGGGGCGCACGCGGTCGCCCTGGGTGCGACGCTCGCCGAGTTCCAGCCCCAGGAGGGCGTGCGCGTCTACCTCGACCCGGCGGGCCACCCGTTCTGCCTGTTCCTCGAAGGCTGGTGAGCCCCCGGAGTCAGGGTGACCCGATGGCCCGGGTGATGGAGTCCAGCACGCCCGGGAAGCGGAGTTCCATCTCCTCGCGCCGCAGCTGGTGCGTGCGGTAGCTGCCCTGCGGCGTCACCCGCAGCACCCCGGCCTCGCGGAGCACCTTCAGGTGGTGCGACAACGTCGACATGCTGACCGGCACGTCGAACTGCCCGCAGACGATCCCACCCGATCGTGCGAGCTCGGCCACGATCCGCAGCCGAACGGGATCCGCCAGCGCGCTCAGCACGGTGGCGAGGCGCATGTCCTCCACGTCCGGGTGTTGTAGGGCGCGCACGGTTTCGCATAGTAGGGACCCCGGTCAAGTGGTCTATTAATCCACACTGAAGATATTAAGCCTATCGACAGTGTTAGGGTGACGCGGTGACCTTGCCGGAGCCAGTGCGCGCGGAACTCGACCGCGTGACGCACGGACCGTTGGTCGACTTCGCCGCGTTGGAGCAGGTGCGGCGGCGCTTCGACACCGAGCAGGCTGAGGCTCTGTCGACGTACCTGCGGGCGGCGCAGTCGGCGAACACCCTGCGCGCCTACCGCTCGGACTGGGTGGCGTGGGCGGCGTGGTGCGAGGCGGAGGGGCGGGTGGCGCTGCCCGCGGACCCGGTGGACGTCGCGGTGTACCTGGCGGTGGCCGCGAACGCGACGAAGGCCGACGGCTCCCCCGCGTTCGGCCCGTCGACGTTGGAGCGCAAGGCCGCCGCGATCGCCGCCGTGCACGCCGCCGGTGGCCTGCCCTCCCCCACCCGGTCGGACGTGGTGCGGTTGACGTTGCGCGGTGTGCGCCGCACCCGACAGGCGCAGCCGCGGCGCAAGCGGCCGGTGCTGCTGGGCACGTTGGAGGCGTTGCTGGCCGAACGGCCGCCGCCGGGCTGGCCGACGGGCGTGGCACGGCGCCGGGACGCGCTGCTGCTGCTGGTGGGGTTCGCGGGGGCGTTGCGGCGCAGCGAGCTGGCGGCGGTGGCGTTGGAGGACGTCACGGTGGACGTGGACCCGCGCACGCACGAGCCGCTGCTGCTGGTCGAGTTGGGCGTCACCAAGACCGATCAGACCGGCGCGCACCGGCAGCGGGTGGTGCTCCCCCGCGGCGCGCGGCGCCCGACGTGCCCGGTGTGCGCGTTCGCGGACTGGGCGGACGTGCTGACCGCCCCGGACCCGCGGGCGGTGCTGGAGGGCGAGGGCGATCCGGAGCCGACGCACCGCTGCCACGCCTACCGGCCGGGCCCGTTGCGCGGCCCGCTGTTCCCGTCGGTGAGCCGGCACGGGCGGCTGGGTGGCCGGTCGATGTCGGACCGGGCGGTGTCGGACGTGGTGAAGCGGTACGCGGAGCGGGCCGGGTTGGACCCGGCGCTGTTCGGTGGGCACTCGTTGCGGGCGGGGTTCGCCACCCAGGCGGCGTTGGGCGGGGCGAGCGACCGGGAGATCATGCGGCAGGGCCGCTGGACCAACCCGCGCACGGTGCACCGCTACATCCGGACGGCGAACCCGTTGGAGGACAACGCGGTCACCCGACTCGGACTGTGATCAAGGGCGCACGGTGGGTTGTTAACTTCTAACACGTCCGGTCCGTCCGGGCGGAGCCGAACGGTCCAACGGGTTAGTGCGCAGGGCCGCTTGCGCGGTTTGTTTCCGAGATGTTTCCACCCGTGTTGATCTGCGGTTATGTCGGTTTTCCGGGCCGGGCCGCGCGTGCTGACCTGCGCGGCTGCCGCGACCCCGCCGGGAATCCGGCCCGCAGGAGGGCGTTCACCTGCGCTTTGACGCCCATACGATCGTCTTCACGCGGCCGCCCGCCCCGGCCAAGCACACCGTGGCCCCCGGACTACCCTGCACTGTCCGGGGGCCACGCGCTGTTCGTGCGGGCCCTCCGCGGGGCCCGGGGTCAGGCGCCGGTGGTGCCGCCCACGACGGCGTCGGAGGACGGCGGCTGCTCCGCCTTCTCCGGTGCGGGCGCGAGGCCGGACAGGTCGCCGCCGTTGTCGTTGACGCGCAGCACGAACGGCCGGGTCTGCGTGTACTGGACGATCGACACCGACGCGGGGTCGACCACGATGCGCTGGAACCCGTCGAGGTGGACGCCGAGCGCGTCGGCCAGCACCGACTTGATGACGTCGCCGTGGCTGCACGCCAGCCACACCGCGCCGGGGCCGTGCTCGGCGGTGATCCGGGCGTCGTGGGCCCTGATGGCGGCCACGGCGCGGGACTGCACGGCGGCGAGGCCCTCCCCGTCGGGGAACACCGCGGCGGACGGGTGCTGCTGCACGACCGACCACAGGGGTTCGGAGAGCAGTTCCTTGATCTCGCGGCCGGTCCACTGGCCGTAGTCGACCTCGGCGAGTTCGGGGTCGACCACGGGGTCGAGGCCGCGGTCGGCGAGCAGCGGCGCGAGGGTCTGCCGGCAGCGTTCCAGCGGCGAGGTCACCACGGCGGCGACGGGCACGCCGGCGAGCCGGGCGACCAGCGCCGCGGCCTGGTCCACGCCGCGGTCGGACAGCTGCACGCCGGGTTGGCGGCCCGCGAGGACGCCCGCTCCGTTGGCGGTGGAGCGGGCGTGTCGCAGCAAGATCACGGTAGCCACGGGGCCACCCTATGCCGGGTTGAGCAGTCCCATGGACAGCAGCCCCATCAGCACGATGCCCAGCAGCAGCCGGTACCACACGAACGCCGAGTAGCTGTGCTTGGAGACGTAGCGCAGCAGCCAGGCGATGGTGGCGTAGCCGACGGCGAACGCGACGACCGTGGCGACGATCATCTGCGGCACGGACGCGGCGTTGGGCTCGGAGCGGTCGAGCACGTCGGGGATGCTGAACAGCCCGGCGCCGAACACCGCGGGCAGGGCCAGCAGGAACGAGTAGCGGGCGGCGGCGGCGCGGTCCAGGCCGAGGAACAGGCCCGCGGTGAGGGTCCCGCCGGAGCGGGACACGCCGGGGATCAGCGCCAGCGCCTGGGCCAGGCCCATGCCGACGGCGTCCTTGAGCTGGAGCTTGTCCCGCGCGTGCTTGGCGAACTGGTCGGCCAGGCCGAGCAGCAGGCCGAACACGATGAGCACGGTGGCGGTGATCCACAGGTTGCGGAACGAGGAGCGGATCTCGTCCTTGAACAGGTAGCCCAGCACGCTGATCGGGACGGACCCGATGATCACGTACCAGGCCATCCGGTAGTCCTGGGTCTTGCGCGCGGCGCTGCTGAACAGGCCGCGGAACCAGGCGGCGATGAAGTTGCCGATGTCCTTGGCGAAGTAGATCAGCACCGCGACCTCGGTGCCCAGCTGGATGACCGCGGTGAACGACGCGCCCGCGTCGTTGCCGAAGAACAGCGTGGAGACGATCCTGACGTGCGCCGACGAGGAAATGGGCAGGAATTCCGTGAGTCCTTGGACGAGTCCTAGGACGAGGGCCTGCAACCAGCTCAACTACCCACTCCTGCCAGATCCAGAGCTTCGGTCGCCGTGCGGAGCGCGGCGATCCCCTGCTCGAGATCTTGCAGCATGGGCGAAAGGGTGAGCGTGGTGACCCCCGCTTCGGCGTAGGCGCGCATCCGGTCGGCGATGCGCTCCTTCGGCCCCAGCAGGGAGGTGCCGTCGAGGAACTCGACGGGCAGCGCGGCCATGGCGCCGTCGTAGTCCTTGGACAGGTACTTGTCCTGCACCTCGGCGGCCTCGGCGGCGAAGCCCATGCGGGCGGCGTTGTCGTTGTAGAAGTTCTTCTGCCTGCTGCCCATGCCGCCGACGTAGAGCGCGGCGTAGGGGCGGATGCGGTCGGCGCAGGCGCGCCAGTCGTCGCCGACGACCGTGGGGACGGTGGCGACGATGTCGAAGCCGTCGAGGGTCTTGCCCGCCTTCGCGCGGCCCGCCTTGAGCGAGGCGACGGTGCCGGCGGAGTGCTCGGGCGACAGGAACAGCGCGAGCCAGCCGTCGGCGATCTCGCCGGCCAGCTCGACGTTCTTCGGCCCGATGGCGGCGAGGTAGACGGGGATGTGCTCGCGCACCGGGTGCACGGTGAGGGTGAGCGCCTTGCCGGGGCCGTCGGGCAGCGGCAGCGTGTAGTGCTCCCCCTCGTAGCGCAGCCGGTCGCGGCGCAGGGCGGCGCGGACGATGTCGACGTACTCGCGGGTGCGGCCCAGGGGCTTGTCGAACCGCACGCCATGCCAGCCCTCCGACACCTGCGGGCCGGACACCCCCAGGCCGAGGCGGAACCGGCCGCCCGACAGGGAGTCCAGGGTGGCGGCGGTCATCGCGGTCGTCGCCGGTGTCCGCGCGGGGATCTGCAGGATCGCGCTGCCGACGTCGACGCGTTCGGTCTGCGCGGCCACCCAGGCCAGCACGGTGGGCGCGTCGGAGCCGTAGGCCTCGGCGGCCCACACCACCGAGTAGCCCAGTCGGTCGGCTTCCTTGGCCAGTTCGAGGTTCGCGGCGTCGTTGCCCGCGCCCCAGTACCCGAGGTTCAGTCCCAGTCGCACGAGCGCAGACCCTACCGGTCGGTAACCTGCTTCGCCAGGGCGGACCCGCGGCCGTGTGTCCCGATCGTGACGGGATTCGGCCTTGACACCGCGCGTGCCACGACCCGCCGGAAAGACGATCACCCTTTAGGCTCCCCGGCGTGGAACAGCGATACCTCGGGCGCAGCGGACTCCGGGTCTCCCGGATGGCCCTGGGCACGATGACCTGGGGCCGGGACACCGACGCGGACGAGGCGGCCACCCAGTTGCTGGCGTTCGCCGAGGCGGGCGGCACGCTGGTGGACACCGCCGACGTGTACGTGGAGGGCGAGAGCGAGCGGATCCTCGGCGGCCTGCTGGGCGAGGTGGTGCCGCGCGACGAGCTGGTGATCGCGACCAAGGCGGTGGCGCGGCGCAACGACGGCCCGTTCGGCGGCGGCGCGTCGCGGGGCGCGCTGCTGCACGCGCTGGACGGGTCGCTGCGCCGGTTGGGTGTGGAGCACGTCGACCTGTGGCAGCTGCACGCGTGGGACGCGAACGTGCCGCTGGAGGAGACGTTGTCGGCGCTGGACGCGGCGGTGTCGTCGGGCCGGGTCCGCTACGCGGGGGTGTCGAACTACTCGGGGTGGCAGCTGGGCACGGCGGCGGCGCTGCCGGGGCACACGCCGCTGGTGTCCACGCAGGTGGAGTACTCGCTGCTGGAGCGGGGCGTGGAGCGCGAGGTGGTACCGGCGGCGCGGCACCACGGGATCGGCCTGCTGCCGTGGGCGCCGTTGGGGCGGGGTGTGCTGACCGGCAAGTACCGCAACGGCACGCCGTCGGACTCGCGGGGCGCGTCGGCGCACTTCGCGGGGTACGTGGAGCAGCACCGCACGGAGCGGGCGGCGCGGATCGTGCAGGCGGTGGCGACGGCGGCGGACGGGTTGGGCACGAACGCGTTGTGCGTGGCGCTGGCGTGGGTGCGGGACCGGCCCGGGGTGGTGGCGCCGGTGGTCGGCGCCCGCGACACCGGCCAGTTGCTGGGGTCGTTGGCGGCGGAGGAGCTGACGTTGCCGCCGGCGATCCGGGCCGCGTTGGACGACGTGAGCGCGGTCGAGTCCGGGTACCCCGAACGGCCGCTTGGCTGATTCGGGCGGTTGTGTCCGGTTGGGCCGTGATGGTCCACGATGGGCGTATTGTGACTTTCCGTGACCGTTTCTGTGACTTGCGTGACCCTGCGTCACCCGGTAGGCCCAATCGGGTCTAGGTTCGGTCCGTGCTTGAGACGAGTGGTGAACCGACCGCGGTGACGCGGCGTCGGTTGTTCGGCATCACGGCTGGGACCGCGGCGACCCTCGTGGCCGCCGGGGCGCCCGCATCGGCCGAGGGCGGCGCCCCGCCCCGCAAGGCCCCTCCCCCGGAGGCCACGTCGTTGGACGCGGAAGGCGCGTGGCGCAAGCTCGCGGAGGGCAACCACCGGTTCGTCACCGGCCACCAGACCCACCCGCACGAGTCGCTGCGGTGGCGGGAGTCCCTGGTGAACGGCCAGCACCCGTTCGCGGTGGTGCTGGGCTGCGCGGACTCGCGGGTGCCGCCGGAGCTGGTGTTCGACACCGGGCTGGGCGACCTGTTCACCATCCGCGCGGCGGGCGAGGTGCTGGACAACAGCGTGCTGGGCAGCGTCGAGTACGCGGTGGAGCACCTGGGTGTGCCGCTGGTGGTGGTGCTGGGGCACGCGAAGTGCGGCGCGGTGTCGGCCACGGTGGACGTGGTGCGGGGCCGGTCGGAGGTGTCGGGTGACGTGAGCGTGCTGGTGCGGTCGATCGAGCCGGCGGTGCTGTCCACGCCGGCCGACGCCGACGAGGCGCGGTTCCTGGCCGCGGCGGTGGACAACCAGGCCAAGCGGGTGGCGTCGTTGATGCTGGAGCGGTCGGTGACGATCCGCACGGCGGTGCAGCACCACGGCGTGAAGGTGCTCGCGGCGAGCTACCAGCTCGTCACCGGCGAGGTCGCCCGCCTGACGTGAGGCTCGGCCAGCCCCCACCGGTCGTGGTGGGGGCCGGCCCTCGCTCCCGCACCGGGTCACGCCGCCGGCGCCGGTGTCGGGTCCTGGGCGCCGGAGTCGTCCCCGGTGACGAGGTGGTCAGCCGGAGAACGAGCCCCGGTAGCCGACCGGACCTTCGCCGGGGAACTGCGCGGTGCCCTGGAAGGCGGAGCCGCTGTCGAAGAACGTCACGCTGCCGTCGCCCTGCTCGCCGCTCCAGGTGACGGTGGTGCCCGTGCTCGGCCGACCTCCGTCGGGCACGACGTCCTTGCGGTTGGTGATGTGCACGGTCAGGTCCGCGTCGGGCTGCCAGCCGCCGCCGGTGCCGATCTCGGTCTTGTACGTGGCCACAGGGTCCTCCTTCGGTGAGTGCGGGCCGCTACCCGCACTCGGATCGCACCAGCCGCGTGCCACCCCCGGTGGGCCCCGACCGGCGGCCAGACCTTCGGGTGAACGGCACCACCCGACCGGGAAGCGTGGTCGTCGCAGCCCGTCGAGGGTGCTTACACGGTCGGGTGACCCTCGCGGCGCGACACGCCTCAGATGAGCGCTTCGTCGACGAGCCGGAACCAGTCGCGCACACCGCCGAGTTGCGCTTCCAGCCAGGTGGCGACGTCGGCGGCGAGGTCGAGCGCGCGCGGTGTGCGGACCCGGCCGGCGAGGTGTTCGACGAGGCTCTGGATGCGCCGCACGGGCGGCGGGTGGTTGCCCGAGAACGGGACGGCGAGGCCGAGTTCGTCGGCGAGCCGGTCGGTGACCTCGTGCAGGAACAGCACCAGCAGCACCGCCCCGACCAGGCACGGCTCGTGCGCCTCCCGTTCGCGGGCGCCGAGGCCGTCCAGGCTGTGCAGCATGATCGTGGCGGCGACGCGGTCGGCCTCGTGCTCGCGGGCCCAGCCGACGGACTGGGCGTCGAGCGGGCCGACGGGTGTGCCGGGGTCGGTGCGGCGGCGGGCGTGCCGCAGGTGGCCCGCCAGCACGTGCCCCACCTCGTGGGCCAGCACGAACTGGGTCGCGCGCCGCGCCATCAGCGCGACCAGCGCGGCGCGTTGCCCGGACAGCTCCGGCAGCCGCCGCGCCTCGACCGCCCCGTTGCCGTACAGGTGGGCGTTGAGGGCCTCGGCCAGCGCGTAGGACGCCTGCTCGGCGGTGAGCAGGGGCGGGGTGCCGTAGTTCGGCAGCGCCCCGGTCATGATCTTCAGCACGGCCGCGAGCAGGTCCAGCAGCGAGGTGTTGACCAGCACGAGCACGCCGCGGCCGGGCACGGGGACGCTGAGCCCGTCGAGGGTGCCGGTGGGGAACACGCCCGCCAGCAGCGGGACGGTGGGCCGCCACCCCGCAGCGCGGGCCAGGTGCAGCACCTCGGGCTGCACGGCGTCGAGGGTGCGTTGCTGCTCGTGCAGGTGCGCGGGCCGGTAGGCGGCGGGCCGCACCCGCACGTCGACCAACCGCGCGAGCCTGCCCGGCACCGGCTCGCCGCCCACCTGGGTCCAGGTGTGGTAGCGCCCGGCGGTGTCGGCGCGGTGTGCCGGCGGGTCGAGGTGGTCGGCCACCCGGCGGTCCCGCAGCAGTTGCACGTGCCTGCTCCGCAGCTCCTCGACGGTCATCGCGACGCCTCCCCGTTCCCTGGGATAGTCGCCGCGACGGGGCCGGGTGTACGGGTGGAGCGCGACTATCACCTTCCCAGACCAACGACAACACCCGCCCCCTGCGTGACGATGGTGGTTCGGTGATGGATGCTGGGAGGGCTGAACGGGGTCGACTGGGAGGTCCGACGTTGCGCCGACTGGCGGCGGTAGTGCTCACCGGGGTCGCGTTGGTCTCCGGCTGTGCGACCGAGGAGAACCCGGCCGATCCGTTGCAGGTGGCGGCCACCCTGGAGCCCGCGCGGCCCGCCGCGTCGCCGGAGCAGGCCGTGCCGCCGCAGGGCCGGGTGCTGCCGCTGGGACGGGCGACGTCGGTCGTGGTCGCGGGCGGCCGGGTGGCGGTGGCGGTGGCCGATCCGCCGTCGGTGGCCCTGTACCCCCTGGACACGCTGGGTGACCCGCTGGTGGTCCCCTTGCCCGGTCCGGCGGAGCGGCTGGTGGCCGACGGTGACGCGGTGCAGGCCGTGGTGCCGACCGGGCTGGTCGTGACGGTGCGGCCCGACGGGTCGACGTCGCAGCAGTCGGTGGAGGGCGCGCCGGTGGACGTGGCCCGGGTCGACGGCCGGACGTTGGTGGCGCAGCGCGACCTGCGGCAGGTGTCGGTCGACGGGCACGTGGTGCGCGGCATCTCCAGCCCGGACCGGCTGGTCGCGGTGGGTGGCGCGGCGGTGGTGCTGGACCGGCCGCGCAGCGCGGTGTTCGACCTGGACCCGGCGGCGGACGGCCCCGGCGCGGGGCTGCGGGCGGGCGAGGGCGCGACGAACGCGGTGGCCGACCGGTTCGGCCGGGTGCTGGTGGTGGACACGCGCGGCGGTGAGCTGATGGCGTTCTCCACCGATCCGTTGATCATGCGGCTGCGCTACCCCGTGCCGGGCGCGCCCTACGGGATGGCCTACGACGAGACGCGCGACCTGGTGTGGATCACGCTCACCGCGCGCAACGAGGTGGTGGCGTTCGACGTGGCGGGCGCGGAGCCGGTGGAACGGCACCGGTTCGCCGCGGTCCGGCAGCCGGACTCGGTGGCGGTTGACCCAGGCAGCGGGCGCGTGTTCGTCGCGTCCGGGGACGGCGCAGGGATGCAGGTGATCGGATGATGGGCGATGGGGTGGTCGACGGGGACTGGGAGTACCGGCCGCTGCGGCTGCCGGCCGGCGTCTCCCGCCGCACGGCGACCACGCAGCTGGCGATCCACGCGGAGTTCGCCGGGTGGGAGCTGTCGCGGACGTTGTTGTTCGGGGACGGTTCGCGCAAGGTGTGGCTGCGCCGCAAGCGGACGGCCGCCGTGATGCCGGGCGTGATCACCTAGTGCTGCATCTCGGAACGTTGACCCGGTAATCGCCCCGTTGGGCTGACCGTCCAGGCTGGTCCTCCCATGTCGATTGGGAGGTGGTCGTGGGTCGTCGTCCGGAGGTGTTCGTCCGGCCGTTGTCCATGGAGGAGGGCCGGAAGTTGGCCCGGGTCGGTCGGACCGCGAAGGACCCGGTGCGGTTGCGTCGGGCGATCGTGGTGTTGATGTCGGCCCAGGGGCAGGCGGTCCCGGACACCACGTCGTTGATGCAGGTCAGCGCCGACTATGTGCGTGATGTGATCCATGCGTTCAACGAGCGGGGGTTCGCGGCGCTGGACCCAAAATGGAGCGGGGGACGTCCCAGGACGATCGGTGAGGCGGTCCGTGAGCGGATCTGCCTGATCGCCCGGACGTCCCCCGCCTCTTGGGGCATCACGGCGTTCTCGACCTGGTCGCTCGCGAAGCTGCGCGACCACCTGCTCGACCGCGGCACCGTCGCGACGATCAGCCGGGAGACCCTGCGTCGCATCCTGCATGCAGGCGGCGTGTCCTGGCAGAGCACCTCCACGTGGAAGACGTCCACCGACCCGGACTTCATGGTGAAAATGCACCGGATCCTGGACCTCTACGACCATCCGCCGGAGCAGGGGCGGGTGATCTGCGTCGACGAGTTCGGGCCGCTCAACCTCCAGCCACGCAAGGGCAAGGCATGGCGGCCGACCGGGGCGCCGCGCCGATTACGGGCCACCTACAACCGCCACCACGGCGTGATGCACATGCTCGCCGCCCTGGATCTGACCACCGGGAAGATCCACTACCGCATCCGCCGTCGCAAGCGGCACGGGGAGCTTCTGGAGCTGCTCAGAAGCCTGCGGACACGGTGGCCGGACCAACGACTCCACCTGGTCATGGACAACTTCTCGCCCCACCGCCACCCCGATGTCCACGCCTGGGCCGCCGCCAACGACGTCGAATTGGTGTTCCTGCCGACCTACTCCAGCTGGTTGAACTGGATCGAGGCCGAGTTCACCGCCCTGCGCTACTTCACCCTCAACGGCACCGACCACCGCAGCCACGCCGGGCAGAACGCCACGATCGCCGCCTACATCCGCCGGCGCAACGCCCGAGCCAGACCCAAGACCGGCTTCGCCACCGATTCACCCATCCGCACCTGGACCGATTACCTGATCAAGGTTGCGTGACGCGGCACTAGCTGGGTCTTTCAGCTCAGGCTGAGGCGCGTTGACGGAGGTTTCTGCGAGGGCTTCCCATCCCGCAGAGCCCAACCGTGGGGCGGACCCGGTCGGCGCGGTGCTCATGGCGCATCCGTGCCGAGCGGTGCGTGGTCCCCTACCCTTCCCGGTTCGACCAGGACAGGAAATCCGACCAGAACGCTGCTGTGGCGGCAACGACGTGCCGCTCCTCGTCGGCTCTGCCCTGCGGGCTGCCGAACTCCTGGTGCACGTAGTCGATGAGGTCGTACCCGTAGGGGATGATGTCGGCGCCGCGGATCGACAACACCGGGTGAGCGAATGTCGCCTGGCCCGCGGGCAGGTAGCGATGGGAGTAGACCGGAACCAGCTGCGGCACTGACGCCAAGTGCGCCCTCGCGCCGGCTACGGCGTCGGTCTGCCGGGCAGGGCGCGTGCCCCAGCTCGGATGCCAGAAGTCCGCCTCCGCCACCGCGAATACCACGTCCTCGACCGGTCTGTCGAGCCAGGAACGAAGCTGTGCGGCGTTGCCGTGGCGCCAGTCGGGCCATGCCCCTCCCGTGGGCAGCCCCGCCGCGAGAAAAGCGCGGTGGTCGTCGGCGAACGCGAACCCGAACCGCGCTTCGATACCGGTCAACTCCTGCTCCGTCAACCCTGGGCGGATCTCGGCGCGTCCGAGCCGGGCCAGCAGGCGTGCGGCCTTGGCGCCGAGACTCACCCCGAACGGATTGATCATTTGTGCAGGTTACAGCTCCATGGCGTGCAATCAGGGCCCAAGAGCTGCGAGTTCGTCGACGCGCAGAAGATGTACGACGCGCATCGGAGCGATCGTCAGCACCGCACTCGCCCCGCTCGACATGGGAGGACCAGCCTGGACCGTCAGCAGACCGAGCCGATTACCGGGTCAACGTTCCGAGATGCGGCACTAGGTCGCGTGGGGCTCACCCCGTGACCGCGACGGCGGTCGCGGCGAGCAGGTCCGGCCCGACGCGCTCGGGAACGGCCGACCACCACACCTGTGGTACCACAGGTGTGGTGGAGCGGGCCCGACCTGTCATCCGCTGTGCGCCGCGGGCGCGCCTCCGGGCCGCACAGCCCTCAGTAGGGGCGTCGGGTTCTTCCCCGTACGGCGTGGGCGGAGCCCAGCCACGTTTTCCCCGGTTTTGCAACCATGCCTTCCCCGGTTGAAAACTTCCAGCCTGAGCTTCTCGTTGTGAACCGCTCACCCGTTTGATCGCAGCGACCGTGCTCCCTGCGCAGTTAACGTCATCTTCGTCGGCAACAACTGACACGAAGATCAAGTGAGCTGCTCTCAGGGGGAATACGTGCGTGCAGTAGGAAGAACTGTGGGGATCGCCGTTGTGGCGACACTGGTGACGGCCGGCTTGTCAGCCACGACGGCATCGGCGGCCGCGCCGACCGGGAACCTGCGATTCGACGTCACCGGAACTCCCGACGTGGCACTCGGCATCGACGGCGGCCGACTCGACGACAGTGCCTACGTCGAGAGCTTATCGCTGGTCAGCGAGAAGGTTTCCACCGTCAAGGCGGCGATCGCCGCCGAGCACGTCGACCTCGCCGAGGTGGTCGACTTCGGCGTGGCACCGGGGACGGCCGAAATGATCGTCTACTGGTCCGGATCGTCCGACGCGCCCGCGTTGAAACGGATGCGGCAGCTCGCCAACGCCGCCGGCCTCGGTCTGGTCGTCGCCCAACGCACGGTGGGCAAAGCCCAGATCGACGCGGCGACGACATTCCTCGAAAGCAACATGGCGCGGTACGCGGAGCAGGGCATCGCGTTGTCGGCGTTCGGCGGGTTCTCGGCCGACTTCGACGGCGTCGTGGTGCACGTCGACAGCGCCAAGTCCCAGCCGGCGGAAGCCGGCTCCACCGAGGCGACGCTCGGCATCGAGGCGACGCTGGACGCCGACCTCGGTGTCCCGACCGACGTCACGGCCGGCGGCGCGACGAACTTCAGCGGGAAGTACGACGACTTCGCGCCGTTCAACGGCGGCGGCCTCATGGTCGGCTCGGACGGAGGCCGCTGTACGACCGGCTTCGGTGTCGTCCTCGGCGCGAGCAAGTACCGCTACCTGTCCGCTCGCCATTGCGACGCCCCCTCGTACACCACCGAGAGCCGACGGGTCATGGGCGGCCAAGAGCTCCGCGGTGCGGGCTACAACGGAGCCGCGGTCTTCAGCGCGGGTGGCTCCACGCTGGTCTTCGACGGGTCCAACGTCGGCAACCCGACCTCCACCCGCACCGTCACCCAACGCGACCCGGCCTTGAGCACGGTGGGCACCGTGGTCTGCCAAGAGGGCGCGAACATGGGTCAGAAGTGCGGCGTCATCCGGCAGGTGGCGATGGAGTTGGACGACAAGTACGGCACCATCCGGGTCAACTACGTGCGGAGTGTGGACGGATCGATCATCGCCGCCGGAGGTGACAGCGGCGCCGCCGTCATCAGCCAGCACACACAACAACGCGCGTGGGCGGTGGGAATCCTGCAGGGTGGAATCCCCAACGCGAACAACCGGGTGGGTGCCGCGTGCGGAGCCCGTGACTACACCGCCAACGGCCCGGTGTGCAGCGACAACTTCGTCTTCACCAACATCGATTACGCGCTGTCCGGGTTCACCGGGTACGCCATCCGCTATTCCTGACCTTCAGATCCCGCGCGGCACCGGCGAAGCACGGCCCGCAGTCGATGATTGGCGTGGTCAGCCGTGCTCGTCGTTGATCTCGACCGTGAGGTGCGGGCCGAAGGCGACGAGGTAGTGCAGTTCCCGCGCCGGGATGCGGGATCCGGGGACGAGGGTCGGGTCGGGGAGGAAGTGCACCGTCGTCCCGGACGTGCCGCTGCCGGGTACCGGCACGAGATCCGTGACGGGGATGCCGTGGGCGTAGCGCTGGGACCATGCCCCGTTGCCGCGCCTGTTGGTGTGCACGAGCCATCGGCTGAGCGCCGCGACGACCGACATGCCTCGTCGCGGGTGCCCGTCGGGCAGGGGCGGCGGTTGGGGGGCGTCGAAGAAGCGGAGGTCCTTGGTCGCCATGACCGGCTTCCTCACCGCTCGTCCCCGGTCGTCGACCCGCGTGCCGGTGCCTCGTCCGTTGTCCGCGACCGACACCGAGCCGTCGACGTGCAGGGTGACGACGGCCCGTCCCGACCCGGTGCTCAGCGCCTCTTCGGCCGCGTAGGCCAGTACTTCGAGCACGAGGTGCGAAGCTCCGCCGGGTGCGAAGAGCGCGGGTTCCCGGCGGATTCGCTCAAGGTGCGCGACATCCACCTCGTTCGCCCAGTCGTGGGTCGGGCCTGACGGATCGTCCAGTCCTCAGTCCTCCTCCGAAGAACTCGCCACCGCTACCACCGGCTCAGCCGAGGGATCGCCGGGTCGCGTGCCGAGGCCCGGCGCGGCGGGTCAGTCGGTGTCGGTGAGGGCGGCGGTGGGGTCGCGGTGGGGTGTGCCGGTGGGCCACCAGTCGCCGTCGGTGGCGCGGTAGGGGTACCAGCGGCCGTCGGGGCCGTAGCGCAGTTGTCGGTTGTGGACGGTCCAGCGGTTGCGCCACACGGTGGGTTCGGGGAGTTCGCCGCGTTCCCAGTCGGCGCGGGCGCGGGCGTTGTCGGATTTGCCCGGGGTCCAGGGGTGTTCGAGGACGTCGAGGGCGGGTGCGCCGCCTTGTTGCCAGGCGCGGACGGCGCGGGGGTCGGCGTCGAGGCGGTCGCGCAGCGCGGGGTGGGCGGCGGCCATGCGGATGTGGTCGCGCCGGTCGTCGGGTGCGGGCCACCGGCCGGTGGCCAGGACGTCACGCGCCTTGGCGGCGGCGTCGGCGACGAGCAGCCGCAGGACCTCGACGTCCAGGCCGGGTGCGGGTTCGAAGTCGGGCAGTGGGCCGAGTTCGGCCGGTGGCGGGTCGTCGGGCAGGTCGGCGACGGGTCGGGCGTAGGCGGCGGTGGCCAGGACCCCGGTGGTGGCCAGGATGCCGGTGGGACTGGCGCCGGCGACGACCTCGTCCTGGTCGCGGCCGCGCAGGAGCAGCAGCACCCACGGGTCGGCGTCGAGCAGCCACGACGCCTGGTGGCACAGCGCGGCGGCGTGCTTGCAGGGCAGTTCCCAGCCGGGGCAGGTGCACTCCGGGTCGAGGTCGCCGATGCCGGGCAGCAGGGGCACGCCCGCGTCGGCGGCGGCGTCGGCCAGTTCGCGGGGCATCTCGCGGTCGAGCAGCGCGGCGAGGTGGCCCGCCTTGGCGGCGATCTGGCCGAGGAACCGGTCCCACTCGGCGTCGGTGAGCGGGGTCAGGTGGACCGAGGTCCGGTAGGTGTCCTCGGTGTCGTAGACGGTGGCGGCGAGGCGGCCGGGGCTGACGGTGATGGTGCCGACGAGCCCGGCGTGGGCGTACTTGCGGCCCTGCCGCAGGGGCGCCTGGTCCAGCGAGGTGTCCTCCAGGGCCTGCAGCCACGCCTTGCCCAACCAGGAGCGGGCGCGGCGCACGCCCTTGCCGAACGCGGGGAAGCCCTTGACGCGGTCGCTCACGTGCCGCTCCTGAGTTCGACCAGGTTGCCGAGTTCGTCGTCGGACAGTTCGGTGAACGCGGCGTCGCCGCGGGCCAGGACGGCGTCGGCGAGGTCGCGCTTGGCGCGCAGCATCGCGGCGATGCGGTCCTCGATGGTGCCCTCGGCGATGAGCCGGTGGACCTGCACGGGCCGGGTCTGGCCGATGCGGTGGGCGCGGTCGGTGGCCTGGTCCTCCACGGCCGGGTTCCACCACCGGTCGTAGTGCACGACGTGGTCGGCGCGGGTGAGGTTCAGGCCGGTGCCCGCGGCCTTGAGGGAGAGCAGGAACACCGGGCACTCGCCGTCCTGGAAGCGGCGCACCATGTCCTCGCGGGCGGGGATGGGTGTGCCGCCGTGCAGCAGTTGCGAGGTGATGCCGCGGCCGGCGAGGTGGCGTTCGATGAGGCGCGCCATGGCGACGTACTGGGTGAACACGAGCACCGCGCCGTCCTCGGCGAGGATGGTGTCGATCAGCTCGTCGAGCAGTTCGAGCTTGCCCGACCGGCCGGCGAGCTTCGGCGAGGTCTCCTTGAGGTACTGGGCGGGGTGGTTGCAGACCTGTTTGAGGCCGGTGAGGAGCTTGACGATGCGGCCGCGGCGGGCGATGCCGTCGGCTTCGCGGACCTCGGCCATGAGCTCCCGCACGACCGCCTCGTAGAGCGCGGCCTGTTCGCGGGTGAGGGCGACGGGCTGGTCGGTCTCGGTCTTGGGCGGCAGCTCGGGCGCGATGCCCGGGTCGGTCTTGCGGCGGCGCAGCAGGAACGGCCGCACGAGCCGGGCGAACCGCCCGGCGGCCTCCTGGTCGTGGTCGGCTTCGATGGGCCCGGCCCAGCGGGCCTTGAACTGCGCCATGGTGCCGAGCAGGCCGGGCGTGGTCCAGTCGAGGATGGCCCACAGCTCCGACAGGGCGTTCTCCACCGGGGTGCCGGTGAGGGCGACGCGGGCGCGGGCGGGGATGCGGCGCAACGCCTTGGCGGTGTCCGAGGCGGGGTTCTTCACGTGCTGGGCCTCGTCGGCGACGACCATGCCCCAGCCGACGTCGGCGAGCCGGTCGGCGTCCAGGCGCATGGTGCCGTAGGTGGTGAGCACGAAACCCTCGTGCGCGACCTCGCGGCGGGGGCCGTGGAAGCGGCGGACCGGGACACCGGGCGCGAAGCGCTCGATCTCGCGCTGCCAGTTGCCCATCAGGGACGCGGGGCAGACCACGAGGGTGGGGCCGTCGTCGCGGTGCAGGTGCAGCGCGATCAACGTGATGGTCTTGCCCAGGCCCATGTCGTCGGCCAGGCACGCGCCCAGGCCGAGCGAGGTCATCCGGTCCAGCCAGCGCAGGCCGTGCAGCTGGTAGTCGCGCAGGGTGGCGCGCAGCGCGGGCGGCTGGGCGATCGGGTCGGCGTCGAGGTCGGCGAGCCGGGACTTGAGCTCGTCGAGCCAGCCGGTGGCGGCGACCTCGACCTCGGCGCCGTCGATCCGGGTGGTGCCGGTGAGGGCGGCGCCGAGCGCGTCGATGGCGGTGACGGGTTTGAGGGCGCGCTCGCGGGCGCGGCGGGCGAGCTCGGGGTCGACCAGGGTCCAGCGGTCGCGCAGCCGCACGACGGGCCGGGTGGCCTCGGCGAGCTGGTCCAGTTCGTCGGGGGTCAGCGGGTCGTCGCCCAGGGCGAGCCGCCAGTCCACGGAGGTGAGCTGGTCGGGGCCGAAGAACGCGCGACCAAAGGAAGCGGGCACCTCGGCCGGGCGTTCGCCGATCACGACCTTCGCGGACAGGTCGCGCACCAGGTCCTTCGGCCAGTGCACGTCGACGCCCGCGCCGGCCAGGCGCACGGCGCCGGTGGTGAGCAGGTGCTCCACGTCGGAGTCCAGGAGGGTGACCTCGTCGGGCACCGGTTGGTCGAGCAGCCGTTCCAGCGGAGCCCAGGCGCGGGCGGCGCGGCGCAGGGCGACCGTGGCGTCGGCCCGGGACCGCTGGTTGGCCGAGGACCACAGCTCGGCGGCGTCCACCACGCGGGCCGGGTCGGCCAGGCTGTGCACCTGCACGACCGCGCGGAACGGGCCGAACCCCTCGATCCGCAGCGAGATGCGCACGCCCTGGTCGGCCCAGTCCCGCAGGTGCGGCACGTGCTGGGGCGCGGCGGCGGCGAACGCGGGCGCGCCGGCGGCGTGCACGGCCGCCGCGCCGCGCGGCATGGTGTCGGCGACGGCGTCGAGGAACGCGCGCAGCAGCGGTTCGGCGTCGGGTAGTTCGAGCGGGTCGCGTCCGGGCAGGGGGACGGCGCGGGCGGGCGCGGGCATCGCCTCGGCCAGGTCGCGCACGCGGGCGTGGTCGGCGGCGTCGAGCGGGCCCAGCAGCCAGGCGTCGAAGTCGCCGTCGGTGACCGCGGGCCGCACCCGGCCGCGCGCGACGAGCTGCAACGCCACCACCACGGCCGCGCCCCAGAACGCGGTCGCCGGGTGGGCGTGGGCGGTGCGGCGGGCCCGGCTGAGCAGCGGGATCGCCTCGGCCACCGGCAGCCGCAGGGCCGCGACGGTGCGCCGGGTCCCCTCGGGGGTGGCGACGGTGAGCCGGTCCGCGCCCACCGCGTCGGGCCCGGGTGGCGCGAGCCCGGCAGGCGCGGTGTCGTCCCGGGCGAGCGCCGGGTCCTGGGCGGGGTAGAAGGTGACCGTGGACGTGCGTGGCGGGTCGGCGGCCTCGAAGACGGCCGCGTACCGCTCCAACCCTGTGTTCAGCACTCCCCCTCGCTACTCAAGTTTGAGTATAGCCCAGCTGCCCGGCACACCCGGCGATCCCGGCTCCCCCGCCATCGGGTACGCACCCGCTTCGAGGCGCTGCACCAAGCCCCGCGTCCACTGCGCACCACCGGCCGCGGTGTGCTCCCACAACCCGAACAACTCCTTCACGTGCGGCGGCTCCCGCCACCGCGCCGCCTGCTCGCGGGCCGCGTCACGCCGCGCCTCCAACGCCGCCAACCGCTCGGTGAGCAGACCCACCGCCTCCTCCCGCGACAACGACGGCAACAACGCCAACCCGGCGGCCAGCAGGTCGGGCCGCGTCTCCGGGCGACGCAGCGCGTCCCGCAACAACCCGCGGTACTCCGCCTCCCCCCGGGAGGTGATCTCGTAGTCGGTGCGACCCGGCGGCACGCCGTGATCGGCCAGGCAGCCGTCCTTCGTGAGCTGCTTCAACGCGTGGTAGATCGAGCCCCACTTGACGTTGGCCCACTCCCCCGCGCCCCACGACATCAGGTCGTTGCCGATCAGGTAGCCGTGGGCGCGCCCGTAACCGCGCACCACACCGAGCACCAGCAGCCGTGTTGCCGACATCGCGTCCTCGTCCGGCGGTATCCGGGTTCCGCATTCCCGGTTTCGGCGATCAGGGTAGTTCGCGCAGGATGGACCGGTGACGACCACCAAGATCGACGACGCCGCCCGGCGGGCCCGCCTCGCCCGCCGACACCGGCTCTCCACCCGCGCCGCCGCGGTCGAGGACGTGGTCGACGCGGTGGTGGGTCTGCACGCCACCGACCCGGCCACCGTGTTCCTGTCCGCGTGCGCCCGCCTCGACCACCCGTCGGTGGCCGAGGTCGAGGCCGCGTTCTACGACCGGCACACGCTCGTCCGACTGCTGTGCATGCGCCGCACGATGTTCGCCGTCACCGCCACGACGGCCCCGATCGTGCAGGCCGCCGCCGGCGCGGCCATCGCCGCCAAGGAACGACAGCGGCTGCTCACCCACCTCGCCGAAGGCGTCGGCTGGGACGCCGACCGCCTCGCCGAGGTCGAGAAGGCCACCCTGGAGGCACTGCGGCTGCGCGGCGAGGCCACCGCCGTCGAACTCACCCGCGACGTCCCGGACCTGCTCGAACAGGTCCTCGTGGCACCCGGCAAGCCCTACGAGACCCGCCAGAACGTGTCCAGCCGCATCATCCGCGTACTGGCCGCCGACGGCTGGATGCGCCGCGGCCGCCCCCTCGGCACGTGGCTGAGCACCCAGTTCCGCTGGGCACCCGCCACACCCTGGCCGGAGGTCGACCCCGCCGACGCCCGCGCCGAACTCGCCCGCCGCTGGCTCGCCTCCTACGGCCCCGGCACCGAGGCCGACCTCAAGTGGTGGACCGGCTGGAACCTCGGCCACACCCGCGCGGCCCTCGCCGCCGCCGGCGCCGTCCCGGTCGAGCTGTCCACCGGCGTCGGCCACGCCCTGCCCGACGACCTCGACCCCGTCGAGGAACCCGAGCCGTGGGCGGCACTGCTGCCGGCACTGGATCCGACCCCGATGGGGTGGCAGGCTCGCGACTGGTACCTCCCCGCCCGACACCGGCCACGCCTGTTCGACACCGCGGGCAACGTGGGACCGACCGTCTGGTGGAACGGCGCGGTCGTCGGCGGGTGGGCCCAACGCGCCGACGGCGAACTCGTGTGGGAACTCCTGGAGGACGTGGGCGCGGACGCACGGGCGGCGATCGCCCGGGAAGCGGACCGGTTGACCTCCTGGATCGGCGGGGCGCGCGTGACCCCCCGCTTCCGGACCCCGTTGGAGAAGGAGCTGGCGAGATGATCGTGTTGCGGAGGTTGGACGACGGAGCGGTGGAACGCCTGCTCGGCCTCGCGGTGGCCGACACCGACCCCGCCGACGTGATGCCGCCCGGCTGGACGGTCGACCGGTCCGACGAGTTCCGCGAGTTCTACCGCGGCATGCGGGACGACGCCTACGAGATCGTCGAGGACGACCGCACCGTCGGCATGGTCCGCCTCACCGCCAAGGGCGAGACCGGCATCTGGGTCGCCCGCTGCGCCCGCGGCAACGGCATCGCCCTCGCCGCACTGCGCCGCGTCGTCCAGGAAGCACCCGGACGCGGCGTCACCACCATCGTCGCGGACACCACCACCGACAACGTCGCGGCCCTGACGACCCTCCGCAAAGCCGGCGCCACCCTCGACATCGACGGCCACCGCGTCAGCGCCCGCATCACCGTGCCCGCCGAACCACCAACGGACACCACCCGACACCCCTGACCGGCCCCACCGGACCGCGGACCTCGGCGAACGGCGCGACCAGCGACTACGCCACCACCGAACCGATCACCACGGTCGCCGACAACTCCTCGTCCGACACGACCTCCGCGCACAAACCACCCGCCGCGAACGCCTCCGCCGTCCCCGACGCCTGCCCCGCACCCGTCTCCACCAACAACCGCCCACCCGGCGCCAACCACCGCGCCGCACCCGCGATCACCCGCCGCTGCACGTCGAGACCGTCCGCCCCACCGTCCAACGCCACCCGCGGCTCGTGCTCCCGCGCCTCCGGCGGCATCAACCCGATCGCCCCGGTCGGCACATAAGGCGCGTTCGCCACCAGAACACCCACCCGCCCCACCAACGACACCGGCAACGGCCCGTACAGATCACCCACGTACACCCGACCCGCACCCACGTTGCGACGAGCACACCGCACCGCCACCGGATCCACGTCCACCGCGTGCAACTCCACCCCCGCCACCCGATCCGCCACCGCGGCACCCACCGCACCCGAACCACAACACAGGTCCACCACCACCGCACCCGGCCGCGCCACACCCACCGCCACCCGCACCAGGAACTCCGTGCGCCGACGCGGCACGAACACCCCCGGACCCACCACCACCCGCAACCCGCAGAACTCCGCCCACCCCACCACGTGCTCCAACGGCAACCCGGCCACCCGCCGCGCCGTCAACGACTCCAACTCCTCCGGACCACGCGCCGCGGCCACCAACAACCGCGCCTCGTCCTCCGCGAACACACACCCCGCCGCACGCAACCGCGCGACCACAACACCGACATCGACACCCATGGACCGCGCAACGCCTCTCGCGAGAAACCGCGGGCGCCCCTACCCCACCACGACGCGGCCGGAGGCGACCCGATGTGCACCAGCAGAAATGGGTCTCACCTCCCCGATCCGCGCGAACCGCCACACCGTATCCCAACCACCACCACCGACCCCACCCACCACGACCACCGGCAGGTCAACCCCCACCCTCCCGCGCCACCGCCGCCTCCACCCCGTCCAACAACACGTCCAACCCCGTCACGAAATTCCGCACCGCATCCCGCTCCAGGTACGGCACGCACTCATCCCCCTCCACCGCCGGCGGCTCCTCCGCACCGATCACCGCCGACAACGGGAACCGCTCCGCGAAATCCGGCGCCACCTCCTCGAACACCCCCACCCGCGCGAACCACCACTCCTCATCGGTCATCCCCGTCTCCCGC
Source organism: Actinosynnema sp. NPDC050801 (assembly GCF_040673975.1). Classification (NCBI taxonomy): domain Bacteria; kingdom Bacillati; phylum Actinomycetota; class Actinomycetes; order Pseudonocardiales; family Pseudonocardiaceae; genus Actinosynnema; species Actinosynnema sp. NPDC050801. The sequence goes on along the minus strand of NZ_JBFAQZ010000008.1, from coordinate 187,868 downwards.
GCCGCCCGCCGCGACTCCGCGATCACCCCCGCCGCACCCCGCACGAACTGCACCACCGCACCCACCACACCCCGCAACACCGACGACCGCAGCCCCGTCGACCACAGGATCCGCACCAACGCCTCCAGCATCGCGAACTCGTTCGGCCCCAACACCGGCCGCGCCTGCGACACCTGCAACACCCACGGGTGCGCCAGGAAGAACGCCCGCGCGTCCTCCGCCCACGCCCGCAACGCCGGCCGCCACCCGCCCTCCAGCGAGTACTCCGTCGGCAACTCCCCCAACACCCGGTCGTACATCAGGTCCAACAACTCGGCCTTGCTCGGCACGTACGTGTACAACGCCATCGCCGAACGCCCCAACCGCTCACCCACCGCACGCATCGACAACGCCGCCATGCCGTCCCGATCCGCCACCTCGACCGCCGCGTCCACGATCACGTCCACGCTCAGCCCCGAGCCCGAACCCCCACCGGGCCCACGCCACAACAACCGCATCGACCGACCCGCGTCACCCTGCCCGGCGAAGACCGCCACTTGCCGCCCCCTTACACCGTAAAGTAACGTGCCGACGTCACCTTACGACATAAACAAACCAGGGGGAAGCCAGGCGATGGCCGCACCAGCCGACAGCCACGACGTCATCCAAGTACGCGGCGCCAGGGAGAACAACCTCGCCGACATCTCCGTCGACATCCCCAAACGACGACTCACCGTCTTCACCGGCGTCTCCGGCTCCGGCAAGTCCTCCCTCGTCTTCGGCACCATCGCCGCCGAATCCCAACGACTCATCAACGAGACCTACACCGCGTTCATCCAATCCTTCATGCCCAACCTCGGCCGACCCGACGTCGACGCACTGCGCAACCTCAGCGCCGCCATCATCGTCGACCAGGAACGCATGGGCGCCAACTCACGCTCCACCGTCGGCACCGCCACCGACGCCAACACCATGCTCCGCATCCTCTTCAGCCGACTCGGCCAACCCCACGTCGGCACCTCCGGCGCCTTCAGCTTCAACCTCCCCGAAGGCATGTGCCCCACCTGCGAAGGCCTCGGCCGCGTCTCCGCCGTCGACGTCGACCAACTCGTCGACCGCACCAAATCCCTCACCGAGGGCGCCATCACCATCCCCGGCTTCACCGTCGACAACTGGTACGTCCAGACCTACGTCCAATCAGGCTTCTACGATCCCGACAAAAAACTCCTGGACTTCACCGACGAAGAATGGGACGCCTTCCTCCACCGCGAAACCACCAAGGTCAAAATTGGCAAGACCAACGTCACCTACGAAGGCCTCCTGGTCAAGGTCCAACGCCTCTACCTCGGCAAAGACCGAGAATCCATGCAACCCCACGTCCGCGCCTTCGTCGACCGCGCCGTCACCTTCACCCGGTGCCCCGACTGCCACGGCGCCCGCCTCAACGCCGCCGCCCTCTCCGCCAAGATCGACGGCCGCAACATCGCCGACTGCTCCACCATGCAGATCAGCGACCTCGCCGACTGGGTCGCCAAGATCACCGACCCCTCCGTCGGCCCCATGCTCACCACCCTCCGGGAACTCCTCGACAACCTCGTCGAGATCGGCCTCGGTTACCTCAGCCTCGACCGACCCGCCGCCACCCTCTCCGGCGGCGAGGCCCAACGCGTCAAGATGGTCCGCCACGTCGGCTCCGCCCTCACCGACGTCACCTACGTCTTCGACGAACCCACCATCGGCCTGCACCCCCACGACATCCAACGCATGAACGACCTCCTGCTCCGCCTGCGCGACAAGGGCAACACCGTCCTGGTCGTCGAGCACAAACCCGAGACCATCGGCATCGCCGACCACGTCATCGACCTCGGCCCCGGCGCCGGCGTCAACGGCGGCCACATCACCTTCACCGGCACCGTCGACCAACTCCGCGCCTCCGACACCCTCACCGGCCGCCACCTCGACCACCGCGCCCGACTCCGCGACCACGTCCGCACGCCCACCGGCCGACTGCCCATCACCGGCGCCACCCTCCACAACCTCAAGGACGTCGACGTCGACATCCCCCTCGGCGTCCTCACCGTCGTCACCGGCGTCGCCGGATCCGGCAAGAGCTCCCTCATCCACGGCTCCCTCGCCCGCCGCGACGACGCCGTCACCGTCGACCAGGCACCCATCCGCGGCTCACGGCGCTCCAACCCCGCCACCTACACCGGCCTGCTCGACCCCATCCGCACCGCCTTCGCCAAGGCCAACGGCGTCAAGGCCGCCCTGTTCAGCGCCAACTCCGAAGGCGCCTGCCCCAAGTGCAAGGGCATCGGCCTCGTCTACACCGACCTCGCGATGATGGCCGGCGTCGCCACCGTCTGCGAGGAGTGCGAGGGCAAGCGGTTCACCGCCGAAGTCCTCACCCACACCCTGCGCGGCCGCAACATCAGCGAGGTCCTCGGCATGTCCGTCACCGAGGCCCGCGACTTCTTCACCGAGAAGCAGGCCAAGGCCATCCTCGACCGGCTCGTCGACGTCGGCCTCGGCTACCTCTCCCTCGGCCAACCCCTCACCACCCTGTCCGGCGGCGAACGGCAGCGGCTCAAGCTCGCCATCCACATGGCCGAGAAGGCGTCCACCTACATCCTCGACGAGCCCACCACCGGACTGCACCTCGCCGACGTCGACCAGCTGCTCGCCCTGCTCGACCGGCTCGTGGACGACGGCAACACCGTCATCGTGATCGAGCACCACCAGGCCGTCATGGCCCACGCCGACTGGATCATCGACCTCGGTCCCGGCGCGGGCCACGACGGCGGGCGGATCGTCTTCACCGGCACCCCGGCCGAGCTGGTCGGGAACGCCTCCACCCTGACCGCCCAACACCTCCGGACCTACGTGGGCGCCTGACCGTCCCGGCGGGTTTGATGGGCTCTTCCTCCGGTGTTCGCTCCAGCACCGGAGGAAGAGCTTTTTTAGTCAACACTGAAGTTATCGAGAGGTTTGACCAGTGGGGCGAGGGTCACCCCATCGGGGCCGGGACGTCGTTCGGAATACCGCAGGTCGTTCCTCCCGCCGGCCGATTGTCCGGCCCCGAGCACTCCTCTAATGTTGCCGATCACGTCCGCGCGAACGTGATCGCAGAACCTCCGCTCCCCGGCCGACCCGTGCCGCTCTCGGGTCTGCCGGAAACCCTGCATGAGGGAGAACCCTGCAATGGGAGACGTTCGCGGATCCAGACGAGCCCTGATCGCGTTAGCCACGGTCGCGGTGACGGCCACGGCGCTGGCCACCGGCGCCACACCCGCCGCGGCCGAAGGCGACATCCTCGGCACGACCAACCCGACCGCCATCAAGGACAGCTACATCGTCGTCTACGACGAGCTGTCCACCCAGAGCGTCGACGCGCTCACCGCCGACCTCAGCGCCAAGTACGACGCCGAGGTCGACTTCACCTACCGCCACGCGCTCCAGGGCTTCGCCGGCACGCTGTCCGAGAAGGACGCGCGTCGCCTGGCCGCCGAGCCCGGCGTGGCCTACGTCCAGCAGAACGGCGAGGTCCAGGCGACCGGGACGCAGCCGAACCCGCCGTCGTGGGGCCTGGACCGGATCGACCAGCGCGACCTGCCGCTGGACTCGTCCTACACCTACCCCAACGACGGCACCGGCGTCACCGCCTACATCATCGACACCGGCATCCGGACCACCCACTCCGACTTCGGTGGCCGGGCCGCCTGGGGCACCAACACCGTCGACACCAACAACACCGACTGCAACGGCCACGGCACCCACGTCGCCGGCACCGTCGGCGGCACCTCCCACGGCGTGGCCAAGGGCGTGCGGCTCATCGCGGTCAAGGTGCTCAACTGCGCCGGCTCCGGCTCGTTCGCCGGCGTCGCCGCGGGCATCGACTGGGTCACCGGCCACCACACCTCCGGCCCGGCCGTGGCGAACATGAGCCTCGGGGGCCAGGGCAGCGACCCGACCGGCGAGACCGCGGTCCGCAACTCCATCGCCGACGGCGTCACCTACGCGATCGCGTCGGGCAACTCCAACGCCAACGCGTGCAACTTCACCCCGGCCCGCGTCGCCGAGGCGATCACCGTCAACGCCTCCACCAACACCGACGCGCGCGCCTCGTTCTCGAACTTCGGCACCTGCACCGACATCTTCGCGCCGGGCCAGAACATCACCTCGGCGTGGATGACCAACGACACCGCCACCAACACCATCAGCGGCACGTCCATGGCGGCGCCGCACGTGGCGGGTGGTGCGGCGGTCCTGCTCGGCGCCACCCCCTCCCTGACGCCCGCGCAGGTCGCGAGCGCCATGATCGGCAACGCCACCCCGAACAAGATCACCAGCCCGGGTACCGGCTCGCCGAACCAGCTGCTGTTCGTCAACACCGGCGACCCCGGCCCCGGCAACCCGTCGGTCACCCCGCCGGGCAACCAGACCGGCACCGTCGGCTCCCCCACCAGCCTCCAGCTGAAGGCCTCCGGCGGCACGCCGCCGTACACGTGGTCGGCCACCGGCCTGCCGCCCGGCCTGACGCTCGCCACGGCCACCGGCCTGATCTCCGGCACGCCCACCACCGCGGGCACGTACACCGTCACCGCCACGGCGACCGACAGCGCGGGCAAGTCGGCGAGCACCACGTTCACCTGGACCGTCAACCCGCCCGGCGGCTCGTGCGCCGCACCCGGCGAGAAGGTGGTCAACGGCGGCTTCGAGAGCGGCACGACCGGCTGGTCGAACGCCACCCACACCATCGCCGCGTGGACCGGCGACGGCGCTCCGCGCACCGGCTCCCGCTCCTCGTGGATCAGCGGCTACGGCTACAGCAACACCGAGACGCTGACCCAGACCGTCACCGTCCCGGCGGGCTGCGCCAACACCACCCTGTCGCTGTGGCTGAAGATCAGCACCGACGAGTACGAGCCGGAGGTGTTCGACACCTTCACGGTCAAGGCGGGCGCGACCACCCTGGCGACCTACACCAACCTCAACCCGTCCGGCTACCAGGTGCGCACCTTCAGCCTGGGCGCGTACGCGGGTCAGAGCGTCACGCTGAGCTTCACCGGCACGGAGGACTGGTCCTACCAGACCTCGTTCGTGCTGGACGACGTCTCGGTGAACGCGGCCTGATCACGAGCGTGGGGAGGGCGGGAGCACACCCGCCCTCCCCCGCCGGTCAGCAGGCGATCGGGGACCTGCCGACCACGACGTCGTCGTACCAGAGGGTGTTCGCGCCGTCGCCGTAGCTCTCCCAGCCCAACCGCAGGTCGGTGACCGCGGGCCGCCAGTTCGTCTTGCGCAGCCACTGCGCGTCGACGTCGGCCGTCGGCACGCCATCGGCGACCAGACCCTCGACCACCGCGCCGTTCAGCGACGTGGAGAGCCGACCCGCCGGGTCGACGGTGAACTGCACGCAGTTCCACTGGCCGGTGGGCAGCGGCTTGCTCTTGGACACGCCCACCGGGCTCTGCTCGGGCAGCGTGGCGTCGTCGGACTCGCGGTTCCACTGCAGCGCCGCGCCCTGGCCGCCCATCCGCAGGTCCTTGCCGCCGTCGGCGGAGTCCTTCATCGCCATGAACGTCACGTGCTGCTGCGGCAGCGCCGTGGTGTGGCGGACGTAGAACCGGCCGTGCACGGTGGACGACCCGGTCACCGGGGTGCCGAAGAAGATGTGGTTGCAGTAGCCCGACGCGCCGTTGACCCGCACCGACTTCGAGCCGCTGTGCGCGACCGAGTTGTCGATGGCGACCGTGCCCTGGCCGGTGCAGTTGGCCGCGCCGACGGTCCAGCGACCCGACGGGGTCGACCCGGTCTGCTGCTCGAAGTCGTCGCACAGCAGCGCGGTGCCGCAGTCGACCGGCACGTCCGATGTCGTCGTGGTGGTCGTAGTAGTGGTCGTGGTCGTCGTCGTGGTGGTGCTCGTCGGGCCGTCACCACTGCACGAGACGCCGTTGAACGCGAAGTCGGTCGGCGTCGCGTTCGTGCCGCTGTAGGTGGCCTGGAACCCGAACTGGGCGCTCGCGCCCGTGGCCAACGTGCCGTTCCACGGCATGCTCGATGCCGTCACCTGCGCGCCGGACTGCTTCACGTCGGCGCTCCACCCGGAGCTGATCGCCTGGTTGCCGGCGAACGTCCAGCTGAGCTTCCACGAGGTGACCGGAGCGGACTGGTTGGTCACGGTCACGTTGGCGGTGAACCCGGTGGACCACTGGTTGAGCTTGTAGTCCACGGCGCAGACGGGAGCCGCACCCGCGGTGCTGGCCCCGCCGACCACCACCAACCCGGCTATCGACACCACAGCGGCCACCGCCGCCAGAAGATTTCGCACAACAACCCCTTCGTTGTCGTTTCTGGGAGCGTTCCCAGAAACCGACTGTAACGATTCCGTCACCCCAACGGAATACCCCGCCTGCCGCAACGGTCACTCGACCGGGCGGCTACCTCGGCGGGAGCGGGGCGTCCAGCACGGTCACGGTGCCGCGCCCGCCGTCCACGCGGACGCGGTCGCCGGTCTTGATGCGGGTGGTGGCGTTGCCGCAGCCGACGACGGCGGGGATGCCCAGCTCGCGCGCGACGATCGCGGCGTGCGACAGCGGCGCGCCGACGTCGGTCACCACTGCGGCGGCACGCGGGAACAGCGGCGTCCAGCCGATGTTGGTCACCGTGGTGACCAGGACCTCGCCCCGTTCGAGGGCCTCGCCGTCGGCGACGTCGTGGATCACCCGCGCCACGCCCTCCACGACGCCCGCCGCGCCGGGGAACCCGGACACGGCGTCGCCCGGAGGTGCCGCGGAGGCGTCGTGGACGTCCGACCTGCGGTCCGGGTCCGCGGCCCAGGCCTCCGGGTCGAACCGGCCCCGGATCACCGTCGGGTACGGCGGCAGCGCGCGGTAGCGGTCGTACGCGGCACGGCGTGCGGGCACCGACGCCAACGGCGTCCCGTCGCCTGCCAGCACCCGCACGGTGTCCTGGATCGGCAGGAAGAACAGGGCGTCGCCGTGCCCGGTCACCTCACCGGCCCGCACCAGGAAGGCCCGCAGCACGGCGAACGTCCGGGCGAACTCCGACCGGGCCCGTTCCCGTTCGCGGGCCCGCGCGGCGAGCGCGTCCACCTGTCGGCGCAGCCGCGTCACCTTGCCGGGGTGGGCGGCGCGCAGCCGGTCCCACGCCGCGTCGCGCACGGCCGCCTGCCGGGCCAACAGCTCGTCGGGGTCGACGCCGATGTCGCCGGGGTACGGCCACGCCGGATCCTCGGCCGGGCGCGGCGCCGACACCTCGAACTCGTCGGCGAACCGGTGCCCGTGCCGCCGGACGTACTCCTCGCGGGTGATCCCGCCGCGGCGCAGCCGGGCCAGACCGAGCACCGGGCCCAGGCTCTCCAGCTCGCCCGCCGCGCCGTGCGCGCCGGTCAGCAACGCGGTCGTGTCGTCCTCCCCCACCAGCTCCACCAACCGGCGGCGGACCTTGACCGACGCCGTGGAGCCGGTGCGCGCGCCCGCGTCGAACACCCTGGCGTCCACGTGCAGCAGCTCGTCCACATCGGACTTCCACAGCGCGAGCAGCTCGGCGGGCGTGGTGGCGGCGCGGAAGGCGGCGCGCAGCCGGTCGGCCCGACCCGGGGCGGACACCAGCAGGCCGTCGATCCTGGCCCGGAACTCCCGGCCCTGCCGGAGGAACGGCAGCGCCGCGCCGACCGCCGCGCGCAGCACCGCCAGGCGTGACATCGGCAGCGGTGGCACCCGCACGCCCGCCGGGATGCGGCCGAAGTACTGCTCGACGGCCCGGAGGGCGAACCCGCCGAGGCCGAGCGCCCGGCCGACCGCCAGCGCGACGCTGAGGTTGAGGTAGAAGCGGCCGCCGATGTTGCCCGAGGTCGGGTGCCCGGAGATCGGCGGCTGCGCGAGCACCCGGGCCAACGACCAGGTCGCGGGCGTCATCACGCTCGGCACGGCTTCGCGCAGGTTCGCGCACGTCCACAGGTAGTCGCCGAGCAGGGTGTCGTTCCAGACCTCGGGCAACGCCGTGATCGGGCGGGCCTGCAGCACGGCGATCCGACCGTCGGCCACGGCCCACTCGACGTCCACCGGCACGCCGTAGAGGTCCTGGATCCGCGCCCCGAGCCCGGCCAGTTCCCGCACCCGCGCGTCGGACAGCAGCGCACCACCCGACCGGCGCACCACGCCGTCGGCGGACACCACGTACTCGTCGGGCGTGACCGTGCCGCCGACCAGGGCCTCACCGAGGCCGGGCGCGGCGTTGACGACCGTCTCGGTCCGCGAGCCGGTGACCGGGTTGGCGGTGAACAGCACACCGGCCGCGGCCGCGGGGACCATCCGCTGCACCACGACGGCGAGTGCCACGTCGGTGATGCCGTTGCGGGCGCGGTAGGCGATGGCGCGTGCCGTCCACAGCGACGCCCAGCACCGCTTGACCGCGTCGAGCACGTCGTCACCGGACACGTCGAGGAACGTGTCGTGCTGGCCGGCGAACGACAGGTCCGGCAGGTCCTCGGCGGTCGCCGACGACCGCACCGCGACCGGCCCGGGAGGCAGGGCCGCACGGATGGCCTCGGCGATGTCGTCGGGCACGTCGCGGCGTTCGAAGGCGGCGGCGATCGCGGCGGCCGCGTCCGCCTGCCCCGCGCGGAGCTCCAGGTCGAGACCGGCGGTGAACCGGCGGTAGGCGTGCGTGGTCAGGTGGAAGCCGTCCGGCACGGGCAGACCCGCCGCGGCGAGCCTGGCCAGCGAGGCACCCTTCCCGCCGACGGTCTCCAGGTCGGCGTCGGGATCGGCGAGCGGCAGCACCAGCGCGGTGGTTCCCATCCCCCGATCCTTGCACCGACCGGCGACGGGCCGATCACGTGCGGCGATCGTCACGCCGTCCGCGGGTCGCCGAGCGCTTCGCACCGCGGCACCACCGGCGGTGTCGGCTTCGACACGGCCGGCGCGGCGACAGGAGGTTCGGGTCGAGGGGACGACAGGGTGGGCGTCGAGTCGACCGTGGGCCGGGTGGCCGCGGTGACGGGTGGCGTGGGCTCCTGCTGTCGCAGCCCGCAAGAAGCCGCGGTCACCGTGAGGAGTGCGCCCGCGACCAGCACCAGCTGGGGCGACCTCATCACCCATCACTTCCGCAAGACGACGGGATGTACCAACGAGGTCGCTCCACGCGGCCTCGTGTTACCGCGCCGATCCGGGTGAACCCGAGCACCGATCAGCGCAGCGGGCGCGGAAGCCAGTAGGTTCCCGGCGCGCGGGTGGGGTGATCCCCGCGCGCCGGGGGCGGTCACAGGCCGTTGGTGAACAGCAGGCGGTTGACCGTGCCGCCGGTGCCGCCGCCGCTGACGACGTTCGGCGTGGCGCTGGAGTTCAGCCAGTTGTGCACGGTGGCCGACGGCTGGTCGCCGAACCGCTGCTTGTAGAGCGCGGCCACGCCCGCGACGTGCGGCGTCGCCATCGACGTTCCGCTCATCGTGCCCGAGCCGCCGGTGCGCACGGTCGAGACGATGGCGTTGCCCGGCGCGTAGATGTCGACGCACGCGCCCGTGCTGGAGGAGGACGAACGGGCGTCGGTGCTGGTGGAGGACGCCACCACGCTGGCCGTCTCCACCTTGCGCGGCAGGCGGTCGCACGAGTTGCCGCCGGTGTTGCCCGCCGAGGTGGCCAGGAAGACGCCCGCGGCGATCATGTTGCGGATCGCGGTCTCCAGGCCGGCCGACGCGGTGAAGTTCCACGACGTGTTCGCCACGGCCGGCTTGGTGTGGTTGGCCGTCACCCAGTTGATCGCGTTGAGCGCCGAGGTGGTGGTCGCGCTGCCGGAGCAGCTCATCATCTTCACGCCGTGCAGCCGCACGCCCTTGGCGATGCCGTAGGTGGCGGAGCCGATCGTGCCGGCGACGTGCGTGCCGTGGCCGTGGCAGTCGGTGTTGTTGGTGTCGTAGCCGTTGTAGTCGAACGTGGCCCGGCCGCCGTAGTCCGCGTGGCCCGGCGTGATGCCGGTGTCGATGATGTAGGCGTGGACGCCCGCGCCGGTGTAGGCGTAGGTGTAGGACTTGGACAGCGGCAGGTTGCGCTGGTCGACCCGGTCGATGCCCCACGACGGCGGGTTGGCCTGGGTGGCGTCGAGCGCGTCGGTGACCAGCACGTCCTGTTCGATCGTGGTGACCGCCGGGTCGCGGCTGAGCTTGCGCAGCTGCGCGGGGGTCAGCTTGGCGGCGAACCCGTTGAGCGCGGCGTTCCAGACGTGGGTCGGTGTGACACCGGCCGTCGCGGCCACGCTCGCACCGCTGCGCGCGGACGGGTCCAGCAGCACGATGTAGGAGTCCTTGACCGGGTGGACGGTCGCGGACGCCGTCGCGAGGACGATGTCCGCCTGGTGCGGGGACTCGGCCGCGGCGGCACCGGTGGTGAGCCCGACGACGGTGGTCGCGGCGGCCAGGACGGCGAGTGTTCGGTGGAGAGGACGCACGGGTTGGCTCCTTCGGGTGAACCCGGACGAGTGCGCTCCGACGCAGGGTTGACGGAGTCGACTTCTCACTCGTCCGTGATTCAGACCAGCAGCCTGACCAGCGGTTATGCCATGGTCAACGGAGGTCGGCCGAACGGCCGCCCGGCCCGTCACGCACGGTGGACATAACGGACAACTGGTAACGCCCGGTTCGCTCGGGTGGGCGCTAGGCGGGTGCCGACCGGCGCAGTGCGACACACGGGTGCTGGACGTAGGACTCTCGCGAGAGTCCTACGTCCAGCACGCGAGAGTCCTACGTCCGGCGCACCCGAGTTCGACGCTCAGCCCGGTTCCACGCCCAGCGCGGTTCGATGCTCAGCGCGGTTCGACGCTCAGCGCGTCCGGCACCGACGCTCAGCGCGTGTGCACGAGCAGCGAGTCGACACCGTGGACGATCGACGCGGTGCGGAACGCGGGCCGCTCGTCGGCCAGGCGCAGCCGGGGGAACCGGCGCAGGAGGGCCGGGTACGCGGCGCGCAGCTCCAGCCGCGCCAGCTCCGCGCCCACGCAGCGGTGCGCGCCGTGCCCGAACGCCAGGTGCGACGACGTCGGGCGGCTCGGGTCGAAGTCGGACACGTCCTCGCGGTTGGCCGCCGACAGCGACACCACGACGACGTCCCCCTCCTCGATCTGCTGGTCGCCGACCAGCAACGGGTGCCGGGCGAACCGCGGGAACGCCACCTGCACCACGCTCAGGTGCCGCAGCAGCTCCTCGACCATCGGCGCGGCGGCCGCGTCGTCGTCACGCATCGCCGCACGCGCGGCGTCGTCCTTCAGCAGCACGATCGCGCCCAGCGCGAGCATCGACGCCGTCGTGTCGAACCCCCCGGTCAGCACGCCGTCGGCCAGACCGGCCAGCTCGACGTCGCTCACGTCGTCGCCGTGCTGGCGGATGATCGAACCGATCAGCCCGTCACCCGGCGACCGGCGCTCGCGGCGCACGATCTCCTCCATGTAGGACAGCGACTCGGAGATCGCGCCCAAGGCCTGCCCCGCGTTGCCGAACAGGTCGAACCGCGCCGCCGCGAGCTCCTGGAACCGGTCGCGGTCCTCATAGGGCACGCCCAGCAGCTCGCAGATCGTCAGCGACGGGATCGGCAGCGCGAACTCCTCGACCAGGTCGACCGGCCCGTCGGCGGCCTCCATGGCGTCCAGCCGCTCGGTGACGATCGCGTCGATGCGCGGCACCAGCCGTGACAGCCTGCGCATGGTGAACTCCGGCGTGAGCAGCTTGCGCAGCCGGGTGTGGTCGGGCGGGTCGGCGAAGCCGAGACCGCCGGGCGACTGCTCGACCCGACCGACCGCGGCGCCGAGCCGGGCGTAGTCGTTGCTGAACGCACCTGTGTCGGAAAGCACCTTCTTGGCTTCGTCCTGACCGGTGACCAACCACACGCGCAAGCCGAACGGCACCGGGATCCGATGCACCGCGCCGGCCTCCCGCATCCGCTCCAGCTCGGCGACCGGCACCACCCCGTCCCGCTTCAGCGGAACCAGCGCACGGTCCGGGAGCAGCGCAAACGCCCGCGAACCGATCTTGCCCAGCACCCACCGCGTCGCCGAACGCCGTGCGACCCACGCCACCAAGCCGTCGCGCACGGACGCCAGAGTCGTCATCGAACACCCCTCTTCCCCAGGTCGAATGACCGACGGTAACCGTACGTAGGGGTGAGCAGCATCGCGCTAGAGGCGGATTGACACGCCATGGCCCGTGACAGACGATCGGCAATCGCGCGTGAAACGGGGGAAGCCGGTCGAAATCCGGCGCTGACCCGCAACGGTAGGTCCCACCCGGGACGAGCCCGAACACCCGTCGCGCGTGCCACGCTCCTGACACCGTCGAGGTCAACGGGTCGGAGCCCGGGGGAAGTCGATCACGGCTGTCCGGGGTCCGCCCACGCCTCGGAAAGGCCGAACATGTCGTTGAGACGGACCGCCGCCGTCATCGCCACCGCCGCTGTCGCCGCGCTCGCGTCGGCTCCCGCCGCCCGGGGTGAGGCGCCGGCCGTGCCGACGGCCGACGTGAGCGACGCCGCCGCCGGGTGGCTCGCCCGGCAACTCGTCGACGGCGACCACTTCGAGATCGTGTTCGAGGGCGTCGCCTACCCCGACCAGGGCCTCACGCTGGACGCGCTGTTCGCCTTCACCGCGGCCGGCGTCGCGTCCGACAGCGCGGACCGGGCCGCCGCCTGGGTCGCCGAGCCCGAGGTGATCGACAACTACCTGCACTTCGGCGACGCCGCCCAGTCCTTCGCGGGCGCGCACGCCAAGCTGGCGCTGGCGGCGCAGGTGCGCGGCCAGGACCCGACAGACTTCGGCGGCGTCGACCTGATCACGGGTCTCACCGCGCTGCAGGCGCCGTCCGGCCGGTTCAAGGACAAGTCGCAGGACGGCGACTACTCCAACGGCTTCACCCAGGCCTTCGCGGTGCTCGCGCTGGACCGCTGGGAGGGCGCGCCGAAGGCCGCCGTCGACTACCTCGTCGGCGCCCAGTGCCCGGACGGCGGGTTCCCGCTGGTCCTGGAGGCCGCGACCTGCGCGTCCCACGTGGACGCCACGGCGATGGTCGCGCAGGCGTTGCTCGCGGTAGACCGGACGGCCGAGGCGGGCAGGGCGCTGGACTGGCTGACCGGCGTGCAGCACCCCGGCGGCGGGTTCCGCGACGAGGGCAGGACCGACGAGGGCAACGCCAACAGCACCGGACTCGCGGCGCAGGCACTGCGCGCGGGCGGCCGCACCGCCGCCGCGGACCTGGCGGCGAAGTTCCTGAGGTCGTTGCAGGTCGGTTGCACGGCTCCGGCGGCCGACCAGGGCGCGATCGCGTTCGACAAGGCGGGCTTCACGCAGTCCACGTCGCTGCGGGCGAGCGCCCAGGGCGTGCTCGGGCTGGTCGGCGTCGGTTTCGCGGACCTGACCGCCGAGGGCGGCGAACCGGGCGCGCCGGTGCTCGACTGCTCGGCCACCACGACCTCCCCGAGTTCGTCCACGACGACCACCTCGACTACGACGACGGCCACGACGACCACCACCTCCACCACCGGGACGACCGCCGCCACCACGACCACCACGACCGCGGCGGTGGCCGTGGTCGCCAACCGCGGCACCCTGGCCCGCACCGGCGCGGCCGTCGGCCCGACGCTGTGGATCGGCGTGTTGCTGCTGGTGGGCGGCGTGCTCGCGGTCGTGCTGGCGCGCAAGCGGTACGCGGGCGCACGCAGGTGACGAGCCGGTGGCGGCGCGTGCCGACGGCGTTGGCCGTCATGGGGCTCGCGATGCTGAACGCACCGGTGACCGCCCGCGCGGCGGACTGCGCGGGCGTCACGGTGGTCGTGGACTTCCGCTCGCTGGGCGGCGGCGTGCAGACGGGCTGCGCGCCGGGTGACCCGGCCTCGGGCACGGCCGCGCTGAGCGGCGCCGGGTTCGGCTACACGTTCGCGGCGCGGCAGCCGGGCTTCGTGTGCCGGATCAACGGCCGGCCGGGCAGCGACCCGTGCGTCGCCGCCTCGCCGCCCACGGCGTACTGGGGCTACTGGCACGGTCAACCCGGCGGGTCGTGGGTCTACAGCGGCACGAGCGCGAGCGCGCACGACCCCGCGCCGGGCAGCGTCGAGGGCTGGTCGTTCGGCGCGGGCGAACAGCCGGGCATCGCGCCACCGGCGCCCGCGCCGGAACCGACCCGGCCGGCGCCGCAACCCCCCGCGCCCGAGCCGGGCGGGCCCGTGCCACCGGCGCCGCAACCCCAGCCCGGTCAACCGGCGCAGCAGCCCACCCGGCAGTCGCAGACCGCCGCACCGACCACGACGACCGAGGCGACCGGGGCGACCACGACCGCGCCGTCCTCTTCCGGGACGTCGGCGGGCAGCACCACGCCCGGGTCGACCTCCACGGCCGGCTCGTCGAGCCCGACCGCGGTGGCGGTGCGGCCGACGGCCGACACGTCGTCCGGCGGCACGGTCGGGCTGGTGGTCGGGATCGCGGTGATCGCCGCGCTGGCCGGCCTGGGCATCGCCACCGCGCGACGGCGCGCCAAGGCGGCGGAGTGAGGCTGCACCCCGGCGCCTGGTGGCTGTGGGCGTTGTGCCTGGCCGCCGTCGCCAGCCGCACCACCAACCCGCTGCTGCTGGCGTTGGTGATCGCGGTCGCCGGGTACGTGGCCGTGTCGTGCCGCGAGGACACGCCGTGGGCGAGCGCCTACGGCGTGTTCCTCAAGTTCGCCCTCGTGGTGATCGCCATCCGCGTGGTGCTGCACGTGCTGCTCGGCGGGGTCGGCGGGCCGACGGTGCTGGTGACGTTGCCCGAGATCCCGTTGCCGGAGTGGATGAAGGGCATCCGGCTGGGCGGACCGGTCAGCGCGGAAGGGCTCGCTTTCGCGCTGTACCAAGGGCTCCAGCTGGCGACGTTGCTGTGCTGCGTGGGCGCGGCGAACGCGCTGGCCAACGCCAAGCGGCTGCTGCGGTCGCTGCCGGCCGCGTTGTACGAGGTGAGCGTGGCGGTGGTGGTGGCGTTGACGGTGGCACCGCAACTGGTGGCCAGCGCGCGCTCGGTGCGCCGGGCCAGGGCGTTGCGGGGTGACGCGGTGCGCGGGGTGAAGGCGATGCGGGTGCTGATGGTGCCGGTGCTGGAGGACGCGTTCGAGCGGTCCCTGGAGTTGGCCGCGGCGATGGACTCGCGCGGGTACGGCCGGGCGGCGGGGTTGCCGAGGCGGACCAGGGTGGTGACCGGCGTGCTGGTGCTCGGTGGGCTGGTCGGGCTGTGCGTCGGGGCGTTCGGGCTGCTCGGCGGCAGCACGCCGGGCGCGGTGGCGACGCCGGTGCTGGCCGCGGGCTCGGTGCTGGCGGTCGCGGGCCTGTGGACCGGTTCGCGGCGGGTGCGGCGCAGCCGGTACCGACCGGACCGGTGGGGTCCGCGCGAGCTGCTGATCGTCGCGTCCGGCCTGGTCGCGATGCTGGCGACGTTCCTGGCGCCGGACGGTCTCGGCGGGGCCGCGTTGACGCCGGGCACGGTGCCGCTGGTCGCGCCCGGACTGCCGTTGCTGCCGGCGATCGGCCTGCTGTGCGCGCTCGCGCCCGTGGTGGTCGTCAGGAACAGGGTGGACACGTGATCCGGTTCGAGAACGTCTCTGTCACCTACCGCGACGCCACCGCGCCCGCGTTGGCCGGGGTGGACCTGCACGTGCCCGAGGGCGAGCTGTGCCTGGTGGTCGGGCGCACCGGATCGGGCAAGTCCACGCTGCTGCGCGCGGTCAACGGCCTGGTGCCGCACTTCACCGGCGGCACGCTCACCGGTCGGGTCGTGGTGGCGGGCCGCGACACCCGCGACCACCCGCCGCGCGAGCTGGCCGACGTGGTCGGCATGGTGGCGCAGGACCCGCAGGCCGGGTTCGTCACCGATTCGGTCGAGGAGGAGCTGGCGTACTCGATGGAGTCGCTGGCGCTGCCCAACCCGGTGATGCGCAAGCGGGTCGAGGAGACGTTGGACCTGCTCGGCCTGGCCGACCTGCGGCACCGGCCGCTGGCGACGTTGTCCGGCGGGCAGCAGCAACGGGTGGCCGTCGGTGCCGCCCTCACCGCCCACCCTCGGGTGCTGGTGCTGGACGAGCCGACCTCGGCGCTGGACCCCGGTGCGGCGGAGGACGTGCTGGCCGCGCTGCACCGGCTGGTGCACGACCTGGGCATGACCGTGGTGATCGCCGAACACCGGCTGGAACGGGTCGCGCAGTACGCCGACCGCGTGGTGTGGCTGCCCGGCGGTGGTCTGCCGCCGGTCACCGGCGAACCCGGCCCGGTGCTGGCGGAGGCGCCCGTCGCGCCGCCCGTGGTGCGGCTGGGTCAGCTGGCCGGGTGGGAACCGGTGCCGGTGTCGATCCGGGACGCGCGGCGGCTGGCCGGTCCGTTGCGCGACCGCCTCGGCGAACCGCCCGCGGTGGCCTCGGCACCCTCCGCGGAGGTGGTGCGCGCACGCGACCTGCGGGTTCGGTACTCCACTGTGGACGCGGTGCGCGGTGTGTCGTTGAGCGTCGGCGCGGGTGAGCGGGTAGCGGTGATGGGGCGCAACGGGTCGGGCAAGTCGAGCCTGCTGTGGGCGGTGCAGGGCACCGGCAAGCGGTCCGGCGGCGAGGTCGCGGTGGACGGCGTCGACCCGGCGACCCTCAAGCCCGGTCCGCGCCGCAAGGCCGTCGGCCTGGTCCCGCAGCAACCCGGTGACCTGCTGTACCTGCACACGGTCGGCGGCGAGTGCGCGCAGTCCGACCGCGAGTCCGGCAGGCCGCCCGGCACGTGCCGGGAGTTGCTGGACCGGCTCGCGCCGGGCATCCCGGACGACCGGCACCCGCGTGACCTGTCCGAGGGGCAACGGCTCGCGCTGGTGCTGGCGGTGGCACTCACCCCGTCGCCGCGCGTGGTGCTGCTGGACGAGCCGACCCGCGGCCTGGACTACCCGGCCAAGACCCGGCTGGCCGCGGCGTTGCGCGCGCTCGCCGACGACGGTCACGCGATCGTGCTGGCGACGCACGATGTGGAGTTCGTGGCCGAGTACGCGAGCCGGGTGGTCGTGCTGGCCGAGGGCGAGGTGGTGGCCGACGGCCCGACCGCCGAGGTGGTCACCGCGTCCCCCGTGTTCTCGCCGCAGGTGGCGAAGGTGCTCGCGCCGCGGCCGTGGCTGACCGTGGCGGACGTGCGCGCGGCCCTGGCGGCGCGGTGAACCGGCCGATCCGCGTCCGGCCCCGCGCCACGCTCGCCCTGGCCGTGGCGGCGGCGATCAGCGTGGTCGCGTTCGGGTGGCCGTTGCTGGTCTCACCCGACGCCGCCATCGCGCGGGGCGTGAGCGCGCCGTGGACGTTCGCGCTGCTCCTGCCGCTCGTGCTGGCCGTGGTGCTGGCGGAGCTCAGCGAGGGCGGGCTGGACGCGAAGGCGGTGGCGATGCTGGGCGTGCTGTCCGCGCTGGGCGCGGCGATCCGGCCGCTCGGCGCGGGCACGGCGGGTGTCGAGACGGTGTTCTTCCTGCTCGTGCTCGGTGGCCGGGTGTTCGGGCCGGGGTTCGGGTTCGTGCTCGGCAACACCATGCTGTTCGCGTCCGCCCTGCTCACCGGCGGCGTCGGGCCGTGGCTGCCGTACCAGATGCTGGGCGCGGCGTGGGTGGCGCTGGGCGCGGGGCTGCTGCCCCCGCTGCGGGGCAGGGCGGAACTCGCGGTGCTCGCCGCGTACAGCGCCGTCGCGTCCCTGGTCTACGGGCTGCTGCTGAACCTGTCGTTCTGGCCGTTCGCGTTGAGCGCGGGCAGCACGTCGTTGTCCTTCCAGCCCGGTGCGCCGATCCTGGACAACCTGGTGCGCGTGGTGGCGTTCAGCCTGGCCACGTCCTTCGGCTGGGACATCGGCCGCGCGGTCACCACCACGGTCCTGGTGCTGGTCACCGGCCCGGTGCTGCTGCGCACGTTGCGCCGCGCCGCCCGCAGGGCGTCGTTCGGCGATCCCGCGTTCGGTGATCCCGCGTTCGGCGGTTCTCCGGCCGGCGGTCCCCAGGTCGGCGATCCTCCGGTCAGCGATTCTCCGGTAGGAGAACCTCCGGTCGGCGACTCTCCGGTCGGCGACTCTCCGGTCGGCGATCCTCCGGTCAGCGGGGCAGCTGTGCCGCCACCTCCGCCAACGCGTCCAGCACCTCCGGGGTGAGGTAGCCGGTGGCGATCTCGGCCTCGGCGACGGTGACCGTGGTCCGGTCCCGACCCGAGCCGTAGTTGGCGCCGCTGAACGCGATGTCCGCCAGGCCGACCTGCGCCGCGCCGAGCGGTTTCACGTCACCGGTGCCCGGCGCGTCCACGACGTCCTGGAACTCCCGCGCGTCACCCCGCGAGTCGAACCCGACCCAGGCCACCGCGATCACCGCCGAGTTGCCCGCGTCGTCCCCGACGGCGAACAGCACCCGGTCCATCGACGTGCACCCGGTCCGCCGCAGGAACTCGCGCACGCCGCCGAACGACGCCGCCACGCAGTCGGCCTGCTGCTTCTCGGTCCGCTTGAGCTCGCGCAACCCCATCCGCCGCCAGGCGCCCTCGGCGTCGCCCCGCCGGGCGAGTTCTTCGCCCTCGGCCTTGCGCGCCTCCACGCCCAGCCCCGGACCGCCACCACCGGAACCGCCCGCGCTCAGGCCGACCGCTCCCCCGTACCCGACCGCGCTGAGCGCGACCAGCCCGGCCAGCAGCGCCGACCTGCTCCGTCTGCCCCCGCCGGCGACGGGCCGCACGCGGCCCCTGTCGTCGGTGTAGAAACCTCTCGGCACGGTGGCCTCCTCCCCCTCAGGAAGGTTTAGCAACGCCGAGGGGTCGCAGACCCGAATTTCGCGGAGAACCGCTCGAAGAGCGCAAACCGGACGGTCGGATCACTTACGGCGTGCAGCCAGCAGGAGGGCCAGCCCGAGCAACGACATGACCAGGCCCATGCCGTACGCGGTGCGGTAGCCGAGGTGCTGCGCCAGACCCAGCAGCGGTCCGGCGAGCATCGCGCTGGTCTTGTAGGTGTTGCTGAAGAGCGTGCTGGCGTACCCCGGGCGGTCGGGCGCGAGGTCCTGGAAGTACGAGATGCCGAGGCCCATCACCGCCGAGATCACCACCGCGTGCAGCACCTGGGCGGCCATCACCTGCCACGTGGCCTGGGTGCCGAGCATGATCACGTAGTACACCGGCGCGACCGCGCCGCCCGCCAGCACCAGCACCCGGAGGTTGATCCGGACCGCCAACGCGCCGAACCCGAGCATCAGCGGGATCTCCAGGGCCGCGCACAACCCCAGCACCAGGCCGGCGTCCCGGGTCGTGCCGCCCAGGTCCTCGGTGACGAACAACGGCATCGCCACCACGCCGACCGACGTCGCGCACTGCAGCAGCACGAACCCCAGGGCCGCGAGCACGACCTCCCGCCGCAACCCGGACTGCCGCGCCACCTCGCCGGTCGGCTCCGCGACCGGGCCCAGCCGCGGCAACCACACCAGGATCACCACGACGCCCAGCGCGTACACCGCCGCGCTGACGCCGAACAGACCGGTGAACCCGCCACCGGCGAGCAGCAGGGCGCCCAGCGGCGGACCGCCGACCCACGCGATCGACATCGTCGTGCGCAGGCCGCTCATCGCCAGCGGCGCCCGGGCCGAGCCGCTGCGTTCCAGCAGCTGCCGCGCGTAGGCGTACATCTGCGGTATCTGCGAGGACGCGACGGCGAACAACGTGATCGACACCACCAGCAGGAGCCAGTACTCGCGGAACACGGCGAACAGCGCCCACGACAGCGCACCCGACGCGCCCGCGATCGCCAGCAGCGCGCGGCGGATCGCCCGCGAGTCGGAGAACCGCCCGATCACCGTGCTCACCAGCATCGAAGCCAACGCGCTGACCAGCAGGAACGCTCCGACCGCGACCGGGCCGGCGCCGACCTCCTTGATCAGGAACAGCGACAGGAACGGGCCCGCCAACGCGTACCCGACACCGGTCAGCAGGCTCACCGACAGCAGCGGGACGAAAGACCGCGTCCGGGACGGGGCAGGACGTTCGCTCAGATCGGGCACACCGGCGATCCTCGTCGTCCATTCGGGTGACGAGAAAGCCGATTTCCAGCATCCGGACTCGTGAGAGCGCTCACACCGTGGCGCGCGCGACCAGCACGGCCATGTCCAGCGGCAGCTCGCGGACGTCCTCCAGCTCGAAACCGTTGGCCGCCAGCAACCGCCGGTGGTCCTCGGTGGTCCGCTCGCCGCCCTGCACGGTGTTGACCATCATGTGCACGTTGAACGCCAGCGGCAGCAGCGTGCGCGGGTCGTCCCGGATCGGCCGCTCCACCACGGCCAGCACCGCGCCCTCGGCCATCGCCGCGCGCACGTTGCCCAGGATCACCGAGCACCGCTCGTCGTCCCAGTCGTGCATGATCCGCGACAGCAGGTAGAGGTCGCCGCCCCGCGGCACGGGGTCGTGGAAGAAGTCGCCCGCGACGACCGCGGCCCGCCCGCCGTGCGGTGCCAGCACGTCGACCGCCGCGCCGGCCACGTGCGGCCGGTCGAACAGCACGCCGCGCAGGTCGGGCCCGGCGCTCAGCACCAGGTCGAGCAGGCGCCCGTCGCCGCCGCCCACGTCGACCACCGTGCCGTTGGCGGGCAGGTCCAGCAGGTCGGGCACCAGTTCGAGGAAGGTCGTGCCCGCCGCCATCGCGCCCTCGAACAGCCGCGCGTCGGCCGGGTGCGCGGCGAAGTGCTCGAACGGCTGGGCGCCGTAGACGTGGCTGAACCCGCTCTCACCGGTGCGCACGGCGTGCTCCAGCCCGCTGAACGACCGGTAGAACAGCCCGCCGTAGATGCGGGCCAGGTCCCGCTGCGACCCGGGCACGTCGCCGCGCAGCAACGTACCGACCTCCGTCAACGACCACCGCTCGCCGTCGCGGCGGAGCACGCCGAGGGCGGCCAGGAAGGCCAGCACGCGGCGCAGCTTGTCGGCCTTGGTGCCGGTGCGCTCGGCCAGTTCGGCGGTGCCGAGCGGACCGTCGGCGAGCAGGTCGGCCACGCCCAGCTCGGCGGCCGCCGCCACGGCACGGGTGCGCCACGCGCCGGTCATCAGGTCGAGCATCGAGCGCCGCGGCTGGTCCGGCCGGCCGACGTGGCGTGCCACCGGGGCGGCGTGGTGGCCGGGCACCCGCAACTGCACGCGTGTGGGGGTCGCGCCGCGGAAGCGCAGCACCGTCGCGCCCTCGTGGTAGCCGCCGCCGTCGGCGGTGAGGCCGGCGTCGAGCAACGTCCCGCACACACCGCGCAGCACCACGTCGTCATCGGTGACGTGGAAGGCCACGTGCGACTCGGCCTGCCGGTCGTCGTGCGACATCGCCGACCCACCGCACACCACGGACAACCGCAGCTCACGCGGGCCGCCGGCGACGGTGCCGCGCACGTCCCACACGTCGAGCTCCTGCCCGGTCCGGCCGCGGAGCCGGTCACGTGCCACCACGTTCGGGACCGGGTCGCGCGCGTCGACGCCCAGGTCGGCCAGCACCCCGTGGACGTCCGACGGCTGTTCGGCGGCGACCAGCACCGCCGCGTGCGCCAACTCCAGGTGGCGCAGGACCGGCGTCGGTGCCTCACCGCCCAGCACGGCCGCCAACGCGTCACCGGCGTTGCCGTCCCGGACGAAACGCACCGCCTCCGCCAACCGGCGGAGGTCCTTCTCCCCCAACGCGCCGGGCGCGCCGCCAACCGTCACGGACATCGCTGATACTCCCAAGGGATGGCCCTGCCCCGCACGCGGGCGGGGCACGGCGGACTGGGGCCCCGTGGCCGGGGCTACGGTCTGTCGAGCTCCGGGTGGAGTTCGATGTCGCACCACCGCACCAGGCCCGCGATGCGCGGCTGCCCGTCGTGCCGCCACACCATCGACGGCTTGGCCATCGCGCCGGGGGCGCAGATCCGGCTCGCGCCCAGGACGGCGAGTTCGCGCGCGGTCCGCCGGAACTGCTCGCCGACCGCGCCGAGCCCCACGTTCTGCAGGTGCGCGGCGAACGGGCGCACGGCGTCGACCGCCGCGGCCACGTCCGGCACCGACACGATCCGCGCGACCCGGTTGCCCGCGCCGCTGAGCGGCATCAGCACGTCGTCCAGCACGACCGTCCACTCCAGACCGTCGGGCGCCCACACCCCGCCCGCGTCCGACGTGGCCGCCCGCCACTCGGCGATCAGCCTGCGGTGCTGCAACGCCGTGGCGTCGTGCACGTCGATCGTCCCGGGTGGGCTGTCGCGCGCCTCGCGGCGCATCGCCACGGCCAGGTGTTCGGCGACCGCGCGGGCGTGGTCGGCCTGCACCAGGTAGACCTGCGGAGAGAGGCACGCGTGCTGGTCGAAGTCGCTGCAGTCGGCGGCGATCCGCCTGGCCACCTCGGCCGCGCCGTGCTCGGCCGCGTACTCGGCGCTCACGATGCCGAACGACAGCTTGTGCGCGTGCTCCTCGTAGAGCTGGTGCGGCCCGACCTTCGCGCGGATCGCGGCGCACGCCTGGTCGCCGCCGTAGGCGATCACCGCGTCGGCCTGGCCCAGCGCGGCCGTCAACGTCCCCTCGTCGCCGCGGTCCCAGTAGGTGGCCACGACCGCGTCGGCGAGCACCGGCTCCACGTCGTGCAGGGTCCGCAGGAACGCGGCGGTGAAGTGCGGTTCCCTGGCCGGGATCTTGGCGATCACGCTCGCCTTCACCAGCAGCGCCCGCACCAGCGAACGCGCGGGCAGGCCGGGCACGTTGCCGGAGAACACCGCCAGCACGGTCCGCGGCCCCACCGCGGTCGTGCCGCCGCGGAAGCCGTCCAGCACCTCCGGGTCGCCCAGCTCGCGGGTCAACGCGGCCAGCAGCTGCTCGGCGTGCAGGTTGCCCAGCTCGGCGTCGAGCGCGCGGTCGATCGTCTCCTCGGACATGCCGGTGACCAGCGACGCGTTGCGCACCGCGGCGCGGCGTGCGGTGAAGTCCCGCTTGGCCCACAGGTCCACGACCGCGTCGAGGGCCTCCACGATCCGCCGCACGGGCAGCCGGCGGAGGTCTTCGTGCGCGTTCCGCAGCCCTTCGCCGACCGCGGCCCAGTCGGCGGGCCGCACGCCGCGCCACTCGTGCGGGCCGGCGGCGAGGGTGAACGGCACGCCGTCGCCCGTCAGCCACCCGGGCGTCCACGACACGGTCATGCGGCGCCTCCCGTCATCTCGTCCAACGTCAGCGAGCAGCCGCGGCTGGTGCTGCCCGCGATCCGGCCCGCGATCGCCACGCCGTGCGGCCCGGCGATGCCGAGGTCGCCGGTGAGCAGCACGTGCGGCCGGTCCAGCAGGGACAGGTCGGTGATCTCCAGCAGGCCGTGGCCCTCGGTCAGGTGCTCGCGGGTGCGCGGATCGCGGACCTTGGGCCCGCCGGCGGGGTGGCTGCCCTTGGGTCGTTCGCCGAGCGGGCCCACGGGGGTGTCGGCGGCGTCGAAGAGCTGGTTGGCCAGCTCCGTCATGCCGAAGATGTTGCCGTGCCGCTCGATGCCGAACACCCGGCGCACGGCGTCGTGCAGCTCGTCCACGGGCATGACCCGCGAGCGGCCCTTGAAGCCGCCGCCGTCCCACATCTGCGAGCCGGGCGGCAGTTCCCAGCGCTTGCCCTGCGCCTCCAACGCGTCGCAGACGTTGACGAACGCGAAGGTCCCGCCGATGAGCACCACCGGCAGGCCCTCGGCGACGGCGGCGTCCAGGTGCCTGCCCAGCAGGTCGAAGTCCACCCCGTGCGCGCCGATGACGGCCGTGCTGAGCCGGGGGTCGCCGCACGACTCGGCGATCCGCACCATGTCGAACGCGATCGCCATCTCCGGCGCGGCCTCCTGCGACGGCACGAACGCCAGGACCACGGGCCGCACGCCGTCGTCCGGCCGCAGGTGGCGCCGGGCGTTGGCCTCGATGGCCAGGCCCTTCAGCTCAAGCCCGAGCTTGGAGTAGCGCACGGTGCCCCGGACGCTGCCGGTGGTGCCGCTGGTGCGGAACACGCGGACCGGTGGCGCGTCCGGGAACAGGTGCGGACCACCGTCCTTGTAGGCGGTGTCCGGGACGCCGACGCCCACCCCCACCTGCTTCCAGTAGCGGGCGACGTCCGGGGAGTTCGCCATGGCCAGTTCGACCAGCTGCTCGTGCAGGTCGTCGGGATCGCCGACGCCATCGCAGACGAGACCTGCCATGCGTTCGAAGAGCCGCGCGACGTGGGGATCGTCGTGGGCAACGGTCATCGAGGTTTCCTCCTGCGGTGAAGGTCAACTCGGACAGGTCAGCAGCGGTGGACGCGTCCGACAAGGTCCGTCCCCGGAACGGGGCACCGCTAACCGGGGGTTGTCGAGGGAACCAGGATGACCGAGCAACGGCGCAGGTAGGACCGAATGTCCGCGTTCCGCTACGGGAAGCGGAACGCTGAACGGTCCTGGTGGTGCGGACGGCCGACCGCGGAACGACCCGGAACGCCTGCGAACGTCGGTGAACGGCACCCCAGGGGGTCGACAGGGGCTTGACACGCGCACTGACACGTGCCTGCACGCCCGATGACATGCCCACCCCGGACCGTCTCCCCCGGAACGAACAGGAAGGGGACCGACATGGAGTACGCGTTCCAGGCGGAGGGCCTGGTCAAGCGGTACGGCCGGACGACCGCGCTGGCGGGCGTCGACCTCGCCGCCCGCACGGGCACGGTGCTGGGGGTGCTGGGGCCGAACGGCGCGGGCAAGACGACCGCGGTGCGCATCCTGGCCACGCTGCTGCGGCCGGACGCCGGTCGCGCCACCGTCGGCGGGCTGGACGTGGTGGCGGACGCGCCGCGGGTGCGCCGGATGATCGGCCTGACCGGGCAGTACGCCTCGGTGGACGAGGACCTGACCGGCCTGCAGAACCTCGTGCTGATCGGGCGGTTGCTCAACCTGCGCGGCACGCGGGCCAAGGCGCGGGCCGCCGAACTGCTGCGCGACTTCGAGCTCACCGAGGCGGGCGGGCGGCAGGTCAAGACCTACTCCGGTGGCATGCGCCGGCGGCTCGACCTGGCCGCGAGCCTGGTCGGCCGGCCGGACGTGATCTACCTGGACGAGCCGACCACCGGGCTGGACCCGGCCAAGCGGGACGACATCTGGCACGTGGTGCGCGCGCTGGTCGCCGACGGCGCGACCGTGCTGCTGACCACGCAGTACCTGGAGGAGGCCGACGCGTTGGCCGACGAGATCTCGGTCGTCGACCACGGCCGGGTGATCGCGCACGGCACGCCCGCGGAGCTCAAGCGGATCGTCGGCGGGCAGACCGTGCTGGTGCGGCCGGCGGACCCGGGACGGCTGGCGGAGGCCGCCGCGGTGCTGGCCGAGGTGTCCGGGCACCAGCCGGAGTCGACCGGGCGGGGTGTGGTGACCGTGCCGGTGGACGGTGACGCGGCGTTCACGGAGGTGGTGCGGCGGCTGGACCGGCGTGGGATCGCGGTGACGGAGCTGTCGTTGCGGCTGCCGAGCCTGGACGAGGTGTTCTTCGCGTTGACCGGCAAGCACACGGAGGTGGCGGCATGACGGCGTTGGCGGCACGACCGGCGGTGGTCGACCGGGAGGCCGCGCGGCGGCCGTTCGCGTTGGCGCGGCACAGCCTCGCGCTGGCCCGGCGCAGCCTGATCAAGACGATGCGGTCGCCGGAGCAGCTGCTGGACGTGACGCTGCAGCCGGTGATCTTCGTGGTGCTGTTCGTGTACCTGCTCGGTGGCGCGGTGTCCGGGTCGACGCACGACTACCTGCAGACGCTGCTGCCCGCGATCATGGTGCAGACGACGGTGTTCGGCGGGATGGCGACCGGGGTGAACCTGAACGCCGACATCGGCAAGGGCGTGTTCGACCGGTTCCGGAGCCTGCCGATCGGCCGGTCCGCGCCGTTGATCGGGTCGGTGCTCGGTGACCTGATCCGGTACGTGGTGGCGGTGGTGTCGCTGCTGGTGTTCGGCTCGCTGATGGGGTTCCGGGTGGAGACCGGCGTGCTGCCCGCGCTGGCGGCGTGCCTGCTGGCGATCCTGTTCGCGTTCTCGTTGAGCTGGGCGTTCGTGCTCGTGGGGATGGTGGTGCGGCAGCCGGGCGCGGTGCAGGGCGTCGGGTTCCTGGTCCTGTTCCCGTTGACGTTCGGGACCAGCATGATCGCGCCGGCGGAGACGTTGCCGGGGTGGCTGCGGTCGTGGGTCGAGGTGAACCCGGTGACGCACGTGATGGACGCGTCACGCGGCCTGATGGTGGGCGGTCCGGTGGCGGCGTCGGCGGCGTGGGCGTTGGCGTGGTCGGCGTTGTTCGTGGCGGTGTTCGCGCCGCTGGCCGTGCGGGCCTACCGCCGGCGCGCCTGACCGCGGGGTCCGACGGCGGGTGTCGGAGGTAGGGTCGTCCACGTGGATCCGCACGACATCGCCGCCCGTCTCGGAGTGTCCGTCGAGGACGTCGACCGCGTGCGGCGGCTCGCCGGCGACCGGCCGTCGGCCCCGCTGCCCGCCAAGGCCGACGCGCCCGCGCTCCTCGACCGGCTCGCGGTGCCGCCGGACGACGCCGCCGAGATCATGGCCGGCTGGCCGGACCCCGGCTCTCCACTGTGGACCCCGGAGCTGCGCTGGCTGCTCGACCGCTCGACCGCCCTGGTCCGGGCCGACCTCGGGGGCCACGGCTGGCTGGCGCCGGGTCCGGAGCTGCCGCGCGAGCGCGGCCCCGCCTGGCGGCACCTCTACGTGTACGCGTACCTGGCGCTGGTCGACGTCGTCAGGGCGTACCACCGCGACCACGGGATCAGCGACGCCGTGTCGTGGGCGACCCTCGCGGACCTGGGCCGCAACCTCGGGGTCGACCGGCGGATGCGCGGCGAGGGCTGGCCGGTCATGCAGAGCTGGCTGACGCTGCACGCGCGCGGCGGCGTCTACGAGCTGGGCCGGCTGCAGTACCAGCGCGGCAGCACCGCCATCAGCCTGCACATCCCCGATTCCGGGCCGATGACCCCGGAGTCGGTCGCGGCGTCGCTCGACGAGGCCCGCGCGTTCTTCCCGCGCCACTTCCCCGACGAGCACCACACGGCGTTCTCCTGCGGCTCGTGGCTGCTGGACCCGCAGTTGCTGGAGTACCTGCCCGAGGACTCCAACATCGCCCGCTTCCAGCGGAGGTTCGAGCTGGAGCCCTACCAGGAGCCGGAAGGGCTGGACGCGGACGTCGAGGTGCTGCGGTTCGTGTTCCGCACCCTGAGCACGCCGCTGGACCGGCTGCCGCGCCGCACCGTGCTCCAGCGCGCGATCGTCGACCACCTGAAGGCCGGCCGGCACTGGTACTGGCGCACCGGCCGCTTCCCGATCTAGCCGCACGACCTGCGCGGATCCGGCGGCCGGCGTGGCCACAACCGCACCACAACCGCTCGACAACCGCGCGCGCAGAACCTGGGAACGGTCACACGGGCACCATTCCCAGAAGGAGTTTCCGACAATGTCAATGCGCGGTATCGGACGGATGCTGATCGCGGTGGGGATGATCGCCGCGGCCACCGTCGCCGGATCCACCCAGGCGAGCGCGAGCCCTCACGGTGGGGTCTTCGCCTCCTGCTCCTCGTCGTCGAACCTGACCGAGAAGTTCTGGATGAACATGTCGTGGTCCTCGTTCGCGGCCAAGGACGAGGAGTACTTCGCCGACGGCCTGCGCATCACCCAGCTCGACATCGAGGGCAACGACGTCACCGCGGCGTGGCACCCGGGTTCGGGCACCCAGCGGGTGCACTGGAACATGTCCCTGGACAGGTTCAAGGCCCTCGACACGCAGTACTTCGCCCAGGGCCTGCGCCTGGTCGACGTGGACAACGACGGCGGCGACTGGGCCGCGGTCTGGCGGCCCGGTTCCGCCGCGCAGCACTGGCGGTCGGGCATCCCGTCCTGGACCGACTTCAAGAACCAGGACCAGGTGTACTTCGACCAAGGGCTCCGGCTGGTCGACGTGATCATCACCGCGGACGACAACATCACCGGGGTGTGGCGCGGCGACCAGGGCACCGGCGGGCAGCTGTGGAGCTCGGGCGTGATGGGTACCGGGGTCGACGAGAACAACGACAGCGCGTTCGACCGGCTCAACCGGGCTCACAAGCAGGCCGGCTACGAGCTGCGGATCCTCAAGACCCACCCGCACGACGACTACATCATGGCCGTGTGGCGGTACCGGGGCGGCTCGTTCAGCCAGTCGACGGAGCTGTACCTGCCGAACGCGACGGCGGTGGCGAACATGCGGGCCTACTGCCTGGAGCACGGCATGCGCCTGGTGGCGGTGGACGCGAGGTAGCGGCTTTGCCGGCGGCACGGCCCGGGCGATCCGCCCGGGCCGTGCCGCCGCGTCGGTCCGGCGAGGTCGGTCGGACCGACGCGGCGTCGCCGTGGGCCAGGTCGGTCAGTCCGGGCGGCCGCGGTTCGTCGACGGCCCGGGGTCGTGGGTCGGGGAGGCGGTGCCCGTGGCCGCCTTCGCGGTGGACCAGCGGCCCGCGTTCACCGGGTCACCGCCGCTGCCGGCGCGGGGACGCCGTTGCGGTCGCCGCTGTTGGGCGTGCCCTCGCCGGTGGTGATCCGGCCGCGCAGGCTGGAGTCGACGTAGAAGCCCCAGGCGTTGGCGCAGACGTCGAAGCACTCGAAGTCGGGGACCAGGCCGTGGTGGGTGAAGCGGAGCTCGGTCCGGCCGTCGCGCTCGGTGATGTCGAACGTGACCGTGGTGCCCTCCCACTCGGACTGGTCCTGCACGAAGCTGAAGTGGTTCTCCAGCACGAGCCAGGACACCTTGCGACCGGGCACGGCCTCGGTCACCCGGATCCGGGTGCGGTGCAGGTCCTGGTAGTGGTAGTCGAACTCGGCGCCCGGCCGGTCGGTGGTGCCCTCGACGTCCTCCGACCACCAGCTCCGGACGTCGGTGACGGCGTCGTAGACCTCCGCCGCGGTCTGCTCCACCGTGAAGGTGGTGGTGAATCCGTGCTCAGCCATGGTGTCCCCGTGTTCGGTCGGGTGGGTCCGCAGCGGGTGCGCTGCGGTCGAGGTGCTCCTTCAACGCGCTGAGCGGGCCGTCCCAGTCGCGGGCCAGCGCGGCGAGGTACTGCTGGGCGACCTGCATGGGTGCCGAGCGCAGCCGGAACCGCACCCGGCGCCGCTCCCCCGGCTCGGCCGTCACCAGGCCGGTGTCGGCGAGCAGGGCGAGGTGCTTCGCGATCGCCTGCCGGGTGATGGGCAGCCGATCGGCCAGGTCGGTGGCCGTGGCCGGACCCCCGGCCGCCAGCGCGGCCAGGATCGCGCGGCGGGTCGGGTCGGCCAGGGCGGTGAAGACCTGTTCGGCGACGGCCTCGACGTCAGGCGGCATCGACGTAGTCGACCAGCTCACCCAGCTCGTTCGTCCACCCCACGCTGTGGGCGTCGTAGGCCTTCTGGCGCAGGTCGTCGGGGAGTTGGGCGAACCCGGTCTCGACGACCTTCAGGCGGGTGCCCTCGCCGAGCGGTTCGAGCGTGAACTCGACGTAGGTGCGGCGGGGGTCGTCCTCGGGCATCTCGAACAGGCGCCACGTGTAGGCGAACACGGTCGGCTCCTCCACCCGCTCCACGCGCAGCTCGGTCGTCTGCCCGTCGGACCAGCTGAGCCTGGCGGACCCACCCGGGCGCAGGTCGATCGTCGCCTCCTGGCCGAACCAGGTGCCCAGACCCTCGGCCGTGGTGAGCGCCGCCCACACCTGGTCCGGTGGTTGGGCGAACTCCACGGTCCGCTCGATGCGGTCCGGAAAACCCATGTCAGCCTCCAACGAGTAGCAACCGTTCAGTTGCAACTCTAGGGAAACCGATCGGTTGCGTCAACCGCGCGGGCGGCGGCGGGACAAGACGGTCGTCGCGGTGGCTAGGAGCCGGCGCGGACCAGCGCGATGGCGTCGGCGCGGTCGAGGGCCACGCCGGTGGCGTACGCGAGGTCGTAGGCGGCGTCGCCCACGTCGGCGCGCAGGCGGGCGGCGAGGCGGGCGACCTCCGGGTTGCGGGCGTCGGGCGCGCCGCGCAGTTGTTCGGCCGCGCCCAGCACCTTGGCCGCGTGGGTCGGGTTGCCGTGGTGGGTGTGCAGCGCCGCCTCGGCGACCGCCACCGCGGCCAGCACGGGCATGTCCTTGGCCGACATGGCGTGCTCGACGGCCGCGCCGATCGTGTCCGCGGCCTCCTGCCGGTCGCCCCGCTCGACCGCGAGGTGCGCGTGCGAGGTCATGATCCGCGCGTGGAACTGGGGCACCACCAGCGGCTCGTCGACGATCGACGTCAGGGCGGCCTCGTACTGCCGCTCGGCCTCCGCCAGGTCGCCCTCGTACCGGGCCAGGTCGCCCAGCACGAGCCGCGCGAACGCGACGCCGCGCGCGGACCACGGTTGCGCCGTCGGCCGGGTCAGCGCCAGGCAGTCCGCCCGTGCCCGGGCCACCTCGCCCACCTGCACGCGCGCGGTGGCCAGCAGGATGCGTTCGTGCGCGGCGTCGTCGTCGGGGTCCAGCTCGGCGAGCAGCCGGATCGACTCGTCCAGCGCCGCAGTGGCCGCTTCCGGCTCGCCGAACACCAGGTGCGCCTCGGCCACCTGGGTCAACGCCTGCGCCAACGCGAACCGGTCGCCCACCTCGCGCAGCCCGGCGACGGCGGTGGTGAGGTCGTCCCGTGCGCCGCGCAGGTCGCCCTCGTTCTCCCGCACCGCGCCGCGCACGAGCCACAGCGCGGCCCGGGTCCACGGGTCCGCCGCGTCCAGTCGCCGGTCCACCGCCGCCAACGCCCGCTGCGCGTCGTCGAGGAACAGCTCCAGCATCGGTTCCAGCAGCACGAGCACCGGGTGTTCGCCGGTGGACTCGGCGGCCAGCGCGGCCAGCCGCGCGATGTGGTCCTCCAGGCCGCCGAAGCCGCCGGTGACCGCGTCGTTCACCAGCAGGAACGCCGACGCGACCTGCCTGGCGGTCGCGGGGGCGCCACCGGGCACGGCCAGCGCCAGGCGCAGCCACGGCACGGACTCGGCCCGCTTGCCGCGCATGGTCCAGTACATGCTCATCGCGGCGGCCAGCCGCACGGCGGTGTCGGCGTCGCCGTTGTCGGCGGCGAAGTGCAGGGCGGCGATCAGGTTGTCCCGCTCGGCGTCCAGCCGGGCGATCCAGGTCAGCTGGTCCTTGCCGCGCAGGTGCGGCTCGGCGGTCTCGGCCAGGTCGAGGAAGTACGCGGCGTGCTCCGCCCTGGCGGCGGCCACCCGGCCGCCTTCGGCCAGTCGTTCCAGGCAGTACTCGCGGATGGTCTCCAGCATCCGGTAGCGGCCGTCGAGGACCTGCACCAGCGACTTGTCCACCAGGGCGGCGAGCAGGTCGTACGCGTCGCGGCCCGCGAGCCGTTCGGCGGCCTCCAGGTCGAGGCCGGCCGGGAATACGGCCAGCCGCCCGGCGAAGTCCCGTTCCGCCGCCGACAGCAGGTCCCAGCTCCACGCCACCACGGCGCGCAACGTCCGGTGGCGCGGCATGGCGGTGCGGCTGCCGCCGGTGAGCAGGCGGAACCGGTCGTCCAGGCGGGCGGCCAGCTGGTCGACCGACAGCGCGCGGAGCCGGGCCGCGGCCAGTTCGATCGCCAGCGGCAGGCCGTCCAGGCGGCGGCACACCTCGGCCACGGCGTCGGCGTTGTCCGGTGTCACGGCGAACCCGGGCCGCACCGCCGCGGCCCGTTCGGCCAGCAGCCGCACGGCCGCGTCACCGTCCAGCGGCGGCACCGGGCTGACCACCTCCCCGTGCACGCCGAGCGGTTCACGGCTGGTGGCCAGCACCCGCAGGCGCCGGCACCGGCCGAGCAGCTCGTCGGCGAACCGGGCCGCCGCGTCGACCAGGTGCTCGCAGTTGTCCAGCACGATCACGGCCTCGGTGCGCGACAGCGCGTCCACCAGCCGGGTCATCGGGTCGGCCTGGGCCACCGCGCGGTCGACCGGGCGCTGGTCGCGCAGGCCGAGCGCGCCGAGGACGGCGGGCGCGACGTCGTCCGGGTCGGTCACCGACGCGAGCTCGACCAGCCACGCGCCGCCGGGCAGCCGGCCGGCGACCGTGGTGGCCAGGCGGGTCTTGCCCGCGCCGCCGGGTCCGACCAGGGTGACCAGCCGGTGGGCCGCGAGCTGCCCGGTCACCCGTTCGACGTCGGCGGACCGGCCGATCAGGCCGGTCAGCGGCGTGCGCAGGTTGCCGGCGCGCGGCTGGTCGGCGGGGTCGGGTGGCTCGGCGGGCTCGGCGCGGAGGATCTCCCGGTGCGTGCTCCGCAGTTCGGGTCCGGGGTCGGTGCCCAGCTCCTCGGCGAACCGGCGGCGGATGTCCTCGTAGGCGGCCAGGGCCTCGGCCGGGCGGCCGGCCGCGACGAGGGCGCGCAGCAGCAGGGCCTGCAGCCGTTCGCGCAAGGGGTGGCGCGCGGCCAGGTCGGTGAGCTCGGCGACCAGGTGCCCGGCCCGGCCGCGGGCCAGACCGGCGGCCGCGCCGTCCTCCAGCACGCCCAGCCGGGTCTCGTCCAGACCGGCGACGTAGCCGACCGCGAACGGCGCGCCCGCCGCGTCGGCCAACGCGGGTCCCCGCCACAGCGCCAAGGCCTCCGACGCCAGCCGCCCGGCAGTCATCGGGTCACCGGCGGCCAGCGCGGTCCGGGCCTCGCGGGCCAGCCGGTCGAACCGGAGCGCGTCGACGGCGTCGGCGGGCAGGTCCAGCCGGTAGCCGCCGTGCGCGGACCGCAGCACGTCGACGGGCAGGGCGCGGCGCAGGCGGGACACCAGCGACCGCACCGCGGCCACCTCGTCGGCCGGTTTCGCCTCCGGCCACAGCGCGTCGGCCAACTCCTCCGCAGTGACGACCCGGCCGGTGGCCACCGCCAACCGGACCAGCAGCGCGCGCACCCTGGCGCCACCGACCTCGACCGCCGTGCCGTCCGCGGTGACCTCCAGCGGCCCCAGCACCCCCACCCGCATGTGATCACTGTGCCACGCGGGCCACGGCACGGCCGCGCTGGCCACCGGCCATTTCCGCGCGGTCCTCACTTACCGGCCGGGCACGTCCGGCAGGGCAAAAAAACTTGCCCGGTTTTCCGCAATTTTGCGGATATCCGTCGGACATCCGACCATTCGTAACGTAACAATGTCAGGGATGCGCTAACGAATGCCCGGAGCAACCGATATCGCCGCTATGGACGAGGATTCCACTCCGGCGGCACGAGTCCTCGCGGCCGAACGCCGGCAGACGGCGTCCGAACGCAGGAAGCGCGCCGCCGCAGACCGAGCAACCACCTGGGGTGCCGGATGAACAGCCGAATGGTCGAACTCGAAGCAGTCCTGGCCCGGTCCGCGCCGGACCGGCAGGCCGCCCGCCGCCTCGCGGTGGACCTGGCCCGCTCGCTGGACGCGCTCAGCGCGCGCCGCGACGTGGACCGCCTGCTGCGCTGCGCCGCCGGGCTGACCCGGATCGGGTCGGCCGACGCCGCGGACGCGCTGCTGATCGCCATGTTGGCGCTGGTGGACCCCACCGGCCCGGAGGCGTCACGGGTGCGTGACCAGCAGGCGTTGGCCTCGGTGGCCCGGGGTCGGCGGGAGCCGGGCATGATCGCGCCGCGCCAGGTGCGGCGCAGGGCACCGAGCGCCGCGTTCGGCCGGGGCGCGACGCTGCGGCAGGTCGTCGGCGACTTCCTGGACCCCGTGCCGGTGGCCGACCCGGTCGCGGTCGGTTCGGTCGCGGTGGCGGTGGAGCCGGCGAAACCGAGCGAGACGGGCGCGCTGGAACTGGCGTTACAGCGCAACGCGGCGGTGCTCGGCTCGAACCACCCGCAAACGTGCGTGCTGCGGCTGAACCTGATGTGCGCGCGGTTCCGGATCGCCCGCGACCACGGTGACGCCGAGGAGGTCGCCGAGTCGCTGACCGACCTGCGCGACGCGACCGACCGGGCGCTGAACGTGCTGGGCACGCACCACCCGCGGGCGCTGGTGGCCCAGGCCAACCTGGCGTCCGCCGAGTTCGAGCTGGCCAGGGTGCGCCGGTCCGCCGAACGGGCCCGGCTCGCGCTGCCCAGCCTGCGGTCGGCCGCCGACCGCACCGCCACCCGCCTGGGCGCCGACCACCCGCACGCGGTGATCGCGACGTCGAACCTGGCGTCCGCGGAGCTGGAGCTGGCCCACCTGGACGGGACCCGCGCCCAGGCGCAGCGGCTGGTGGACGTCGTGCGCGACGCCTCGATGCGGGCGGTGCCCGCGCTCGGCGCGGACCACCCGGCGGTGCTCGCGTTGGACGAGCAGCGGCGGGCGTGCGAGGCGTTGCTGTCCGGGGTGGGCCCGGACCCATCGTTCGAGCGCGGTTACGCGTCGTTCGCCGACGCGGGCCGGTCGCTGGCCACGACGAAGCCGAGCACGCCGTCGGTGCGGCAGAGCGTGACGACGCCGGAGTGGCCGCCGGGCACGCTGCTGGCGCGGCTGCGGGAGAGCAGCCGGCAGGAGCTGCTGACGCTGGGCACGACCGTCCGCTACGCCGCCGACCGGGAGATCATCGTCCAGGACGCCACCGACACGCACGTGTTCCTGCTGCTCGACGGCGTGGTGAAGGTGCTGGTCAACGACGCGAGCGGGGACACCGCGGTGCTCACCGTGCGGGTCGCGGGCGACCTGGTCGGCGAGCTGGCCGCGCTGGACCACAAGCCGCGTTCGGCGACGGTCGTGACCTGTGGTGACGTCACCGCGAAGCTGATCACCAGCGCCGAGCTGCACGGGTTCCTGCACCGCCGCAACGACGGGTTCGTCGAGCTGATCGGCGTGATCGACGACCAGCTGCGGTGGGCCAACCGGCGCCGCCGCGACTTCCTGTCGCACACCGCCGCCGAGCGGGTCGCGCGCGTGCTGGCCGAACTGGTCGGCGCGCACGGCAGGCAGGAGGTCGGCGGGTGGGTGCTCGGCATCCCGCTGACCAAGGTGGAGCTGGCCTCGATCGCCGGGATGAAGCCGCGCACCGCCGAGAAGGCGTTCGCCGACCTGCGCAAGGCCGGCGTGGTGGTCAGCCACCTGCGGCGGGACGTGGTCGTGCCCGACCTGGAAGGCCTGCGGCGGTTCGCGCGCCTGTGAACGCACCCCACGACCGTCCCGGTCGCCTTGCGGGGCGTCGGCGCGGGCCGCCGTCCGCTATTCGTCGGACGGTCGCCGCGTGGTGCGGGCTTATCCGGTAAACCAGCCGTCGACGAGGGGGTTGCGGAATTTGCCGGCGGGGTCGAACCGTCCGCGCAGTGCGGCGAACCGGGCCCAGTCCGGGTAGCGCTCGCCGGGGTCGGCCAGCTCGAACACCTTGCCCCAGTGCGCCCGCGGGCGCCACGGGCCCAGCGCCGCCTCGACCTTGCGGAGCACGGCGCGCACGGCCGCGTCGTCCGGCTGCCAGGTGAAGTGCAACGCGACGCTCGGCCGGTCGTGCACCGGGCTGAGCCACTGGGTGTCGGCCGCGATCGTGCGGATCTCGGAGGTCAGCAGCACGGGCCGGACCTCCGCGGCCAGGTCGTTCAGGGCCCGCAGCGCGTCGGCCGCGTGCTCGCGGGCCACGAAGTACTCCGACTGCAGCTCACGGCCGACGCTGGGGGTGAAGTCGGCGCGGAAGTGCGGCAGCCGTTCGTGCCAGGGACCGGGCACGCCGAGCTGGGTGGTGCAGTGCGGGGTGGGCTGGCCGGGCACGGGGTGCACCGGCTCGGTGGCGGCCCTGGCCCCGGTCCAGGTCAGGTCGTGCCGGGTGTCGGTGGTGCGGTGCTTGGCGAACACGTGGGCCACGCCCTGCCAGGTGGTGAAGGCGCTGACGCTGTAGGCGCTGGAGAAGACGGCGTCCACGTTCGCGACCAGGGTGTCGAAGGGCATGTCCTGGTAGACCCGCTGCTCGACGTCGAAGGTCGGGACGACGTCCAGCTCGACCGCCACCACCACGCCGAGCGAGCCCAACGACACCACCGCGCCGTCGAAATCGGCGTCTCCCCTGCTCAGGGTGACGAGTTCGCCGTCGGCGGCGACCAGGTCGAGCGAGCGGACGAGGCCGGCGAGCGACGGGATGTCGTTGCCGGAGCCGTGGGTGGCGGTGGCGCACGCGCCGACGATCGTGATGTGCGGCAGCGACGGCATGGCGGGCAGCGCGAGGCCGGCGGCGTGGAGCCGTTCGGCCAGCCGCGCCAACCGCGTGCCGGCGCCCACCCGGACCGCGCCGTCGCGCACCTCGAACACCTCGGGCATCCGGTCCAGGCTGATCAGCGTGCCGGCGGTGTCGGCGATCGTGCTGAACGAGTGACCTGCGCCGACCACGCGCGCCGAGTCGGCGGACGTGACCGCGTCCCGGACCTCCTCGACCGAGGTCGGGTGTGCGGTCCGCGTGGCGGAGAAGGTGAAGTTGCCTGCCCAGTTGGTGCTCACCGGCCAGATTCTGCCCCATGGCGGGCCGCGTCCGGCCCGGGCGAGGTGTGCTCGTCGTGACGTCGGAGGGGAACGGATCGCCGGCCGTTCCCGTCCCACGCCGGGAGGTGCCGGGATGTCGCGCTACTTGGCGTCGGTGGGTGCGTTGTGCGTCGGGTGCGGTCCGTTCCTGTCGGGTGGGGTGCCCCGGCCGGAGGTGGACGCCACGGTGATCGCGCTGGCGGTGGGGGTGGTGCTCGCGGCGGCGTTGGCGGTCGGTGGCGGGCGTCGGACACGGGTGTTCGCGGCGGTGTCGGGCACGGGGCTCGCGGTCGCGGTGTGGTGGCTCCTGGTGCAGGACGTGGTGACTGGTCTGACCGGTGACGACTTACCCGTGATGGCGGTGGGGTCGCTCGCCGTCGCGGTGGGTGCGGTCGGATCGGCCGCCCGGCCCGCCCGTACCCCCGGAGACCACTCGCGACCGGCCGGGCCGGCGCAGCCCGGGTCGACGACGGAGGTCGCGGCGGGGTCGGAGGCGCAGTCCGGTTCCGAGCAGGTCGCGGCGGGGTCGGAGGCGCAGTCCGGTTCCGATGAGGCAGTGCGGCGACCGGCCCGATCGGCGTCGGCCGGACAACGGTGGCGGGTGCGGCCGGTCGGTGTGGTCGCGGCGGTCCT
The DNA here is from genome assembly GCF_040673975.1 of Actinosynnema sp. NPDC050801. Classification (NCBI taxonomy): domain Bacteria; kingdom Bacillati; phylum Actinomycetota; class Actinomycetes; order Pseudonocardiales; family Pseudonocardiaceae; genus Actinosynnema; species Actinosynnema sp. NPDC050801. The sequence goes on along the minus strand of NZ_JBFAQZ010000008.1, from coordinate 150,801 downwards.
GGTGGTCGTCGCGGTGGCCGTCGCGGCCGTCTTCGCACCGGCGGCGGTCGACGCGGTGGTCGTCCGGTCCGAACCGCGCGACGCCCGTGACTTCACGCCGGAACCCGTGGCCGAACGGCCCGGTGGCCGGCAGTGGGCGTGGCAGCCGCCCGCGGACGTGGTCGACGTCGTGCCCGCGTTGCACGGGGTGGCGGTGGCGATGCGCGACGGGTCGGTGGTGGCGTTGAACGGCGCCGACGGGCGGGTGGAGTGGCGGTACGCGCGGCCGGGGGCGGTGGTCGGCAAGCTGGTGGCGTCGATGGACCGGCGGACGGTGGTGGTGTCGTTCGGATCGCTGCGCGACACCACGGCGCAGTTGGTGGTCGTGCTGGACGCGGACACCGGCTCGCCGCGCTTCGAGGTGGTGGTGCGGTCCGTGCTGGTGAAGACCGATCAGCTCATGCCGGGTTCGCGGGTGTTGACGATGCGCGACCAGGAGGTCGTCACCGGCTACGACATCGTCACCGGCGAACCGCGGTGGCGGTGGTCGCCGCCCACCGGGTGCACGTCGTGGTTCGGGCAGGTGGTGTGGGGTCGCACGACGGTGCTCGTGCCGGTGGAGTGCGCGGACACGTTGGGCGTCACGGCGCTGGACGAGGAGACCGGTCGGGAGCGGTGGCGGCACGAGGTGCCGCGCGGTGACACGGGCGGTGAGCGGCAGGACGTCCGGTTGCGCGCCACGCCGGACGGTTCGAGCGTGCTGTTCCAGACGTTCGGCGCGCGGGTGACGCCCGACTCGGTGCCGAACGGCCTGCTGGACGCCGAGACCGGCCGGGTGCTGGTCAGGCCGGAACGGCCGTGGACGGTCCGCACCGACGTGGGCGTCGTGCCGTTGGCGGAGGAGCAGGAAGGGAACCGGACCACTTCCATCCACGTGCTCGACCCGGCCACCGGCGCGACCACGCCGCTCTCGGTCGACGCCTGCCCGGAACGCTCGGCCGACCTCACCACCAGGACCGCCTACCTGCGCGCGTGCGCGGACAACGGCCGCGAGCTGACCGTCGTGACGCAACCGCTCGACGGCTCACCACCCACCTCCACCCCGGTCCGCCTGGACGGCTCAGGCTCGCGCACCACCCGCACCCTCCGCCTCGTGGCCGCACCCGGCGCCATCGTGATCACCCGCACGGCATCCGGCGGCACCCCGGCACCGGTCGTCGGCTTGCGGGGCTGAGGGCAACGGCCCGTGCCCGCCGCCCCGGCCGCGCGTGCCGAACTCCGGGAGGTGCCCCGGCGAAGCGGCCGTGCCACTGCGGTCGACGGTCCCGACTCCTCACCACCGTGCGGTCGAGCCACCCGGTCCGTCGAGGCCGTTGTGGTGCAGCAGTCGGTGTCCCAACGGCGTGAGCGTGTGCAGCACTGCCGGGCCGTGCCGGTTGGTGGCGATGAGGTCGGCGGCACGCAGGACGGCCGCGTGGCGGCTGGCGGCGGCAGGCGAGATGCCCAGGACCCGGGCCAGCTCCGTGGTGCCGGCGCCGTCCCCGATGCTGTCGAGCAGGTTCGCGCGGTTGTCACCGAGCAGGTCGCGAAGGGCGGACCGGTGCCGGCCCTCGGTCGCGTGCGGCCACCGGTGCTCGGCGGCGATCGGGTAGATCAGGACCGGGGGCAGTTCCGGGTCCGCCAGGCTCACCGGCGAGTCCTCGCAGAAGAACGACGGGACCAGGCGCAGACCACGTCCGTGCAGGTGCAGGTCGTGCGACACGTCGTAGCGGACGAGCAGGACCGGTGGTTCCCACCGCATCAGCGGGCGCAGGCCGTTCAGCATGGCCTCCACGCCGCCCGAGGTCAGGTCACGGACCCGCTGGGCCAGGTCGGCGTCGACCGCGGCTTTGACGATGTCGTCGTAGGGGCTTATCGCGGCGCTGTGGTAGTCGCGCAGTCGCGTGACCACGTGTCCGAGGGCCGTGGCGCTCTCGGTGATCAGGGGGCGCAGCTTCGACGGCGCGGTCGAGCGTCCGTGGGCGGACAGGAGGTCGAGCTCGCGGACCAGGCGTCGGCGGGGAGTGCTCATGATCGCTTCGAAGCCCTCGTCGAGCCCGGAGCGCCCTGCGTCGGGGGTGAGGAAGTCGGGGAAGTACGGGCCGATGGGCGCGAGGCCGCCCAGCAGTCGGACGGCCGGTCGGATGTGGCTGTGCCACTGCGGATTGCGGCGGACACGTCCCGCCCAGTGGCGTGCGAAGGCCGGTTGGTGCTTGGAGTGGAGCTTGAAGTTGCTCAGCAGGATTTCCCAGAACGGGTCGGCACCCGCGGCGATGGTGGTCCGGGCGATGTCCTCGGCGGTGAAGTGGATGCGCAGCATCGCAGCCCCCCAGGCTGTCTCGAACGGTACCGGCGGACCGGGCGTCGTGCCCTTCAAGACCTGCACCGGCGGCGGTGGATACCGGTTCCGCGGTGGCCCTCAGCGGACACGTCGAGGGGAATGCGCTGACCACGGCTATTGCGCTGGACGTCAACGGCCTGGTTCCGGGAGGAAGGGTTCACGGATGATTCCGACCGTCGTCGACGAGCCGTGAGGGGCATGGTGGAACGACGGCGAGGGGGAACAGCCGATGTTGAGAAAGATCCAACTCGTGGTGACCGCGGTCGCCCTCGGTGTGCTGACGGCCGTGGCACCGGCCGCCGCCACGGGCGACGAGACCCTGTTCGGGAGGCAGGCGGCCTCGACCGCGGAACTGCAGGCACAGGTCGACCGGCAACTGGAGGTGGCGCCGGGCGGCACCCAGGTCTCGGCGAACGAGGTCAGCTACGACGGCGGGCGGTTCGTCGTCACGTTCGCCGAGCCGGGGGTGAGTGCCCTGGGCTCACCGGACTGCCCCAGCGGGTGGTTCTGCTTCTACGAGTACACCGGGTTCGGGTACCCCCGGGGCAAGCTGAGCGACCCCGGGTGGCAGGACCTCGGGGCGTACGGCTGGCACGACCGGACCGCTTCGGTGCACAACAACACCGGCACGGCGGTCGACTTCGACAACCACACCGTCGGCGGGCACGAGAACGACGTGTACCTGTTCTGCGTGAGCGCCTGGTCGTCGGATTCGGACGTGTCGCCCCACCGGGATCGGGCGGACCACGTGTACCGCTACTCCAGTTTCGTCACCTGCTGAGCGACCCACAGGTCGGGGGGTGCCGGGGGTCGGCCTTCGGGCCGGCCCCCGGCCTATGTCGGGCCGGGACCCGCTCCACACCACCGCGCGGACCGACGAGGTGTCCGCGGTGGACGCCGGGGCTGCCATCCGACGCAACACCGCGGGCACCAGGGCACCGCGGTCATGCGGGCCGCCGCCCGTGCACGGAGTAGACGACCGGCGAGGTGGCCAGGAACCGCTCGTCGGCGAGCAGCGCGCGCACGGCGGCCAGTTGTCCGTCGCTCATGCCCGCCCGGATCAGCCTGTCGCGCAACATGTGCGTGGTGTGCGCGAGCAGCCGCACGCCCGGCGACCCGGCCCGCCAGGTGTGCACGACCACGCGCGGGTCGATGTCGACCAGGCCGGCCTCGGCCATGGCGCCGGCCGCCTTGCGACCCCACGCCCCGTCCACGCCGTAGGCGTCGAACACGCTGTCCTTGACCGCCAGGAACGTCTCGTACAGCTCCGCGGCCTCCCGGTCGGGTGCGCGCAGCACCGGGCTGTAGGAGTTGTCGAACTCGTCCACCTGCAGCCACCCGCCCGGTTTCAGGGCGGAGGCGAGCTTGCGCAGCACGGCGTCGCGCTCCGGCAGGTGCCGCAGCACCAGCCGCACGTGCACCAGGTCGAACGCGCCCTCCGGCAGCGGGTCGCACACGATGTCGTGCCGCAGCACGGTGAGCCGGGGCGCGGGCGGCACCTGTTCCGGCTGCACGTCGGTGGCCAGCACCCCGGCGCACCGCGCGGCCAGCCAGTGCGCCACGCTGCCGCCGCCCGCGCCGACGTCCAGGCACCGCCAGCCGGACCGGATCCCGGTCTGCGCCAGCCGGGCCAGGGTCACCGGGTCGTAGGCGGCGGCCAGGCAGCGGTGCTGCTCCGCCACGTGCGCCCGGTCGAACACGTAGGTGGTCACGTCCACCGCCCGGTGCCGCGGGTCTCGGCGCTGCCGACCAGCCGGGTGAGCAGGTCGAGCCGGCGCACCGTGCCGGTGGCGGTGCGCGGCACGTCGTCCCACGCCAGCACGTGCGGGTCGCCCAGCGGCGGCAGGTCCGCCACCGCGCGCCGCCACGCCGCCGAGTCCAGCGGACCGGACGTGACCAGCACCGGGATCGGCGGCCGGCCCGGCGGGCCGAGCACCACGCACTCCACCACCCCGGGCAACCGGTCCGCGACCAGGGCCTCCGCCCGCAGGCAGCTCAGCCCCGGCACCGCGTCGACCTCGCGGTCCAGCAGCCGCACCGAGCCGCCTCGGGTCAGCACGCCGAGGTCGCCGGTGTTCCACCACGGCCCGGTGACCTTGGCCCGCCACCGGTCCTGCTCGCCGACGTACCCGGCGCAGCGGGCCCGCGTCCGCGCGAGCACCAGCCCGGCCCGCCCGCGTGGCAGGGGCGCGAACGTCACCGGGTCCACCACCCGCAGGCGGGTGCGGCCGGGGACGGGCCGGCCGACACCACGGGCGTCGGGTGCGCGGTCGAGCGCGCGGCGGGTGAGGAACCGGAAGGTCAGCGGGCCGGTCTCGGTCTGCCCCCAGGTCTGCACCCACAGCGGGTGCCGGCGGCGGGAGGCGTGCAGCATCGCCCGCATGACGGGCGGGGGCACGGCGTCGTAGGCGCTGACGAACAGCCGCACGCCGCGGAACGGGTTGTCCGGCCGCGTGGCGAGCGACCGCCACCCCAGGTAGGCCGAGGGCAGCGCTTCCACCGTCGTCGGAGGGTGCCGGGCGAGCACGTCGGCGGCCGGGTCGGGGTCGCTGAGCAGCACGATCCGGCGCGGGGCGAGGCCGAACACGCGGGCCGTCCAGCGGAACGTGCGGACGTGCGCGTAGGACCCGGCGTTGGCCACGACGTCGTCACGGCGCACACCGATCACCGGCCGGTGCACCGCCTCGAACCGGGCCTGCCGGTGCGCCAGGGTGCGACCGGTGTGCACGACCAGCTTGGGCACACCGGTCGTGCCGGAGGTGTGGTTGACGACCAGCGGGTCGTCGTCTCGCCTGCGCCGCGGCGCGGGCACCCGTGCGCCGCGCACGTCGTCCAGCGTGATCGCGCCGGGCACGTCCGCGCGCAGCGCCAGCACCCGGCGCGCCAGGCCGGCGGGCGGCACCCGGTCGGTGACCAGCACCGCCGGGTCCAGCCGTTTGAGCAGGATCTCCAGCACGTCGTCGGGCAGGTGCCCGGACAGCAGCGCGGGCACCGCGCCGATCCGCACCGCCGCGCACGCGAGCAGGTCGTAGTCGTAGTGGTTGCGCTTCACCACCGCCACCCGGTCGCCGCGCCGGGCGCCCAGCTCGTACAGCCAGCCCGCCGCCTCGCGGACCAACCCGGCCAGCTGCGGCACGGTGTAGTCGACACCCGGCCCGAACCCGGTCGGCAGGATGTCGAACGGCCGGTCGAGGTGCACGGTGGTGTGCGTCCCGCGCGCCGCGACCTCGTCGAACAACGTGCCCATGTCGTGCGGCCTCATGCGGGTCGCCTCCCGGTGTGCTGCGCCGCGGCGCGGATCGGGGCGGCGGCCCGCGTCAACGCCGACGTGCCGCCACCGCACGCCGCCGCGGCGGCCGATCCCAGGACTTCGCGCCCGTGCGGGCACTTGCCGTTCCCCACCACTTCCACAATGTGCCGTCGCGTTATCGGCCACAATTCGGGAAAAGTTGCCGATTGCGTCAAGAATGGCACGGCCAGCGCACTCACCTCCGCGGTCACCGCTTCCGGATCCGAGCGTATGGCAGGTCACGGGGCCGGCGGCGGGGCATCGGGCAGTTCACTCTTCCTGGTCAACTCGCCCACGCCGAGTTGACATGCCTTCGCGCTTGGGACAGCGTCGGGGCCATCAATTGAGAGCGGACATCGCTCATTCCCGATGCCTTCGAGACCGGACGAGACAAGACGGGGCTCACAAGTGCGCACACTCGTCGTGGGACTGGGCCGAGCCGGTGCGGACGTGCACCTGCCGGTGCTGGCCAGGGCGCGGACCTCGCTGCGACAGCTGTTCGACGACCGGCCGATCGTGACGTGCGACCCGCGGCGGCTGCCGGTGGAACGCCCGGGCCTGGCCATGGTGGGCAGCCTCGCCGAGGCCGCCACCCTGCTCGACCCGGGCGACACGGTGGCGCACCTGTGCACGCCGCCGTCCCTGCGCGCCGAGGTGATGGCCGAGCTGGCCGAGCGCGGCTTCCGCAACGTGATCGCGGAGAAGCCGCTGGCCGCCGACACCGACGACCTGGCCCGGCTGATCCGGCTGCGCCGCAAGCACGGCCTGCGGATCGCCGTGGTCGAGCCGTGGCTGACCAGCACGCTCACCGGGCGGCTCACCGAGCTGCTGCGCGGCGGAGCGCTCGGCGAGCCGAAATCGATCTCGATCGTGCAGAACAAGCCGCGCTTCCGCCGGTCGATGGCCAGGCCCGACCACCAGACCGCGTTCGACGTGGAGCTGCCGCACGGCGTCGGCCTGGCGCTGCGGCTCGCGGGCAGCGCGAGGGTCACCCACGCCGCCGGGCACGACCTCACCGTCGGGGACGTGGTGGTGCCCCGGATGGGTGGCGCGCGGATCGGCCTGCGGCACAACAGCGGGGTGCGCACGGAGATCAGCTCCGACCTCACCTCGCCGGTGCGGGAACGCCGCATCACGGTGGAGTTCGAGCGGGGCAGCGCGGTCGGCCACTACGCGGTCAGCGACGACGACGACCACTCGCAGCTCACCGTCACGGTCAACGGGCGGCGCGAGCACGAGGTGCTGCGCGACGACTCGCTCACCGAGTGGATGATCCGCGCCTACCGGCTGTTCCACGCGGCGGGCGACCAGCACTCGCGGGGGTTCGCGTTCGCCACGGACGTGGTGCAGCTGCTGTCGGTGGCCAAGAACATCTGCGCCGAGCCCGTCGTGCCGGCCGCGCGTGGCGAGGTACCCGGCCCGGTGGCCGCGCACGTCCGCTGAGCCCGTGCCCGCAGGTACCACCGACGCGATCAACCACTGGCTCGAACCCACTCACCGGACCCGCCTCGGACGGCAGCCTGCTGGTCCAGCCACGTCAGGATCGCGTGGTTGGTCTCGTCCGGCATCTCCTGCTGGATCCAGTGACCGCAGTCCAGGCCGACCACGTCCACGTCGGGCACGAACTCCGTCAGCCGTTCGGCCCTCAGGATCACGTCGCGGTCGCCGTAGATCATGAGGGCGGGCTGCCGGATGACCGGGTCCACGTCGGCCAGCAGACGCCAGTTGCGGTCGAGGTTCCGGTACCAGTTGATGCTGCTCGTGAAGCCCGTCGACTCGAAGGCGGAGACGAAGACGGCCAGTTCGCCGTCGCTCATGACGGGCTCCCCGAGGGGTGTCTCCGCCCGGGCGAGCTCGATCATCGCCATACCCGGCGCAGGCGGCTTCGGGGGCACGTCCTTCCGGAACAGGTTGCCCAGGAACCGGGCCGCGTGCTCGTCGAGCACCGCGTCCGCGACGCCCGGCTGCCGGTTGAAGTGGACGAAGTAGAAGTCGGCGCCGAGCGCGGCCTCCATGGACTCGATCCAGGGCACCTCGCCGCGCTCCTGGTAGGGCAGGCTCAGCGCTACCACGCCGTTCACCCGGTTCGGGTGCAGCAGGGTCAGGGCCCAGACGACGAACGCGCCCCAGTCGTGGCCGACGAAGGTGGCGTCCTCGTAGCCGTAGTGGTCCAGGAGTGCGACGAGGTCACCCGACAGGTGCCCGATGTCGTAGTCCGTCACTTCCGTCGGACGGGACGAATGGCCGTAGCCCCGCTGGTTCGGGACGATGACGTGGTAGCCCGCCGCAGCCAGGACCGGCACCTGGTGCCGCCAGGAAAAGGCGTGCTCCGGCCAGCCGTGGCAGAGCACGATGGGCTTTCCCGCGTTCTCCCGACCCGCTTCGAACACCTCCAGCTCCACACCGTTGACGGAGACGAGGGTGGGTTCGGGGAAGTCGCTCGGATTGAACATCACATTTCCTCTTGTCGTTCGGGGCGTCGGCGTCGGCGCAACCGACGGCCGATGCGGTCGTGTGGCCATCGTGCCGACCGAAACAGGTCACCCCATGACCGGTTTCCTGTGGGAGTGTCGGCGGCGTGCGAGCCGACCGCCTGATGGCCCTCCTCCTGCTGCTGCAACAACGCGAGCAGCTGACAGCGGCCGAAGTCGCCAGGGAGCTGGAGGTGTCCGAGCGCACCGCCCGCCGTGACTTCGACGCCCTCGCCATGGCCGGCGTGCCCGTCTACTCCATCCAGGGCCGGGGCGGCGGCTGGCGCCTCGTGGGCGGCGCCCGCACCGACCTGTCCGGGCTGACCGCGCACGAGGCCCGCGCCCTGTTCCTGGTCGCAGGCCCCGCCTCGGCTGCGACACCGGCCGTGAAAGCAGCGCTGCGCAAGCTCGTCCGTGCCCTCCCGGAGCCGTTCCGGGTGCAGGCCGAGGCGGCGGCGGCGTCGTTGGTCATGGACCCACAACGGTGGGGAGCGAGGCGGGTCGAGCACCGGCCGCCGCCCCGCTTCCTCGACGAACTCCAGGACGCGGTGATCCGCGGCGTCCAGGTGCGGCTCGCCTACGTCGACGGCAACGGCGCCGAAACCGAGAGGACCACCCACCCGCTGGGCATCGTCGCCAAGGGCCCGTCGTGGTACCTCGTCTGCAACACCGACGCGGGCCTGCGGACCTTCCGGGTCGACCGCGTGTCGTCCGCCGAACCGACCGGCGATCCCGTGCACCGACCCGACGAGTTCGACCTCGCCGAGAGCTGGCGCGAGATCGCCGACGAGATCGACCGCAGGCGGACGCCCCTCGAGATCCAGGCCACCTGCACACCCGACGGGATGGCCCGGCTCCGGATGGTGCTCGGCGACCGGCTCGACGTCGGAGGGTCCACCACCGACGGCCGCGTCGAGGTCGTGATCCGCGGCTACAACGAGTACGCGCTCGCCGGCGAACTCGCCGGGCTGGTCGAATGGCTTGAGGTGACCGGCCCCGAGGGCGTGCGAGACCACCTGGCCGCGATCGGCAACGCACTCGTCGAACGGTACGACTGAGACCTGCCCGCCGCCGGTGGTCTGCGGCCGTCGTCAGGACAACGTCGGCAACACGTCCGCGGCCACCGTGTCGAGGATCGCCTCATCACCCGCGAACGGACCCTCCGCCCGCGGCCACGGCGCGAGCACGTCCGTGAAACCCAACTCGCCCGCACGCCCCAGGAAGTCGCGGTAGCACTCGACGCTCGACAACGAGAACACCGGCGCCGCATCGGTCTGCAGGAACCGCCGCACCCCGGCCGGGTCACGCGAACCGGCCGCCAGCGCCTCGTCGAACCGGGCCGACAGCTCGGCCAACGACCTCCACCACGCCTCCAGCGAGTCGCGCGCCGTACCCAGCGTCACCCACCCCTGACCGTGCTCGGCCGCCAGGGCCAACGCCTTCGGCCCGTTCGCGGCGAGCACGAACGGCACGCGCGGGCGCTGCACGCAACCCGGCACGTTCCGCGCACCCACCGCCGAGTAGTACTCCCCCGCGTAGTCGACCCGGTCCCGGGTCAACAAGGCGTCCAACAGCTCCACGAACTCCGCGTACCGGCGCGACGGGCTCGCGGCCCTGGTAGTGCCGCCGAACACCTCCACGTCGTAGCCGCCCACCCCACCCGCGCCGACGCCCACCGTGAGCCTGCCGTCCGACAGGTCGTCCAGCGCCAGCACGTCCCTCGCGAACGGCACCGGGTGGCGGAAGTTCGGCGACGCCACCATGAAACCCAGCTCGATCCGCGACGTCACCAGGGCCGCCGCGCTCAACGTCGGCACCGAGCCGAACCACGTGGAGTCCACCAGCGGACCCCAACCCACGTGGTCGAACGTCCACGCGTGCGCGAACCCGTACGCCTCCGCCGCCTGCCACCTCGGCTTCGCCTCGGCCCAGCGGTACTCCGGCAGGATCGTGATCCCGGCCCTCATGTCGCCCCCTCATTGCACAAGCACTGTGTTCATTCGAACAGAATGCAAGTGAGTGGTCAACACCCGATGAGGTGGCCGCGCCCCGCGCCACTCCCCGCGAAACGCCTGTTCTCGACCCCCGGAACGGAGGTCGAGAACAGGCGTCCGCCGGCGAACCCGCTCATCTAGCCCCAGATCGACGCCGCCCACTCCGGGTGGTCGATGAACGGGTTGCGGTTGCCCTGGTACCTGTCGTAGATCACCTGGTTGCGGCGCTTCTCGAACGCGTCCGGCGGGTCCTGCGCGTTCCACTGCAACAACACCGACAACCTGCCGTGGTACGGCGCGGTGCCGTTGTTGACGCTGTTGTTCATCTCCAGGTTCGGGTAGCCGTCGCCACCCTCGTACCGCACGGCCATGTAGAACAGCATCCGTGCGACGTCGCCCTTCACCGCGGTGCGCGGCTCCCACGAGTCGGCGTCGGTGTAGTTGCCGGGCGCCTCCGCCACCGGCGAGCCGCCCAGGTCGAAGTCCTTGTTGCCCCGCGTCGCGTTGACCGAGACGTCGGTGGGCCGCAGGTGGTGGATGTCGGTGCCCGGACCGGTCGCCGTGCCGAAGTCGCCGTGCGACTTGGCCCAGACGTGCTCCCGGTTCCAGTCGTCCGGGTCACCGCCGTTGGTCGTCTTGCCTTGGGAACGCCCGGTGTACAGCAGGATCACGTTGGCACTGTTGTTCGGGTCCTGGTCGGTGACCTTCAACGCCTCCCACACCTGGTCGTACGACAGCTTCGCGTTGGTTCGGATGATCCCGTTCAACGCCGTCTTCAACGACGACCCGGTCTTGCCGAGGGCGTTGCGGTAGTACGTGTCGTCGTAGCCGCCGCCCGGGGTCGTGCTGGACGTGACCGTGACCGTGGACGTGGCGGTGGACGTGGGTGACGTGCCCGCGTTGGCGAACGCCGTCGGCGACGTGAGGCCGGGGTGCGAGAAGTAGGCGTTCAGCGGACCGGTGACGTCGAGCCGCGCGCCGAGCAGGCCCGGGTTGCTCCGCAGGCCCCACTGGGCCCGGAACGCCGACGTGATCTGCACGTAGATCATCTGACTGGTGCTCGTCTGGCCAGGCGAGTCGGCCAGCGCGAGCGCGTAGTCGGACGGGAAGTCGGCTCTCACCACGGTGTTGGTGGCGGTGGGCTGCCCGACCACGTAGCCGCGGACGGTGGCGGACGCGCCGTTCTGCTGCCCGACGGCCTGGGCGACGGTGATCGGCGTGGCGCCGGCGGCCGTGGTGGGGATCAGCAGGGCCGCCACCACGGCGACGACGGACATGACAACGGCAATGGGATTCAGCAGGGGTCGTACTCGCACGATTGGGTGTCTCCTCCCCGGTGCGGCGGCGCAGGGTGGCCGCACGCAGGCAGGATCGCACGAAAAATCACACGTCGGAGTGAATGATCAACGAACTTTCGTCACGAGACGAGATCGATTTTCAGTTAACACTGAAGCTATTAAAGGGACCATTGGTCATGACGGGCCACGGTCCCCCACGTCCTCCGACAGGCCGTCCCCCAACGGTTCAGCCGCTCCCGCAGCGCGATGTGGGCCTGCACCAGCGGGTTGCCGAACGCCACCAGGCGCGACGACGGTTCGGTGGCGTGCCCGCCTCCGGTTCCGCCGTCGATCTTCTCACGCGGGCGCGGGCGTCCGTTCCGCGCTCCGCGCCCAAGCGGCGAGCCGCGGCGCGAGCAGCCGGTACACCTCCGGGTCCAGGCCCATCCCGGTGTGCGTGCTGCTCACCTCGACGCAGTCCGCGCACGGGTCCGCGCACAGCTCCCACGGCGCGATGAGGTCGTTGCGGGAGAACACCGCGATGGCGGGCACCCGCAACGGCTGCGCCATGGCGGCGGAGTTGGTGTCGTAGCACGTGCCCGCGAAACAATCCTCGGTCAGCAGTCCCGGGATGCCGGCCCGTGACAGCCGGGCCAGCGTCCGGGCCACCCGCACCACGCTGGGGTGCGCGCCGAGCTGGTCGAGCACCGGGCTGGCGAGCATCACCAGGCCGCGCACGAGTTCCGGCCTGCGCACGGACAGCAGCCTGGCCAGGCCGCCGCCGCGGCTCTGCCCGAACAGGACGACCGGGCCGCCGGTCGCCTCGACGTGCGCCTCCAACCTGCGTTCCAGGCGGTCGACCAACTCCGACGTGCAGCCGACGTTCAGGCCGATGCGCGCACCGGTCGGCACGTAACCGCGCTTGCGCAGCCAGGTCCTGGTCAGGTGCAGGCTCCGGTCGCCGAAACCGAACCCCGGCACCAGCAGGACGCCGAGCCCGCGTCCTTCCCGCGGGTCGACGGCGCGCCAAGCCTGGTGCGCCAAGAGGCGCGGGATGCCGAGCATCGCCACCAGGACCTGTTCCCGCGCCGCCGCCCGGGTCGCCTCGACCACGCCCATCCGACCTCCCCGCATCACCGACCACCGGGATTCCCCGGTCCACGGCGGTCCATTCCTGTCCGCCCGGCCTCGTTTGCGGGCCGAAGCGCCGGGAACCACAGTCCTATGTTGTTGTGGAGGCCGCCGGGCGTGTACCGGCCCCAAGAGGACACGTGGTTGATGGCCGAGGCGCTGGAGGAGGCCGGGATGCCGCGCGGCGGGCGGGTGCTGGACGTGTGCACCGGCACCGGCGCGTTGGCGATCGCGTCCGGGTTGGCCGGCGCGGGTGAGGTCACGGCGGTGGACCTGAGCAGGCGCGCCCTGGTCGCCACCCGGGTCAACGCCCGGTTGCGCGGTCTGTCGGTGCGCGTGCGACGCGCCGACTTCGGTGATCTGGTCGGCGAGGAGGAGTTCGACGTCGTGACGGCGAACCCGCCCTACGTGCCGAGCGCCACGGTGCCGGCGCGGGGTGCCGCACGGGCCTGGGACGCCGGGCTGAACGGGCGTTCCGTGCTCGACCGGCTGTGCGCGGTGCTGCCGTTGTTGTTGGCGGACAAGGGCATGGGGCTGATCGTGCACTCCTCGCTGTGCGATCCGGACACCACCCTGCGGCAGTTGCGCGGTGGTGGGTTGAAGGCGTCGGTGGTGGCCCGCCGCACGATCGCGTTCGGGCGGGTCATGCGCGGGCGCGCGGAGTGGTTGGCCCGGCGCGGCCTCATCGACGCCGGTCAGTCGCACGAGGAACTGGTGGTGATCCGTGCCGACGCCGCGTGAGGCCAGGGTGGTGACCGTCGTGCCGGGTGGGCCGGTGCTCGTGGAGGGGCCGGTCGAGGTGCGGCTGGAAGACGGCGAGGTGGTGTGCTCGGACCGGTTCGTCGTCGCGGTGTGCGCGTGCCGCCGCAGCAAGCGGTACCCGCTGTGCGACACGAGCCACCGAAAACGACGTTGACCGTGCCGGCCGCGGAACCCGACTCCCGCCGCGGAGCCGGGTCCGGCGGTTGGACCTGACCGACGGGGTAGTACCCGGCCAGGTCCGCGAGCAGGTGCGTGCTGCCCGCGTGGTTGCAGAGCCTGACGCGACGGTCGGCGCCCGGCGCGACACTAGAGCGGCAGGCGCAACGCCGTCCGGTCCTCCTTCCAGGCGCCCAGCAGGTGGTCGCCCAGCCGTTGCTCCAGCAGTTCCGTGGCCTGCACGCCGAACACCACCGATTCGGCCAGCTCCGGCTCACGGGCCAGCAGGTCGCCGATCACGTCCCGGCGCATCACCTGTTCGTGCACCGCGTCCGCCTCGATGTGCTCGGTGAAGAACTCGACGCAGTCGGGGTGGGCGTCCAGTCGTTCCAACGCCTTGGCCATCCGGGTCGCACTCGGCGCGGTGGTGATCTCGGCCGCGGCGAAGTGCCCCACCAGCGAGCCGCGCAACGAGCGGTGCAGCCCGCACAACGACATCAGGTTCACCGTTGCCAGCATCACGGCCGGCGCGTGCTCCAGGTACCGCAGGTAGCCCTGGTCCAGGCCGGCGCCGACGAGCAGGTCGGCGAACAGCCGCGAGTGCATGCGGTCGCCGCGCCCGCCGCCGAACTCGTCGAACTCCACGGCCACCAGCGCCGCCTTCGCGGTGCCGCGCAGGCGCGGGATCACCCACGCGTGCGGGTCGGCCTCCTTCAGGTGGTAGATCGAGCGCAGCGCCAGGTACTCGCGCATGTGCCACCACTCGCCGTCGTCCTTGAGGAAGTGGCTCACGCCGACACCGTCGACCGGCTCGACCAGCAGTTCGTCCAGCACACCGCCGATGTCGACGCCGCCGGGCACGTCGGCCCGCAGCGCGCCCAGGAACACCCGTTCCAGGGCGGCGCGGAAGGCCAGCAGCCCCGGATCCCACTCCCAGTCGTCCGACACGCCCTCGAAGCCCTGGTAGTGCAGCTCGTAGCAGACGTGCAGGGCCAGTTGCAGGTCTTCGCCGTACGGGTCCGCCGACACGTGCGACGGCAGACCGGCCGCGGGCGGGTCGCCGCGCAGGGCGTCCAGGACGGCGGCGGACAGGGGGCCTCGCGGCGCGGGGAGGACGGCCCGGTCCAGAGCAGGGTCCACAGTGGTCATGCCCGTGGACTACCCGTTCCGGTCGGTGTGCACGCGAGCAGGTCGACGGCGGCCTCGGGTGAGCCCGCTCTCAGTTGCCGCTGCGCGCCCGTGCCGTTCTCCAGCACTCCGCGCACCAGCGAGCGGACGAGCTCGCGGTCGTCACCCAGGGCGTCGGACACGTGCTCCAGCAACGCCTCCACCAACTCGACCGCGGGCACCTGCCGCGCGGTGAAGGGGTCGACGCCCGGACCGGACAGCCCGTGCCGGGCCGCCGACCACACCGCGGCCGCCAACACCTGCTCGTCGGGCTCCGGTGCGGCACCGGCGGACCTGGCGGTGTCCACCAGGGCGTTGGTGAGCGCGGCCTGGAGCAGCGCGTCATCCACCGTCGCGGCGGTGTCGGCGACTCGCACCTCGACCGTGGGGTACCGCCGCGACGGTCTGGCCAGCCAGAACGTCTGATTCGCGTCCACCAGCGCACCGCAGTCGACCAGCCGGGCCACCCGCGCGTCGTGCTCGTCGGCCGTGCGGCAGAACGGCGGCACGCCCGAGCCCGGGAACGGGGCCTGGTGCATCATCCGCCAACTCGCGTACCCGGTGTCGCGGTCGCGGTCGAACGGCGAGTTGCCACCCAGCACCAGCAGCGTCGGCAGCCACGGCCGCAGGTGGTTGACCACGTGCACGGCCGTCTCCCGATCGGGCACGCCGACGTGCACGTGGCAGCCGCAGCACTGGTAGTCCCGCACCTGCGCGCGGTAGATCGCCTCGATCCGCTCGAACCTCTCCCCCGCGCTCAACGCCGGTCGCGGGTCGGCCAACGGCGGCGAACCCGACGCGACCAACCACAAGCCCTCGGCACCGGCGGCCTCGGCCAGCGCGCGTCGACCCGCCACGAGTTGGTCGCGCAGCTCGTCCAGCCCCGCGCACACACCGGTGGCGAACTCCAGTTGCGCGCCGTTCAGCTCACGGTGGACCTTCGCGCCAGGGGGCAGGTCGCGCACGTGTGCCGCCACGTCCGCCGCACGCGCCACCGGACGACGCGTCGACGGGTCCACGAGGAGGAACTCCTCTTCGACACCCAGCGTCATCAGGCGGGATCGCGGCGGGGCAGGGGCTTGGTCGCCGGACCTTCCAGCACCGCGCCGTCCACGTCGAACCGCGACCCGTGGCACGGGCAGTCCCAGCTGCGCTCGGCGGAGTTGAACCGGACCAGGCAGCCCAGGTGCGTGCAGCGCAACGACACCCCGTGCACGCCGCCCTCCTCGTCGCGGTACACCCCGGCCTTGCCCGTGCCGTCCTTCACCACCCGCGCCTCGCCCACCGGCACGTCCGCGACCGTGTCGACCTCGGCCGACTTCAACCGGTCACCGACGAGGTCCACGGCCACCTTCGCGTTCAGCTTCGCCAGCTTCGGCGTCGCGCCCGGTGTCACCCGGTGCGGGCTGAACCGCGCGGTCAGCGGGTTCTCCCGGCCCACGACCAGGTCGGTCAGCAGCTCGGCGGCCATGGTGCCGTTGCTCAGGCCCCACTTCATGAACCCGGTCGCGCCGTACAGCGTGGTGGAGCCCGGGAGGTACGAGCCGATCATCGGCAGGTTGTCGTAGGACGTCGGGTCCTGCGCGGACCACCGGTGCGTGACCTCGGCGACGTCCCAGCGCTCGGCGGCGAACTTGGTCAGCTCCTCGTAGGGCTCGCCGGGCGACGCGCCGGTCGCGTGACCCTGCCCGCACACGATCAGCAGGTCCCCGGAGCGCGACAGCGACCACGACGGGCTGCCCGCGCTGATGGACAGTCCGGTCGGCGGCGTGCCCGACGCGAGCCGCACCGCGATGCAGTAGGAGCGGATGGGCTCCAGCCGGGCGAAGTACAGGCCGCGGTCCAGGATCGGGTAGTGCGTGGCGACCACGACCCGTTCGGCGACGACCGTGCCCTGGTCGGTGTGGACCCGGCTCGGCTTGCCGTCCTCGATCCGCAGCACCCGGCTGCCCTCGTAGACCCGGGAGCCGTCACCGTCCACGGCCTCCGCCAGGCCCCGCACGTACTTCACCGGGTGGATCAGCAGCTGGTCGTCCAGCCGCACCGCGCCCGCCACCGGGAACGGCACGCCCATCAGCTCACCGCCGTCGCGCACGACCGGCAGCCCGGCCCGGCTCGCGGCCTCGGCCTCCTCCTCGACCGCGGGGAGCTCCCCCTCTTCGATCGCGTACGTGTAGGCGGGCATCCGGCGCAGGTCGCAGGCGATGTCCAGTTCGGACACCAGCGCGGCCACCCGTTCGACCGCGGCGGCGTTGCCGGTGGCGTAGTCGGCCGCCACCTCGGCGCTGTGCTTGCGCACGATCTTCGAGTACACAGTGGACTGCAGGGCGGTCACCTTGGCGGTGTTGTTGCCGCTCACGCCGCCGCCCACGCGCTCGGCCTCCACCACCGCCACGCGCAGGCCCGCGCGCTTGAGTAGCAACGCGGTGGTGATCCCGGTTATCCCGCCCCCGACCACCGCCACGTCCACCGCGGTCTCTCCGGTGAACACGGGGAACCGGCCGTGCGGGATCGCCTCCGACCACAGCGAGTGGCGGGCGGTCGTGGTCGCGTGCGTCATGCTTTAGCTGGTACCCGCACCATTCGTGTTCGAACCTTCGCCGACGAGGTAACCCGGACGCATGCGCACCTTCGCCGATCTTTCCGACTTGGTCACGTTGGTCGAGGACCGCGCGCCCGCGCACGAGTTGTACGTGCGCTGGTCGCAGGGGCCGCAAGCGGACAGCGACCGGCGCAGCCGGGACGGGTTGAGCGGCGTGCGGCTGCCCGGCCTGTCCGCCAACTCGCTGGCGGTCGAACCGTGGTGGGGCGGCAGGCCGCTGCGGCTCTGGGTGGCCCGCCGCCTGCACGACTACCGCCACCTCAAGGAGCGCCGCGGACCGGGCACGCGACCGTGGGTCCTGGAGGGCGCCGAGGTGGGGCGTGGGCCGGACAACGAGCCACTGGTCGAATGTCATCAACCGATCGGGTGGATCGCCGACGACGTGCTGGCCGAGTGTGAACGCCTGGTCGACGAACACGCCGCCACCAACTGGGGCCCGCTGGACCGTGAAGGTTCCTGACGTGTCACCGACGTCCCCCAATGGAGTGACAACCACGCGAACGGCCGCAGCGTAGCGTGAGAGGCCCCCCTGGGGACGGGAGGCGCCCGACGTGTCCATACTCCTGAACAAGCCCAGTCCGAGTGATGCCATCAAGTCCTCGACGCTGAACCTCACCAAGTGGGCCACGTACCTCGTCACCACCATCGGCGGCCTCACGGCTGTCATGGGCCTGGCGGCGGAGGTGAGCACCAATCAGGACAACCAGCAGCCGGCTGCCGTGGTCGACGAGGATCCGTTCGGCTTCAACGACTCCCAACGCCTGGTCATCATCGTGGCACTGGTCGCGTCCCTCACGATCGTCTACGCCGCCGACCTGATGGCCCGCGCCGTGGCCACGTCCCGGATAGCGTCCTCCCCTGTCCACGCCTTGACCAACATCCCTGCCGCCAGGACCGGCGTCGAGCCCGATCGGGCCAGCGGCTACGTCGTGGCCATCCGGTCCGGTGACGGCGCGATGCTGTTCCACGACCAGGACAACCTCTCCGGTGGTGGTGTCTGGATCCTCCCGCAGGACCTCGACTTCGGCTGAGCCCGTCGCTGCCTAACCGACCGTGAACGCCCTGGTCGTGCCGCTGAACGGGGTGATCGCGCCGGTCCAACCGCTCTTCCAGTCGCCGTGGTGCACGATGCGGTACGTGCCCGCCGGGGTGTCGGCCGGGATGGTCCACGTGATCGTGGCGTTCGAGTTCGCCACCCCCTCGCGCTGCCAGCGGTACCGGGTGGACCAGTCGCCGTCGTCGGCGTGCCGCTGCCACGTGCCGCCGACCAGGCGCTGGACCTCCAGGAACGTGCCGTTGCGGTGGAGGTCGTTCTTCGGGTGCCCGGTGACGAACACCGCCGTGGCGGTCTGCCCGCGCGCGTAGGCGGTGGCGGGCTGGGTGAGCACCTGGCCGAAGGAGTGCCACGGCGCCTTGTCGTCGAACACCACCCCGGTCTGGAGGTTGATCCCGGTGAACGGCGGCTTGGTCGGCGTCGCACCCGGCGGGAGCGGTGTGCCCGCGCGCAAGGACGCGGCGAGTGCGGCGAACTCCTGCTGGTAGGCGGGCAGCGTGTTGCGGCCGAACAGCGTCGAGCCGCCCTCGTACTGCTGGAGGTCGTACTCCTCCGGCGTGGTCACGTACTGGCTGTAGTCGTTGGCGTAGCCCTGCACCAGCACGTTCTCCAGCGCCACACCGGCCTCGGCGGCGACCGCGCGCCGGATCCGCAGGCCCGCCACGATCGTCACCTCACCGGGCACGGCGACCAGGTGCAGCGGTCCGATCTTCACGACCTGCAGCGGCAGCACGTTCGGGGTGGCCTGCACCAGGCCGGTCGGCACCAGCGACGCCTTGGGGTACTGGCAGTCCCGCAGCCACTGCGGCACCTCGACGTCCAGCGGCTCGAACAGGGCCTTCAACGGGCTCGTCATGCCCTCGCGGAAACCGGGGATCGCCGGACCGTCCTCCACGCTGCCCGCCATGGTGGACGCGCCGACCACGCCCGGGCACGTCGTACCCGGTCGCCCGTCGGTGGTGTACCGGCCGTCGACGGCGACCGCGGCCATGTCCACGAACCGCATCCGGTAGTCCACCGAGCCGGTCACCGGCGTCTGCGGACCCGCGAACACCTGCTGCGCCTTGCGGTTCTGCCGCTCGCCGATGATCCGGGTGTTCTCCACCTCGTCCTCGGTCGGGCCGGAACCGGGGCGCAGGTTGAGGTTCGGCGACATGTCGCCCGCATTGGTGTTGGGGAACGCGGCGACGAAACCCGGCCGGTCCTCCAGGTACCGCACGCCCCGGTCGTCGTGCTCCCACTGGTAGGACGCGTATCCCTTGTTGTCCGGGCTGATCAGCGTGTTCTTGTTGGTCATCGACGTGTTGTGGGTGGCGAACCAGCTGATCGCGCCGACGTCCGCGCCGTTCTGCCGCAACCGCAGCACGGTCATGGCCGGGTCGATGGCCTGCGGGAAGTGGCCCTTGTCGGGGTTGCGCTCGAACGCGATCCGCGAGCGGTTCACGCTGGCGTCGGTCAGCTCGCCGCGGCCCAGGGACAGCTGCCCCGGCTTGAGGTCCTCGTGCGCCCGCACGACCGATTCCGTGATGCCGTCGGTGATCGCGGCCAGCGTCTGCGGCTGCATGCCGAGGATCGAGAGGTTGTAGGCGAGGTTGTGCGAGTAGCCGCCGGGTCCGGCGTGCGTGTGGGTGGCGGACAGCAGCACGTTCTCCCGGGTGTAGAGCGCGCCGTAACGGTCCTGGAGCTTGGCCAGCACCGCTTCCTGCACCGCCCGGAAGATCATCGCGAGGTCGGCGCTGACGTACGCGACGCGTTTGCCGGTGGTCTGGTCGACCACCACGAACGCGCGTGAGCGCTGGCGCTGGTGGATGCCGGTGGTCTTCTGGTCGAACGCCGAGTACCCCATCATCCCGTTCTCGGCGGCCGGCCCGGTGACGTCGGAGATGCCCCGCCCCACCAGGTACGGCTCCGGCGCGGCGTCTGCCACCGGCAGTCCGACCACGACCAGCGCGCCGACCAGTGCCGTTGCCGCCAACGACCGTCGAGAGACCCGCATCCGCACTCCTAGAGCCGTGATACGCGAAACGTCTTCACCTTACTCGACGGTAGGTGATCCAGGCCACTCGGGGCAAGCCGTGGCCGGTTCCCCGGTCGGGCACGCGCAGCTGGACTTCGGGTGTCGGTGGGCGTCGTTAGGATTCCGACCCGATCTTGGGGGGAATGTGGACGACGTCATCGTGGATCTGTGCCGGGCGCTGTTCGGGAGGGCCGAGTGGCAGTGGCGGCAGATCGTCCACCGGGCTTCGTTCAGCGAGGGCGGCACGTCGTCCCGGACGGCGCTGGACGGCGACGGGAAGCTCGGCCGGGATCCGGACCGGTTCGGCAACGGCCCGGGGCAGGCGTTGTTCGAGCGCTTCGGCGACGCCGTCCTGGAGCTGCGGGTGAACCCGGACAACACCTACGAGGCCGTGGTGGTGCGGGGCATGTCCCAGCAGACCGCGACCTTGCCGCCCACCTACGTGCGGGTGCTCGACCCGGCCCGCCGGCCCGCGGCGCCGCCGCTGCCACCCTCCGCACTCCCGCCGGCCGGTGACCCGGCGCGGGTGCCGGACCTGGTCGCCGAGTACGCCGCGCTGTTCGAATCGATCACCGGCACCGCGCCGCGGACCGAGCCGCCCGCCAGCGGGCAGGCGCTGGTCGAGGTCGAGGAGCGGTTCGACGTCGTGCTCCCGGCCGACCTCCGCGCGCTCTACCTGCTCGGGGACGGCACCGTCGAGCCGCCCGGGCCGCTCGGTCTCCCGCTCCTGCCCCTGGACCGGATCGAAGGCGCGCGCAGCGCCATGGAGTGGACCGGCGGTTTCCACGACTTCCACCCGGACGAGTGGGCCGAGGAGGTCGTGTACGACGGCCCGGTCGACGCGGTCCGGACCGGCTGGTGGCACCCCGGCTGGGTGCCGGTCGCGAGCAACGGCCACCTCTTGTTCATCGTGGTCGACCTGGCGCCGGGACCGGCCGGCCGGCCGGGACAGGTCCTGCTGGCCGACACCCAGGACGGGCACCTGCGGTACCTCGCGCCGTCGGTCACCGCGTGGCTGGAACAGGTCCTCGACCGGTGCGGGGCGGGCGAATACCGGCGGCTGCCCGACGGCGCCGGGTTCGTCCCCACCTGGCGGCGCCCGCCCGGCACCGAGCTGCGCCTCTCGCTGGACGGGACGGACCTCGCCGCCGCGCTGGCGTCGACCGAGGACCTCGACGAGGTGCGGACCGTGACGCTGGTGGACGCGACCGGCGCCGACCTGACGCCCCTGGCCGCGCTGCCCGGGCTGCGGCACGTGTCGGTGACCGCCTCGGAGATCGACCTCATGCCGCTCGCGGGGCTGCCCCTGCGCTCGGCGCGCATCCGCGGCGGCGCGGTGGTCGAGGTGCCCGCCTGGTCCGGCCTGGTCGAACTGGACCTCGGCGACGCGACGGCGACGAACCCCGGCTCGCTGCCCGCGGCCGCCTACCTCGTGCTGCACGACGACCAGTGGCGGCGGCTGCCCGCCCCGCCCGAGGGACTGGCCGCCGGCGCGTTGGTCGGGCAGGACTCACTCGCCCGTGCCGTCGAGTGGGCGGAGTGGCTCGGAGCGCCGGTGCCCGCCGACGTCCTGCGCGGGACGTTCTAGCCGACGCCCGCCGCCCGCTGCCCGCCGCACGAGCAGGTCGACGCACGAGCAGGTCGACGCCGTCCGACGTGCCCGCGGGCGGCGCTAGGGTCTCGGCATGCGCACGGTGGCCGTCCTCGCCCTCGACCGGGTCGTCCCGTTCGACCTGGCCACGCCGATCGAGGTGTTCACCCGCACCCGGCTGCCCGACGGCGGCCCCGCCTACCGCGTGCTGGTCTGCGGCGCCACCCCGACGGTCGACGCGGGCGCGTTCACCCTCCAACCGCCGTGGGGCCTGGACGCGCTGGCCGACGCGGACACCGTGATCCTGCCCGGCTGCGCCGACGCCACCGCGCCGGTCCCGGACGAGGTGCTCGACGCCCTCCGGCGCGCCGCCGCCGGTGGGGCGCGGATCGCCTCCATCTGCTCCGGCGCGTTCATCCTCGCGGCGACCGGCCTGCTCGACGGGCTGCGCGCCACCACACATTGGGCGGGCGCCGCCGCGCTGGCCGCGCGCCACCCCGGGATCGACGTCGACCCCGACGTCCTCTACGTGGACAACGGCCGGTTGCTCACCTCGGCGGGCGCGGCCGCCGGCCTGGACCTGTGCCTGCACCTGATCCGCCAGGACCACGGTTCCGCGGTCGCGGCGGACGCCGCCCGCCTGTCGGTGATGCCGCTGGAACGGGAGGGCGGGCAGGCCCAGTTCATCGTCCACGAGCAGCCGCCCACACCACGCGGCTCGGTGCTGGAACCCGTGCTGCGCTGGATGGAGGACAACTGCGCGCGCGACCTCGGCCTGGAGGAGATCGCCGCGCACGCGGGCATGAGCACCCGCACCCTGAACCGCCGCTTCCGCGAGCAGACCGGCACCACTCCGGTGCGGTGGCTGCACCGCACGCGGATCCGCCGGGCGCAGCACCTGCTGGAAGCCACCGACCACCCGGTCGACCGGATCGCCGCACGGGTCGGCTTCGGCTCCCCCACCGCGTTCCGCGACCGGTTCAAGCGCGTCGTCGGCACCAACCCCCACGCCTACCGCACCGCCTTCCGCGGTGCGGCTCAGTCGACCCCCGCGTAGGAGTGCAGGCCGACCGCGACCAGGTTGACGAAGAACAGGTTGAACAGCACCGCGACCATGCCGACGACGTTGAGCCACGCCGAGCGCCGGCCACGCCAGCCCACCGTGGCGCGGGCGTGCAGGTAGGCGGCGTAGCAGACCCACGACACGAAGGCGACCGTCTCCTTCGGGTCCCAGCCCCAGAACCGGCCCCACGCCTGCTCCGCCCACACCGCGCCGGTGATGATCGCGAACGTGAGCGTCAGGAACCCGACCGCGCCTGTGCGGTAGGCGATCTTGTCCAGGTGTTCCGCTGGTGGCAGCCGGGGGTTCGGCCTGCCCTTCCGGCTGAACTCGCCCGAACTGGCCAGGTGCAGCGCGCTGACCACACCGGACAGCAGGAACACGCCGGCCGCCATGATCGCCGCGGCGACGTGGACGACGATCCAGAACGAGCGCAGCGGCGGCACGAGCGGCGCCGCCTCGGCGTAGAGCCGGTTGCCCGCCAGGAACAGCAGCGACGCGATCGGCAGCAGCACGAACACCGACAGCCGGCGCACGTCGTACCGGGACACCAGGTACAGCCACGCGACGACGGCGATCAACCCCACCGCCGACAGGTACTCGTACATGTTGCCCCACGGCACGCGGCCCGTCGCGACACCGCGCAGCACCACCGACCCGAGGTGCAGCAGCCCGCCCAGGACGGTCGAGGCGACACCGCAACGGCCGAGCCGCACGGCGAACGCGGGCGGGTTCGCCGCGTGCCGGGCCAGGGCGTACTCCGCCGAGCAGAGCAGGGCGGCGAGCATGTAGACGCCGAACGCGCTGGTGAACAGCCAGTCGCTGAGCAGGGCGGACGCGGCGAGGCGGTCACCCATGGCCGGCCCACAACTGGTTGAGCCGCAGGATCATCACCGGCACGCTCAGGCAGGTCACGGTCAGCACGCCCGCGCCCCACCGGGACCGCTCGGCCACCGACCACACCGCACCCAGCGGCAGCACGACCGCCACCCCGATCAGGTAGCCGACGAACGTCGCCCGGTCCAGTTCCCGGTCCGAGCCGAGCATCGCCACCACGCCGACCGCGGCCTGCACGAGCAGCCCCGCCTCCAGCAGCAGGACGACCCCCGCCAGCCCGAGCGTCGGCTTGGTGCGCAACGTGATCGGGTGGTCGAGCACGGCCAGCACCAACGCCCAGGCAGCGGCGGCCAACGCGACGACCGTCAACGCGGTCGCCAGGACTTCGATCATCGAGAAACCCTTCCGAACTGACTACTACGCAACGTAGCACTACACGTTGTAGTAGCCAGCGGGGAGGGGTCACCACACCAGGAAGCTCATCGGGGTCGAGACCAGCACCAGCCCTCCGACCACCGCGGACCACCGGAGGACCGCGGGCAACGGCGGCAGACCGGCCAGGCGGTCCAGCCGTGCCTCGACCGCGACGTCGGCCGCACCCAGGGCGCCCTCGGGCGGGCGCGCCGAGCCGAACCTGCGCAGCGCCGCGGCGAGCGGCTGGGCGCCGTGGCGCAGGCTCGCGCTCTCGTCGGCCCGCATCTCCACCAGCAACGCCACCGCCCGCGCGACCGACCGCACCAGCCGGACCTTCGGCAGCACCGAGCACAACGCGCTGAACGGCAGCAGCACCAGGTCGTGCCGCTCACGCCCGTGCGCGTGCTCGTGGCCGAGCACGGCGTCCACCTGGTCGCGGGTCAACGCGGTCAGCGCGCCCGAGCTGAGCACGACGGCCGACCGCGCGCCAGGCACGCAGTAGGCGACCACGTGCGGGTGGTCAAGCACGAACGCGCCGGGCGCGGCGTCGTCGCGACGGGCCACCAGCGCCAGCACGTCGCGGTGCCGCCGCCGGACCCGCAGCACCGAGCGCCACGTCCACAGCAGGCCGATCACCAGGTCCAACGCGGACAGCAGACCGAGCACCACCAGCACGGCGAGCGGCGTGACGTCGCCGCGCACCGCGTCGTCCACCCACCGTCCCAAGGCGATCGGGATGGGCGCGTCGTAGGGCGCGAGGCCGAGGGCGAGCAGCAGTCCGACCGCGGACAGCGCCCACGACAGGCCGAGCATCTGCCACAGCAGGATCCCGGTGCGCGGTGCGCGCCACACCCACCGGGCACGGGCGAGCGGGCCCGCCGCCGCCACGCTCAGCACCAGCGTCACCGCGAGGTGCAGCGCGGCGTTCACCGCTCGTCCAACGCCTGGCTCAGCGCTTCGGCCTCGGGCGCGGTCATCGACTGCGCGAAGTGCGCCAGCGCCGTCTCCCGGTCGCCGGTCAGCGACAACGCGTCCAGCATCAGCCGGGCGACGTACTGCTCGCGGCTGGCGACCGGCGCGTAGTACCAGGCGCGGCCCTCCCCGGCCTCGCGGCGGACGAAGCCCTTCTTCGCCAACCGGTTCAGGACCGTCATCACGGTCGTGTAGGCCAGGTCGCGGTCGGCCAGCGCGCGCACGACGTCCCGCACCGCGACCGGCTCACCGCGGTCCCACAGGACGTCCATCGCGGCCCGTTCCAACTCGCCGAGCCCCTTCACCGCCACCCTCCACCCGTCACGTAGTGATGGTACGAGGCACGGCGCCGGGCGGGATCACGCGGCGCTGATGTTGACCATCCAGGACACGCCGAACCGGTCCTGGCAGGAGCCGTACTCGTCGCCCCACATCTGCTTCTCCAGCGGCATCGTGACGTTCCCGCCGTCGGCCAGCTTCTCGAAGTAGCCGCGCAGCTCGTCGGCGTCGTCGCCGCTGAGGCAGATGGTGATGTTGTCGCCGGGGTTGTGCGGCATCCCGGGCGGGGTGTCGGCGCCCATCAGCGTGTAGCCGCTCGGCGTCTCCAGCTGGCCGTGCATGATCTTCTCCGCCTCGGGCGCGCCCGCCGCGCCGTACTCGCCGTACGTGTTGAACGACAGCGTGCCGCCGAACACCGATTCGTAGAACTCCATCGCTTCGCGGGCGTTTCCTGCGAAGCTGACGTACGGGTTGAGTTGTGAGGTCACCGGGTCCTCCTCGGGTCGTTCGAGCGGGCTCATCCTGGCAGCACGGACCGACGATCGCAGGGCGGAGGAAGGTTCCGGGGTGGGCAACGCGATCACCGTCTACGTGTCCTCGCCCGGCGACGTGCCCGACGAGCGGGCGGCGGTGCTGGAGGTCGTGCGGCGGCTGAGGTTCGACCCGTTCCTCGACCCCGGCACGGACCTGCGGGTGGCCAGCTGGGACAACCCCGACGCGCCGGTGCCGCTGCTGGTCTCCGAGCACCCGCAGGACACCGTCGACTCGGTGCAGGGGCTGCCGTCGGCGAGCGACATCGTGGTCGCGGTGCTGTGGTCGCGGCTCGGTTCGCCGGCGCGGGGCGCGGCGTCGGGCACGGTCTGGGAGTTGGAGGACGCGCTGCGCCCCGGCGGGCCGGACGTGCTGGTCTACCACAAGACCGCGCCCGCGACCGTAGTGCTGGGCGACCCGGACTGGCACGCCAAGGCACAGCAGTACCAGGCCCTGGGCGAGTACCTCGACACGCTGCGCGGACGCGGCGTGGTGCAGGAGTTCGCGGACCTCGGCGAGTTCCGGTCCCTGGTGGACGCCCACCTGCGCGGGCTGATCGCGCGCCGGACCCGCCCCGCCGGGCCGCGGCGACCGCGCTGGGACGCGTCCCGCTCGCCCTACCCCGGGTTGCAGGCGTTCACCACGGCGGACGCCGACACGTTCTTCGGGCGTGACCGCGAGGTGGACGCCCTGGTCGAGCTGGTCCGGGCGCACCGGCTGGTCACCGTGGTCGGACCGAGCGGCTCGGGCAAGTCGTCGCTGATCGGCGCCGGGTTGCTGCCGAGGTTGGCGGACACCGGGTGGCGCACGCCCGGTCACGACGGCGGCACGTGGTCGGGTCACCGGATCACGCCGCGCGGCATCGCCGCCGGGCAGGAGCTGCCCGAGCCCGCCGACGCCCGCACGGTGGTGTTCGTCGACCAGTTCGAGGAGGTCTTCGGCCCGGCCGCGCAGCCGCACCGGCAGGCGCTGCTCGACCGGCTGGTGGAGCTGGCCGACTCGGGCGGCGCGACCGTGGTGGCGAGCCTGCGCGCGGACTTCCTCGGCTCGGCGCTCGACCACGAGGGGCTGGCGCGCCACCTGCGGGCGGCGATGCTGCCACTGGGCCCACCGGACCTGTCGTCGGTCACCGAGATCATCCGCAGGCCGGCCGCGCTGGCGGGGCTGCGGTTCGACCGCGACCTGCCCGAGCTGCTGCTGGTGCACGCCCGACAGGAGCCGGGCCGGTTGCCGTTGCTCGCGTTCGCGCTCAACGAGCTGCACCTGCGCCGCGACGGCGACCGGTTGACCATGGCGGCCTACCAGGAGATCGGCGGGGTCGAGGGCGCGATCGGGCAGCTGGCCGAGCGCGCGTTCCAGGCGCTGCCGCCGGACGTGCGCGACGAGTTCGGCCCGGTCCTGCGCAAGCTGGTCGAGGTGGACGAGGTCGGCGGGCCGGTGCGCGGCCGGGCGGCGTTGGCCGAGCTGTCCTCGCCGCGGCGCAGGGCGTTGGTCGACGCGCTGGTCGACGCACGGCTGCTGGTCACCGGGCACGGCCCCGAGCCGTTCGTGGAGCTGGCGCACGAGGCGATCTTCCGCGGCTGGCCGAGGTTGACGCGCTGGCTGGACGCCGGGCACGAGGACATGCTCGCGGTCAACCGGATGCGGCGCGCGGCGGCGGACTGGGCGCGCAGCGGGCGCGACGCGCTGTTCCTGTGGCCGCAGGAGCGGATCGAACCGGTCGCCGCGGCGGTGCGCAAGCTCGACGCCGCGCTGGACGAGCGGGAGCGGGAGTTCCTGCGGCCCGAACCGGAACGCCTGCTGGAGGAGCTGACCACGCCCGACCTGCCGCACGCGCGGCGGCGCGAGGTCTCCGCGCGGCTCGCCCGGTTGGGCGATCCACGCCCCGGTGTCGGCGTGGTCGACGGCCGGCCGGACATCGTGTGGTGCCGGGTGCCCGGCGACCCGCCGCTGTGGATCGCGCGGTACCCCGTCACGGTGGCGCAGATCGACGCGTTCCGGCGTGGCCAGTACCGGCCGACCGTCGCGCAGCCGACCGGGCTGGAGGGGCACCAGCCGAACGCGCCCGCCACCGGCACGTGGGGCGAGGCGGTGGCGTTCTGCCAGTGGGTGAACCTCTCGGTCGACCCGGCGTGGCCCGAGGGCTGGGTGGTGCGGCTGCCGACCGAACGGGAGTGGGAGCGCGCGGCGGGCGGCGGGTCGACCTCCTACCCGTGGGGCGACGACTGGCGCGACGACCACGCCAACACCGGCGCCTCCGGCCTCGGCGGTCCGATCGCGGTGGGCATGTACCCGCTCGGCCGATCCCCGGCCGGTGGCGCGTCGGACATGATCGGCTCGGTCTGGGAGTGGTGCGAGGACGACCCGGGCGCCGGACCGACGACGGAGGGTGTGCACGTGCTCAAGGGCGGTTCGGCGCGGGAGCACCCCGACCGGTGCGTGGTCCACGCGAGGCAGGTCATGCGCGGCGACGTCGTGCGGGACGACCGGGGTTTCCGACCGTGCGTCGGCCCGCCGCTCTGGTCGGGTGGTGCCCGGTGAGGGAACCACTCGTGCCGGTCGACCGGGTCGAGCTCGTCCCGGGCGGGGTGCGGGCGACCGTGTACGTCGACCGGGTGAGCACGGGCGACGACCGCGAGGAGGAGGTCTGGGTGCTCGCCACCCGCGGCCTGGAGGCGGTCGACTCGCCCGAGGTGGTCGTCGCGGTGCGCCGGGACGGCCCGCCGCCCGAGCAGCTGTTCGACATGTTCCGGTCGATCCACGACCACGCGGCGCGCGGCGCGGCCCTGGCGGCCGGTGATGCGCTGGAGGTCCGCCCGGGCACCTTCGACCTCGATCCCCGGATCAGCGGGTTCCTGTGCCTGCCCTACCGGCTGCACGACCCGCGGCTGCCCCTGATCGAGGACCTCGAGATCGAGGGCCACGAGCGGACGCCGCTGCTGCTGGTCCCGGTGCTGGACCGGGAGTACGAGGCCGCGCAGCGGTACGGCCACCTCCGCGTGCTGGCCCTGCTGGGCAAGCTGACCGGGGTGTTCCCGCACCCGTGGTGGTTCGACAGCCGCCGCCCGGTCGTGATCGAGCCGGAACCGACGCACCCCGGTGCCGCCACCTTGTTGTCCCGGTACGACCTGCCCACGGCGCACGTGCCCTACCTCAACGTCGTCCACGTCGGACCGCAGGTGCGGTTGTCGCTGTCCGAAGGGGACTGCGTGCGGCTGCACGCCCTGCTGTCCGACGCGCCCGACACCCTGGTGCTGCTGCCCGGTCCGGGTGAGTCCGAGGACGCCCGGTTCGTCTGGCGGGCCGGTCAGACCGGGCCGGAGGCGATCATGTTCGCCACCGACTCGGTCGTGCACGGCGACCTCGTCATCGGCGTGAACTTCCTGGTGCTGCTGCACGGCGACATCGAAGTCGGTGCGGTGCACCAGGAGGACGGGTACACGCTGATGATGCCCGCCGAGCTGTGGCGGCGGTTCCTCGACGCCCTGGCGGACCGGCGCGAGTTCAGCTGGCGCGCGTCGGGCCGGGAGGTCGTCCTGGAGCCCTACCCCCAGCGGTACGTCTCGCCGTTCGGGGTGGTCGTCGAGAGCCCGGACGGCTATCCGCCGTACCGCCCCAAGCCCAGGGCGGGCGAGCGCACCGGCCCGACGGTCCCGCTGTACAACGTCCGGCTGGACGGCATCCACCTGCTGACCGACCAGCACGTCATGGAGCGCGAGGTGTCGGCCGACGAGGTCGCCCGGTTGATCCAGGACGCCTGCCAGGTGGTGGACGACGCGCTGGACGGCGTACCGCACCGGGTCCAGGACATGCTCCTGCACTTCCGGCTCGTGCCGGGGGCGCCCTCGTGGATCGGGTTGGCCGTGCGGCCGGACGAGCCGGAGGTGCTGCCCCAGGACTTGGCCGAGCACGTGCTCGCGCGGTTGAACGCGCTGCCCGCGCCGGCCGTGCGCCACCACGAGGTCAGGTTCGAGGCGAGTCTGGACGTGGTGCGGGACTGAGCTACTGGACGTCGCCGGTGGTGGCCGAGCGGACCGGGCCGGAGGACAGGTCGCCGGGCGGGATGCCGGGGTGGTGGCCGGATCGCGCGCCGGGAGCGGGAGCGGTCGGTGCGAGGGACAGGCGGGAGACGATCCGGTAGCGGTCGCCGCGGTACAGCGAGTGCACGTACTCGACCGGGCGGCCGGTGGTGTCGTTGGTCAACCGCTCGAACAGCAGCGCGGGCGCGAACACCGGCACGCCGAGCAGCTCGGACTCGGCGTCGTTGGTGACCGTGGGCTCGATGGACTGCACCGCGTCGCTGACGCGCACGCCGTGGTCGGCCAGCCGGTCGTAGAAGTTGCCCGACTCCATGTCCTCGACCGTGAGACCGGGTGCGACGGCCACCGGGACGTGCAGGTACTCGATCGCCATCGGCGCGCCGTCGACCAGGCGCAGCCGGGCGATGTAGGTGATCTCGGCGGCCGGTGAGACGCGCAGCCTGCGGCCGACCCGCGCACCGGCCGGGATGCGGGCGTGCTCCAGCACCCGGCTGGTCCAGGCGCCGCCCGCCTGCGGCACGGTCATCGCGCGGTCGGCCGACACCAGCTCCTGGGTGATCTTGGCGGGCGCGACGAACGTGCCGCGGCCGTGCTGGCGGATCAGCAGGCCGGTGTTGACCAGTTCGTCCACCGCCGAGCGCAGCGTGGGCCGGGACACCGAGAGCTGTCGGCACAGCACGCGTTCGGCCGGGATGGGCGCGCCCGGCGCGTGCGTCTCGATGAGTTCGAGCAGGTAGTCGCGCACCCGTTCGCGTTTGAGGATCGGTTCGGCCATGCCGCCTCGCTTCGTCTTGCCGGTCACCGACAGTATGTCAGACCAGTGGTCAGGTCTGGTCTGACGCGACAGGAGAACGCTCTCATGGCTGTGAACTGGGTGTTGACTGCCACATTGGTCTATGCCATCTTCGACAAGCTCCACCCAGGTTTACCAATTGGTCAGCTGAGAGGTGAGACGTGCCGAACCGACCCGCCACCTTCGTCCTCGCGTCGTTGCTCGCCCTGTCCGCCTGCGGTTCCGACCCGGGCGCGTCCGGCGGGAAGCAGGACATCACCGTCTGGCTGATGAAGGACTCCGCCACCGACGACTTCGTCAGCCGCTTCGAGACCGAGTTCGAGCGCGAGCACCCCGAGCTGGACCTCGACGTCCAGATCCAGGAGTGGAACGGCATCACGCAGAAGGTGACCGGTGCGCTGGCGAGCACCGACCCGCCGGACGTCATCGAGGTCGGCAACACCCAGGTCGCCCAGTACGCGGCCAGCGACGGGGTCACCGACCTGTCCGGCAAGGTCGCCGAGCTGGGCGGCGAGGACTGGATACCCGGTCTGGCCGAGCCGGGCGCGGTGGACGGCAGGCAGTTCGGCATCCCGTTCTACGCGGCGAACCGGGTCGTCATCTACCGCAAGGACCTCTTCGAGGCGGCCGGCGTGGCACCGCCGAAGACGCGCGAGGAGTGGCTGGCCACCACCGCGAAGCTGGACGAGGGCGACACGCAGGGCATCTACCTGCCGGGCCAGAACTGGTACGTGCTGTCGGGGTTCGTCTGGGACGAGGGCGGTGACCTCGCCCGGAAGGATGGACAACAGCGGAAGGGCGAGGAGTGGTCCGGGGCGTTGAACACGCCGCAGGCGTTGGCGGGCGCGGACTTCTACCGGCGGTTGCAGGCGTTGGGCGACGGGCCGAAGGACTCCGACGAGGCCAAGCCGCAGCAGACCGACGTGGTCGCGGGCGGGCAGGTCGCGCAGTTCATCGCGGTGCCCGGCGCGGCGAAGCTGGTCGCCAAGGCCAACCCGGAGCTGGCCGACCAGCTCGGCTTCTTCCCCATCCCCGGCAAGACCGCCGCCACGCCGGGCGCGGTGTTCACCGGCGGCTCGGACCTGATCGTCCCCCTGGCCTCACCGCGCCAGGACGGCGCGTACGCCGTGGTCAAGGCGTTGGCCGGGGAGAAGTGGCAGGTCGAGCTGGCCAAGGCGATGGACTACGTGCCGAACCGGACCTCCCTCGCGGGTGCGGTCGGTGACGACCCCGGCGCGGCGGCGATGGCGGCGGGCGCGGTCAACGGGCGCGCCACGCCGAACTCGCCGAACTGGGCCGCGGTCGAGGCGCGCAACCCGATCAAGGAGTTCCTGACCGCGGTCCTGACGGGCGCCGACCCGGCGACGGCCGCGGCCGAGGCGGACGAGGTCATCACCCAGGCGCTCAACTCGGGCGCCTAGCATGACCACGACGCTGAGGCGGGCGGTCGAGCACCGCCCGCCGCCCCCTCCCCCGCCGCGACGCCGTCGCACGTCGTGGTGGCCGTACCTGCTGATCGCGCCGACCGTGGCGGCGACCGGGTTCCTGCTGCTGTACCCGTTGGCGCGCAACGTCGTCATCTCGGTGCAGGAGTTCGGGCTGCCCCAACTGGTGCGCGGTGACGCGAGGTTCGTCGGCCTGGCGAACTACGCGCGGGTGCTGGGTGACCCGGAGTTCTGGGCGGTGGTGCGGCGGACGCTGCTGTTCACCGCGATCAACGTCGTGCTGATCATGGTGCTGTCCACGCTGGTCGCGCTGCTGCTGGTGCGGCTCGGCAGGTGGACGCGACTGCTGGTGACGTCCGGGCTGGTGCTGGTGTGGGCGACACCGGTGATCGCGGCCACCACCGTGTTCCAGTGGCTGTTCCAGTCCCGGCTCGGGGTGGTCAACTGGGCGCTGGTGGAGCTGGGGTTCGAGGGCTTCCGCGACTACACGTGGTTCGCCGACGGTCCCGCCACGTTCGGCATCCTGGTGGCGTTGATCGTGTGGCAGTCGGTGCCGTTCGCGGCGCTGTCGCTGTACGCGGCGATGGTGACGATCCCGTCCGACCTGTACGAGGCCGCGCGGATGGACGGCGCGGGCGCGTGGCGGGTGTTCACCTCCATCACGTTCCCGGTGCTGCGGGCCATGTTCGGGTTGATCACCTGCCTGGAGGTGATCTGGGTGGTGAAGGCGTTCGTGCAGATCTGGGTGATCTCGCAGGGCGGTCCGGGGCAGGCGACCACGACGTTGCCGGTGTACGCGTTCCAGGTCGCGCAGTCGTTGCAGCGCTACGACCTGGGCGCGGCGGTGTCGGTGCTCATGGTGCTGCTGCTCGTGCTGGTGCTGCTCACGTACTTCCGGCAGATGTACCGGCAGGAGGACGTGTCGTGACCGGCCGGGTGCTGCGCGCGGCGGCGGCGCTGGCGGTGTTCGTCGTGTCGGTGTTCCCGGTGTACTGGATGGTGCTGACCGCGTTCAAGCCGACCCGCGACATCCAGGCGCGGACGCCGACGTTCCTGCCGCTGTCGTCGACGTTCGAGCACTTCGGCACGGCGGTGTCGGCGCGCGGGTTCTGGTCGTTCTGGCGCAACAGCCTCCTGGTCGCGAGCGGTGCCGTGCTGCTGGCGCTGGTGGTCGCGTTGCTGGCGGCGTTCGCGGTGGCACGGCTGCGCTGGAAGGGGCGGCGCGGGTTCATCCTGATGGTGTTCGTGGCGCAGATGACGCCGTGGGAGGCGCTGCTCATCCCGATCTACGTGATCGCGCGCGACACCGGGATGCTCGACACGCTCTGGATGCTCACGCTGGTCTACTTCATGATCACGCTGCCGTTCACCGTCGTGACGCTGCGCGGGTTCCTCGCCGCCGTCCCGGTCGACCTCGAAGAGGCGGCGCTGGTGGACGGGTGCACGCGGGCGCAGGCGTTCCGCCGGGTGGTGTTCCCGCTGCTCGCGCCCGGTCTGCTGGCGACGTCGCTGTTCGGGTTCATCACCGCGTGGAACGAGTTCGCCTTCGCCAACGTGCTGATCATCAAGGACCAGGACGACCGGACGCTGCCGGTGTGGCTGTCGTCGTTCAGCAACACGTTCGGCACGGACTGGGGCGCGACCATGGCCGCCTCGACGCTGTTCATGCTGCCCGTGCTGCTGGTGTTCCTGGTGCTCCAGGGGCGGGTGACCACCGGGATCGTCGGTGGCGCGGTCAAGGGCTGACACTTCGGGGGGTTATCGGTGATCGTGCCACGACCGACACGGCTGATCCGGCGGCACGGCCGGTTCGCGTTCGACCGCGACACGGCGATCCACGCCACGCCCGGCGCCCAGGGTGCGGCCCGGTTGCTGCGCGCGCTGGTGCGGCCGGCCACCGGGTTGCCGCTGCCGTCGCACGAGGACGGGCGCGTGGTGTTCGCGTTGGACGAGCGGCTGGTGGGGCTCGGCGACGAGGGTTACGCGCTCACGGTGAACGAACACGCGGTGGTGCTGCGCGCGGCGACGCGACACGGGCTGGCGCACGGCGTGCAGACCATCCGGCAGTTGTTCACGCCGACGGTGCCGGGCTCGCGGCCGGTGCCCGGTGTGGACTGGGCGTTGCCCGGCGTGGACGTTCGGGACGCGCCGCGGTTGCCGTGGCGCGGGGTGCTGCTCGACGTGGCCCGGCACTTCCAGCCGGTCGCGGTGCTGCGCCGGTTCGTCGACCTGATGGCCGTGCACAAGCTCAACGTGCTGCACCTGCACCTGACCGACGACCAGGGCTGGCGGATGCCGGTGCCGGGCCACCCGCGCTTGACGTCGGTCGGCGGGTGGCGGGCGGAGACCATGGGTGACGGCGTGCCGCACGGCGGTTCGTACACCCGCGTGGAGTTGGTCGGGCTCGTGTCCTACGCCGACGAACGCGGTGTCCGGATCGTGCCGGAGATCGAGATGCCGGGGCACGCCCGCGCCGCGCTGGCCGCGTACCCGGAGCTGGGCAACTTCCCCGCGCGGCGGCTGCCGGTGTGGACGCGGTGGGGCGTCAGCGACGCGGTGTTCGGGGTGCACGACGCTGCGCTGGACCTCTGCCGGGACGTGCTGGACGAGGTGGTGGACGTGTTCCCCGGTCCGCACGTGCACCTGGGCGGCGACGAGTGCCCCACCGCCGAGTGGGAGTCCAGCCCGAGCGCGTTGCGGCGGGTCCGCCGGGAGGGGTTGGCCGGGCCGCACGAGCTGCACGGCTGGTTCCTGCGCGCGATGGCCGACCACGTGGTCGGGCGTGGGCGGGTGCCCGTGTCGTGGGAGCCGGTCGGCGACCCGCGCGTGGTGGTGATGCCGTGGCGTGACGCGGCGGACGCGCGGTCGGCGTCGGACCTCGGGCACGACGTGGTGATGGCGCCGCACCGGTCGACCTACCTGGACTACCCCCAGTCCGATGACCCGTCCGAACCCGCCGGCCAGCCCGGCCTGGTCGTGACCGCGCACGACGTCTACCACCTGCCCCTGCCGGACGGCGTGCTCGGCGCGCAGTGCGCGTTGTGGACGGAGTACGCGCCGACCGCGCACCACCTGGAACGGCTGGCCTACCCGCGGCTCGCGGCCCTCGCCGACACGCTCTGGGCGCAACGACCGTCCTGGACCGACTTCACCGAACGGATGCACGCGCACACCGGCCGCCTGAGCGCGCTGTCCGTTCCCCTGTCGAGGAAGGAGGTCGACACCCGCTCCCCTGTCCCACCCTGCTGACTTGAGGAGAGAACCGAAGTGCACGCACGCATGATCGCCGCGATCGGGGCCGCCGCGGTGTCGGTCGCCGCGCTGGTGGCCGCACCGATGGCGTTGGCCGCCGACTCGGTCACCGCCCAGTACCGGACCAGCGCGTCCGGTGCGACGACCGACCAGGTCGAACCGTGGTTCAAGCTCGTCAACACCGGCGGCACGACCGTGCCGCTGCCGGAGTTGAAGGTCCGCTACTACTTCAAGAGCGAGGCGCCCGACGTCGGCTACCGCTTCGCGTGCTCGTGGGCGGTGCGCGGGTGCGGCAACGTGACCGGCACGTTCGGCACGCTGACCGGCGGCGCCGCCGACCGCTACCTGGAGGTCGGGTTCACCGCGGGCGCGGGCTCGCTCGGCCCGGGCGCCGACACCGGTGACCTGCAACTGCGGTTCTACCGGTCGAACTGGGGTCCGATCACCCAGTCCGACGACTACTCGTTCCGCGCGGCCGGTACCTACTCGGCGTGGTCCCGGGTGACCGTGCACCGGGGCGCCACCCTGTTGTGGGGCACCACGCCCGGCGGGACCGGCCCCACCACCACGACCACCTCGTCGTCCCCGCCGAACCCGAACGGCCCGGCGTTGTTCGACGACTTCGGCTACACCAGCTCCGGCGACTCCCGGATCGCGCAGCGCGGTTGGACGGTCCGCTCGGGTGGCGGAGGCCCGGGCGTGCCGGGCGCGGTGTGGGATCCGGCGCTGGTGACGTTCCCGACCGTGGACGGTCAGAAGTCGATGCGGTTGGAGGCGTCCAACAACGGGTCGTCGGCGCGCCAGACCGAGCTGTACCACCAGCGGAAGTTCTTCGAGGGCACGTACGCGGCGCGGGTGAAGTTCTCCGACGCGCCGGTCTTCGGGCCCGACGGCGACCACGTGGTGCAGACGTTCTTCACCATCACGCCGCTCAACAGCAACATGGACCCGGACTACGGCGAGATCGACTTCGAGTACCTGCCCAACGGCGGGTGGGGCGAGCCCGCCAACATCCTCTACGAGACCACCTGGGAGACCTACCAGAACGAGCCGTGGATCGCCGACAACATCCACACCGAGCAGCGGCGGAGCTACGCGGGGTGGCACGACCTGGTGATCCAGGTGTCCGGTGGCCGGGTGAAGTACTTCGTGGACGGCGCGCAGGTGGCCGACCACGGCGACAAGTACTACCCGGAGACCCCGATGTCGCTCAACTTCAACCTGTGGTTCATCTCCGGTGGCCTGGTCGGCACCCCCGGTGACCGCACCTACCAGCAGCACGTGGACTACGTGTACTTCGCCAAGGACCAGGTGCTGAGCCCGGCCCAGGTCCAGTCCCGCGTGAACGGCTACCGCTCCGCGGGCGTCGGGCACGTCGACACGGTGCCCGCGAGCTGAGCCGACCCGGGCCAGGCGGCGTCGTCGCCTGGCCCGGGTGCCCGCGGTTCAGGAGGCCGCCGGCTCGAAGTGCCTGCGGTGGCGCTCGACGAAGTCCCGCAGCGAGGTGCCCGGCCGGCCGGTGATCCGCTGGACCGTGTCGAACGTGGCCGCCGCCTCCGGCAACGAACCCTCCCCGGTCCGTTCGAAGACCGTGCGGACGCAGTCCATGTAGAGCGGGTCCGCTCCCGCCGCCGTCATCGCCGCGAAGAACTCCGCCGGCTCCCTCGGCTCGTACGCCCAGGCCCGTCCGGTGACGTCCGTGAGCAGGGCGGCGATCCCGCCGATGGTGGCGGTCTCCGTACCCAGCCCGTAGCTCTGCCCGTGGTGACCCGCAGGCGACCTGAGCACGGCCGCCGCGACAGCGGCGATGTCCTCGGTGTCGACCCAGCTGGTCGCGGCGTCGCCGACGTAGTGGGTGAGCACGGCCGACTTCGCGTCGCTCATCACCGGCATCAGGAGGTTCTGCATGAAGGCCGTCGGGTGGAGGTTCGTGTGCCCGAGCCCGGACCGCTCCAGGTAGGCCTCCACCACCTGGTGCCAGCCGAAGTGCACGACCGTGGTGTCCGGCTCGGCGTGCACGCCGAGGTGGACGACGTGCTCGACGCCCACCAGTCGCGCCGCGTCGACCACGGCCTTCGTCTGGCTCAGCATCCGCACGTCGTACCCGGACACCAGGAACACCCGCCGCACGTCCCGCAGCGCCGCGACGACCGGGGCCAACCCGTGCCGCGCGGCCGAGTCGAGGTCGACCTGCCGCACCTCGATCCCGCGCGCCTCGAACGCCGCGGCGGCCTCGGCGCGGCGGACCGCCGCGATCAGCCGCAGCTCACCGCCCCGGTGCGCGTCGAGCAGTCGGTTCACCACGGCTCCACCGGTCCTGCCGGTGGAGCCGAACACGAGCACGGCGGGTGGCGACATCCTGCGGATCCCCCTCGTCGAACGGATCGACCGGTTCCGGACCGATCGGTCCGCCAATCCTGTGCCCGGTCCGGCCGCCGCGTCAAGTAGACCGGACCGAACGGTCCGCTAAGCTCGGGCCGGGAGGTGGTGATGGCACGCCGACCGGCACCGGACACCCGCGACCGCATCCTCGACACCGCGGCCAGGCTCTTCACCTCGCACGGGGTGCGGGCGGTCGGCATGCAGCGGATCGTCGACGAGTGCGGCTGCGGGAAGAACCTGCTCTACCGCGAGTTCCCGAGCAAGGACGACCTGGTGGTCGCCCACCTCGCCGGGCTGCGCGCCACCTGGTTGGCGCAGGTCGAGGAGGCCACGGCGCCGTTGGCCGGCGACCCGAGGGCCCAACTGGTGGCGATCACGGAGCTGGCGGCCCGTCAGGTGCGGCAGCCCGACTACCGCGGCTGCGCCTTCCGCAACTGCTTCACCGAGTTCCCGGACCACCGGGTGGGCGGGTTCGCCGCCGACCACCTGGCGGACGTGCGCGGGCACATCGCCGACCTGGCCGAGCAGACGGGCGCCGCCCGGCCGGACCTGCTGGCGGACCGGATCTGGCTCGTGATCGAGGGCATGTACGCGAGCGCGGCGCACCCCGGCGGCGAGCGGGCGGGTGAGGTCGCGGTGGCGCTGGTCGCCGAGCTCACGGGTGCCGTGCCGCCCGCCGGCCGCGCGGCACGTCCGGTGTGACCGGGACACCCCCGAAGTCGCCCTCGCGCGGGCAGGGGGTCGAATGCGAAACTCTTCCGCCTATGCCGCAGATCACTCGTGGGACGCGGGCGGGGTACGCGACCGGGTCGTTCGTCACCGGCGCGTTCGGCACGGTGCCCGGCCTGCTGTTGCTGCCGTACCTGACCGACAGCCTCGCCGTGCCCGCCGCCGTCGCCGGTCTGCTGGTGCTCGTGCCGAAGGCGTGGGACGTGCTGTTCAACCCGGTGGCCGGTCGGATCAGCGACCGTGCCGGGGTGCGGCGGCCCTTCCTGCTGCGCGGCGGCGTCGTGACCGCGGTGTTGTTCGCGCTGCTGTTCGCCGGGCCGTTCACCGGGGCGGGCGCGGCGGTGTACGTGGCGCTGGTGTTCCTGGCTTGCGCGACGGCGTACGCGTTCTTCCAGGTCCCGTACGTGGCGATGGCCGCGGAGATCACCGAGGACTACGACGAGCGCACTCGGCTGATGGCGTGGCGGATGGCGTTCCTGGCGCTGGCGATCCTGGTCAGCGGCGCGGGCGCGCCCGCGGTGCGCGACGCGATCGGCTACCCGGGCATGGGCGTGGCGGTCGCGGCGCTGATGGTGGTCGGCACGCTGGCCACGTTCGCGGGCACGCGCGGTGTGCCGGTGTCGCGGCGGGTCTCGACGGCGGCCGGTGCGGGCGAGCTGGTGGCGGCGGTCCGCGGGTCGCGGCCGTTCCGGCTGCTGTTGGTCGTGTTCGTGGTGCAGGCCGTCGGCCTGGGCACGATGCTCGCCGGCGTCGACTACTTCGCCCGCCTGGTGCTGGGCGAGCAGGGCTTGCAGACCGCGCTGTTCGCCGGGTTCGTCGGGCCCGCGCTGCTGGTGATGCCGCTGTGGCAACGCGTCGGGCGGCGGTACGGCAAGCGGGTCGGGTTGGTCGCGGCGTCGGTGCTGTTCGCGGCCGCGGTGGCCGGGCTGACCGCCGCACGGGTGCTGCCGGTCGCGGCGGTGCTGGTGCTGATGGCCGTGATCGGCGTGGGCTACGCGGGCATGCAGGTGTTCCCGCTGGCCATGCTGCCGGACGTGATCACCGCCGAGGAACGGCGGACCGGCGCCACCCGGGCGGGCTTGTTCTCCGGGGTGTGGACGGCCGGTGAGACGTTGGGGCTGGCGCTCGGCCCCGGCGTGTACGGGCTGGTCCTCGCCGCCGGCGGGTACGTCGCGAGCACCGACGGCTCGGTCGTGCAGTCCTCCGGCGCGGTGACCGCCGCGCTGCTCGGTTTCACCGTCATCCCGGCCGTGCTGGCGTTGGCGGCCCTGCCCCTGCTGCGCGAGGAGACCGCGTGACCGACGACCTCTTGGCCGAGCTGCGCGCCCTGCGTGCCGGCGACCTGCCCACGCACGGCGGGCGGACGTTGGCCTACGTGTACGACAGCGCGTTGCCCGGCCTGGACGAGTTGGCGGCGTCCGCGCACGCCCTGGCGGCGTCGGTGAACGGGCTCGACCCGACCGCGTTCCCGAGCTTGCTGCGGCTGGAGAACGACGTGGTGCGCACGGCGGCCCGGTTGCTGGGCGGTGACGACGCGACCGTCGGCACGGTCACGTCCGGCGGCACCGAGTCGTGCCTGCTCGCGGTGGTCGCGGCACGGGACTCGCGGCCCGACGTCGCGCGGCCCTCGATGGTGGTGCCGGAGACCGTGCACGCGGCGTTCCACAAGGCCGGGCACTACTTCGGGGTGCGGGTGGTCGCGGTGCCGGTGGACCCGGAGACGTTCCGGGCGGACCCGGTGGCGATGGCGGCGGCGATCGACCCGTCCACGGTGCTCGTGGTGGCCAGCGCGCCGTCGTACGCGCACGGGGTGGTCGACCCGATCGCCGAGATCGCGGCCGCCGCCCGTGAACGCGGCGTGCGCTGCCACGTGGACGCGTGCATCGGCGGGTGGGTGCTGCCGCACGCGTCGGACGTGCCGCCGTTCGACTTCTCCGTACCGGGTGTCACCAGCATCTCGGTCGACCTGCACAAGTACGCGTACTGCCCGAAGGGCACGTCCGTGCTGCTGCACGCGTCGGCCGACCTGCGCCGGTCGCAGTACTTCGCGTCGGCGGCGTGGCCCGGTTACACGATGTTGAACTCGACCACGCAGTCCACCCGGTCCGGTGGTCCCCTGGCCGCCGCCTGGGCGGTGCTGCGGCACATCGGTGACGACGGGTACCGCTCGCTCGCGCGCCAGGCGTTGGAGAGCACCCGGCTGTTGCGTGAGGGCATCGCGCGGATCGACGGGCTGCGGGTGCTCGGCACGCCGTCGGCGACGCTGCTGGCGGTGGCGGCCGCGCGGGACGACTTCGACGTGTTCACCGTGGCCGACGAGATGAAGGCGCGGAACTGGTACGTGCAGCCGCAGTTCGCCTACCGCTCCTCCCCCGCGAACCTGCACCTCACCGTCACGGCGGCGAACGCCGGGCACGAGTCGGAACTGGTGGACGACCTGCGGGCGTCGGTGGAGGCCGCGATCGAGGCAGGACCGGTGCGGGTGGCTCCCGAGGTCGTGGCGTTCATCGGCGGGCTCCAGCCGGACTCGCTCACGCCCGAGGAGTTCGCCGGGCTGCTCGCCGCGGCCGGGATGGGCGGGGGCGAGAGCGTGCTGCCGGAGCGGATGGCGACGGTGAACGCCCTGCTCGCGGCGGCGAGTCCGGCGTTGCGGGAGCGGCTGTTGGTGGAGTTCCTGGGCGCGCTGTACTCGTGAACCCCCGGGTGTCCGCACCACTCGACCGACCGCCGTCCGATCGGGAGTGCGCCGGTCACGCGGACGGTTCGAGCAACGATCCGGGTCACGCGGGATCCGACTCCGTCCCGCGGTGGTGAGCCGGGACCGTCGCCGTCAGTCGCCGCTGACCATGTGGGTGCCCTTCGCGGACTCGTCGGTCGCCGTGAACAGGCCTCGCGCGTGCGCGGACAGCTCGTTCCAGTCGAGGCGGCCGTCGGCGTCGACGTCCATCGCCCCGAACGCCGTCTCGGCCACCTTCCGGTCCGGGATCCCCGCTCCCCGGTAGATGGCGGCGAAGGCTTCCAGGTCGATGTAACCGTCACCGTCGCGGTCGGCCACCTCGAAGTTCCCGTGCGTCGCGGACAGCCACCTCTCGACCAGCACCTCGGTGGTCACCCTCCCGGAGGTGTGGGCCTCCCGGAATTCCGCCGCACCCACCACGCCGTCGACGTCGAGGTCCGCGCCGCGGAGGTGGTCCCAGATCCCCTCGTACTTCGTGATCAGGCTCCGGGCCTGCGGCGCGTTCTCGTCGAA
Source organism: Actinosynnema sp. NPDC050801 (assembly GCF_040673975.1). NCBI lineage: Bacteria > Bacillati > Actinomycetota > Actinomycetes > Pseudonocardiales > Pseudonocardiaceae > Actinosynnema > Actinosynnema sp. NPDC050801. The sequence continues at coordinate 108,947 of NZ_JBFAQZ010000008.1, read as the reverse complement.
CCCGAACTCCCTCGCCACCCCGGCCCCCATCGCGGTGAAGTCGCCCTTGCTGATCCCACCGTCGCCGTCGACGTCGAGAATCGCGAAAACCCGGTCGATGTTGTCGAGCAGAACCCGGTCCGACATGGGGATCCCCCTTCCGATCGATGACGCGGCTTGCCCCAGGAACCGCAGCCTACGGACGGATCACCACCATCAGGCAGCGGCGAATCGGGTTCGGCTCTCACTCGATGGGGTTTCCTTCCGGATCTCGACAATGACCGAGAGTGGAGATCACCGCACGAATCGCGTCGGCAGAGCTGTGGCCACCGGGGCAGCGTGGTCGGCGGTCGTCGGCGAACGGCGGCGTTACCCCGTTTGCGCGATCATGGTCGCCATGCACCTGGATCTGAGCGGGAAGACGGCGCTGGTCACCGGTTCGACGCAGGGCATCGGCGAGGCGATCGCGGCGGCGTTGGCGCGGGCGGGCGCGCGGACGGTGGTGAACGGGCGCAAGCCCGACGCGGTGGACGAGGCGGTGGCGCGGCTGCGCGCGGTGGTGCCGGGGGCGGACGTGCTGGGCGTGGCGGCGGACGTGTCGACCGCCGACGGCGCGGCCGCGCTGGCCTCGGCGCTGCCCGAGGTGGACGTGCTGGTGAACAACGTCGGCATCTTCGGCGCGCGGCCCGCGTTGGAGATCAGCGACGACGAGTGGCGGCGGTACTTCGAGGTGAACGTGCTGGCGGCGGTCCGGCTGACCCGCACCTACCTGCCGGGGATGCGGGAGCGCGGCTGGGGGCGCGTGCAGTACATCGCCAGCGACTCGGCCGTCGTGATCCCGGCCGAGATGATCCACTACGGGGTGTCGAAGACGGCGCTGCTGGGCGTGTCGCGGGGGTTCGCCAAGGAGGCGGCGGGCAGCGGGGTGACGGTGAACTGCGTGATCGCGGGTCCGACGCACACCGGGGGCGTGGAGGACTTCGTCTACCAACTGGTGGACCGCTCGCTGCCGTGGGAGCAGGCGCAGCGGGAGTTCATGCGCGTGCACCGGCCGCAGTCGCTGCTGGGGCGGTTGATCGAGCCCGAGGAGATCGGCAACCTGGTGGTGTACCTGGCCTCGCCGCAGGCGTCCGCGACGACCGGAGCTGCGGTGCGCGTGGACGGTGGTTACGTCGACTCGATCCTGCCGTGACCCCGGCTCACCGGCCGGGGATCACCGCTCCGGTCGCGTCGAACGCCTCGTGGGTGAGGTCCTGGTAGTCGTACTCGGGCGTGCCGGGCAGCTCGAAGACGAAGACGCCGTTGCGCACCCGCGCGGGGATCACCCGACCGTCCGGCGTGCGGAAGTTCACCGCAGCCACGTCGTCACCCGCGTACCCGACGACGGTCGCCCCGGGCCGACCCTCGTAGCCGGTCAGGGAGAGGCCGCCGAACGGCACCTTCCGGCCCGAATGGTCGTCCGCTTCCGCGGTGACGACCGTGATCCCCCGTTCACCGACGCCGCACTCCAGCAGCGTGTCGTCGGAGACGGCGCCGATCACGAGCCGGCCGTCGTCGCGCAGGTGGGCGGGCCCCATCGTGAACGCCTCGTCGGTGCCCGCCTGCTCGACGCACCGCTCGAACGCCGCCGCCACCTCGGCCGGTGCCACGCCGCCCGACCACGGCCGGGCCTGGCCGGCCACCGACGCCGGTTGCGCCAACACGATCCACGCCGTGGCGACGACCACCGCGAACCCGACCGCGGACCACCTGACCACTCGTGACATCACCCACCCCCGGCGTAGATCATGCCTGGTGGCGGCCGCTCCGGGGCGGAAATCGCGGCAGAGCCGGCGATGTCGTCTCCGCTCCGCTGTGGACGGCACCGGGTGCGTACGCCAACGGCAGGTATCGGACCGACGCCGGGTTCCGACCCACCACGACATCGGCATCGATTACTGGGTCGACGTCGTCCCCACCACGAGCTGAAACCTTCCGCCCCTGACGTCGGGACCGGCATCGCACAGTGGTGTCGCCGGCGCGGCCGACCCCGACACCGCTCGGCGGACAGGAGAGGGCTCTGCGGGCGCGGCACGCCGCCGAGGTGCCGCGCCCGCAGCCCGATCGGTCCGACCTGTGGGTCAGGAACCGACCTGGAACGTGGCGTCGGCCCGATCCGTCGAGGTGCTGATCGGGTCGATGCGCAGCACGTATCCGGCGTGCCGGAGGTGCCGGTCGGGGAAGTTGTGGGAGCGGAAGGAGGTCCAGGCGCCGTCGGCCAGGCCGGCGACGCGGTGGAACGTGGCGTCGGCGGCGAAGGTCGCGCTGCCGTCGTCGGCCGCCAACGCCAGCGCGTAGTTCACGTGGCGCAGGTAGCGGTCGGGGTGGTTGACCGAGCGGAACGACACCCCGGAGGAGGACGCGAGGCCGGGCACGAGCTGCCACATCGAGTCCTGGTAGGGGTCGAACGGGTAGGGGTCGATGCGGGCGACGTTGCCCGCGTGCCGGACCAGGTGGTCGGGGAAGTTGTAGGACTTGATCCGGTTCCACCTCGGCGCGCCCCACCGGGACAGCAGGTTGGCGTGCTCGGTGGCGGTGATGCCGCAGATGGTGGGGTGCTTGGCGTTGAGCGGCTGGGTGTACTGCGCCTTGGTCAGCGGTGTCCACGAGTTGGCGTTGATGTCGCCGCTGCGCCACGCGTACAGCTCGCCGTTGACCGGGGAGAACGAGTCACCCCACAGCCACCACTCGTTGCGGTTGTGCGCCTTGACCACGATCGGTGCTTCGATGCCGCCGTTGACGACACCGCTGGTGTAGGTGCCGCGGTCGAAGCTGCGCGGGTTGAGCGTGCTGGACCGGGCGCCGTAGAGGCGGCCGTCGGCGAAGCTCTTGTAGTACAGGTAGTTCGTGCCGTTGCCGACGTGCACCGTGGCGTCGAGGACGTTGAAGCCGGGGTCGAAGAACAGCTGCGGCGCGCTGACGGTGACGAAGTCGGTGGTGTAGTTGACGTAGAAGGCGTCACGACCGCCGCTGTTGGCCGAGTAGAGGATGCCGTACTGGCCTCGCGCGGCGTCCCAGAACGCCTCGGGCGCCCACGTGTGGGTCGGCATCGAGTGCATCTTCAACCGGCGGTACCCCGTGAACGACCGCAGGTCCGCCGAGTCCCAGGCGTGGATGTACTGGTTCTGGCGGGTGAAGTCGGTGCCGGTGAGGTCCGTGGCCAGCACGACGAACCCGCCGTTCTGCTTGCGCATGATGAACGGGTCGCGCAGGCCGCCGGTGCCCGCCGTGGGCGTGGCGACGGGGTTGTTCTGGTTGAGCGGGGTCCACGTGAGCCCGTCGGTGCTGACCGCCAGGTGCAGGGCGTAGCGGTCGGCGACCTTGTTCGGTGACTCGGTGAAGTACCCCATCACGTAGGCGGAGTCGCCGGGGGCCGCGGCGGCGGTCCCGGTCCGGGCCAGGGCCAGTGAGGCGAGTCCTCCGGCCAGCAGCGTGCGTCGTTGCAACATCAGCCGTGTGTGCCTTTCACGGGGAGCCCCGGGGCGGGCGGGAGACACCCGCCCCGGGGGAGGTTCATTCGCCGGACGGTGCGGTGAGCGTCGTGCCGAGCCGGACCGGGGTGCCGAAGTTGGGCGTGCCGTCGGCGTTCCAGGTGAACTTCTGCGCGCGGGTCGACCGGTTCATGTCGCAGCCGCCGCCCGCGGAGTCGTTGGCGTGGTAGACGATCCAGTCCTCGGTGCCGTCGGGCGACTTGAAGAACCCGTTGTGGCCGGGCGCGAACACGCCGTTGCCGTCGTTGCGCTGGAACACCGGGTTGGGCGACTTCGTCCAGTGGGCGCGGTTCAGCGGGTCGGAGCCGGTCAGGGTGAGCAGGCCGAGCTTGTAGTCCGGGCCCCAGCACGCGCTGGCCGAGTACACGATCATCGTGCGCCCGTTGTGGTACAGCGGCTCCGCGCCCTCGTTGACCGGTGCCGTCTGCCGTTCCCAGGACAACGTCGGCTGGCTGATCGTGCGCCGCGCGCCGCTGATCGTGTACGGGTTGGACAGCGGGGTGATGGTCAGCGACTGGGTGCCGTCCATCGCGCTGCCCATCAGGTACAGCCGCCCGTTGTGCTGCAGGATGCTTGGGTCGAGTTCCCACGTGTTGCCGAGGTCGGCCTTGAAGCTGTACGGGCCCATCGGGTCGGAGCCGGAGGACTCCAGCACGTGCAACCGCTGCGTCGGGTTGTAGTCCGACACGTTCTGCCCGGCCACGTAGTACAGGTACCAGCGGCCGTTCAGCAGGAAGAACTCCGGCGCCCACATGTTGCAGCACCCGTTGGGCCGGGTCAGGTTGAAGACCACCTGGTCGGCCGCCGTGGACAGCCCGGCCAGCGTGCGCGACCGGCGCATCGTGATCGTGGAGTTCCACGTCGTCGTGGCCAGGTAGTAGTACCCGTTGTGGTACTGCAGCCACGGGTCGGGGCCGTTGCGCTTGATCGGGTTGGTGAACGTGCCCGGCGCGGGCGTGCCGAGCTTCACCAGCTGCCACTGCTGGTTCGTGCCGCCGGTGTCGGGCCACTGGATGAGCTGCGCGCCGTCGGCGGTGGAGAAGTCCAGCACGTCGACCGCCTTGCCGCTGGCGCGGTTGAGCAACCGCACGTACCCGCCGGCGGAGTCGGCGAGGCGGAACTGCTGGCCGGTGCGGTTGGCGTCGGTGTTCTGCACCAGGCCGGCGCGGTCGGCGGTGGAGGGGAAGTCCAGGACCTTGCCGCTGTGCCGCGACTTCAGCCGGTAGTAACCGCCGCCGGAGTCCACGAACTGCCACTGCTGCCAGGCGCCGTCGTTGCGGGTGTACTGCGAGATCCTGGCACCGTCGGCGGTGGCGAGGTCGTAGACGTCCAGCGCCTTGCCGCTGTTGCGGTTGACCAGCACGTACGAGGCGTTGGTGTCGACCACCGCCGCCGACGCGGCGGTCGGCACGGCCACCGTGACCGCACCGAGCAACGTGGTGACGGTGGCCAGAGCGAGGCCGCCGCGGCGCGCGCTCCGATAAGTCGATCTCATGGTTGCTCTCCCTGCGACGCTGCATGGACGAACGGTGGCCCGCGGGCGTCGAGCCTGGTGCGGGCCGGTGGGACGGCGTGGCGGCGGATCGCGGTGCGGGCGGACGGGGTCGCCGTCTACTCGGGTCGCGCCTGTTAACGCTAACAGCACGATCGGCGACGGTTCAATAGCCGCGTCACTTCGCCCGCCGGTCAACCCTCTGTAGTCGAAGATGTTCGACAGATTAGGCCGATCGGCCGCACCGCGCCGCTCTGTTAGCGATAACAGGTGCCCGGATTCCACGTCCGCCGGGAATTGACCCCGACCGGGCCGGGGAAAGCCTTCGGTGACCGGTCGGACACGCCGCGCAACGCGCCATAGGGAGATTCAATAAGTCACGCCACCCATAACCAATGGATGGTTCGACCATTCAGTGGATTCCACATTACGAGACGCGGCGCGTAACGTTGCGCGAACGGCAACCCGCCCGCATCCGCCCAGGGCTGGAGAACACTGCATGAGTGACGAGAACGCAGATAACAATGAATTCCTGGTCGTGGTGAACGACGAGGAGCAGTACTCGGTCTGGTTCGCCGACCGGGACCTCCCGCTGGGATGGCGGGCCGAGGGGACACGCGGCACCAGGGAAGACTGCCTGGCCCACATCGGCCGGGTGTGGACGGACATGCGCCCGCGCAGCGTCCGCGAGCACATCGCCGCGCACCGCGGCTGACGCTCCACCCGGATCCACCCTCGCGCATTACGCACACCTGCCCCAAAAGGGCGGTCAAGGCTGTCCGGAATTGGTCTCCGGGAATTCCCGGCGGCCGGTTCGGTCGTGCGCGCCCGAAACACATTCATCGGGGAGGCTTTGGTGCACACCGATTCGGTGCCGAGACTCGTGCCCGCGCTGCCGTTGCAGAGCGGAATGATCGCGGCCGGGTTGCGGGACCCGTCGGCCGGGACGGACGTCATCCAGTGCGTGCAACACTGGCCGCACGGCCTGGACGCGGGGGTCTACCTGGCGGCATGGCGGGCGGCCGTCGGACGGCACCCGGTGCTGCGGACCCGGTTCACCTGGCGCGCGGACGGCGGCATGGAGCAGTGGCCGGGACCGGTCGACGACGTCCCGCTGCTGGTGGACGACTCGGTGGCGGACCTGGACGCGTTCCTGGCGGCCGACCGGCGGGCGGGGGTCGACCCGGTGTCCGCGCCGCCGCTGCGGGTCGTGGCGCTGCCCGGGAACGTGGTGGCGCTGCCGGGTGACGTGGTGGTGGCGACGTTCCACCACGCGATCCTCGACGGCCGGTCGCTGGCCATGCTGCTGGCCGAGATCGACGACGACTACGCGGCCCGGCTCGCGGACGGCCCGCTGGAGTTCGTCCCGCGCCCGGACTTCACCGACTACGCCCGGTGGTACGACGCCCGTACCGCGCCCGAGCACCCCCGGTACCTGGCCGACGAGCGGTTCTGGGCGGCGGAACTGGCCGGGTCGGCCGAACCCGGTCCCCTGCCGCTGGAGCACGCCGGGCCGGACACGCCGGTCATGGCCACCGCCGCGCTCGCCCTGTCCGATGCCGAGACCGAGTCGGTGCGGGCGTTGGCGACGCAGACGGGCGTCACGGTGAACACGCTGGTGCTGGCCGCGTGGGGCTTGGTGCTGACCACGCACGCCCACGCCGACGAGGCCGTGTTCGGGGTGACCAGGGCGGCGCGGCACGACACCGTCGACGGCGCGGCGGACATGCTCGGACTGCTGCTGGCGACCGTGCCGCTGCGGCTGCCGGTGGACCGCACCGCGTCGGTGGCCGACTGGCTGCGGTCGGTGCGGGAGCGGTCGGTGCGTGCGCGCGACCACCAGTTGTGCCCGCTGCCGGTGATCCAGCGCGCGGCCGGGCACGACGTGCCGCTGATGCGGAGCCTGGTGTTGTTCGAGCACCGGGAGCTCGGCACGGTGCTGGCTGCGCGACCGTCCGCACCGCCCGGCAGGAGCGTGCGCATCCTGCGCACCCCCGGCTACGCCATGACGTTGTACGCCTTCGCCGAACCGCGCCTGAGCTTCCAGCTGATCCACGACACCGGCCGGTTCCCCCGGTGGGCCGCGGACGCGGTGCTGGCGCAGGTGCGGGACCTGCTCGCGGACATGGCCGGGGCGCCGGACCGCCCGGTGGGCGAGCTGGGCGGTCCGCGCGACCGGGCCGAGGTGTTGCGGCGGTGGAACGACACCGCGGTCGACTACCCGGCGGACGCGACCGTGCCGGACCTGTTCGCCGAGCAGGTGCGGCTGCGGCCGGAGGCGGACGCGGTCTTCGACGGCGACCGGTGGATCGGCTACGCCGAGCTGGACGAGCGGTCGAACCGGTTGGCGCACGTGCTGGTGGCGCGGGGCGCGCGGGTCGACCGGCCGGTGGCGCTGTCGCTGCCGCGCGGTGCGGACTTCGTGGTCGCGGTGCTGGCCGTGCTGAAGACCGGCGCGGCGTACCTGCCGCTGGACCCGGCGAACCCGGCGGCACGCGACGCGGTGGCGTTGCGCGAGTCCGGCACGCCGCTGGTGGTGTCCGACCGGCCGCGCGCGCTGCCCGGGGGCGTCGCGTCGGTGGTCTTGTCCGAAGTGGACCTGGCGGCGCAGTCACCGGTGTTCCCGGTGGTCGCCGCGCACCCGTTGGGCGTGGCGTACGTGAACTACACGTCCGGGTCGACCGGCAGGCCGAAGGGTGTCGCCGTGCCGCACCGGGGTGTGGTGCGGCTGGTGACGCGGCCGACGTTCGGGCGGTTCGGACCGGGGCGGACGTTCCTGCACCTGTCCGCGACCGCGTTCGACCTGACCACGCTGGAGGTGTGGGGGGCGCTGCTGACCGGCGGCCGGGTCGTGCCCGCGCCGCCGGGCCCACCGGACCCCGCAGTGCTGGCCCGGCTGCTACGCACGCACCGGGTGGACGTGCTGTGGCTGACCGCCGGGTTGTTCCACCAGCTCGACCCGTCGGTGGTGGCCGAGGTGGAGCAGTTGCTGGCCGGTGGTGACGTGCTGGCCCCGGACGCGGTGCGCGCGGCGTTGGCGGTGCGCGGCGGCAAGCCGGTGGTCAACGGGTACGGGCCGACCGAGAACACCACGTTCACCACCTGCCACGTGGTGCGGTCGGCCGCGGACGTGGGCGCCACCGTGCCGATCGGCACGCCGATCCAGCGGACCACGGCGTACGTGCTGGACGAGGCGATGCGGCCGGTGGCGGTGGGTGTGCCCGGCGAGCTGTACACCGGTGGCGACGGGTTGGCGCGCGGGTACTGGGACGCGCCGGCGTTGACGGCGGCGAAGTTCGTGCCGGACCCGTTCGGCTCGCCCGGCGGGCGGCTGTACCGGACCGGCGACCTGGCGCGGTGGCGGCCGGACGGGGTGCTGGAATTCCTGGGGCGCGCGGACCGCCAGGTCAAGGTGCGCGGGTTCCTGGTGGAGCCGGCCGAGGTCGAGGCCGTGTTGCGGGTCCACCCGGCGGTCGCCGCGGCGGCCGTGCTGCCCATCGGCGACGACGACGCGCGGCACCTGGTGGCCTACGTCGTGCCGAGCGGTGACCTGGACGTCGAAGACGTGCGTGCGCACGTCGCGGAACGGCTGCCCGCCTTCCTCTGCCCGGCGCGGTACGTGCCGCTGGCGGAACTGCCGCTGAACCGCAGCGGCAAGGTGGACCGGGCGGCGCTGCGGTCGGTCCGTGCCCCGGGCGCGCGGGGCACGGACCGAACCCTCCCGTCGACCGCCACGCAACGGCGGTTGGCCGGGTTGTGGCAGGACCTGCTCGGCGGGTCGGAGGTGTGCGCGGAGGACGACTTCTTCGCGGTGGGCGGCAACTCGCTGCTCGCGGTGCGGCTGGCGTTCCGGGTGCGCGAGGAGTTCGGGGTCGAGGTCCCGGTCGCCGTCCTGCACCGGACCCGGACGCTGGCGGCGTGCGCGGCGGCCGTGGACGCCGCGGCGGGCGCGGCCGTCGTCCTGCCCGCGGGGATCACCCGGCGCGACCGGTCGGCGTACGTGGTGCTCGAGCCGCGGACGCCCGCGCCGGTCGAGCCGGTGGCGGACCACCTGGTGCTGCCCGGCGGTGCCGGTGACTGGGCGGCGTGGCGGTGGGTCGAGCTGCGCGGCACGGGGTTCGGCATCGAGCCGCTGCTGGCCGTGGCGAGCCCGGACGCGGCCCGTGCGGCGGAGGCGGTGACGGCGGCCGAGGACGCGGTGGGCGAGGCCCGGTGGGCGGCGTTCCGGGTGCTGCGGGACGCCGAGGACCGCGCTCACGGTGAGCGGCGGTCGGCGTTGCGGCGGATCGGCAGGCTGGTGCGCAAGGGGCGGTTCGCCGAGGCGCGCGCCGCCGTGGCCGCGCTGCCGATCGCGGATCCGGTCGCCGTGGCCGGTGCGGACGCGGTCGCCGTGGCCGGTCCGGAGGCGGTCGACGCCGCGTTGGTCGCGGCGGAGGAGGCCGCCGCACGGCAGGAGACCCTGCTCGCCGAGTACACGACCCGGTTCGAGGCGGGCCGCGCGGCGGCCGCCGGGGTCCTGCGCGTGGTCAGCGGTGACCCCAGGTTCCGCGAGGCGGTGGCGTGGCAGAACCCGCGCGCCCTGCGGACCGCCGTCGACGCGTTGCACGCGGCGCTGTCCGGTGACCGGTCCGCGTCGCGCAACGTCGACTACCGCCGCTGGGAGCACACGGTCGTCAGCTACCTCCAGCGCTACTGCGCCAAGAACGACACCATCGGCTTCTTCGGGCCGGTCGGCTGGGCCAGGGTCTCCGACGACGCACCCGCCGCGATCACCGCGAGACCCGGGCCGAACCTCGTCGACTCGCGCACCACGTACCTGGAGAACTGGGCCGTCCAGCAGCTGGCCGAGGCGTTGACCACCGACGCCGTGCGGCCGTGGGCGGTGCCGCGGCGGATGCCGTTCGTGGACGTGGAGGGCGACACGCTGCACGTCCCGATGACCGGTCCGGTCCGGCTGCCCGCGTTGGACGCGGCGGTGCTGGCCGCCTGCGACGGGCTGCGCCGGGCGCCCGAGCTCGCGCACGACCTCGACCGGCCGGTGGAGGACGTGCTGGCGACCCTGGAAGGGCTGCGGCAGGCCAAGCGGATCGCGTGGACGTTGGAGGTGCCGCCGGAGGCGTTGGTGCCGGAAACGGCCCTGCGCGACCAGATCGAGGCCATCGGCGACCCCGAGGTCCGGGCCGGGGCCGAGCGCGCGCTCGGCGAGGTCGAGCAGGCGCGGGACGAGGTGGCCGCGGCCGTCGGCGACCCAGACCGGCTGGTGCGGGCGATCGACGAGCTGCACGAGAAGTTCACCGCGATCACCGGCACGGCCGCCGTGCGGCGACCCGGCCTGTTCTACGCCGGTCGCACGGTGGTGCACGAGGAGTGCCGACGCGACCTCGACGTCACCCTCTCCCCCGCCTTGGTGGACACGCTGTGGACGCCGTTGTCGCTGGTGCTGGAAGCCGCACGGTGGTTCACCTCCGCCGGCGCGGCCCTGTACGGGCGGGCGCTGCGCGAGGTGTACCGGGAACGGGTCGCGGCCACCGGCTCGGACCGGGTGCGGCTGGCCGACTTCTGGTTGTGGGCCAACGACACGATCTTCCGGCTCGACGAGCGGCTGATCGACCGGCTCGTCCGCAGCCTCCAGGACCGCTGGGCCAAGGCCCTGGGACCGGCCGCGTCGGACGGGCGCGAGGTCCACTACCGGGTGGGGGACGTGCGGGACGCCGTGCTCAAGGCGTTCGCCACGCCCCGACCGGGGTGGCGCGGCGCGGTCCAGCACAGCCCGGACGTCCTGATCGCGGCACGGGACGAGGACGCGATCCGGGCCGGTGACTACCGGTGGGTGCTGGGCGAGGTGCACCCCGGCGTGAACACCATGCGCTCGGCCTTGTTCGTCTCCCAGCACCCCGATCCGGCTCAGCTGCGCGCGGCGATGAAGCACGACATGGCGGGACCGCGGATCGTCCTGGCGACCACCCGCGAGGAGGGCGGCACGCCGCAGCGGCTCGCCGACGCGCTGGTCTCGCCGGACGACCTGAAGATCGTGTTCGGGCACGACGCGTGCGGGCCCGGGTTGCGCGACGCGGTGCCGGTCGGCGCGTGCGAGGTGACCGAGACCGGCGGACGGCTGGTAGCGCGCAGCCGTGACGGCCGGGTGTGCCACGACCTGGTGGAGCTGCTCAACGAACAGGTGATGGCGCAGCTGGTGCAGCACTTCCGGCTGGTGCCCGCGGGCGAGCACACACCCAGGACCAGCCTGGACCGGTTGGTGGTGGCCCGGGAGGGCTGGCGGTTGCCCGCCGCGCGGTCGGCGTTCGCGTTCGCCCCGGACGAGGCGACCCGCTTCCTGCGGGCGCAGGCCTGGCGGCGTGAGCACGGCGTGCCGAGGTTCGTGTTCGTGAAGAGCCCGGTGGAGCACAAGCCGTTCTACGTGGACCTGGAGAGCCAGCCGTCGGTCGAGTTGTTCGCGCACGCGGTGCGCGCGCTGGACCGCGAGAGACCGGACGCGCCGCTGGGCGTGGGCGAGATGCTGCCCGGCCCGGACCAGCTGTGGTTGACCGACGCCGCGGGCTCCCGGCACACGGCGGAGTTCCGGGTCGTGGCGGTCGACCGCCGGGGTTGGCCCGAGGGCGCCGGTTCGCGGGACGCCAGTGCACGACAAGCCAGTGCACGAGATGCCGGTGCACGAGCTGCCGGTTCGCGGGACACCGGTTCGACGGGTGTCGATCTGAGGGGGGAGGGATCGCGATGAGCGCGGTGATACCGGAAGGTCGGGCGGACGAGGTGTTCCGCTTCCCGGCTTCGTCCGGGCAGCGCAGGTTGTGGCTGGTCGACCAGCTGCTGCCCGAGAGCCCGGTCTACAACATCGGCTGGCGCGTCGGCATCGACGGGCCGTTGGACGCCGAGGCGTTGGGGACGGCGCTGGACGCGCTGGTCGCCCGGCACGAGGCGTTGCGGACGCGGTTCGCGGCCGAGGACGGCGTGCCGGTGCAGGTGGTGTCCGCGGCGGTGACCGTGCCGTTGGTGCGGCTGCCGTCCGGTGACGTGGACGCGGTGGTGCGCGAGGAGGTCTGCCGTCCGTTCGCGTTGCACGGCGGGCCGTTGCTGCGCGCGGGCCTCGTGCGGGTCGGACCGGACGAGCACGTGCTGGTCCTGGTGCTGCACCACACGATCGCGGACGGCTGGTCGTGCGCGGTGCTGTTCGACGAGCTGGCCCTGCTCTACGCGGCCGAGGTCGCCGGCGAGCCGCACGACCTGCCGGACCTGCCGGTGCAGTACCCCGACTACGCGGTGTGGCAACGGGAGCAGGTGGAGGCGGGCGCGTTCGCCGCCGACGCGGAGTTCTGGCGCGAGGCACTGCACGGCGTGCCGACCGTGCTGCCGCTGCCGACCGACCGGGCACGACCGTCGACGCCCACCGGGCGCGGCGCGGAGCTGCGGGCGGAGCTGACCGTGCCGGACGGGTCGTTCGCCCGGCTGCTGGCGGTGTTCCAGTGCGTGCTGCACCGCGTGACCGGGCAGGCGGACTTCCTGGTCGCCACGCCCGTCGCGGCACGCACCCTGCCGGAGACCGAGGGCCTGGTCGGGTTCGTGGCCAACACCCTGCCGCTGCGGGCCGGGTTCGACGCCGACACGACGTTCGGCGAGGTGGTCGCGGCGGCCGAGGAGGCGACCGTGGCCGCGCTGGCCCACCAGGACCTGCCGTTCGAGCAGCTGGTGGACATCGTCGCGCCGCAGCGGACGCTCGCCCACGCGCCGCTGGTGCAGGTGATGTTCGCGGTCGAGCCGGTGCCACCGGCGCGTGCGGCCGGTCCGATCACGTTGCGCCCCGAGGCGGTCGCGAACGGCGGGGCGAAGTTCGACCTGTCGTTGACCGTCGAACGGGCGGACGGGCGGTGGTTCGCCCGCTGGCAGTACGACACCGAGCTGTTCACGCCGGAGACGGTCGCCGCGCTGCACGCGGTGTTCGCCGCCGCCGTGCACGCCTCGCCCGCCGACCGGGTCGCCGAACTGCCGCTCGGCGACGACGCGCCGCAGGAACCCGCCGTCGACGTGCCCGCGGAGACCGCGGCCGACCTGGTGTTCGCCGCGCTGGCCGAGCACCCGGACGCGGTCGCCGTCGAGGGCGCGCTGACGTGCGGCGAGTTGGACCGCGCGGCGAACCGCCTGGCGCACGTGCTGCTCGCGGCGGGCGCGCGGCCCGACCAGCCGGTGGCGCTGTGCCTGGACCGCGGTGCGCCCATGGTGGTCGGCATCCTCGCCGCGTGGCGGGCCGGTGCGGGCTACCTGCCGCTGGACCCGTCGTGGCCGCCAGCGCGGCTGACCGCCATGGTCGCGGGCTCCGACGTGCCGGTGCTCGTCACCGACGGCGCGTCCCGTGCGACCACCGGACCGCTGACCGGCCCGTGGACCGAGGTGGACCTGGACACCGCCGACCTCGACGCCCGACCGGACACGCCGCCGCCCGCGGTGGCGCAGCACCCTGGGATGCTGGCCTACGTCATCCACACGTCCGGGTCCACCGGCAAGCCCAAGGGCGTGCGGTGCACCCAGGGCGGCCTGGCCGCGTTGCTGCGCGCGATGGGCGATATGACGCGGCTGACGCCCGACGACCGGCTCGCGTCCATCACCACGCCCGCCTTCGACGTCTCCACCGTGGAGATGCTCGCTCCGCTCATCGGCGGCGCGACGCTCGTGGTGATCCCGGCGGACGACGTGGCCGACGGCGGGCTGCTGCGCGCACGCATCGCCGAGACCGGTGCGACGGTCGTGCAGGGCGGCCCGGCGAGCTGGCGGATGGTCGTCGCGGCCGGTGGCGTGCCCGCGGGCGTGCGGCTGCGGATCAGCGGTGGCGAGGCGATGACCCGCGACCTCGCCGACGACCTCCAGACCGACGGCGCGATCCTGATCGACGGTTACGGCCCCACCGAGACCACGGTGTACTCGGCGGCCGGTGTGGTGTCGCACGCGCCGGACCCCGTTCGGCTCGGCCCGGCGGTGCGGGGCACCTCGCTGCACGTGCTGGACCCGCTGATGCGCCCGGTGCCGCCGGGCGTGATCGGCGAGCTGCACATCGGGGGCGCCGGCGTGGCCCGCGGCTACCACGGGCTGCCCGGCCTGACGGCGGACCGGTTCCGCCCCGACCCGTTCGGCGCCACGCCCGGCGGGCGGCTCTACGCCTCCGGCGACCTGGTCCGCCGGCACTCCGACGGGAGGCTGGAGTTCCTCGGCCGCGCGGACCGGCAGCTCAAGGTGCGCGGCTACCGCATCGAGCCGGGCGAGGTCGAGGCCGTGCTCCGCGCCCACCGGGACGTCGCGCACGCGGTCGTCGTGGCCTGGTCCGCGCACGCCGCCGACGTCCGGTTGGTCGCCTACGCGGTGCCCGCCGACCCGGGCGTGGACGAGGACGAGCTGCGTCGGCGGGTGCGCCCGCACCTGGCCGCGAGCCTGCCCGACTACATGCTCCCGGCCGCCGTCGTCGTGCTGCCCGCGCTGCCGCGCACCGGCACCGGCAAGATCGACCGCGACGCGCTGCCCGATCCGGTGTGGACGACCGAGGACGTCGAACGGGTCGAACCGCGCGACGACGACGAACGGCGGCTGGCGCAGATCTGGCGCGAGGTGCTGAGCATGCCCGCGGACGCGCCGCTCGGCGTGCACGACAACTTCTTCGCCCTGGGCGGCCACTCGTTGACCGCCACCCAGATGCTGGCCCGCGTGCGCGTCGCGCTGGACGTGGACCTGCCGTTGGCCACGCTGTTCGCCGCGCCCACCATCGCCGAGCTGCGCGCGAACCTCGGCGGCGCCACCGGTGCGGCGGCCCGGGGACCGCTGCCGTTGCTCGACCAGCTCGACGAGCTGTCCGACGCGGAGATCGACCGCCTGCTCGGCGCCCTGGCCGACGAGGACGAGGCATGACCGGGGACGCGCTGGTCGTCGGCGCGGGGCTCGCCGGGTCGCTCACGGCCGTCTACCTGGCCCGACGGGGGTTCGGCGTGCGGGTGCTGGAACGGCGGGGCGACCCGAGGTCGCCGGGTGTGCGGGAGGAGGGCCGGTCGATCAACCTCGGCCTGTCCCAACGCGGCATCGTCGCGTTGCGGGAGGTCGGTCTGCTGGAGCGGTTGGCGCCGCTGACCGTGCCCATGCGCGGCCGGGCCGTGCACCTGCCGGACGGCACGCTGCGGTTCCAGCCGTACGGGTTGGCCGAGGACCAGATCCTGCACTCCGTGCTGCGGCACGACCTGAACGTGGCGTTGGTGGACGAGGCCGAGCGGCTCGGCGTCGAGTTCTCCTGGGGCCGCCGGGTGACCGCCGTCGACCGGGTGAAACCCGCGGTCACCTCGGACGACGGGACCGTGCACACGGCCGACCTGGTCGTCGGCGCGGACGGCGCGTTCTCCGCCGTGCGCGCACAGCTGGGACGCGGTCTGCGGATGGACCTGCACCAGGAGTTCCTGGAGTGGGGCTACAAGGAGCTGCTGATCCCGGTCGGTGACGACGGCGAGCCGCGCACCGAACTGCGGGCGCTGCACGTGTGGCCGGGTGACGACGGCCTGATCGTGGCGCACCCCAACGCCGACGGCTCGCTCACCGCGACCGTGTTCCTGCCGTTCGAGGGCGAGCACGGGTTCGCCGGCCTCACCGAACCGGAGCGGGTGCGGTCGTTCTTCGCCCGCCGGTTCCCGGACACGCCGACCCTGATCCCGGACGTGGTGGAGCAGTTCCTGGCGCACCCGCCGGCCGGCCTGGTCAGCGTGCGGACCGCGCCCTGGCACGTCACCACGGACGAGGGACGGGGTGTGGTGCTGATCGGGGACGCCGCGCACGCCGTGTACCCGTTCTTCGGACAGGGCATGAACGCCGCGTTCGAGGACTGCTCGGTGCTCGACCGGTGCCTGGCCGCGCACCCCGGCGACCTGCCGAAGGCGTTGGCCGAGTTCGAGAGCGCCCGGCGGCCCCACACCGACGTGCTGGCGGAGCTGTCCAAGCGCAACTTCGTGGAGCTGCGCGACAAGCTGCGCTCGCCGCTGTTCACCCTGCGCAAGAGGGTGGACCTGGCGCTGAACCGGCTCTTCCCGAGCGCGTGGGTGCCGCTCTACACCTTGATCGCGCACACCACGGTCCCCTACGGCGAGGCGTTGGCGCGGGCCAGGCGGCAGGACCGCCTGCTCGGCGGCGTCACGGCCGCGCTGACCGGTGCGGCACTCGCGGGCCTGGCCCGCCGGTCCCGGAAGAAAAGGCAGGTGAGTTGATGCTGATCCATCCGACCCACCAGGCCCACCCCCTGGTCGAGCCCGCGGACTTCGCCGCGCCTCGGCTTCCCGACGCGGTCGCGGCGCACGAACTGCCGCTGCGGACCGTGTTCGAGTGGGCCGGTGAGTACCTGTGCGGACCGCACCCGGACCTGGGGCGGCGAGGCGCGGTGTGCCCGTTCACCGACACGTCCCTGCAACGGGGGCTGTTCTACCTGTCCGTGCACACCGGCACGCCCCAGCGGCCCGACGAGCTGGCCTCGCTGCTCCTGCACTACCGCGACTGGTTCGCCGAGCTGGAACCCAGGAGGGGGCCGGGCGCGCAGTTCAAGACCATCCTGGTGCTGTTCCCGGACCTGACCGAGTTCGACGTGGTGGACCGGGCGCAGGAACTGCTCAAGCCGCAGTACACCCGGGACGGGTTGATGCTGGGCGAGTTCCACCCCGGGCCGCCGCAGAAGGCGGGCCTGTGGAACCCCGTCTTCCGGCCGCTGCACAGCCCGGTGCCGCTGCTGGCGATCCGGCACATGGTGCCCACCGACTTCCCGTTCCTGCGGGACGACGACACCACCGTGGCCGCCTACCTCGAACGGTTCGGCGACCGGGTGCCGACGCACCTGCGCGACCACGTGCGCGCCGCCGCCGACCGGCTGACCAGGTCCGGGAGCACCTCATGACCGAGCTGTCGGACACCGACCGCACGACCGCGTCGGCGCGCAAGCGCGAGCTGGTGGCGCAACGGCTGCGCGCCCGTGCCGCCGCGCCCACCGCGTACCCGCTGTCGTTCGGGCAGCAACGCCTGTGGTTCCTGGACAAGTTCTCCCCCGGCAGCGCCGTCTACAACGTGCCGGTCGCGCTGCGGCTGCGCGGTCGGCTCGACCCGGTCGCGCTGCGCCGCGCGCTGGACGTGCTGGTCGACCGGCACGCGTCGCTGCGCACCACGTTCCCCGACTCCGGCGGTGAGCCGGTGCAGCTCGTCGCGCCCACCGGCACCGCCGCCCTCACCACCCACGACCTGCCGGTGCGCGACTCCACCGGCGGGGACCGGGACGAGCGGGCGCAGCGGTTCGCCGACGAACGCGGCGGCATCGGGTTCGACCTGCACCGGGGACCGCTGTTCACGGCGAGCCTGGGCCGGTTCGCCGACGATGACCACGTCCTGGTGCTCAACCTGCACCACATCATCTCCGACGCGTGGTCGCTGTCGGTGCTGCTCGGCGAGCTGGGGCAGGCCTACGACGCGGCGCTGGACGGCCGCCGGCCGGACCTGCCCGCACTGCGGTTGCAGTACCCGGACTTCGCGGTGTGGCAGCGCGACCGGATGGCCGACGACGTCGTCGCCGGGCACCTGGACCACTGGGCGCGGCACCTCGCGGGCGCCCCGGAGCTGCTGACCCTGCCGACCGACCGGCCACGACCACCGGTCGTCACCTACCGCGGCGCGCTGCACTACGGCCACCTGCCCGTCGGCCCGCTCGAAGAGCTGGCCCGCGCGCACGGCGTCACGCTGTACATGGTGCTGCTGGCCGGGTTCGCGGCCCGGCTCGGCCGGTTGGCCGGTCAGGACGACGTGGTGGTCGGCACGCCGGTCGCCGGGCGCGCGCACCCCGACCTGGAAGGCCTGATCGGGTTCTTCGTCAACACGCTCGCGTTGCGCGCGCACGTGGGCGGCGATCCGACGTTCACCGAGCTGCTGGCCCGCACCCGCCAGGTCGTCACGGACGGTCTCGCGCACGCCGACCTGCCGTTCGAGCGCCTGGTGGAGCACCTGAGCCCGCAGCGCAGCACCGGCCACGCGCCGATCTACCAGGCCCAGCTGATCCTGACCAACACACCGCCGATGGCCATCGCGATGGCCGGGCTGCACGTCACGCCGCTGGTGCCCGACCCGAAGGTGGCGAAGTTCGACCTGACCGTGGCCGCCGACCAGCAGGGCGACCTGTTGGCGCTGGGCGTGGAGTACAGCACCGACCTGTTCGATGAGTCGACCGTCGCCGAGTTCACCGACCGGCTGATCGCGCTGCTCACCGCCGCCGCCGAGCACCCGGAACGGCGGATCAGCGCACTGGACGGGCTGACCGGCCTGCGCCGGTGGCAGGTCCTGCGGGGCGACAACGCCACCGACCTGGAGCTGCCGCCCGCCCGCACCGCGCTGGACCTGATCGCGGGACGGGGCACCGCGGTGTCCGGTGTGGACTCGCACCTGACCTACGCGCAGCTGGACGCACGCGCCGAACAGGTCGCCGCACTGCTCCGAGCGCACGGCGTGGGCCTCGGGTCGGCGGTCGCGCTGTGCCTGCCGCGCTCCCCCGACCTGGTCGCCGCCGTGCTGGGCGTGTGGAAGGCGGGGGCCGCGTACGTGCCGCTCGACCCGGGCTGGCCGGACGACCGGTTGGCGTCGATGCTCGCCGACTCGGGCGCGGCCGTACTGGTCACGGGCCGCGAGCTGCCGTTCGGCGGCACGGTGCTGAGCCTCGCCGACGCGGACCGGTTCGAGCCGGGACCCGTGCCGTCGCCCGCGTCCGGCGAGGACCTGGCGTACGTGATCTACACGTCCGGCTCGACGGGCACGCCCAAGGGTGTGGAGGTGCCGCACCGGGCGGTGGTGAACCTGCTCGTGTCGTTCCAACGGCTGCTGGCCCTGACCGCCGAGGACCGGCTGGCCGCGGTGACCACGTTGTCGTTCGACATCTCCGTGCTGGAACTGCTGCTGCCGTTGACGGCCGGCGCGGAGGTGCTGGTCGTGCCGCCGGACGTGGCCGCCGACGGCAGCGCGCTGCGCGAGCTGCTGAGCCACCGCGAGGTCACCGCCCTGCAGGCCACGCCGGCGACGTGGCGGCTGCTGCACGCGGCAGGCGGGGTGCCCGCCGGGGTCGTGACGCGGATCTGCGGCGGCGAGGCGCTGCCGCGCGACCTGGCCGACGACCTGCTGACCGACAACGCGTTGCTGTGGAACGCCTACGGGCCGACCGAGACCGCGGTGTGGTCGTCCGCCGGTCTGGTCGAACCCTCCCCCGCACCGGTGGTCCTCGGGCCGCCGATCGGCAACACCCGGCTGTACGTGCTCGGCCCGGGGCTGGAGCCGGTGCCGCCGGGCGTGGTCGGCGAGCTGCACATCGGCGGCGCGGGCGTGGCCCGCGGCTACCACGACCGGCCGGGGTTGACCGCGAGCCGGTTCGTGCCCGACCCGTTCGCCGAGGAGCCCGGACGGCGGCTGTACGCGACCGGCGACCTGGTGCGGCACCGGTCGGACGGCACGCTGGAGTTCCTGGGCCGCGCCGACCACCAGGTGAAGGTGCGCGGGTTCCGGATCGAGCTCGGCGAGGTCGAGGCCGCCCTGCTGGCGTCCGGCGAGGTGCGGGAGGCGGTCGTGCTGGCCTCCGACGACCGCCTCGTCGCGTACGTGGTGCCGGGTGCCGGGGTGGCGCGGGACGGGCTGTGGCCCCGGTTGCGGGCGCGGTTGGCCGAACGGCTGCCGGACTACATGCTGCCCGCGGCGGCGGTGGTGCTGGACGCGTTCCCGTTGACGCCCAACGGCAAGACCGACCGCAAGGCGCTGCCCGCACCGGCGTGGGACGTCTCGGGCGAGCGGGTGCCGCCGCGCGACGCGGTGGAGGAGGTGCTGGCGGACATCTGGGTCGAGGTGCTCGGCGTGCCGGACGTGGGCGTGCACGACGACTTCTTCCTACTCGGCGGCCATTCGCTGCTCGCGGCGAAGGTGCTGGCCAGGGTGCAGGCCGCGTTCGCCGTGACGGTGCCGATCGGCCGGATGTTCGCCGCGCCGACCGTCGCCGGGATCGCCGCCGCGCTGGTGGCGTTGGACGACCCGCCGGGACGGGTGGCCGCGGTGGCCGAGCTGCGGCTGCAACTGGCCGGGATGTCGGCCGAGGAGGTCGAGTCGATGCTCGGTGAGGCGAGGTGAGCGCGGCGGGTGCCGCCGGCGGCCAGGCCGGCTTGCGCCGCTTCGCCGTGGTGTGGGCCGGTCAGCTGGTGTCGGTGATCGGCTCCGCGCTGACCGCCTTCGTGCTCGGCGTGTGGGTGTACCTGGGCACGGGGTCGGTGACGACGTTCGTGCTGATCCAGTTCTGCGCGGTGGTGCCCGGCATCCTGCTCGCCCCCTACGCGGGCGTGGTGGCCGACCGGTACGACCGCAGGCGGATCATGCTCCTCGCGGACTGCGGCGCGGGCGTGGTGACGGCCCTGCTGCTGGTCGCGGTGTCGACCGACGCGTTGGCGCTGTGGCAGGTGTACGCGGCCACCGCGCTGACCGCGACGCTGAACTCGTTCCACATCATCGCCTACACGGCGCTGGTGCCCGCGTTGGTACCCAAGGAGCACCTGGGCCGGATCAACGGGCTGATGCAGATCACGCAGGGCGTGCAGATCGCCGCGCCGCTGGTCGCGGGCGCGTTGCTCGGCCTGGTGGGGCTGCGGGGCGTGCTGCTGATCGACTTCGTGTCGATGGTGTTCGCGGTGGTCGCGTTGGTGCTGGCCCGCCTGCCCGACGACGCCGTGCGGCCGGCGGGCTCGTCGGAGGAGGAGCGCGAGGGCATCGGCGCGGGCCTGAGGTGGTTGCGCGGCGCGCCCGGCTTGTTCGCGCTGTGCGCGGTGTTCGGGGTGTGGAACTTCCTGTTCGCCATTGCGGGCGGGTTGGTGCAGCCGTTGATCCTGTCGTTCTCCGGTCCCGCCACGCTGGGCGTGCTGATGGCCGCGGGCGGCAGCGGGCTGTTCATCGGCGGGCTGGTGATGGGCGTGTGGGGCGGGCCGAAGCGCCGGGTCCACGGCATCTACCTCGGGGTGGCGCTGGGCGGGGTGTTCCTGGTGCTGCACTCGCTCGCGCCGTCGCCGTGGCTGATCGGCGTGGCCGCGCCCGCGTTCCTGTTCACCCTGCCGTTGATCAACACGTGTTGCGTGACGTTGTTGCAGACCAAGGTCGACCCGGCCGTGCTGGGCCGGGTGCTGGCCGTGGTGCGGGTGCTCAGCACCGCCGCGATGCCCGTCGCGTTCCTCATGATCGGCCCGCTGACCGACGGCGTGGCCGAACCCCTGATGGCCGCCGACGGTCCGCTGGCCGGTGGCGTCGGCGCGCTGATCGGCGTCGGCGAGGGCCGCGGCATCGCCCTGATCTTCCTGGTCGTCGGCGTGCTGATGCTGGCGCTGGCGGCCTACGCCTGGTCCAGGCCCCGACTTCGGGCCGTGGACGACCTGCCCGACGCGGTGCCCGACGAGACGCCGTCGCCTGAGAGGACACTGGGATGACCGAGCTCTCCGACCACCGCGAACGCCTGCTGGCGAAGCTGCTCGCGGAACGCGGCCTGGCCGCCGCGCCCCGCGAGGCGGTGCCGCGTCGGCCCGAGGGCGCGGTCGTGCCGCTGTCGGGCAACCAGCGCGGCCTGTGGCTGACCGGGCGGCTCGGCCTGGACGCGGGCGCGTACGTCATGTTCACCGTGCTGCGGATCGCCGGTGAGGTCGACGAGGACCGGTTGCGCGCGGCCGTGCGGACCGTGATGGACCGGCACGAGGCGTTGCGCACCCGGGTCGTGGACACCGACGGGGTGCCCGAGCAGCAGGTGCTGGACGACGTGCCGGCGGACGTGACCTTCTCGACGGTCTCCGGCGAGGACGAGCTCGACGCCGTCCTCGTGGCCGAGGTGGACACGCCGTTCGACCTGGCCGTCGCGCCGTTGCTGCGGGTGCGGGTGGTGCGGGTCGGGCCGGGTGACACGACGATCGTGTTCAGCGCGCACCACATCGTGTGCGACGACCTGTCGCTCGGCGTGGTGGCGGGCGAGGTCGGCGACGTCTACGCGGGCGTGACACCGGAGCCGGTCGGTGCGCAGTTCCCCGACTACGCGCACTGGCAGGCGGACCGGCTCGCCGACGGCGAACGGCAACGGCAGCTGGACCACTGGCACGACCGGTTGTCCGGCGCACCGGACGTGCTGGACCTGGCGCTGGACCGGCCGCGGACGACGAGCCGCACCACCGCGGGCGGCAGCCACCGGTTCACCGTGCCCGCCGCGCTGGCCCGGAAGCTGGCCGAGGTGACCCGCGCGCACGGCTGCACCACGTTCGCCGGTCTGCTGGCCGCGTTCGGCGTGCTGCTGTCACGCCGGTCGGGCGCGGACGACCTGGTGATCGGCTCGCCGACCACGCACCGGCCGTTCCCCGAGTTGGAGCACTCGGTCGGCATGTTCGTCACGACCACCGCGCTGCGGCTGGACCTGTCCGGCGACCCGACCGTGGCCGACCTGCTCGGTCGGGCCCGGGCCACCGCGATCGACGCGCTCGACCACGCCGAGGTGAGCTTCGACGAGGTCGCCGCACGGGTCGCGCCGCGCCGCGACCTCTCGCACCACCCGCTGTTCCAGGTGATGCTGGTGCTCAACCGGGGCGGTCGCATGGATACCTGGGCCGGCATGAGCGCGACGGAGCTGCCCGTCGACCGCGCGACCAGCCGGTTCGACCTGACCCTGCACGTGCGCGAGACGGACGGCGACTGGCCCGCGAACCTGGACTACAGCACGGACGTGTTCGACGCGGACACCGTGGCACGGCTGGCCGACCACCTGGTGGCGGTGCTCGCCGCGCTGGTGGCCGACCCGTCCGCCCGGCTGTCCGCGGTGGACACGACGGCGAAGGCCGACCGCCTGGCCGCCGGGCGGCTCAACGGCGAACCGCAGGACGGCCTCGACCCCGGGCTGTCGATCCGCCCGCCCGCCGTGCTCGACCGGATCGCCGAGCAGGTCGCCGCCCACCCCGGCACCACCGCCGTGCTGGACCTGGCCGACGGCACGGAGTTGTCGTTCGCGCAGCTCGACCGGCGGGCCAACCGGGTGGCGCACCTGCTGGCCGGGTGGGGCGTCGGCCCGGAGACGCCGGTGGGCCTGGCGGTGAAGGCGGGGCCGCACGCGCTGGTGGCGCTGCTGGCCGTGCTCAAGGCCGGTGGCGCGTACGTGCCGCTCGACCCGGCGCACCCGCCGGCCCGGCTGGCCGGGCTGCTCGCCGACTGCGGCGCGCCCGTGGTGATCACCGCGCCGGGTGACCGTGACCGGTTCGGCGGGTTCCGCGGTGCGCTGCTGGACACCGGCGACGACGCGTTCACCGGCGAGGCCGACGCGCCGCCGGCCGCGGTCGTGCCCGTCGACGGGTTGGCGTACGTCGTCTACACCTCGGGTTCGACCGGCGTGCCCAAGGGTGTGCAGGTGCAGCACGACACGCTGGCCAACCTGACCGGGGCGTTCATAGACCTGCACGGGTTCGGGCCGGGGCAGCGGATCCTGATGGTCCCGCCGTTGAGCTTCGACGCGTCGGTGGGCGACGTGTTCCCGGCGTGGTGCGCGGGCGCGGCGGTCGTCCTGCACCCGGAACCGGCGGCGATCGGCGGCACGGACCTGATCGGGCTCTGCGCCGACCACGCCATCACCGCGGTCGACTCCCCCGCCGCCCTGTTCAAGCGCTGGGTCGCGGACCTGGCGGGCCTCGACGTCGACCCCGGTCCGCTGTCGGTGATGATGATCGGCGGCGAGGCGGTGCCGACGGCCGCGGTCGCCGACTGGGCCGCGTCGACCGGCGGGAAGGTGGCGCTGGTCAACCACTACGGACCCACCGAGACCACGGTCTGCGCCACGGCCTACCGCACGGTCGACGCGAGCGAGGTCGACCCGCGTGCGGCGACGTTGCCGATCGGGCGACCGCTACCCGGCGTGCGGGCGTACGTGCTGGACGCGAACCTGCGCACGGCGCCCGTCGGCGTGCCGGGCCAGTTGCACATCGGCGGCATCGCACCCGCGCGCGGCTACCGGGGCGATCCCGTGCGCACCGCGTCGGCGTACCTGGCGGACCCGACGGTCGTCGGCGGCCGGATGTACGCCACCGGCGACCTGGTGCGCCTGCTGCCCGACGGCACCCTGGAGTTCCTGGGCCGGGTGGACGACCAGGTCAAGCTGCGCGGCCACCGGATCGAGCCGGGCGAGGTGCGGGCGGCGCTGCTGGCGCACCCGGCGGTCGCCGAGGCGGCGGTGGCGGTGCGCGGCGACACCCTCGTGGCCTACCTCGTGCCGCGGGCACGGGCGGCCGCGCCGGGACTGGACGACGTGCGCGCGTTCTGCGCCGGACGGCTGCCGGACGCGATGCTGCCCGGCGCCGTCGTGGCGCTGGAGGAGTTGCCGCTCACCCGGCACGGCAAGGTCGACCTGGCGGCACTGCCCGAGCCCGACCCGGCGGCCCGGCAGACGCCGTACGAACCGGCGCGCACACCGGTGGAGCGGACGCTGGCCGAGATCTGGTCCGAGGTGCTGGACGTGCCGATGGTCGGCCGCCGGGACAGCTTCTTCGGCCTGGGCGGGCACTCGCTGATCGCCGCCGCGGTGCTGGCCAGGGTCCGCTCGCTGCTCGGCGTGACCGTGCCGCTGCGCGCCCTGTTCGCGACCGCCGACCTCGCCGAACTGGCCGAGGTGGTGGAGCAGGCGGCCGCGTCGGACCACACGTTCGCCAAGCGCTACAAGTCCGGCCTGCCGTCCGTGCCGGAGATGCGGGTCGACGCGGTACCGCCGGACGACATCGAGGTGCGGCACCCGGTGCGGACGGGGCCCGCGCAACGGGTGCTGCTGACCGGCGCGACCGGGTTCCTCGGCGCGCACCTGCTGGGTGAGCTGCTGTCCCGCACGGACGCCCAGGTGCACTGCCTGATCCGGGCGGAGACGCCGGCCGTCGCCCTGGCGCGCGTCCGGGCGAACCTGCGGCGCGCGCACCTCGACGTGTCGGAGGAGCAGTTGGCCAGGGTCGTGCCGGTGGTCGGCGACATGTCCCAGCCGCTGCTGGGCCTGGCGGAGAAGGACTTCGACGCGCTGGCCGAGAGCATGGACGCGATCTACCACAACGGCGCGGTGATGAACTTCGTCCTCACCTACCAGTGGATGATGCCGCCGCACGTGGGCAGCACGGTGGACGTGCTGCGGCTGGCCACCCGGTACGCGACCAAGCCGTTGCACCTGATGTCGACGCTCGGCGTGTTCCTCGGCGCGAACTACGACCGGCAACTGATCACCGAGGCCGACCGGCCCGAGGACCCGACCGGCCTGGACACCGGGTACCACACCACCAAGTGGGTGGCCGACATGATGGGCGTGCTCGCGCGGGACCGGGGCGTGCCGGTGTCGATCCACCGCATCGCCGCGATCGTGGGCGATGTGCGCACCGGGACGGCGAAGACGGAGTCGTACCTGAGCAGGCAGATCACGACCTGCGCGCACGCGGGCGCGGTGCCGAGGACGCCGGACGTGATCGACATGCTGCCCGTCGACCGGCTCGCGGGCGCGATCGCGGGCATCTCCACCCAGCCGTCGCCGCACGGTGCGCACTCCCCCGGCAGGGACTTCCACTACTACCGGGCCGACGGGTTCAGCTACGCCGACCTGGGCGAGGTGCTCACCGAGAAGGGCTACCCGACCCGGCTGCTGGAGTACGCGGACTGGCGCTCGTTGATGCTGGAGAGCCCGGACAGCGCGTTCGGGCCGCTGGCGTTCGGCCTGACCACCACGCACCGGGCGCACCCGGTGTTCGACTGCTCGGCCACGTGGGCCGCCGCGGCGTCGTGCGGGGTGGAGTTCCCGCCCGCCGACGCCGAGATGATCTCCCGCCACGTGGACTTCCTCGCCGCCGCGGGCGTGCTGCCGGAAAGGGGCTGACCGTGCCACTGCACCTGGGACCGGACGACGCGCCGTCGTCGTTCCAAGACCTGCTCGCCACCGCGGGCTACCGGGCCGTCGCGGCGGGCCTGCGGCTCGGCGTGTTCGCCGCGCTGGCCGAAGGCCCGCGCCCGGTCGCCTCGCTGGCCGCCGCGCTGGGCACGGACCCGCGTGGCACCGGGCTGCTGGTCGACGCGCTGGTGTCGTTCGGCTACCTGACCGCGGGGCCGGACGGGTGCGCCAACACCGACGAGACCGCGAAGTGGTTGGCCGGCGGGTACTCCGACGTGGACGCGTTCTGGTCGGTGGTGCTGTTCGAGTCGTGGGAGGGGTTGGAGGAGTCGGTGCGCACCGGCCGGCCCGCGCTCGACTTCTACGCGTGGTTGGCGCAGCGGCCGGACCTGCTGCGCCGGTTCCAGGGCATGCTGTCCGGGCACGCCGACGCGATCGCGCCCGAGGTGGCGTCGATCGTGCCGGTCGGGGCCACGTTGTTGGACATCGGCGGCGGGCACGCCACGCACGCGATCCGGCTGTGCGTCACGCACCCCGGGCTCGCCGCGACCGTGATCGACCTGCCCGACGCGTTGGCGGTGGGCGCGGCGGCGGTCACCGACGCGGGGCTGAGCCGGCGGATCACCTTGCGCTCCGGTGACTACGACCGGCTCGACCTCGGCCGGGACTACGACACCGCGCTGCTGTTCAACGTGGTGCACGGGCGGACGGCGGCGGCCAACGAGTCGTTGCTCGAGCGCGTCGCGGCGGCCCTGCGGCCGGGCGGCGCGGTCGTGCTGCTGGAGCACGACGAGCACTCGCCCGACCGCGCGTCCGACGCCTTCGCCCGGGTGTTCAGCCTCAACCTGTTCCACGGCCAGGGCGGTCAGGTCTACGGCGCGGACGTGATCGCCGGGTGGCTGGCGGGCGCGGGTTTCGACGAGCCGGTCACCCACCCGTTGACCACGTCGCCGGGCCAGTCGTTGGTGGTCGCGCGCAAGGCGTGACGGCCCTCCCGGACGTCCGGGAGGGGCGACCCCCTCCCGGTTCGCCCGGTTCTGGGGGAAGATGCGCTCCTCCCGCTCCGGGTTCGACGCAGAAACGCAGGTGATCGCCGTGGACTCCGCACTGACGAGCGTCGGCCTCCCGGTCGCGCTGGCCGTGGTCATGTTCGGGCTCGGGCTGTCGCTGACGGTCGCCGACTTCGCCCGGATCGCACGGGAGCCGCGTGCCGTCGCCGTCGCGCTGGCCACCCAGCTGGTCCTGCTGCCGGCGGTGTGCTTCGGGCTGGTGGTGGTGCTGGGCCTGGACCCGGTGCTCGCGGTCGGCATGATGCTGCTCGCCGCGTCACCCGGCGGCACGACGGCGAACCTGTTCAGCCACCTGTTCCGCGGCGACGTCGCGCTGAACATCACGCTGACGGCGGTGAACTCGGTGCTCGCGGTGATCACCCTGCCGCTGGTGGTGAACTTCGCCCTGGACCACTTCGAGCCCGCGACCGGGGGCGCGGTGGGGCTGGAGTTCGGCAAGGTCGCCCAGGTGTTCGCGATCGTGCTGGTGCCGGTGGTGCTGGGCATGCTGGTGCGCCGTTGGTCGGCGGCGTTCGCCGACCGCGCGGACAAGCCGGTGCGGATCTTCTCGGCGGTGGTGCTGGTGGCCGTGATCGCGGGCACGATCGTCGCCGAACGGGAGAACGTCGGCGGCTACCTGGCCGACATCGGGCTGGTGACGGTGCTGTTCTGCGCGTGCAGCCTCGCCGCGGGCTACCTGCTCCCCCGGCTGGCGAGGGTCGGCAGGCGGCAGGCGATCGCGTCGGCGTTCGAGGTCGGGGTGCACAACAGCACGTTGGCGATCACGGTCGCGGTGACCGTGCTGGGCAGCGAGCAGCTCGCCGTGCCGGCTGCCGTCTACGGGGTGGTGATGTTCCCGCTCGCCGCCGCGGCCGGGTTCCTGCTGACCAGGGCGAAATCGGACCGCGACACCGTCGTGGGCTGAACGCCGCCCGCGCAAGGACCGGACGGACCAGCCGTCAGCCGATTTTTCGGGGTAACCGATACTCCACTCAAATGAGACCGGGTAGCACTCCGCTCCCCACCTGCCAAAGCAGTGCGTAACCGGCAACCCGCATGTCACCCTTCCGTGCTCACCCAAAAGTGTCACGAAGGGAACGAACCGGACCATGCGTTTACTCCGCCGCACGCCATTCCCGACACGTTCCAGACGCGTGACCGCCGCGGTCGCCGCGACCCTCGTGGTCGCCGCCACCACGGTGGCACTCCCGCCCACCGCGACCGCCGCCGTGCCGGCCGGCTTCACCGACACCCTGGCCATCGGCGGCCTCACCAGCCCCACCGCCGTCTCCTTCGCGCCGGACGGCCGCGTGTTCATCGCCGAGAAGAGCGGCCTGATCAAGGTCTTCGACTCGCTCGCCGACACCACCGCGACCGTGTTCGCCGACCTCCGCCCGCAGACGCACGACTTCTGGGACCGCGGCATGCTCGGCCTGGCCGTCGACCCGCAGTTCCCCACCCGCCCGTACGTCTACGTCGCCTACGCCTACGACGCGGTGCCCGGTGGCACCCACCCGCGCTGGGGCGACCAGTGCCCGACCCCACCCGGCGCCACCGACCAGGGCTGCGTCGTCACCGGCCGGGTGTCCAAGCTGACCGTGGGCTCCGGCGGCACGATGACCGCCGAGCAACCGCTGGTCACCGACTGGTGCCAGCAGTACCCGAGCCACTCCATCGGCACCGTCGTCTTCGGCCCCGACGGCGGCCTCTACGTCGGCGGCGGTGACGGCGCGAGCTTCAACTTCACCGACTACGGCCAGGTCGGCAACCCGTGCGCCGACCCGCCGTCGCCCGCGGGCACCAACCTCACCTCGCCGACCGCGCGCGGCGGCGCGTTGCGCTCCCAGTCGATCCGCCGACCGGCGGGCGAGCCGGTGAGCCTCGACGGCACGATCATCCGCATCGACCCCGACACGGGCGCGGGCCTGGCCGGCAACCCGTTCGCGGGCAACGCCGACGCCAACGCCAAGCGGGTCGTCGCCTACGGCCTGCGCAACCAGTTCCGCTTCGCCTTCCGCCCGGGCACCGACGAGCTGTGGGCGGGCGACGTCGGCTGGAACGTGTGGGAGGAGATCAACCGGATCGCGGACGTCAACGACGCGACCGCGGAGAACTTCGGCTGGCCGTGCTACGAGGGCTCGGCGCGCCAGGGCGGCTACGACGGCGCGAACCTGACGCTGTGCGAGTCGCTGTACACCGGCGCCGGCCAGACCGCGCCCTACTACGCCTACAACCACTCGGCCAAGGTCGTGGCGACCGACCCGTGCCCGACCGGTGGTTCGTCGATCTCGGGCATCGCGTTCGAGTCGACCAGCAACTACCCGCCCGCCTACGACGGCGCGTTGTTCTTCGCCGACAGCTCCCGCGGCTGCATCTGGGCCATGCAGACCACCGCCGGACAACCGGACCCGGCGAAGCTGGTGCCGTTCGTGACCGGCGTCAACGTCCCGGTGCAGGTCACCACCGGCCCCGGCGGCGACCTGTTCTACATCGCGCTGGGCGCGGGCCAGTTGCGCCGCGTCAGCTACCCGACCGGCAACCGGGCGCCGACCGCGGTCGCCACGGCCACCCCGCAGTCCGGCCCCGCGCCGCTGGCCGTGCAGTTCAGCGGCACCGGCTCGACCGACCCGGACGCCGGCGACACGCTGAGCTACGCGTGGGACCTCGACGGTGACGGCCAGTACGACGACTCCACCTCCGCCACCCCGACCCGCACCTACACCGCACAGGGCGCGGTCACGGTCCGGCTCAGGGTGACCGACCAGGCCGGCGCGTCCGGCACCACCGCGATCACCGTCACGGTCGGCACACCGGTCGCGGAGGATCCCGTGCCGGTGATCGACACGCCGACCGCGCCGCTGAACTGGTCGGTGGGTCAGAACGTGCCGTTCTCCGGGCACGCGACCGACCCGCAGGACGGCGCGCTGGCCGCGTCCGCGTTGAGCTGGAAGCTGAGCATCCAGCACTGCGCGACCAGCGGCTCGTGCCACGAGCACGTGGTGCAGACCTGGTCGGGCGTGGCCTCGGGCTCGTTCGTCGCGCCCGACCACGAGTACCCGTCCTACCTCGACCTGACGCTGACCGCCACGGACTCGTCGGGACGCACCAAGAGCACCACGACCAAGCTCGACCCGCGGACGGTGGCGCTGACCTTCACGTCGAGCCCGAGCGGCTTGCGGCTCAGCGTCGGCGGCACGGCGCAGACCACGCCGTTCACCCGCACGGTGATCGCCGGGTCGAACAACTCGATCAGCGCGCCGAGCCCGCAGAGCGGACCGCTCGGACTGCGCTACCGGTACGGCAGCTGGTCCGACGGCGGCGCGCAGACGCACAACATCGTCGCGCCGGCCAGTGCCGCCACCTACCGGGCGAACTACTCGTTGTGCCTGTGCTGAGGTGACCGGACCGGCCGCGGACACCCGTCCGCGGCCGGTCCCCCACCCTCGGGTCAGGCGATGGACGCGGGGAACCTGTCCCACACCCGGTGCGCGCCGAGGAGGGTCTGCACCTCGGCGAACACTCCTGCCGGGTCGTCACCGACGACGATGCCCAGGTCGCCCGCCGAGCAACCGGCCTCCACCAGGGCGGCCTCGCCGTTGCCCCAGACGCCGATCGCCTTGGCGTGCCGGTAGCACTCCTGGACCATCAGCACCACGCGCGGGTCCACGGTGACGCCGGGCGCCCCGGCCTTGGCGTCACGGCTGGGCAGCGCGTCCGGGCCCGGCGGCGGTGCGGCGGCCAGCAGCAGGGCGTCGAACTCGACCGAGCGGGCGGTGAGGAACGTCCGCTGCGCCACCAGCCCGTCCTCCAGCACCCCGCCGCGCGCCGCGATGACCAGCGGCACCATGCCGCCCGCGCTGATCGTCTGGCGCAGGGTGTGCAGACCGTCCAGGCTCGCCGGGTCGTTCACGTCCACCACGATGCCGATCAGCCGACCGTCCGGCGGCCACACCTGCCCGACCTGCGACAGCGCCGGACTGGGCACGACCTCGCCGACGGGCTCGGTGGGCTCCGGCGCGGGCAGGCCGAGACCGGCCGCCACCAGGGCGCACAGCTCGGCGTCCACGTTGGCGAGCACGCGCAGCTCACGTTCCTTGATGGCCTGCTCGTAGCACTTGCCCAGCTCGAACGTGAACGCCCGCACCAGGTGCTCCTTCTCCACCGGGCTCAGGCTCCGGTAGAACAGCCGGGGCTGGGTGTAGTGGTCGGAGAACGAGGCGGGCGCGCGACGCTCCTTCACCGACTCGGCGACCGGCTGCGGGAACTCCACGAACGCGCCGGTCTGCACACCCGCCATGAACGGGCAGCCGCCGTCCAGCGTGTTCGGCTTGTACGGCGCCACACCGCTGTGCACGGCGTGCTGGTGGAACCCGTCGCGCAGCATGTCGTTGACCGGCGCGTGCGGCCGGTTGATCGGGATCTGGTTGAAGTTGGGCCCGCCCAGCCTGCTGAGCTGCGTGTCGATGTAGGAGAACAGGCGCGCGTGCAGCAGCGGGTCGTCGGTCACGTCGATGCCCGGCGGCAGGTGCCCGACGTGGAAGGCCACCTGTTCGGTCTCGGCGAAGTAGTTGGTCGTGTTGCGGTTGAGCGTGAGCATGCCGATCGGCTGCACCGGCGCCAGTTCCTCGGGCACGATCTTGGTCGAGTCGAGCAGGTCGATGCCCTCGAACGTCTGCTCCGGGGTGTCCGGGAAGACCTGGACGCCCAGCTCCCACTGCGGGAACGCGCCGGACTCGATCGCGTCGAACAGGTCGCGCCGGTGGAAGTCCGGGTCGACGCCGGCGATCATCTGCGCCTCCTCCCACAGCAGGGAGTGCACGCCGAGCTTCGGCTTCCAGTGGAACTTGGCCAGCGACGTCCGCCCCTCGGCGTCGACCAGCCGGAACGTGTGGACGCCGAAGCCCTCCATGGTCCGGTAGGAGCGCGGCACGGCCCGGTCCGACATCTGCCACATCACGTGGTGGGTGGCCTCGGTGTGCGTGGACACGAAGTCCCAGAACGTGTCGTGGGCGCTCTGCGCCTGCGGGATCTCGCGGTCCGGGTGGGGCTTGGCGGCGTGGATGATGTCGGGGAACTTGATGCCGTCCTGGATGAAGAACACCGGGATGTTGTTGGCCACCAGGTCGAACGTGCCCTCGTCGGTGTAGAACTTCGTGGCGAAGCCACGCGTGTCACGCACCGTGTCCGCCGAGCCGCGTGAACCCACGACCGTGGAGAACCGGGTGAACACGGGCGTGGTCACGCCCTCCTTGAGGAAACCGGCCTTGCACACCTGCTCCGCGGTGCCGTAGCCGACGAAGACGCCGTGCACGGCGGCGCCTCTCGCGTGCACCACCCGTTCGGGGATGCGTTCGTGGTCGAAGTGGGTGATCTTCTCCCGCAGGTGGTGGTCCTGCAGCAGTGTCGGGCCACGCGCGCCGGCCTTGAGCGAGTGGTCGGTGTCGTACAGGCGCGTGCCCGTCGACGTGGTCAGGTACTCGCCCTGCTGCTCCCTGGTGTCGGCCGCGGCGCCGGTCTCCGCGCCGGTCGCGGTCCGCGTCTGCGGGGACGCCTGGTCCGGCTTGCGCGGCAGCGGCCCCCGGGGCTCGTTCGGCGGGTCCAGGGGCGGTGGAGCGCTGCCGGGCGTGCCCGGGATCGGCGGTGTGACCAGGTCGGCGACCTTCTCCACCGCCTTCTCCAGGGCTTCCTTCACGACTTTGGCGGGCTTGCTCGCGTCCACGTGCTCCTCCTCGTCGGCAGTCCTTCGCCGACTACCCGCGTCGGAGCGACCTACACGCCGCGACGTCCGATCAGAGTGCGATGAGGCCCGCGTTTGTCGGCTGGAACCCGCAGCTGTCGAAGTAGAACGGCTTGAGGTGGTCGTCGAAGTCGACGTGGAGCCACTCGCACCCGGCGGCCCGGGCGCCGTCCACGGCCGCGGCGACGAGGTCGCGTCCGACGCCGTGCCGCCGTTCGGGTGCGGTGACGAGGGTGTCGAGGATGAACGCGTGGATCGCGCCGTCCCAGGCCACGTTGACGAACCCGATCAGGTGACCGTCGCGGCGTGCGGTGACCCAGCCGAGGCTGTGCCGGGTGACCTGACCCCACCAGTCGTCGTCCAGCGGCGGGTGGTCGAACCCTTCCGCGTGCAGGGCGTCGACCTTTGGGTTGTGGAACCGGCCGCGCCATTCGTAGCTGATCATCGAGCCAGGGTACGGAGGCGGGCGTGGCGGGCGCCCGCGCTTTTCCGACTCAGGCTCGGGTCGTGCGGCGTATCGGACCGTGGTCTGATCACCAAGTCCGGACCTCGGACCGATCCGCGCCCCGGCCCCCGCCGGCACCTTTAGCCCCATGACGACGCACTACACATTCCCCGGCCGGTGGGTCGCCGCCGGCACCATGGTCCTGGGTCCGGTCCTGCTGCTCGTCGGCACGCTGCTGCGGTGGCCGTTCCACTACTTCTTCCCGCAGCAGCTGGCCGCCGTGGCCGAGCGGCCGGGCGTGATGACCGCCGCGCACACCGCGGTCGTGGCCGGGACCGTGCTGCTCGCACCCGCCGTGATCGCGTTGGCCCACCAGATCGGGCGGACGCGACCGGCCCTGGCGACCTGGGGCGCGGCGCTCGTGCTGGTGGGCCTGTTCGAACGCACCTTCCACGCGGGCATCGACCAAGCCGCCCACGGCCTCGTACGACGTGAGGGCGCGGAGGCAGCGACGGTGCTGGTCGGACAGTCCTACCAGGACTTGCACCTGTTCAGCTTCCTGTCGTTCACCATCCTGTTCGGCTGGCTGGTGCTGGCCTTCGCCGCCTACCGCAGCGGCGCGCTGGGCCCGTTCCGCGCACTGGCCCTGGCCGCGATGTGCCTGCTGCCGTTAGGCGTGCTGAAGGGCACCGAGATCACGTCCGTCATCGCCGTGGTCGGCCTGTGCGCCGCCTTCATCCCCGGCGGCGTGCGACTGGCGTTCGCCGGCCCGAGGCCGAACCGCCGATCGGTCCTGCTCACCCTCGCCACCGCGCCCGCTCTCGGCGCACTGGCCTACGTCAGCACTCTGGGCTGACCCCGTGCCGACGCCTTGCCCCGAACCGGTGATCTCAGACGCTGTCCAGGTCGGTGGCGGTGAGGGCGTCGAGCTCGTCGAGCCGCAGTTGCACCCGTTGGGCGTCGGCGTCGCGGCCTTGCTCCCGGTACAGCTCCAGTGCCTCCTGCCAGGCCGCACGGGCCTGGTCGTGTTCTCCAAGGGCGACGTGGGGATGGCCGACGCGGTGGAGCGTTTCTGCGGCCTCATAGGTGTTTCCCTGGATGCGGAACAGGGTGAGGGCTTGGTGGTAGCGCTCGACGGACTCCCAGTGGTCGCCGGTGCGATGGGCGATGAAGCCGAGGCTGTCCAGGGTGGCCGCCTCACCGTCGAGGTTGTGGTGGTGTCGGTGCAGGGTGAGAGCGGCGTGGCAGTGGTCGCGGGCGGCCTCGAGGTCGTCCAAGCGCGCGGCGTGCCAACCTACCTGGTTAAGGCTATCGGCTTCCCACACTGGCTGGCCGAGGACGCGGTAGAGGTCGAGGGCCTTTCGGGCCTGTTCCAGTGCCCGCTGATCGTCTCCCCGCTGTCCCCAGGCGAACCCGAGCACCGTGCGGGTATGTGCCTGTTCGGCAAGGTCGTGGTGGTGCACGGCTATTCGGAGGGCGCGGTACAGGTGCCCGGTAGCCTCCTCGTGTAGGCCCAGGCGGGAACAAGCGCGGCCAAGAAGCCGGTGGGCACGGCTGCGGCTGGCGGGGTTGGGCAGGTGGACGGCGGCGTCCAGCGCAGCCCGCCACGAGGCGAGTGAGTCGCGCCGGTGCCCCCGCCAGCGGTGGAAGGCGGTCAGTGTCCAGGCGAGGTGCCACACGACCTGGTGACGGCCGAGGGCGACGGCAATGCCCTGGGTGGCCAACAGGATGGCGTGCTCGGTCTCCAGCCAGGTGGCGGCGGCGGCAGCGTCGGCCAGCAGGAGCGGGTGGACACCGGGCGTGGGCGGGGCGGGTTGCAGGACCGGGCGGTGAGGTTCCAAGAGGCGGTCGGCGGCGAAAGCGGTGTGCAGGTGGAAGTCCATGACCCGTGTCAGGGCAGCCTTCCGCACGTCGTCGGGCAGGTAGTGGGCGGTAGTAGCGGCGTAGTCGCGGACCAGGTCGTGCATGGCGTACCGGCCGCCCGGTCGTCGTTCGACCAGCGACGCCTCCTCCAGCGCCGATAACGCCTTGCGCGCGCGGACCCTGGGCAGGCCGGTCAGGGAGACCACGGCGGGCAGGGTGGTGTCAGGGCCGGGCGCGATGCCCAGCAGGCCGAACACGGTGCGTTGTTCGTCGGTGAGCCGGCGCAGGGACCAGGACAGCACAGCGGGCAGGCTCGCGGCCGGGTCGGTGTCGTGGTCGAGCACCTCCAGGCGCAGTTCGCGCAGTTCGGCGGCGATCTCGGCCAGGGGGACGCCGGGACGGGTGGCGGCGTTGCGGGCGGTGATCGACAGGGCCAGCGGGTAGCCCCCGCACAGGTCGACCAGTTCGTCGACGGCGTCGGGCTCGGCGGCGGCACGGTCCGCGCCCACGCGTACGGCCAGCAAGACGCGGGCCTCGGCACGGGTGAGGACGCCCAGGGTCAGGTGGCGGACGGCGTGCCGGTCGATCAGGGAGGCGAGCCGGTGACGGCCGGTGACCAGCACGGTGCAGGTCGGGCTGCCCGGCAACAACGGGATGACCTGCTCGCTCGTCGCGGCGTTGTCCAGCACGACCAGCATCCGCCGCCCCGCGACCAGGCTCCGGTACAGCGCCGCCTGCGCCTCCAGGTCGGCCGGGATCCGGCCGGGATCGACGCCCAGCGCGTCGAGGAATCCGCGTACCGCCACGGCCGGGTCCATCGGCTCTCCCGCGGGGCTGAACCCGTGCAGGTCCACGAACAGCTGTCCGTCGGGGAACCGGTGCAGGTGCCGGTGCGCCCACGCGAGCGCCAGCCAGGTCTTGCCCATCCCGCCGGCACCACCGAGCGCCGAGACCACCACCGTCGCACCCCCGACAGGCAGGTCGGCGCAGTCCTGTCCCCGCACGGCCCTGTCCGGCCCGGCCGGGACGACGTCGGTCAGGCCGGCGTCGGTCAGGGCACGGTCCAACCCGGCCAGCTCGGCCACCCGCCCCGCGATTAACTCGGGCGCCGCGGGCAGCTGACGTGGCACCACCGGCGTGGGCGGAAGCGGTGCCGCGTGCAGATGCACGCCACCGTGCACGACACCGGCCTGCACCACCCCGCCCACGACACCGAACGCCGTGTTGCGCACACCCAGAGCACCCGCGCCGGCGGGCCCGGAGGCAGGGTCGTCGGGTCGTTCCGGCTCGGGTGACACCACCGCAGTACACCTCCCTGACCCGGTCCACGGCCGGGCAACCCAGCGTTCCACCGCGCCACCGTCACACGGACCGGCATCGGTGGAGTTCACCCGACCGCATCGACCCCCACTGCGCACCAGACCGCCGGAGCCGCGGCGAGCGGAGGATCAGCGTCACCGGGGTGAACGGCGCTGGGTGGGTTCGGCTAAGTCCGCGACAGGTAGCCGGCGACGGCCCGGCCCAGCTCCACCGGGTCCTGGCCCGGCCGGGTCAGGGCGCCGGCGTTCCAGAGGGTCGCGAAGCCGTGCACGATCGACCAGGCGGCGGCCGAGGCGAGGCCGGGGTCCGACCGGTCCGCGACACCGCCCGCCAGGACCGCTCCCGCTCGGTCACGGGCGAGCGTCACCGCCGGGTCGTCCGCGTGGTAGAGGTCGGGACGGAACATCACCTCGAAATGGGCGCGGTGCTCGATCGCGAAGCGCACGTAGGCCGTGCCGACCTCGACGAAGTCGCCGCCCGCCGTCCGGGTCGCCTCCAGGTCCTCCGCCAGGAGCGTGAAGCCCTCGGTGGCGAGCGCGGTCAGCACACCCGCCTTGTCCTTGAAGTGGTGCACGGGCCCGGCGTGCGACACCCCGACCCGACGAGCCAGGTCGCGCAGACCGAGGCCGCTGACACCGTGCTCGGTGATCACCTCGACGGCGGCGTCCAGGACGGCGCGGCGCAGGCCGCCGTGGTGGTACGGGCGTTCGGCTGTCACGGGCACAGCCTAGCCGCGATCTAGTCATTGACAACATTACGGGCGCGAGGCAATCTTGCCACTGTAAAGTTCGCGATCCCGGAGGAGTCCGCCGTGGCACCGCTCGTCATCCTCGTGCTCGTCACGCTCGCCCTGACCGGCCTGCGCGCCCTCGGCGTCACCCGCATCCCGGCCTGGCCGTTCGCCGTGCAGGGCGGGGTCGCGGCGATGTTCACCGCGACCGGCCTGGCCCACTTCATCGGCATGCGCGAGCAGCTGATCGCGATGGTGCCGCCAGTGGTGCCGGCGCCCGAACTGGTGGTCACCGTGACGGGTGTGCTCGAACTCGCGGGTGCCGTGGGCGTGCTGTGGCGACCGACCGCGCCGTGGGCGGCGGCCGGGTTGACCGCGATGCTGGTCGGCATGTTCCCGGCGAACGTCCACGCCGCGATGGAGGGCATCTCCCCGTCGTTCGGAGACGCCCTGCTGCCGCGCACGCTGATGCAGATCGTCTTCCTGGCGGCCACCGTGACCGTCCTGGTCCACCACCTGCGCCTGCGCCGGCAGCCGCTCGACCACACCCCGGTGCGAGGAACGGCCCGGGTATGAGGCCCGGGTCAGGTAGTGGGCAGGGCGAAGCGCCGCACGCCCTTCGGGGCGTGCACGACCAGGGCTTCCGCCAGCGTCGAGCACGGCGGGATCTCGCGGTCCAGCCCGCTGATCTGGAACGGCCGCAGGACGTGGCGACGGCTGGCCACCACGCGCAGCTGCACGCCCGCCGCCTTGGCCGCCACGAGGGCGCGGTAGAGCTCGTTCAGGCCCGCGGCGGCGAAGAACTCGACGTCGCTGAGGTCCACCACCACCGGGGCGGGCGGGGTGGCCAGCGCCAGTCCGACCGCGATCTCGTGCTTGAGCTCGCGCACGGTCAACGCGTCCACCTCGCCGGCGACGCGCACCACGACGGCATATCCGTGCACTTGGCGCTCCACCCTGAACGGGTGAATGAACGGTTCTGTAATCACGGCCGCAGCCTCCTCGGAGGTCGAAGAAGGCAGTGGCTGCTGGCTCAACCCGCTGCGCCATCCGACGGTACCCCCTCCCGGTAAAACCCGCAGATCAGGGCCGTACCGGTCAGCTCGCCGAAGCGGCCACGCGGGAGAACACCGCCACCGGCCACCACCGCGGCCGCACGGGCACCCGCCGCACGTCGGCGAAACCCGAGAAAACCTCGGGTTCGACCTGGGTGAACCGGAAGTCGTACACCAGCAGCACGCCACCGGGACGCAGCACGCGCCCCAGCTCGGCCACCGCATCACGCCGGTCCGGCCACTCGTGCATGCTCAACGTCGAGACGACCACGTCCACGCTGTCGTCGGGGTGCGGCAGCGAGACCACGTCCGCGACCTGGAACGTGATGCGCGACGCCCAGGGGCCGACCGCGGCCCTGGCCACGTCGACCATGTCGGCGGACAGGTCGACACCTCCCAGCACGAGGTCCGCTCGGCGGGCCGCGACCTCGTGCAGGAGCCGGCCGGGCCCGGTGCCGACGTCGAGCACCACGCCGTCCGGTGGCGCGAGCGCGGCCACGTCGGCGGCGACCCGCCGGTAGAGGCTGACCAGCAGCGGGCGGGCCCGCCGGTCGTAGGACGCACTGCGCCGGCGGTCGAAGTAGCCGGGGGCGGACGGGCGGTCGGGCACGGTGCTCTCCTCGGGTGGTTGACAACACCACCGACTGTGCAACTTCATGTCGACGTGAAGTCAAGCGAGGAGATGTCGATCGGCACGCTGGCCGACCGCTTCGGGCTGGCCACCCACGTGCTGCGGCACTGGGAGGACGTGGGCCTGCTGACCCCGCGCCGGCAGGCGAACGGCCGGCGGCGTTACGGGCGCGCGGACGAGGCGCGGATCGCGATGATCCTGCTCGCCAAGGACGCCGGGCTCGGCCTGGACCGGATCCGGCTGCTGTTCGCCGCCACCGACGACCGGTCGGCCCGTCGCGCGCTCTACCGCGAGCACCACGACCGGCTGGCCGAGCGGATCGCGTCGCTCCGGACGTCGCTCGCGGTGCTCGAACACGCGATGGGCTGCGAAGCCGAGGACATCAGCGCGTGCCCCGACTTCCAGGCCGCGGTCGCCGCCCGCATCCCGAAGTGACCACACGGCCACCGCGACGTGGCCGGGCGGCGTGGTCGACAATGGACCGATGGCACACATCGGCAGCGTGGTCCTCAAAGTCGGCGACCTCCACCGGGCGGCGGAGTTCTGGACCGGGGCCCTCGGCTACGAGTTGCGCGGCGGCCCGATCGGTGAGGACAGCCCGGTCCTGGTGCCCAAGCACGGCGCCGGCTCCGCGATCACGCTGGACGAGTCCGATCGGACGCACTTCGACCTGCACGTGGCCGACGAGGCCGAGCTGGCCGCGGAGGTCGAAAGGCTGGTCTCCCTCGGCGCCGAACGCGTCCCGTGGGACTACCCGCCGGACGCCACGTTCGTCGTCCTCGCCGACACCGAGGGCAACCTGTTCTGCGTGGTGAACACGGGCCGGGGTTGACCGGTCAGTCGACGGCCAGGGCCTCGAAGTACGGCTTCTGCGACGGGTAGTAGTCGTCGAAGGCCGGCAGCGGCGCGCCGGTGCGGGAGGCGACCAGCATGTCCAGGTAGTACTCCCACCCGGGCCCGACCTCACCCATGCCCTCCTCGGTCGAGAGGTGGTGCACCAGGCGCAGCTCGGTCACACCGTCCACTTCGGACAGCAGCAGTTCCAGCCGCCAGGTGCCCGCCTCGTCCACCATCGACAGCGCCAGCCGCCGGGGTGGGTCGCAGGCGTCGATGCGCACCTCCGCCCACGGTTCCTGCTCCTCGAACACCAACTGCACCTTCACCGTGCGCCCCGGCCCGGCCTCGCCCTCCCACGGACCGAACCACCGGGCGGTGCGCTCCGGCTCGGTCAGGCTCGCCCACACGTCGTCGGCGAGCGCGCGGAACGTGCGGGTGAGCACCAGGTCGCTGCCCGCCTCGGTGCGGAACAGGCGGCCGGTGGGGGTGGGGGTCATGCGGTGTTCTCCTTCGGTTCGTCGGTACGGCGTTCCCGCCGGGTGCGGTAGACCTCGGTGTCCAGCGCGTCGAGGTGGTGCGCCCAACCCGAGGGCCGGTCGAAGCCCGCGAGCCAGCGCGCCAGCGGCGTCAACCGGGAGGCGTCGAGCACGTAGAACCGCTGCCTGCCCACCAGTTCGTCGCGCACCAGCCCGCTCTCGCGCAGCACCCGCAGGTGTCGGCTCACCGCGGGACGGCTGATCGCGAACCGCTCGGCGATCTGCCCGGCCGACAGCCGCGCGTCCCCACGCAGCATCTCCAGGATCTCCCGCCGCACCGGGTCGGCGATCGCACCGGCCACCTCGTCCACACCCGGAAGCGTAACCACTGGGTTACACGTTAGGCAATGCCCTCCAGGAACGCGGTCAACGCCCGCCGGTAGGGCTCGACCGTGGTCAGGTCGGCGTGCTCGTCCGGCCCGTGCTGCCCGTCCCCGCCCACGCCGAAGATCACCGCGTCGATCCCCCGCTGGAAGTAGAACCGGGCGTCGGCCGCGCCGTGCTTGCGCAGCAGGTCGCCCGAGTAGCCCTCGGCACGGGCCGCGCGCTGCAACGCCCGCAGGTCAGGGCCGTCCGGGTCGGCCCGGTGCGGCGGCTCGACGTGGTCGACGGCGGCCGTGACACCGGGCGGGCACAGGGCGGTGAAGTGGGCCGCGATCTCCTGCGGCGACCGGCCGACGAGGTCGGCGTCCTCCGGCGGGAACCGGACGTCCAGCCACGCGGTCGCGTCCGCGGGCACCTGGTTGAGCGCCTGGTTCCCGGACGAGATCCGGGCGACGTTCACCGTGGTCCGCCACTCCTCCCCCGTCGCCACCGGGTACGCGGCCAGCACGCCGTCCACCGCCCGCATCACCTTCAGCAGCGCGTTGTCGCCGAGCCACTGGTACGCGCTGTGCGCGGCCCGTCCCACCGCGTGCAGCCGCACGGTGACCAGGCCCTTCGACTCGGCCACCACGCGCAGCGCGCTGTGCTCCCCGATCACCACGAACGACGCCGTCACGCCCTGCTCCAGCTGGTGCAGCGTGCCGTGGCGCCCGCCCACCTCCTCGTCGGTCACCAGTTGCAACCCGATCGGGTAAGGCAGCCGGGCGGCCGTGTCCCGGAACACCGAGGCCAGCACCAGCGCGGACAGCTTCATGTCCTGCGCGCCGCGGGCGACGAGCCGGTCGCCGTCCCGCCGGGGCCGGAACTGCTCGTCCGCGCCCGGCACCACGTCCAGGTGAGCGTTGAAGATCACCCGGAAGTGCGGGCGGTGTTCGCCCCGGTAGACGAGCGCGCTCGGCTTGCCGGCCGCCTCGAACCGCTCCGCGGTGAAACCCGGGCCCACGACCTCCAGCACGAAGTCCAACGCCCGGCGCAGGTCGTCCGGCCGGTCGGCGGTGGAGCGGATGCCGAGCAACTGCTCGGTCAGCGGCAGCAGGTCCATCCCGCCATCGTGCCCGCACCGCACCGGTCGGCACAGCTCACGGCGCGTCCGCGATCGCCTCCGGCACACCGTCCACAGCGGACGGACAACGCGGCCGGGCGCGCAGTTCCACGACCGCCACCACCAGGGCCGCCGCCACCGCCACCGTCGCGCCGCCCACGGCGACCGCCACCGCCACCGGGAAGTTCTGCTCGGACGCGGCCAGCACCGTGTAGAAGACGCCGGTCAACGCCGCCGTGCCGATCGCCGAGCCGATGCGCTGCCCGGTCTGCAACGCCCCGCCGGCCGCGCCCGCCATCGAGACCGGCACGTACCGCAGGGTCAACGTGGTGTTCGGCGAGATCACCCACCCGCCGCCGACGCCCGCCAGCAGCAACGCGGGCGCGACCGCCCACCCGGCCACCTGCGGCGGCACCACCAGCAGCACCAGCGCGGTCACCGCGAGCCCCACCACCACCATGCCCAACCCGGTGACGGTCAGCTTGCGGCCCCACTTCTCGACCATCCGCCCGCCGGCCACCGCGGACGCCGCCGAACCCACCGCGAACGGCGTCACGGCCAGCCCGGACTCCAGCGGCGAGTAGCCCAACCCGTTCTGGAAGAACAGCGCGAACACCAGCCAGATGCCGGCGAACCCGACGAAGTACACCATCCCGACCAGCGCGCCCGTGCCGTAACCGGGCGTGCCGGTGAACAGGGCGATGTCCAGCATCGGGCTGCGGCCACGCGCGGCGACCTGCCGTTCCCACCGCACGAACAGCACCAGCAACGCCGCACCGAGCCCGAACAGCCACCACAACCGCGCCAACCCGCCCGCCTCGGCCAGCACCAGCGGCAGCATCACGGCCAGCACCCCGGTGCCGAGCAGGGCCGCGCCGACGAGGTCGAGGTGCCCGCGCGGGCCACCGCGCCCCCGGGGCAGCAGGCGGGCCGCCAGCACCAGCGCGACCACGCCGATCGGCACGTTGACGTAGAAGATCCACCGCCAGCCGTCGTCCTCGCCGGCCACGGCCAGGATGACGCCGCCGATCACCGGCCCGATCGCGGTGGACACGCCGACCGTGGAGCCGAAGACCCCGAACGCCCGGCCGCGTTCCGCGCCCCGGAACAGCTGCTGGATCAGCGCCGAGTTCTGCGGCGCCAACGCGCCGGCCGAGATGCCCTGCGCCAGGCGTGCCACGATCAGCACCTCCGTCGTCGGCGCGAGCCCCGCCAACGCGCTGAACAGCACGAACCCGCCCAACGCGACCAGGAACATGGTCCGTCGCCCGATCGCGTCACCGAGCCGCCCGGCGGGCACCAGGGCAAGGCCGAACGCCAGCGCGTACCCCGAGACGACCCACTGCGCACCGGCCGGCGTGGTGCCGAGGCCGTGCTGGATCGACGGCAGCGCCACGGACACGATGCTCACGTCGAGCAGGCTCATGAACCCGGCCACGAGCGTGACCGTGAACGCCTTCCACCGTCGGGGGTCCGGCTCGTAGGCGCTGGTCACCACCCATTCCTACCCGGCGGCGCGATCAACCGCACGCCCACGACGTGTGGTCGTGGGCGGAGTGGTTACCCCTTGGCCATGGACGTGGAGGCGAACGGACTGTCGGATGAGGACCTGCGCCGGTTCGTGCTGGACCGGCTCGCCGAGGACGAGGAGCGGCTCGCCAGGGAAGAGCTGCCGCTGCTCGACGAGGCCGAACGCCGCGGACGGCTGCGGATCCTGCGGTCCGACGACGGCCGGGAGCTGGTGCTCGTGCCCCACGAGGCACAGGCCCAGGACGAGCGCGCGCCCGTGCCGTTCGAGGAGAAGGCGCGGTGGCTGCGCAAGGAGGTCGAGGGCCGGCTCGACCGGTCGGTGCTCGAACTGCTCGCCGCGGCCTACGACACCCCCCACGGCTGGCAGGAGGAATGGCGGACGTGACCGGCTCCGGTCACCCGGACGACGACCTGCCGCCACCAGCACCGCCGCGCAGCGCGTTGACCCTGCGGTTGTGGCTGGCCGGGTTCGGCATCGTCTTCAACGGCGTGGCCGCGGTGCTGTGCGTGCGGGCGGGTCTGACGTGGTTGGCGGTGCTGCTCACGGTGCTCGCGGTCGGCCTGGTCGTCGACTTCGGCTGGGTCGTGCACCGCAAGCGCCGCGGCGACCCCGGCTGACCCCCGCCCGTTTCCGACCCTGGCCTCGCTTGACCCGGCCCTGCCCGACCTGACCCTGCCCGACCTGACCCCGGCCGAACCTGACCCCGGCCCGGTCCTGACTCGGCCGGTTCCGGTTCGGCCGGTGCCGACCCGCCTCGGTCAGCGGGTCATGGCCGGCTGGGACGCACGCGGGGCCGGCACGTCGTGGTGGCGGCTGACGTTCCGTTCGAGCAGGGCCTGCGACTCGGCGACCTCGATCGAGTCGTCCGGCAGCACGCCGTCAGCCTCCTTCAGCCGGACCATCGCGTCCTCGATGGCCGCGTGGGCGGCGAACAGGCACGGCGTGCTGTAGATCGCCACGTCGACACCCAGCTCCGCCAGCTCGCCGAGCGACAGCTTCGGCGACCGGCCGCCCGCGATCTGGTTGAACAGCAGCGGCTTGTCCCCCACCGCCTGCCGGACCCGCCGGATCACGTCGACCGACGGCATGCCCTCCACCAGAACCACGTCGGCGTCGGTCTCGGCGAACGCGGCCGCACGGCGCAGCATCTCCTCCTCGTCGGTGGCGTCGGTCCGCGCCACCACGACCAGGTCGGTCCTGGTCCCCAGCACGAGGTCCAGCTTCTCCAGGTACTGCTCCAGCGGCAGCACCCGCTTGCCGCCGACGTGCCCGCACCGGCGTGGCCGCTGCTGGTCCTCCAGCACCACGCCGGACGCGCCG
Source organism: Actinosynnema sp. NPDC050801 (assembly GCF_040673975.1). Classification (NCBI taxonomy): domain Bacteria; kingdom Bacillati; phylum Actinomycetota; class Actinomycetes; order Pseudonocardiales; family Pseudonocardiaceae; genus Actinosynnema; species Actinosynnema sp. NPDC050801. The sequence goes on along the minus strand of NZ_JBFAQZ010000008.1, from coordinate 64,525 downwards.
ACCTGCTCCAGCGCGCGCACGACCTGGCAGGCCACCTCGGGGTCGGTGTACCCGTCGTCGATGTCGACCAGCAGGTGCTGCCGGGGCAGCGCCAACCGCAGCCGCTGCACGAACCCGACCACGTCGGGCCAGGCGATGAAACCGACGTCGGGCAGGCCGTAGTGCGAGGCGGAGAAGCCGAAGCCGGACACGAACAGCCCGTCGTAGTGCCGGGCCGCGATCGACGCGGACAGCATGTCGAACACGCCGATCAGCGGCGTCGTCCCGGGTGCCGCGACGGCCTCGCGCAGAGCCTTGCCGTAAGCCATGGGACGAACGTAGGCGGCCGTGCCGAAGGTGGTCGAGATATCGGAAGGATGAGATCCACTCACCCACCGGCCCGCGGCGGCGCTCAGCCCGAACCCGCCAGATCCCGGTAGCGGCGGGCGACGCCGCCCGGGAGGAGGTACTCGGCCAGCACGTTCCCGGCGCGCCGGGACGGCAGGCCCATGTCGTGCATCAGCTCGTCCGCGCAGTGGATGTCGTAGGGACCGAAGTCGTAGCCGCCGGTACCCGGGAGCGCCTGTTCCTGCCAGGCCAGGCGCGCGTCGACGGCCTCCCGCATCCCCCGCTCGTCCGGGGTCGCGCGCAACGTCCCGAGGAAGTGGCGCACCAGCCAGTGCGCGGTGAGCTCCACACCCATGAGGTTGTTGAAGACCTGCCGGAACCCGACGAACCCCAACCGCTCCACGCCCGGCGGCACGATGCCCCGGTACAGCCGCAGCCGACCGGCGTCGTCGTGCACCGGCAGGTCGAGGAACGGGAAGACCCGCCGGTGACCGGTGGCGAGCACGACCACGTCGGCCACCACCTCCCGACCGTTCGCCAGGCGCAGCCCGTCCTCGGTGTACGACTCGACCGCGGCGACCTCGACGTCGAGCCGGCCCTGCCGCACGGCACGCACGTAACCGCGGGGCATCACACCCGCGTGGGCCAGGTGGAAGGGCAGCGGTCGAGCCGGGCGCAGCCGCGCCGGCAGCCGGTGGAACCCCGCGGAGACCAGCATGTCGCGGGTGATCAACCACCACAGCACCCGCTTGACCCGATCGTGTAAGCGGTCGATCGGGCGCACGCAGGCCGGGTCGTGGTAGCGGGGCAGGAGCGCCTCGCCGAGCCGGGTGAACAGGATCCACTTGTAACCGACCGTGCCGAGCAGCACCCGTTCGGGGATCATCCAGTTGACCTTGCGCTGCACCAACGTCGCCGAGGACGCCTCCCGTGCCGCCCGCGTCGCCAGGTCCAACGCGGACTTCCCGCCGCCCACGACGACCACGCGCTTGCCGGTGAACGCGCCGGCCCGCACGTCGTTCGCGTGCAGCACGGTGCCGCGGAACGCCTCGCGGCCGGTCCACTCGGGCACCTGGACGTGGTGGTGCGCGCCGCTGGCGACGACGACGTGGTCGAACGCCTCGCGACGGACCGGCGCACCCCCGCCCCCGGTCGGCCGGGACTCCACCAGCCAGCCCGAGGCGCCGACCCGCCCCGGCCCGTCGACCGGCCGGACCGAGATCACCTCGGTCGCCGGCCGGAGACGGGCGAGCACGCCGAACGCCCCGGCATAGTCCTCCAGGTAGCGCTGGCAGTCCACCGCACTGGCGAAGTGCAGCCGGTTGGGCAGGTCGGCGAACTCGAACAGGGGAAGCGCCGCCTGGTTGGCGAGGCCGTCGTAGCAACCGCCCGGCGACCAGATCCCACCCACCCGCTCGTACTTGTCGAGCACCGTGACGTCGAACCCGTTCTCCAACAGCACCTTGGCCGCGACGATCCCCGCCGGTCCCGCTCCGACGACACACGCTCTCACAGCCGCCACTCCCCCCGGTTGATCGGCACGGTCGACGCCCTAGCCCCGCGTCACCGACAGCGCCCCGATCACGTCGTCCGCCGAGACCGGCAGCGAGAACATCGGGAAGTCGAAGCGCAACGCGTTGTCGTGCTCCTCCTGCGAGGTCGCCGCGACGCAGTCGGTCAGCGTGACGACCTTGTAGCCGTTCTCGTAGCCGGTGCGCATGGTCGACTCGACGCAGCAGTTCGTCAGGAACCCGCCGAGCACGATCGTGGTGATGCCCTTGCTGCGCAGGATGAAGTCGAGGTTCGTGCTGGCGAACGTGTCCAGCCCGCGCTTGCCCTCGACCACGATGTCCCCGTCACGGGGCGCGAGGTCGTCCACGATCGCCGCACCCCAACTGCCCTTGACGAACGCCTTGCCGTCCACGACACCCTTCAGGATGCCGTACGGGTGAGCGGAGATCTCGTGGTAACCCTCCGCGAACGTGATCGGCGCGTGCATCACGACCACCCCCGCCGCCCGTGCCGCCTCCACCAGCGCCACGGTCTTGGGCAACATGCCGGTGCTGCTCATCACCTCGCTGACAGCGCCGTGCAACACGCCGCCCTCACTGGTGAAGTCGTTCTGGTACTCGATATCCGACACGCAGATGTGGGACACCTCCCACCGCGGCCGGCGGCACGACCGGCCCGTCGACACCCGTCCCGGTGTACACCCCGCACTCCCCCGACATGGGACGGATCCCCGGGGGGCGGTCACCGTGGGTGAGCACATGGTGCCGAGCCTAGCGTTCGCCGGCCGCTCCGACGAGACCCCCGCGACGCCCCACCGCAGCCCCTCCGACCCGCACGGCGACACCGGGGCCCCGGCACACGACGGCCGTACACGGTCGGGCCGGACACTGGACCTGCGGCGCACCGAGGCCCCGGACCCCGGCGTGCTGACGGCGCCCCGCACGCCGCACCGCGGTCGTCACTCGATGCGCGCCTTCGACGACAGGGGCCGGCTGGGCGACCGGTCGCTGTTCGCGGCCCTGGGCTGGTATGCCCGGATGCCCGTGTCGATCGGGGTGCACGACGGCGGCACGCTGGTGGTCCGTCGCGATCCGTCCGGCGGGTCGGCGTTGACCGGGCGCGCCATGATCGCGGTCCCGGCGCCGATCCGACACTGGTGCGGGTTCGAGGCGGGCGAGACGGTGCTGTTGGTAGCGGTGCCGTCGCTGTCGGCGCTGGTGATCCACGGTCAGGAGGTGCTGGAACGCCTGCTGCCGGATCCGGAGCGGTGGGTGAACGGTGCCGTGCCGGCCGGTGGGCAGGCGGCGGTGTCCGGGACGTCGCCGACGGGGGTCTCCCCTGTGGCGGCTCCGGTGTGGGTCGGGTACGGCGTGGAGGTGGCCGGTGGGTGAGGGGGACGTCTCCGACGACATCGTGCCGGTGCGTCGCGCCGATCGGGACGACGTGGCGACCGCGTTGCACCTGCTGGAGCGTCTGAGGTTGACGCCGCAGGATCTGCTGGAGGGTCTGGCCGCGCGTACGGTTCCCACGTTCGAGGAGTTGGTGCCGACGGTGGTCGAGGCGATCCCGGAAGGGTCGCGTGCCGGGTATCGTGGCTATCTGCGGCGATTCGTCGCGGTGCACGGTTCGCGTCGTCTCGACGAGGTGGACGCCGAGGACGTGGTCGGGTTCCTGGCGTTGGTCCGGGAGACCGCCGAGGTGCGGGTGTCGAGTACGGGTGGCAACGCGGCGGCCCGCGGTGCGCATTGTGCGTTGTCATGGCTGTTCCGGTACGCGGTGGATCACGGGTTGATCGGTGCGCGGCAGAACGTGATGGCGCAGGTGCGCAGGCCGAGGGCGGGCCAGGGCAAGCGCCACGGTCTGGATCCGTCGTTGGTGGCGGAGATCCTCGCCGTCGCCCGGAGCACGGGGCATGATCCGTCGCTGGACGCGTTGATCCTGCGGTTGCATCTCGAGACGGCGGCGCGGACCGGTGGCGCGCTGGCGTTGCGGCTCTGCGACCTCGATGCCGATCGGTCCCTAGTCCGGCTGCGGCAGAAGGGGGCGTCGCTGCGGTGGCAACCGGTGACGCCGACGTTGATGAGACATTTGTCGGCTCACGCACGCGAGAGGGGTGCTCGGGAGCCCGGTGATCGTGTGCTGCGGCGCCGCGACGGCACCCCGCTGCATCGGCAGCACTACTACAACCTCTGGGCGCGGATCGGGACACGTGTGGAGACGGTGAAGGTGAGGGGTATCAGCACCCACTGGTTGCGGCACACGACGTTGACCTGGGTGGAACGCAATTTCGGCTACGCGGTGGCGCGTGCCTATGCCGGCCATGTCGTGCCGGCATCGTCCACCCACGGGATCACCCAGGTCTATGTGAAGGCGGGCGTCCCGGAGATCGCCACGGCGTTGCAGGCCATGACCGGTGAGGCGCATCCGCTGGCGTTGACGCCCCTGCTGGAGCCCGCACCGCCCGCCGCGGATGCCGTCGCGGGTGCGGCGGTCGGCACGCCGGATCCGGCGGACCCGGGTGGGTTCGGGACGTCCGCGGCGACGGGAAGGGCCGCTACGGCGGGTGTGGTGGGGCGTGCCGGGGACGAGGTCCTGGTCGAGCGGATCCGGCGGCTTCTCGATGAGGCTGCGCTGGCCGGGCGGCGGCGGCCGGGGTGGGCCGTGTTGGCGAGGGCGACCGGTGTGTCGCAGGTCCGGGTGAAGGTCGCCTTGGCGCGGATCGCGGGCGGTGGTCCTTCCGAGGAGTTGGTCGGGAGGGTTCGCGGGTTGCTGGAGGACGCGGCACGGGCCGGCCGCCGCCGGCCGGGTTCCGCGTCCATCGCCGACGCGATCGGTGTGTCGAAGTTCCAGGTCGATCTGGCGCTCGCGGAGATCCGTGGAGTGGCCGAGCCGGTATCCGTCGGTGACCGTGACGAGCTGGTCGAGCAGGTGCGGCGGTTGCGCGACGAGGCCGGTCGGATGGGGTCGGGGCGTCGACCCGGGGTGGTGTCCTTGGCACGGGCGACGGGGGCACCACCGTGGCGGATCACGCTGGCGCTCGCGGAGGTGCGCGGGATGGGTCCGGACGCTGCAGATCAGGACGGCGACGCCGGCGTGAATCGTGGACGGGAAGAGCTTCGCGACAGGGTCCGCGGGTTGCTGGAGCAGGCCGGTCGTGCCGGGCGGCGGCCTCCCGGTGTGATCACCCTGGCGAGTGCGACCGGCGTGTCGAGGTGGCGAGTGGAGATGGCGCTCGCGGAACTGCGCGGCATCGCCAAGCGCCCCGCCGGAACGGGTGCACAAGGCCGGGTGGCGATGGCCGACTGATGGCGGTACGAGGGGCACAGGGCACCGAGGTCGCCGTCTTCGAGGTGGTGATCGGCGGAGTCCCGGCGGGCACGACGCGGCGCGGCCAGCCGATGGTGAACCACCGTCGGCGTCGGCGTCCGCAGGCCTGGCGTGGCCGCGGTGAGCCGGTCTCGGACCGTGTGCCTCATCGGGCCACGGTGGGTGCCGCGGCCGCCGTGCCGGTCGACAGGATGCGGACTCGCTGCTCTGGCCGTGGCGGCCGGCCGGGCGGTCACACGTGCCTCGTCCGCCTCAGGGAACTACTGGGTCGCTGCCCCACGGCGGCTCATGTCCTACGCCGGCGCTTCCCCACCGTCGGCGCATTTATCGCCGCCGGATGATCATTGGCGCTTTGTCTTGGCGGTCAGGCGTGCAGGGGGTAGATGCAGTTCAACTCCGAGTACCTTGCTGACCCTCAGCTGGTCTCACTCGACCACACGGGTCCATGAATAGCCCGGGACGGGCTCCCCCGGGCTGTTCACCCACGCCCACATGGCATCCGCCACCTGCTCTTGGGTCACCGAAGCGGCGCGATAGTGCTGCTCCGGCGACCCCTCGCGGTACTCCAAGACCATGTGGTCACCACTGAACGCGGATTGCACGTACCTGTCCTGCTCACCCAAGTCCAGAGTGAGGAAGCCATGCCGTTCGATCGCATCGACGGCCGCTCTGATTGATGAAGGGGTCGCCGCGAGGAAGGTCTTGCCCCTGTCGGTCTCGGCCGCCACGAACGCCGGCCCGCGAGCGATCCCCGCCACAGCCGCCGCGATCGCCGTCGCCCGCCCCAGCGGATGATGGGTCCTGCGCTTCGCCATCGTGGCCGCTGCAAGATCCACCGCCGCTACCAGTGCACGTGCGACGAAGTCCCGCAGTTCATCGGCGGCCATCACGGGGACTGCCACCTGGACGATCTGGGAACGTTCCTTCGCCGACCACGCCCCGGTGCGAATACCGGTGTAGTCGATCCCCACGACCGGCCCCGGCACGTCGAATATTACGTTGACCGACGCCTCGAGCTCTGCGTCACCGATCGGATAGCTGTCCTCCTGGCGAGTGACGGCCACTGACAGCCAGCGTGTCTGCTCGGCTGCCGCCCTGGAGGTTTCACTCAGGCCGCCAACCCTGGTACCGACGGTCAGCGACCGCCTGCGGTCACCGAGGGACGGTGCCCGTTCACTTTCGGACATGTCGCGGCTCGCCTTTCCCGACAAAGGGCTCGTCCCGCAGGGCCGGCCTCTGAAACCTCACCCTCTCCTCGTCCCGGCATAGGACTCATGGTTGCGGGGCCCGGGATACCGCTGGACGAGCGCCCGTTCCAAGGCTGCCATCCTAGCCCGCGTGCCGCTCTTCCGGACCACCATCGAGATGCCCTGCAACTCCTTCTTGGTATAGCGGTTGAGCGGGTTCGCCTCACTGGTTATACCCCACTTGAGCCGCTGCCCGGTCGCATCGTCGACCAGCTCGTAGAGATAAGTGAGGCGATTACTGCCCAGCGAGTTGCCGTGGCCGCTGTTCGTGGCAGAGACAGGCGGCTTGTTCGGGTTCGGGACGAACCGGCCGCTGCTCGGGTCGCGCATCGCGTTGTTCGGACCGGGAACAGTGCTTCCACAGTTGTGGACCAAGACGTCGACGTCACCAGCAGCCACGTAGTAGGTGTGGATGCCGTCGACGGTGAGGTTGTGCACCCGCTGGTGTGCGGTGCGGCTCTGGACAGCCGAGACCTGCACGTAGGTTCCCGCCGACGTGCGCAACCAGTTGCCCGCGTGCAGGTCCTCGGCGTCGACCCAGCGGCGTAGCTCCTGCACCCAGAACGGGTGCGCGTTGGTGGCGACGATCGTGGAGCCGTCCTCGACGGTGATCTCCACCAGGTGTTTGATGCCCTCACCCTCGATCAGCCTGCTGACCGACTTCGCCTGGCTGCCACCGGTCTTCGGGTCGGTCGCCCAGACCAGGTCGCCGACTTCGATCTCACTGATCGCCCGGTAGCTGCCGTCCCCCATGAGCACCGGGGTCTCCGGTGTGAAGCTATTGCCGATGTCGCAGGCTTTAGCCGAAGGCTGCACCTTGGTGGGGGCAGGTTCAGGTGCCGGTCGTGGGTTGGCTGGTGCCGGGTCGCTCGCGCGGGTGCCGCCGGATGGTGTGGCGCCGGTGTCCGCCTTCGCCCCGGCTCCTGACGCGTCGGTGCCGGTCTTGGTGGTTGCGGCGGCTACTTCGTCGGAGGCCTTGACCGCTCCGCCAACCGCGTCGGCGCCCTTGATGGCGAGCTTGGCGCCGGTGGCGGCGTAGCCGGCGAACGGGATGGCGGAGGCGGCGGAGAGGGCGGCGTTCAGGTAGTCGCCTTCGGCGGCGTACCAGGCGGCGTTGGCCAGGTCGGCGACCTCGCCGACGACGGGGACCAGGCCCACCACGTCCAGGGCCAGGTGGCCGATGTCGGAGAAGCTCATGCCGAACAGGTGGCCGTCGATCTCGATGCCGGAGATCGGGTTGCCGCCCGCGAAGGCGTAACGGTTCATGGTGAACGGGTCGGTGCCCAGTGACAGGTCGGCCAGCGCCCCGTTGTACATGTCGCGGGTGAGGAAGCGGTTGAGCTGGGGGTCGTAGTCGCGGGCGCCCATGTCGTAGTCGCCGGTGGCGGCGTCCATGCGCTTGGCGTTGAAGCGGTAGGTGTTGTAGGGCTTCTTGTCGGGGTTGGCCTGGTCGGGCTTGTCGACGCCGGTGTAGAGCTGGGTGTCGTCCTTGCCGTAGGCGGTGTAGCCGTAGGTGGCCCTGGCCTTGCCGTCCTCCTTGGTGAGCACTTCGACGTCGGTGTGGGCGTTGTAGGAGTAGTAGGAGTACTCCCTGGTCCCGTCGTGCTTCACCATGCCGAGACGTTCGTTCCACGGGCCGAACGTGTAGGTCTTCTTCAGCGCGCCGTTGACCTCCTCGGCGGCCACCTCGTCGGACAGGCCCAGGAAGGAGAAGACGGTGGTCTCCTCGCCCGAGCCGCCCGCTTTCTCGGTACGTGAGGTGGTGCGGTCGTAGGGGTCGTAGGTGTACTTGGTGGTCTCGGTGGAGTTGTCCGGCTTGAGCTGCCGGTGCGAGGCGACGCGGTCGAAGCCGTCGTAGGTGTACTTCTCGAGGGCCTTCCCGGCCGAGGTGACGGTGTCCAGGCGGCCCAGCGGGTCGTAGTTGTAGGTGGAAGTCGAGCCGTTGCTGCTGCTGGACACCAATCGGTTGCGGTCGTAGGTCGACTCGGTCCGCTTGTCCTCGATCGTCTCCTCGGTGACGTTGCCGTTGGCGTCGTGGACGTAGGTCTCGGTCTCCTGGACACCGCCGCCGGCGGCGGAGCGGGTGAGCTTGGTGATCCGGTCACGCGGGTCATAGGTGAAGTCGTAGACGTGGTCGAGGTGGGCGGAGTTGTCGTCGGCGTTCATCCGCTTCGCGGCGTCGCGCGTGCGGTGACCGTTGGGGCTGTACTCCAGGTGGTGCTCGGCGACGAGCGTGCCTGCGGAGGTCTTCTCGACCTGGTCCTTGATCTGGCCGTCGAGGTAGTAGGCGTAGTCGACGACGTTGCCGTTGCCGCGGGTCTCCTTGGCGATCTCGCCGCGCTTGGTGTAGCCGAAGGTGGTGACCTTGGGCGCGTCCCCCGCCTCGGTGTTGGTGACCTTGCTGACCAGGTCGCGCGAGTCGTACTCGAAGGTGGCGTTCTGCCGGTCGTGGCTGCGGGTCAGCGGGTTGCCGATGGGGTCATAGGTGAAGGAGGTGGTGCCGCGGACGGCGCCCGCCAGCTTCTCCTCGACCTTGGCCAGCCGGGCGAGGCCGTCGTAGGCCATCGCGTAGGTGTCGACCCGCGCACCCGAGCCGCTGTCGGTCAACGAGGTGAGGTTGCCGTCGGCGTCGTAGGCGTAGGCGAAGGTCTTCTGCTCGGTGTCGGTGTCGCCGCTGTTGTCGCGCACGAGTCGCACGGAGTCGGCGACCACGGTGCCGTTGGCGGCGTTGGTGAGCACGACCTTGTGGCTGTTGCCCTCGGTGAACGTGTAGCTGCCGAGGCTGACCCATTCGCCGACGCGCGTTTTCTGGTCCACGGTGACGGTCGTGGTACCGCCGGCGTGGTGCACGGTGTAAGGCGCGTTGGCGGCGGTGCCTGCCGCGTAGCGGACCGATACTTCGTAGGTGCCGTTCGCGGCGACGACCGGGGTCCAGGTGAACGCCGATGTGCCGGCACCCGCTGTGGCGGTGCGGTAGTCGTAACCCTGGTAGCCGGTGCCCGAGCCGGTGGTGGCCCAGGTGCCCGCGGTCGTGGTGTTGGCGGTGTCGGAGTTGTCCACCAGTGCGACGTGCTTGCCGACCGGCACGCCGTCGTCGGACTTGGTGCGCAGCTTGCCGTCCGGGAAGTAGGTGTTGACGATCGTGCGGCTCACCGAGTCGCCCGCGCTGCTGAGCGTGGCCTTGGTCTGGCCGCCCAGCGCGTCGTACTCGTAGCGGGTGGTGATGTCCCACGCGTCGGTCGAGGTCCGGATCTGGCCGTTGTCGTAGTGGGTGTACTTGGCGACGTTGCGGATGGTCTGCGTGCCGGACGGTGGGGCGCTGGTCTCCACCAGGTTGCCGACCGCGTCGTAGCTGCTGATGATCTTGTCGGGTGTGTTGTACCTGGAGTCGTCCCGGTCGTACGGGAGGATCTCCTCCTTCACCCGGTTGAGCTGGTCGTAGGTGGTCTGGCGGACGAAGTCGTCGGGGTCGTCGGCGGTCTCGACGCCGCGCGGGGTGATCTCGCGGGTGCGGTTGCCGACCTCGTCGTACTCGTAGCGGGTGGTCCGGCTGATCAGGGTGGTGCCGTCGAGCTTGTGCGGCGCCTTGATCTCGACGGGCTTGGCGCGTTCGTCGAACCGGATCTCGACGCGGTTGCCGTCCTGGTCGGTGTTGGCCACGGCGTTGCCGTCGCGGTCGTACTCGTTGCGCAGGACGTGCCCGGCCGCGTCGGTCTCGGTGAGCACCTTGCCGTTGAGGTCGTAGGTGTACTTGGTGGTGAAGTCGGCGGGGTCCGCGGTCGCGTTCTTGCGCGGGTCCACGACCGTGGTCGGGTTGCCGACGTTGTCGTAGGTGACGGTGGCGCGTCCGCCCAGGGCGTCGACCGCCGCGACGACCTGGTAGATGTCGTCGTGCTCGTAGCGGGTGGTGTGGTCGTTGGGGTCGGTCGCGGTCAGGTTGCCCAGCGGCGACGTCTCGCTGAGCAGGTTGCCGACCTTGTCGTAGGTGAACGAGGCGGTGCGGGCGGGCCCGGTCGGGTCGTCCTTGGGCATGGACGCACTGGTCACCTGGTCGAGCGCGTCGTAGACGGCCGTGGTCACCGCGCCGTTGGGGGCAGTCTCGGTGGTGACGTTGTCGTTGGCGTCGTAGACCGGGGCCGGGGTGACGATGAAGTCACCGGTGGCGGCGTCCTTGGGGACGCGTGACTCCAGCGGCCTGCCGAAGACGTCGTAGGTCTGGGTGGTGGTCTTGTTGCGGGCGTCGGTGACGGACGTGACGTTGCCGCGCACGTCGTACACCGTGGTGGTGACGTTGTTCAGCGCGTCCTTGGTCGTGCGGGGGTAGCCGACGGGGTCGTAGTCGGAGTACGTCGTCGGGTTGCCGTTGGCGTCGGTGGCGACGAGCAGTTGGCCGTGCTGGTCGTAGGTGTAGGTGGTCTCGTAGTCACCGGCGGTCGCGGTGGCGGTGCCCTTGGGATCGGTGACGGAGGCCAGGTTGCCCTTGGCGTCGTAGGCGAAGGTCCATCGACGACCCTCGGGGCTGGCCTTCGAGGTGAGGTCGGCGGTGTAGCCGTTCAGGCCGAACTGGTACCCGAGAGTGCCGGCTGGGGTGTTGTTCTTGTTCGCCTCCGGATCGCGGACGGAGGTGGGGACACCGGTCTTCTGGTCGTAGGTCCACGTCGTCAGCGCCCCGTTGGGCGCTTTGGCGGCTACGACGTTGTTGTCGGCGTCCCAGGTCAGTTCGGTGGTCTCGTCCTTGGCGTTGACGACCTTCGTCGGACGGCCGTAGCCGTCCATCGTGTACTTGGTCGTCTTGTTCTGGGCGTCGACCGTGGTGGCTTCGATGGTCGAGCCCGCCGTGCCGTCGGGGTCGATGTAGGAGAAGGTGGACACGCCGCGACCGCGGTCGGTGATCGTCCGGACCTTCCACTTGTCCTTGGGGTCGATCGGGGCCGTGTAGTAGGACAGGTCCGTGGCGTTGCCGCGCGGGTCGGTGACCTTGACGAGCTTGACGTTCTTGTTGCCCTGGGTGGCGTCGTAGGCGAAGCGGAAGGTCTTGGCCTTGGCATCGCCCGCGCCGTCGACCAGCTCCTCCAGCAAGCCCTTGTCGCTGTAGGTCAGCGCAAGGGTGCGGCCGGAGATGTCCTTGATGGTCTCGACCTGGTCGATGATCTTCGGGTTGGTCAGGTTGGTCCCGGTCTTGCGGACGCCGTTCTCGTAGTAGGCGTACGCCTGGCCCTTTTCGTAGTAGTCCAGGGTCAGGGTGCGGCGCGCGGCGGGGTCGGTGATGTAGGTCAGGAACTTGCGCGGTTGGTTGTTGGACTTGCGCTCGGTGTAGGTGAACTGGAGCTCGTTGGCGTTCTTGTCGCGGATGGCGGTGAGCCAGCCGTCCTCGTCGAACAGGAACTCGGTGCGGTCGGGACGGGTCATCTTCCAGCGACGCGACTGGTCCGCCGCACCATCGCGCTGCAGGAACAGCCGCACCCCCGCCGGACGGTCGTAGGTCCAGCGCGCCGGGTCGGTGCTGCCGTTCTTGTTCAACTCGAAGGTGTGACTGGTGCCGTCACCATCGGTGAGGGTCGTGGTGGTCGGGTAGTCCTGCCCCTTCGGGTGCAGGTCCAGCGGGGTGCCCAGGCGCATGATGCTGGACGCGGCCAGTGACCACCCCTGCCCCATCGACGTCGAGGCGGTGTCGACGCTGTTGTAGGTCATCCGCACGAACGTCGCCAGGCCGCGGCCGGGGTTGCTGAACGGGTCGTGGTTCCACACCACGTTGCCCACGTACGGGTTGACCTTCAGCCCTGAGCCGTTCCCGGTGCCGGTGCCGACGTACTGGTAGAACTTCTCCAAGCCGAGCTGGTCGGAGGTCGGGTCCTCCACCGTCACGTTCTGCGGCATCGCCGGCAGGTTGCCCGTCTCCGACAGCCACCGGCCTGTGGTGCGGTCGAGCAGGTCCCAGTGCAGGACGTACTGCTCCCGTTTATTGCCCGAGTCGCTCTGGATCGGCGTCTTCACCTTGGCCTGCACGGTGACCGACGCGCCGGGGACGACATCGGCGGGCAACGCGGTCTCCAGGCGGTTGCCGCCGGTGGTGACGTCGGTGCCGTCGGGCAGGGTCCAGCGGTAGGACAGCACCTGGTTGGCCGCTCGCCACGGAGTGGTCGTGGTGTTGGCCACGGTGACCGGGAACGTGTACTCGTCGCCGGGCACCATCCGGGTGGACGGGGTGTCGGCGGTGTAGTACGTCAACTCGGACGTCGGCGCGGTGTAGGTGACCACCAGCTTGGGCCGCAGCTGCGGTTCGACGGCCTCACCGGACAGGAAGATCGCGCGCTGCGTCGGGCCGGTCGACGTTTCGTTGCGCAGCTTGACGAGCACACCGTTGTTCGACGCCCGGTTGCCGATCCAGCCCTGCACGGTGCCGGTGGCGTCCCAGATGTGCCACTTCGGGTCGTTGGTGATCGTGGGGACGTTGTCGAACGCGGGTCCGATGTCACCGCCGGGTGTGGTCCAGGCGGTCGCGGTGGACGCGCGTTGCCACGTCGCCTGACCCTCGACGAACGGCTTGGCCAACGGGTGCGCGTCGAAGACCGCGCCGGTGCCCACCGTCGTGGTGGTCCACATCTCGACTTCGGCGTCGAGGATCCTGGCCGTGTCCGGGATGTCGGTCAGGTCACCGAAGTCCATGACGGACCGGGTGGTGCCGAAGCTGCTGCTCTCCTTGCCGACGAGTTGCCACGCCTGCCCGTTGGGGTTGTTGAGGTTCGCGGTCGGCTGCGCGCTGGACAGCGTGGTGTCCGGGTGCGCGTCGGTGGTGAGGTTCTGGTAGAGCTTGACGATCCGTCCTGCCTTGGGCAGCCGCACCAACTCTGTGGTGGACGGCACGAGCTGCCCGTCACGCGTCTTCACCACGATCATGTAGTAGTAGGCCGCGCCGAATGGGTCGGACGAGTCCGCGGCGGTGGGTGCGGCTGTGGTGTCGGCGAACCTGGTCGTACCCGGCGCCAGCGGGGCCACCAGCGTCGACGGCGACGGCGTGAACGTCTGGAACACCGTGCGGTGGACCTGGTACTCGACCAGGTCGTCGGCCGGGTTGGCCGGGTCGGGATCCACGTACGGTGACCAGGACAGCTCGGCGCCCGTGGCGTGGATCGTGGTCGGGGCGTCGAGGATCGCGCTCGGCCGGCCGTAGACCAGCACGAGCTTCGGCGAGTTGGCGTTCTCGCCGTTGTAGGCGTACTCGGCGGCCTCGTAGCGCAGCCCGCCCAGCTGCGGCGCCTCGGTCTTCGCCTTGAGCATGAAGCCGTGGTTGGTGGTGGCGCTGGTCAGCCACGACTGCACGATGTTGCGCACGTCGAACGAGTGCCAGGCGCTGGACACGGTCGCGGGCTTGGTCTGGGTGCCGGTAGCGGCCTCGGCGAACGCCGCGTTCATCGAGTTCCACGTCGCGGTGGCCTCGTTCCACGCCGCGGTGACCCGGCGCGCCTCGATCTCCACGGACTTGCCGTAGGGCTCGAAGTCCTGGTCGTAGTACATCTTCAGCTGCGCGGAACTCAGCGTCGCACCGGACGGCACGCTGCCGAGCCCGAACCGGACCAGGCTGCGGTACGCGGTGGTCGTGGCGGCATTGGTCGTGCCGGTGGACAGCCGCCAGTTGCCGTCGAAGTTCGACGTCGGCAGGTCCTGGGCGATCATCACGTCCTGCGACTGCGTGACGGTCGGCTGGATGGTGATCGTCGGGTCGATGACCACCGGGTACTCGCGCTCCGGCGCAGCCAGCCAGTCGCGGTCCGCGCGCACCGTGATGGTCGTCTTGGCGCCCTGCTGCTCGACGGTCTGGGTGACCTTGTCACTCCACGCCTTGCCGTACGGCGACGCGCCGTCGTCCCGGTTGTCGTGCATGAAGGGCCTGGGCATCACGAACAGCGGCGTGCCCTCGGCGTCAGGTCCGGGGTAAAAACCGATCGACCCGTCCGACTCGGCCTTCGCCGTGACGCCGCCCGCCTGGAGGGTGAAGCGGTAGACCGCCTCGTCCGGGGCCTGGTGCAGGACGATCTTCTCCTTCAGCGAGTCGCCGACCTGGTAGACCAGGTCCGCACCCTCGAAGGCGTCCGGGTAGACGACGGTGTTGCGCTCCACCCTCGGCGTCAACGACTTCTGGCTGACGTCGACGCCCAACGCGATGTGCTTGCCACCGTGCTCGAAGCGCACCAGCTTGTCGGACTTGTCGCCGAAGGAGCTGCGGAAGGTGTTGCGGTCGTTGCCGAACCGGAAGCCATCACGGGTGTCCGGACGAACCGCGGTGTCGACCGGCTGCCAACGGCCATCGGCGTCGCGGTAGTGCTCCGGACGCGCGGACACCTCGGCCTCGAACTGACCATCCACCCGCTGGAACACCCGGGCGGTCTCCGAACGCAGCTCCGTGATCTCCCGCACGCGCTCGGCGGGGTCACGTGGCGGCGCGGCCTCGACCGGGGGCTCCGACGCCTTCGCCTCGGCCGACGCCGACGGGGTGAACAGACCGTCCAGCCACGCCAACGCCCGCCCCACCCCAGGCCACTCGCCCGAGGAGTACGGCGGACCGACCGGAAGGCCTACGAACACCAACGCGACCAGAACGATCACGATGGACAGTCGTCCGGGCGCGCCAAAACGCCGCGATCCACGCATATTTCCCCCCACGGTCGACACGATCCGAAGTGGATCGCCCTCCGATCGACGCAAGTCCACCGGAGTCAACCGGAGTGATCTTTCGACAACAATCTGCCAATCAGGTGACCGCCGCAATAAATACCCACCCACAGTTGCCCGCCTTTCACCGAGGCAATACCAATGGAGCAATGAGGTCGACGGCACACCGACAACAGTGAATATTTCCCGCAACCTGGAATAGTGAGACTGAATCACCTTCACCGGAGACACTTCCACAACAGGGACACCACTCCACACCGAGCGGTAGCGTGTTGCCGACGTCATGCCCAGCGGAGACGCCCGAGGAGAGCCTCAGGCGCGACGAGATGTGGAATTATGCGACGGATTACACGAAAAGCCTTCGCGGTAGCCGCGTTGGTGGCACTATTCTCCGCGCTCGCGGTGAGCCCGGCGAACGCCGACACCAACCCGTACACACCCGAAGAGGTGTGCGGCACCGGCTACCGGGTGATCGACTCCCGACCGGCCACCTGGAACGGCAAGGCCTACGGCGGTGTCTACTTGATGTACAAATCAGGCGGGTACAACTGCGTGACGACGATCAAGTGGACCGCCATCGGTACCCCGACGGACACGATGGCGGGGCTTTATCGCGACTCCGAGGACTCAAGTCGCAACCTCATCGACCAAGGTGACTACAAGTACTACGCCGTGGTCCGCGGATACGCACCTCACTGCATCAAGTACGCGGGCTGGACCGGCGCGGCGGTGGCGACGAGCGGATGGGGATGGTGCTCGTGAGGCCGCGGAGGACCGGCCAAGCAGAACCACCCAGTGACCGAGTCGGACGAAGATCAGGTACAGCAGTCGTCACCCCACGGGGTCCATCGTCGCGCCCTGAGACTTGGGTGCCGCCCGACCTGCTCGCGCCCTGGGGCAGCGGCCCCTGCCAAAGGAGTAGCGGGGTAAGTGACGACCGCACTGAACGGCGCATACTACCCACGGCTTTCCATGCCACTTTGCGTGGAATTGCTGTCCGCAATTTTCGGATGAACTCACCTGCGGCAATACATGTCTTGACCGGTTGAGATCTTCTCCGCAATAGTGTTTACCTTCGTTCCGAGTCGGAACCGCGGGGAGCGCATGTCGGCAGACGGGCACGGCTTGGTCGGGGTGCGGGAGGTCAGGAAGCTCATCGCGGCGCTGTTGGCTCGTCCCCGGAAACAGGGGCGTCCGCTGCCGGCGGTCGTGCTGGTCGGTCCGCTGGGTGCGGGGAAGACGGCGCTGCTGGAGGAGACCGACGCCAGGTACGCGGATCGGGTTCCGCGCGTACTGCTGGACTTCGGCGCGCTGCCGGCCGATGTCACTCCGACGGAGGTCTTCCGCCGACTCGCCCTCGGTCTCGGCCGGTACTGCCCCCAGTTCGGTCGGTTGCCCTTCCCCCTGGTCGAGATCTGCCTGGCGGCGAGCGCGACGGCGGACGGCGCGGGTGGCGCGGCGGACCCCCGGGCCGGAACCACCGGTTCTGGGCGAGCTGATCCGCCCCATCCTGGACCTGGCGCTCGGGTCGAGCGAGTGGCTGTCCGCGGTCGACGCGCTGTTGAAGGTGATCGACGTGGCGAACCGGCGTCGGGTGCTGCGGCGGCTGGGCGCGATGTCCCGCGGCCAAGGGGACGCCCGGGACGTGATGGTGGCGCTGCGGGAGGCGGTCCAGGACGGGGCGGCGGGGCGGACGGCGGTGGACCGCGTGGTGGCCCGGGCGTTCCGGGTCGACCTGCGGGAGGCGTTCGCCGGGTGGTTCGACCGGAACCGGCGCACGGCGAACTGCCTGGTGCTGCTCGACAACGTCCACCTGCCCGCGGGCAGGCACTTCCTGAGGACGTTCGTCGCCGAAGACGACCCGCAACCCGATCCGGTGGTGGTCGTCGCGGCCGCCGGTCGGTGGGACACGGCGTGGGACGGCCAGTGGCAGCGCCCGGCGATACCGGTCACCAGGTCCGCCGACCTGCAGCTCCCGTTCGGGATGGCCCGCGTCGCCCGAGCGGTGGACGAGGACATGCCCCACGCGCCGCCGTGGTTGCTGGTGCACGTGGGCGAGATGTCGGCGAAGGACACGCACAGGGTTCGACCAGAGGTCCAGGCGGACTCGGTGCTGGCCAAGGCGCCGTCCTTCCTGCACCGGGTGACCGGCGGGCTCCCGTGGGCGGTGCACCAGGTGGTCGACGTGGCCCGCACACTGCCCAGGAACGCTCCCGCAGAGGGGCTGCGCGTCCTGTTCGCCGTCGCCCTGGAGGACGGCGACCAGGCCGTGACGCTCGTGGACCGCAGTGAGCGGCACCTACTGCTGGACGGCGGGTTCAGCCTGTCGGAGCTGGAGGACCTGACCGTCGCGAGCGCGACGCGCGACCTCGGTTTCCCGGCCGGCGCCGGCATCCCGGGCGTAGGCCCGTCCCGGTCCGCGGAAGCGCTGCGCGCCAAGCTGGTCAACAACTTCCTGCTGCACCGACGCGAGGACGAGCCGGCGCGGCTGGTCCTCCAGCCGTGGCTGCGCCACGTCCTGCTGCACCGGCTCGCCGCCCGGCCGGACGACCACCGCGACAGCTGGGAGAAGGTCCACTCCCGCTGCCGCCGGCACCATCAGGAGCAGAAGAACCCGGTCGATGCCCTCTACCACGGCTTGGCGCTGGGCGACGTCGACGCCGTGGTGGAGCACCTCGCCGGGATGCTGCGCGAACCGCTGGACCGGGCGGCGGGGTGGGCGTGGGTCGACGCCTTCGAGGCGATCACGTCCGCGCCGAACCGCCTGCCGAAGGACCGGGAGCCGCGCCGGCAGGTCGAGCACCTCATCGCCGACCGGGACGCGGAGGACGCGCTGCCCAGGCTGGTCGTGGCGCGCTGGTTGCAGCAGGATCCGACCGGCGACCCGGCGGAGCACCTCAGGCCCACCATCGCCACGAGCGCGGAGCTCGTCGCGGCGCGGGCCCGCGGTGAGGGCGCCATCGTGTTGCAGGACCGTGTGGAGGAGTACGCGCAGTGGAGGTAGAGCGGCAGGCGGACGTTCCCGACATCCCGCGCGCATTCTGGCGGAGACCCGGGGTGTGGCTCGCGGCCGGCGTCGTGCTGGTCGTCGTCGCGGCGGCGATCGCGGTGCCGGTGCTGCTGCGCGCGGCCGAGCGGTGCGCGGACGGCGTGACGAGGACGGAGACCGGTGAGTGCGTCGGCGTCACGGACGGCAGTCATGTCTTCGCGCCCGAACTGGCCGGGGTCCAGGGCCTGATCCGCGCCGAGAACGAGTCCGTCCTCGCCACCGGCAAGGCGTTCGTCAGCATCGCGCTGATGGTCCCCATGACGTTGACGGAGAAGGACAGCACACCCATCGAGTGGGTCAGGCACCACCTGCAGGGCGCGTACGTGGCGCAGCACCGCGCCAACCACGACGCCGCCACCGGCGACCGACCGCTGGTCCGCCTGCTCCTGGCCAACCCGGGCAGCGCGCTGGCGCGGTGGGAACCGGTAGTCGCCGAGCTGGAGCGCAGGCGCGCCGCCCCGGACCACCTCGTCGCGGTCGCCGGCATCGGGCTGAGCCTGGCCACTTCCCGGGACGCGATGACGCGGCTGTCCGCAGCCAAGATCCCGATGTTCGGCTCGACGCTCACCTCCGACGACCTCGGCGACATCGACGGACTGCTGCGCATGGCCCCGACCAACACCGCCCAGGCACGGGCCGCCGCGGTCCACGTCAAGGCGCAGGCCCGAACGGCGCTGCTGATCCAGGACAACACCGAGGCCGAGCTCTATCCCCGGACGCTCGCGGAGTCGTTCTCCGCAGCCTTCGCCGACGCCGACCACCGCTTCACGGGGCAGACGGAGTTCTTCGACTCCCGCCTGAGCGGGGTCGGGAACACCTTCCTGCAGATGATCCCGAACATCTGCACCGCCAGGCCGGACGTGGTCTACTTCGCGGGCCGCGGCGAGCAGCTCCTGGTGCTGGTGGCGCAGTTGGTGGAGCGCAACTGCAAGGACCACCGGATCAGGATCATGACCGGCGACGACCTGTCCACCGTGCCGTTCCCCGGCGATCTGGCGCGGCGCGCGGCGGACGCGGGCGTCGAGGTGCTCTTCACGGCGCTCGCGCACCCCGACGCGTGGCGGGAGGCCGAGGCGGAGTTCGACCCCGCCGCCACGTACTACTTGCGGGACGCGGTGTGCACGGTGTGCTTCCCGGTGCTCTTCCCCGACGACGGGACTTCACCCCGGATGTTGGACACGGGGTTATGCGGCGTGAGTCAGCGTAGCCGGTGTCGGTAGCAGGCTGTTCTCGTAGTCGATCGGGGACATCTGGCCGAGGTGGGAGTGGCGTCGTCGGGTGTTGTAGCGGTGCGCCCAGCCGAACACCGCCAGCCGTGCTTCCCTTGCACTGCCCCAACTCTGGGCGCCTTGCAGCGTCTCGCGTTTGAAGGAGGCGTTGAGGCTTTCGGCGGCGGCGTTGTCCGCAGAGCTGCCCACCGCGCCCATGGACCGGGTCACCCCGGCGGCGCGGCAGGCGTCGGCGAAGGCCCTGGCACCGTATTGCGCCCCGTGGTCGCTGTGGAAGATCGCCCCGGCCAGGCTGCCGCGCGTCCGCTCGGCCGCGTGCAGGGCGTCGAGGACCAGGTCGACGCGCATGTGGTCGGCCACGGCCCAGCAGACCAGCCGGCGCGAGCACAGGTCCATCACCGTGGCCAGGTAGAGGAACGTGCCGTCGGCGATCGGCAGATACGTTATGTCGCCGACGTGGCGGGTGTTGAGGGTGTCGGCGGTGAAGTCGCGTCCGAGCAGGTCGGGTGCCTTGACCGCCACCGGGTCGGCGACGGTGGTGCGGTGCCGGCGACGCAACCGCAGACCGGCCAAGCCGATCCCGCGCATAACCCGGGCGACGCGCTTGTGATTGACGCGGTGTCCGGTGTCGTGCAGTTCGGCGGTGATCCGCGGGACGCCGTAGGTGCCCGCCGACTCGCGGTGGATGATGCGGATGCGGGCGACCAGGCGCGCGTCGTCGGCGACGCGAGCGGCTCGATCGCGCGCGGTGGCCTTCCAGTGGTAGTAGCTGGACCGGGCGACACCGATGACCTGGCACAACCGCTTCACGCCATGGTGGCGCTGATGATCGTCAACGAACTGGAAGCGGTTCACCAGCGCGTCTCGCCCGCGAAATATTTGGCCGCCTTGCGCAGAATGTCGCGTTCTTCCTCCAGTTCGCGGACCCGCCTGCGCAGTGCGGCGTTCTCGTCCTCCTGCGAGCCCTGTGCCACCGCGACGACCGGTGTCCTCCCGGTTGTCGCGGACGATTCGGAGCGCTGTGCGTCGTCGAGGCGGATCCAGTTGCGCAGCGTCTCGTGGTTGACCCCCAGGTCCTGAGCCACCGACTTGATCGTCGCGCCGGGGCGGGACCGGTAGAGCGCGACCGCCTCGGCCCGGAAATCCGGCGGGTAGTGCTTCATCACCATCTGTACGGGACTCCTGTCCACCCGGATCGTCAGGATCCAAGTGTGTCTGGTGTCCAACATCCAGGGTCAAGTCCCCCCCACCGCGCCCATCTCCGCGCCGGTCCGCACCGACCACACGTCGAGGTCCACGTCGTCCAGACGCGCGCGGGACAGGAACGCGAACCGCCCGGGATGTGCGTCGGCCAGATCGCGCACCTCGCGGTACGCGATCAGGAGGCCTTCCTTGTACTGATCCCCGTCACGGTAGCGGGCGGCGGGCATCGCCACCGACAGGACCGCCGTCCCGACGCCGATACCATCCATTGTGGAAAGCGCCGCGCCGACGTCCCACTCGGCCCACCAAGGCAGGGGCGAGAGGGCGACGATGCCCTGCTCCTCCGCCCACCGCAGCCACCCGGGCGGCGTGCAGTGGTGGTGGACGTCGATGCGGCGGTCCCGGCGCTCCTCTCCCGACGACGACGCCGAACCACCGTGGAGGAGCGAACCGACACCGCCCACTCCCCCGATCAGCACCGACCGCCGAGAAACCGCGCCCACAACCGCCTCCTCGATTCCCGCCACACCGCATCCGACTTCCAGCATCGAACCGCGCCCGCACACCCGCAAGACCACCACCGCGATGGCACCCCTTGGTGTCCGCACGCCCAACTTCCAGGGACACCGCTACGGCCGCGATCACAGCGTTCCGGATCGATGGTGCTGTCGTGGCTGAGCGCCCGTGCCCGGTTCGCTCCTCCGCAGCCTCGATGCGCCCAGGTGCGGTTCGACGTACCAGCACGTTCGCGCGGCTCGCTGCTCGGGCGAGGGAGGATGCCGACGATGAACTCAACGGTCGCCGGCTATGGCTTGTCACGCAGCCTTGGCCGGGTAATGGGTCCAGGTGCGGATGGGTGAGTCGGTGGTGAAGCCGGTCTTGGGCTGAGCTCGGCGTTGCGCCAGCGGATGAACGAGCCGGTGGCGGCGTTCTGTTCGGCGTGGCTGAGGTGGTCGTGCCGCCCTGGACGAAGTGGCGCAGGGGCGGCGAACTCGGACTCGATCCAGTTCAACCAGCTGGAGCAGGTCGGCAGGAACACCAGTTCGGTGTCGTTGTCGGCGGCCCACTCACGGACGTCGGGGTGCCGGTGTGGGGAGAAGTTGTCCATGACCAGGTAGAGCCGCTGGTCGGGCCATCGGGCGCGCAGGATCTCGAGCAGGTGCCGTTTGCGGCGCAGGATCCGATAGTGGTTCCTCCGGGAGGTCAGGTCGAGTGCGGCGAGCATGTGCATCACGCCGTGAGGGCGGTTGTAGCTCGCCCGTAATCGGCGGGGCAACCCGGCAAATCGCTTGTGGGGTGCCATAACTCTGCGCTGGGATGCTGAGCTGCAGCGATCCAGCTCTCTGGGCCTCCAAGGCAAGATCGTGAGGGGTGGCGTCACGATTGCTGTACCCGATCTTCGTCCGGCTCGTCGGCTGGTTGGTTCTGCTCGGCAGGTCGTCGGCGGCCAAGGACGTGGAGTTACTGGTGCTGCGGCACGAGGTCGCCGTGCTGCGCCGGACCAACCTCCGCCCGCGACCCCGCACGAAGTCCGTATCGGCTACCGTCAAGGCCTCACTGTCGTGGCATGAAATCCCGGTGTCCGGTCTTCGGGGACAACCTCAGCCAGGACCATGCTGAAATCGAAGATCCACCGGCGACGGTCACCCAGGCGGATCTCCACTACGTCGGATCGCCGACCGTCGACCGGGACCTCATGGAGGCGGCCGACCTCCTGCCAGGGAGAAGGTTGACATCATCGACATCGACAACGGCGCCCGCCTGGGCACCTACGTGATCGAGGGTCCGAGCGGCTCCGGGATCATCGGCGTCAACGGGGCGGCGGCGCGGCTGATCCAGCCCGGGGACCTGGTGATCATCACCGCCTACGACCAGACTGCGTGAAGCGCCGCCGGTCGGAGTTCCAGGCTCGGTTACGCGGCATCGACTTGGACGTTGTCGGTGACGCTGTTGCGCGAGCAGAGTGGCGCGGCGCCTACCAGGCGTGGCCGAAGCCGCGACCGCCACGGTGCAGATGCCGCGCCCGCAGGTGTTCACCTCCATCATCGGAGACTTCGGAGCAGCCGTACCGCCCCAGCAAAGTGGACCGCCCGCACCCGCTGAACCGGACCGGGCCTTGCGCCGGGGAACACCTCCACTCGTCCGAGTGCGCACTGTCCCTCGAAACGTTGACGCCCATTGCCCGAATGCCGTCCGCTGTGCCCTAATCTGATCGTGCGTCCGCGCTTCGTGACGCGGAACTGGATCATTCCGGTGGAGCCGCCATGACGATCTGGCTGGACCCGTCACCACCCGACGCATCCCGGCCGACGCAGCGATCCCGGCGACGGTCGCCGCCGGCCGCGCACACGGGCAGAAGGTGACGACCGTGCACGCGACTCGGCCACGTACGGACACGTCGCGCTCCGATCCGCGCGGTGTTCGTGTGCGGCCACGGCGGCGCGCCCTGCGCATCGGGATCGTCCTCGGCCGAACGGGTCGACTGGCACCGCTGGGCGAGCCGTTGGCCTACATCGTGGAGCGCTTCCGCGCGCTCGATCCACACGTCGGCGCCCACACGGTCGAGCTGGTCACCGCAGACCACGGGTCCACCGCGGCCGGTGCCCGATCGGCGGTGTGCCACCTGGCACGGCAGCAGGCCGCCATCGTCGTCTGCCTGGGTGGCACCACCGTGTTGCCCGTCATCGCCCGTGCGGCGGTCGAGTTGGGCCTGCCGTGCGTGTCGACAGCCCTGCCCTGGCAGGTCTACCGCGCCGCCGTCCAGCACGACGGCTGGGCGTACCACTTCTGCTGGGGTCTGGACGACATCGCGCGCACCTTCACCGACCTGTGGTCCCGCGTGTCCGGCACGGACCCCGTCGGTCTGCTGTGGAACGACGGCCCGCAGGGCACCGCACTGCGCACGCGTGACATGGGCTTCCTGCCCACGGCGTCGCGCGCCCGCAGGCTTGTCGACCCTGGCGGCTACCGCGAACCCGTCGACGACCTCACCCAGGCGGTGCGCGGCTTCGGCGATGCCGGTGTCCGGATAGTCAGCAGCGCGGCCACCACCGCCGACCTCGTCCGCTTCCGTGAGCAGTCCGGCGCGCTGGGTCTGCGGCTGGTCACCTGTTCCCGTTGGCTGGCCTACCCCTTCGGCGTCGACCACCCGGCCCTGGACCGGGTCGCCACCGTGGTCGCGTGGTCACCACGACACCACTGGGCGTCCGGTGTGGACGGAACCACCGCCGCCCGGCTCGCAACGGACTACCAGCGCGACACCGGGCGCGCCTGGCTCCCGCTGCTGGGCCTGGCGCACGCGCTGCTGGAGGTCGCGCTGCACGCGCTGCGCACGGCGGCCGACCCGCAGGACCGCTCAGCCGTCGGGCAGGCGCTGTGCGACGCCGCGGTCGACACCATCGCGGGCAGGCTCGACTGGTCTCGCGGTCCGGCACCGGGCATCGCCACCCTGGCGCTGGCCGGAGGCCAGTGGCACAACGCCGGCGGACGACCACGGCTGCGCATCGTGGCGACCGACCGGGTGGCCGCCGTGAACCTCGACGGCGAACTGAGGATCAGTCGGTGAGCGTGATGGTGAACTTGTAGGAGACGGGCTTCGTCAGGTCCCCGGCTTGTTTGACCGTGCTGGCCTCGCCACGGGCGTCGCGGTACGCGCCCGTGCCGCCGACGACCGCCATCGGCCCGTCCTTGAACGTAGTGACCTCCTGCACCGTGTAGACACGCAGGCTGGACAGGTGGATCTCGCCGTCGACCAGACGGAACGCCGAGGTGCAGTGCGCGGTCAACTCCGACAGCGCGACCTTGGCGATCAGGCAACTCGAATAGCCCTCGCCCACCTTGGTGCCGGCGGGGTCGAGCAGGTCGCCGCCGGCCACGAACGGTGCGCCGACGGCAGGCGTCGACGGCAGGCTCAGCACCCCGCGCTGGGCGATCAACTCGACCGTCCGGGCCGGTGCCGACTCCCGGTGTGCCGTCCGTTCCGCGGGACCGGCGCCGGCCGTGGCCGCGGGCAGCACGGCCACGACGGCAACGAGGACGCCGAACCGGAGCCAGGGACGTGCGAACGTCATGGACATAGTCACTCCTCGTTCTCTCACGCGTGCTGTCACGGTGGTGTCTGTCCCATCTGGACCAAGGCGATGCGGAACGCCTCCGGGGACACCGCCACGGTGCCCTGGAACGGGTGGTCCATGAGGTGGGTGAAGTACAGGGACGCGGCCACGAGCGCGGCCAGCACGCCGATCATCAACGCGTGCGGCAGGAAGGTGGGCGTGCCGAAAAACAAGGCGAAGCCGATGACCAGGATGCCGCCGACGATGAGCCCGACCCAGAAGAACCGGGGCACCGAGGGGGTCGCCTCGTTCAACCGCTCCCTGCGCATGGTGTTGACGGTGTTGACCCGTTCGATCATGGCCGAGTACAGGCCTTGCTGACGCGGTGTCTCGACCTCGATCGTCACGATCGCCCGGCGCATCCTCCTGGCCACCTCGTCCACGGCGGGACTCGCTCGGCCTTCCCGCAGCAACGGCCACTCCTCCACGATCACCGCCCGCGCGTAGTCGACGGTGATCGCCTGAAAGGCGGCCTTGTCCTCATCCGAGAACGCAGTGGAGGCGAAGTAGAGACCGGGCAACGCACTGGCCTCGGCGTAGGTGTTCTTCTTGGCCGCCTCCATGTCCTCCCACACGGCGACCACGACGAAAGCGACCAGGATCGCGTAGAAGGCGCCCACCGCCGCGAAGAAGTTCCCGGAGACGTCGTGGTACCGGGCCCGCGCCTCACGGGAGATCAAACGGTCCACCACCCCGGCCGCCAGGACGCTCGTGGCGACGACGCCACCCACGACCAGGACACTGCTCCACAGCATGCGCGTCTCCCTGGTGCTCGGCCCCTTCCCGACGCTACGGCGACCGACGTCGTGCAAGGCAGGAGCAGCACCGGTACTTCGCTCAGACGGGACGGTAATTCACCCTTTCGTGCACATGGCGAGCCCCTCGTTGCCGCAGGAACGGGTGAAGGTCAACCAACCGCCTGCACGCGGGGTTCGCACGCCCGCGGCATCCCTCGGCGACGTCGACCGGTAGGACGTGAGCTTGGGGGCGGTGCGCGCCCACCCTTCGCTGTCCGGCCAGGAAGGCGGCTCCACGTCCCGCACGCGCTCGGCGCCCACTGCGGCCGGGACACCATGGCCGACACCGACGCTGTGCCTGCCGATAACTCCATCCATGCAGGTTGAAGCCGTGCGTGGCGCGAGGGGGCCGAGTGCTCGTGAGTGCGACTGCAGGTCCGCAGTGTCCTCGGCTGACGCGGCATGATGACCGGCTGTGCTGCTCCGACTGGCCTTGTGCCTGCCGATAACCCCATCCATCGACCCCACCGAGCACTGCAACTCGCACCACCGCGACCAGACCTACCGACCGCAGAGCCGGGCTACACCTCGATACGCCGCCGACCAGTCCTCGGCGGCCTCATCAACGAGTACGAACCCACCGCAGCCTAACCGCAGGTCAGACCATGCGGCCGACTTCTGCACCCCACACCCAGCCGCAAGCGCCACAACTAAGCAGCGACACGCTACTAGCACCGCAGACTGATAGCTCGTGAGTGGGACTACTCCGCACGTCAATGCACCGGACGCCCACCGACACGAACCGCGATCAAGACGCTCGTACTAGGGCCGATGCGACACAGGTTCCCAGACGGCCGTCCCACCCGCTGTCGCATTGGAACGGTCGCCGGAACGCCCGCTGACCCAGCCGTTTCTCGGTGACCCGCATCACCGGCGTGCGGCCCTTCGGCGCTTAGGTCCGGCCGGGCAGTTCGGCATCCGAGCGCAGCTGTAACTCCGAAAATTCCATCCACGCGAGTAGCGAGCACGCGAAGCCCGAAGAGCTCGAAGCGCTCACGGGTTTCAGCTGCCATCCGTCCTGGCATCGACCAGCACGACATGATGACCGGCTATGCTACTACGACCGGCCAGCACCCGCCCCACCCTCTCACCGCCGAGCAGTTCTCTGCGCATAAGTCGAGGCCAACCGACGTTGCATATCGAGGTGTCGAAATTGATAGGAGGCACCTTCCTGGCGGAGCACCCCATGCACGGTGTGAGCGTCGGCCAGAAACTTCATGAACGCCAAGGGAATGTGCCCGCGCAAAGCTAAGCCAAGCCGGTTCGCTGTGTAGTGTAGCCATTGGGTCCGGCTCGCGGCGACCAGCGCTCCAGTTGCTAAACCGTAAGTCGCACCACCGACCGCAGCGCTGTGCCCGTGAAAATTTGTGCCCATTCCAGCCGTAAAGCCAATGGCTACGACGGCGGCGATCACAACCCCAGCAAAACACACTAAGAACGTCGTGCGATCTTGAGTTAGCACCTGCCTTGGAGAGCGCACAGGAGCGATCATCGACGGCGCATCCATGCCGTAGGCGACGCCGACAGCCATTCCAATGATCACACCCATAATACCGGCTTCACGGATCGTGAACTCACGTGCGCTAAGCAGCATGATTGCGCCGACACAAACCGTAGTCGCAAGTGCAAAGCCTCGTCGTGTGAAGCGCAAAGCCAGAGCCGGATTGCCAGAAGCTTGGCGGCGGGCCGTCAATTCTACGGTCAAGCCAACAACCAGCCCTACTGCAAGCCCGTAATGAGGAGTGTTGTAGACACCATTCACGAATCCGAAACCCAGTGCGGCAAACCTAGGGGTAGTAATCCAATCGCGTTGGTGCTGCCCGGTGCCGTAGCCTCGATACACTGTCCGATGCCGTCGAGGCGCAGCAACGGTGATCCACATTACGATACCGGCCAAGGCAGCAACTATCAAACAATCAGAGATCGACGCCGTATCAAGAGCTTGTCGGGCCGTCAGCATAGCGATCGCCAGCAGGGCGATCGCTATGCCGGTCCCTCGTCGCGCCAGCGTTAGATTGTCTATGCGTATAATAAGGGAAAATATCAGAATAAGAGAAAGAACGCTTATACTTCTCGTGGAAGCATACCACGACCAGTGCACATCCCCTGTGTTTTCGACCGGAATAAATAGCCATGCACTAACTACAATGACACACACTGACGTGAGCGCGAACGGTCCTGTTCTAGCGATCGAGGTTACTTCACCGGATCGAGCGGTGGCACACATCATCACTATCAGCACCAGCGTGCCGGCGAGAACACCATCCCTGACACTAAAGTAAAAGCCAACCGGGTATTCTGGTATGTTGCCGTACAAGGGGGTTAACAGGACAAAAGTAGCGATAGCCGTCATTGCTCCTGCTTTTTGCGCGCTCGGCAGTCGAGCCCTAAGCGGATACGCAAAACCTGCAGCAAGACCGACACTGATCAACAATGATGGCTGAGTCCACGGCGCGTTCAAGTAGAGGTCACCACCGAGGTCGATCGCCAAGCCACTACTGATAGCGACGATAGCGCTGGAGGAGAGAGCTGCATCAAACCGGCCGGTCAGCCACATCACTATACAGAAAACGAGTCCTACAGAAAGGGCTGCTATCGGCGCAAGTGCCCATGTCACAGGTCGAAAGTAGACGGACGAATAGAATACACCTGCCGCAATACCGGACCCTGCGGCTAATGCGCCGCAGGTGGCGATGATAAACCACTTCGACGGCATCATAGGCGTTTTGAGGAGATGGAGTCGCCACCATGCCAGATCCGTCGAACCGCGCTGATCTCTTTCCAAGTGATAGGCCAAGTAACCGAGCCACTTCGCAGCGTCGTCCGGATGCCAGCGCAATCGCCGGTTAGGATGCAATCGATAAGAAGCCGCGATAAATCCATCAAATAGGTGTTGCTCGATGGCAGTGCGATCACGCAGGCGTAGCAATTCATCCGGATGAGCCACACCGTCCGCGGTGTGATGTCCGGAAGAAGTGTTGTAGATAGTGCGCGCAAGCATGGCCATCAAAGGAGTCGCCAGTACTTCGGCGAGAACACCACCGTCCGCGACCGAACTAGCGACTCCATCCCATCTTCGTTTTCTGTTCGGCCCGCCTGAACTGCTGCGTAGATAGGCGACGAACTCACTGACATCCACGGGCAGTAAGCGAATCCCGGGTGCGCCGGTTAATGTGACTTCCACACCATCAAGTGGCCGCGTCGCCGCCCTATAAGCATCGGTACGGCTACTCAGAATTAATGGCTGACCGTGGTCTAACTCCTGGTTGAGTCGAGCAAGTGCACGACCGCGTAGCGACTCTGGAATTTCGTCCAAGCCGTCTAAGATCATGATGATCAGACCGTTATCAAACAAGGATTCGACCAGAGATCGTCCTATATTGCGTTCGCGTCTGAGTGCCGGATGGTCGACAGCGAGGCGTTCGCCGAGCCATGCTCGCAGGCTCCGCTCGTCAGGGTTCCAAGAGGCAATAGATACTAATATCGGAACTGGATCTCCTGGCACGCGTGCTGCTGGGTCTAATAGATCGATAACGAACCGGGCCAAAAGCATCGTCTTGCCTGCCCCAGGTTCACCTAGTACTACTAGTCTGCCGGTGGGAACTTTGCGCCACACTTCGACCAGGTTCTGACCATTTTCAGCTAAATGATCAGCTGAGTCGGCCCATGAATGGTCACCTCGTCGCCATCCAGAACCACGTGCTGCCAGACGGGCCACATCCGTCCAGTCGGCGACGAGATCGACGGGAGCCGGTTCCCACTTGATCGACAAGGGGTATGGATCGTTGAGGGCATGTCGCGTGATTTCGTCTCGCCACTGCTTACGTACCACTGCGGCCAGGCGGTCAACGATGACGGGAAGGTCCGCCACATCTGAGTCTCTCAACATGGACAACCGTCCGCCTGGACGCTGGCGCATCATCTCGATGGCGACGGCAACCATAGTCAGTAATCCGACAGCCATCCATACCACTGTCGGCCACCACGTCCACGCCTCGTCAACCGACACGGTGTTCGTGGCAACGTTGCCCACCAGTGCGATCGCGATCGCGACTACAGTAACGGTGGCGGTCGAAGGGCGCCAGGCCACGCGCGGCTCCATAACTGTTATTGGGTCTCAAGGACCTCAAAGATCGCATGCTGTACCGAACTTGTTACCCAACCGACACGATTGGCTCGGCTCAGACAGCCGTGTGGACCCCAACTTGCGCTTGATACTACTCCGACTTAGAACAAGTTATTCTCATACCAGGTTCGACGGAGACCGTCAACCCTCGATCATGAGGACTTTGGTGCCTGAAGGGAGGAATCCTGACCAACTGCGTAAGCGAGTCAACACCTAACCACTACACCCGGTACCACAACCGGCCACCGATTGAGCAGCTTTCACTCACCTCGCCATCCGCTGACGACCACCACTGCACCGCATGCCTAACGATTACCACCACCCTGCTGACCTGCACGGACGCTATCTTCGGCGAAGACAGGGTCGCCGCCCGCGTCATCAGCGGCCGGATCTGGTGACTGCTCGGCCAGATACAGGCAACAGGTACCGGGCAAGCTGGGCGGCGGCGAGGAGGTAGATGGAGCGGATCTCCGGGTGACTGGCCGAGCGCGGAGTCCGGCCCAGTCCCGCAAAGCCTAAAGGGTGCTGGAACTCCGCTCTGGGCGCTGCGCTGTGGTGATTCTGCCCCCTGGGCCTTAAGGGCGTGATCCTGCGGTATGGCGGTACGGCTGCGTACCTGAACTTCGTCCGACTCGGTGGTTGGCTGGTGCTCCTCGGCCGGGCCCCCGCGACCAAGGATGTCGAACTGCTCGTGCTACGACACGAAGTCGCCGTGCTACGCGGGACCACTCCGCGCCCGCGCCTGGAGTGGCCCGATAGCGCAGTGCTCACCGCGTTGACACGGCACCTGCCACGACTGATACGCGAGCACCGATTGATGACCCGGGCAACCTCCTGCGGTGGCATCGACGCCTTGTCGCGAAGAAGTGTGGTCGACCTCTACGCCATAGCGTAGCGATCCTGTGCCTGCCGATAACCTCATCCACGCAGGCAGGCAGAGGGCCCATGAAGCCCGGTCCTCGAAGCGCTCACTGGGCACGGCTTCCGTCCCCCGCGGCATCGACGCTAGAACGGCATGATGACCGGCTGTGCTGCTCCGACTGGCCTACCTCGGCGTGACCAACGCCTTCGCACTGCTGCGCCTGCTGCCCATGAGCGACCGGGACAAAGACACGGAAATCCTGGCGCTACGGCACCAGATCACCCTCCTGGAACGCCAACTCGGTGACGCCCGTCCGCGGTTCTCCCCCGGCGACCGGGCATTCCTCGCGGCACTGCTGCACCGACTCCCGGCCGATGCGCTTCGTCGGCTCCGACTACTGGTACGCCCGGAGACAGTGCTTCGGTGGCACCGCGACCTCCTCGCACGCCGCCATGCAGCCAGATCCCGTCCCAGGCGGCCCGGCCGTCCATGGACCGTCCGCTCGGTCCGGCTCCTGGTGCTGCGCCTGGCGCGGGAGAATCCCACCTGGGGCTACCGCCGCATCCACGGCGAACTCCTCGTGCTCGGCGTCAAGGTCGCAGCATCCACCGTCTGGCAAATCCTCAAGGACACAGGGATCGACCCCACTCTCGAGCGCACCTCGACGACATGGCCGGCCTTCCTCCGCTCCCAGGCCGAGGCTCTACTGGCCTGCGATTTCTTCGAGACCTCTACGTTGAGCGGCACCCGCCAGTACGTACTCGCGGTCATCGAGCACACCAGCCGCCGAATCAGAGTCCTGGGCACCACCGCACACCCCACCGCCTCCTGGGTCACCCAAGCCGCCAGGAACCTCGTCATGGACCTCGAAGACTCGGGCAAACACGCACGGTTCATGATCCGCGACCGGGACGGGAAGTACCCGGCACTGTTCGACGCCGTCCTCGCCGACGCGGGCATCCAGGTCATCCTCAGCGGCGTCCGCATCCCGCGCATGAACGCGATCATGGAACGCTGGATCCAAAGCTGCCGACGCGAACTCCTCGACCGCACACTCATATGGAACCAACAGCACCTACTCCACGCCCTACGCGAGTACGAGCGCTTCTACAACAACCACCGCCCCCACCAAGGCATCGCCAACGCCCGACCGCTACAACCACTGCCACAACCAGCGGCCGACCAAGCAGCCGTCACCCACCTCGACATCCGCAGGCGGCAACGACTGGGAGGCATCCTCAACGAGTACCACTACGCAGCCTGACCTGCACGGACGGTATTTTCGGCAAGCGCAGCGCTGGCCGAACGAGCGACGGCTGGCAATGCCGTCCTGATCGTCACGGCGGCCTACACGGGCATGCGCTGGGGTGAACTGGCCGGGCTGCAGTGGTCACGGGTCGACCTGGACAAGCAGGAGATCCACGTCGACGCCCTGCACGAACTGCACGGCAAGCTCCACCTCGGCCCGCCCAAGACCCCCGCCAGCGTCCGCACCGTGCACCTGCCCAAATTCCTCAGCGAACTGCTCGCCGAGCTGCGCTGCGAGAAACCCACGGCGCGGTTCGTGTTCACCGGGCAGGACGGCGGACTGCACCGGCGGTCCAACTTCCGCCGCCGGGTCTGGCTACCCGCCGTGCGGGGCGACTCGACCCTGGGACGGTCGCCGATCAAGCCGCACATGCACTTCCACGACCTGCGCCACACCCACAAGACCTGGATGATCGAAGACGGCGTCCCCGAAGTACTGCAGCACAAGAGGATCGGGCACAAGTTCCGCGGCGTCATGGGCGTCTACTCCCACGTCACCCGCCCGATGATCGACGCGATGCTCGCCGGACTCCAAGCCCGTTGGGAGCAGTATGGGAGCAAAACACTGTGACCTCTTCGGAGCGGCAAATGTGGTCAAGATCTTTTGCTCCCATTTTGCTCCCACGAACGATCAACGGCCCGCAGACGAAGATCGTCTACGAGCCGTTGACCAGGTAAAACACACTGTGGGCGATACTGGGATCGAACCAGTGACCTCTTCGGTGTGAATGAAGCCGATATAACGTCTCCGCCAGCACAAATAGAATTAGCGCAGGAAAAACGCGGCTATTGGGCGCCGTTGAATGCGGTTCAGCGCTATTCAGCGCGTCCGACGGCTCCCATTCTGCTCCCAGCACCCGCTCCCACGTGCTCCTGGAAGTCGTGAACTGCCGCCCGACTCACACGAACGACATTCCGGCAAACGCAACCCAGCAGCCGACAGGATCAGCCCAGCCACTGCACCAACAGCAGGTGCACCTCGCGCTGCTCCTCCAGGATCAAGTACACGACCTGACCCGCCCCATCCGGTCCGAAGCCCCAGTACCGCACCGCCGCGCCAGGATTGTCCTCGTGCTGCGGACGGCCGTTCCACGGCTGCAACTTCAACACCGCCAGCACCTCGGCATACGCCGACAGCGCCTCCACAGGCAGTGCGGCGACCTGCTCCAACGTCGCCGCGTCGGCACGACGCGATACACCGACTACTCGGCCCGCCCCTGACGCTGACGCAACAGCGCCTTCATCTCCTCCAACGACACCGCATCCGGATTGGCACCCAGGCGCTGGACCTGCTCGGCCTTGGCCAACATCCGGTAGTACGAGCCCGGGTCGCGCAACTCCCCGTAGGCGATGTGCCGCCACTTGCCCAACAGATCCCGTATCCCGGCCAGGTCCTTCGACACCTTGGCCCGCTCCAACACCAGCTCCCACTCACGATCGAACTCCGCCACCAGCATCGGCGTCAACGCAGCCCGAATCGCCACCGGATCAGCCGCAGGCACCACCGGATCGCCACCGGCCGGCATCGACGCAGCAGGAGAGGCCATACCCCACCCTAACGACCAACCGCCACGAACGTCCGCCCGTCGTCGATCACGACCGGGAAGCCACCACAGTGAAAGTGTCTGAAAGATACTCACGACCGACAGCTTGAGCACGAGCCTTCACAGACCGCCGGTCCATACGTCAATACGCCGCCGAACCATCCTCGGCGGCCTGATCAACGAGCATGAACCCACAGCAGCATAAGCGCAGGTCAGCTCGCGTGGCCGACTATTGGCACCTCACAGGGAACCCAAGCGGCTCCGACTGCGGTTGTTCTCGTTGCCCACCCAGCGAGCCCGCCGCTCGCGCCGTGTCACGCTGCACCTACCCGCGCGTGCGCCCTGGGCCGAGCTGCTCTGCAACGGCCTCGCCCGGCTGCGCGCGCTCACCGCCCCAGGCTGAGCGACCGCGAACAGCGTGACGCACCTGTCGCGGTGAACACCGCCCGCAACCAGAGCGATGAGTGCGCGCCCCGCGCGGGCAACTCCTCTCCGTGCGCGACCCAGCACTGTCTGTGGCAGAATCTGGCCCGACGATGACGACGAGCGTCACGGTCATTAGGACAAGGGGGCTACGGAGCCGCGGACTTAATGCCTCGGATCAGAAGCGTGTTGCCACCGCGGACAGCCGAGTCGTTCGAGAAGCATGCCTGATCGCGGCTGCGCAGTCGTGGCCTAAGTAACCACGCAGCGACCATCTGCGAAAGGGAACGGCTCATGACAGCAGTGGCCGAAGTGACGTCTCCGCCCCCTACTCAGCCGCTGGAGCTCCACGCGAACAGCGTGCTGAGCCAGGACATCATCACGTCTGCAAGCATCATCGTCGAGTCGACGAGTCCGGCCCCGGTCGCGTCGTTCATCAACCCCTCCCACGGTGCAGCCGAGGCCTTGGCCGTCGTGAACAAGCAGGTCTGCCACATCAGCCGCGACCGGCAGACCGACAGCGGCTGGCGCGCCACGCCCCTCTTCTCTGGTCAGGCGGCCGATCAGGTCGCCGCCTGCGTCCCGTTCCAGAACACCGTCTACGGGTTCTTCGTCGACAGCGGGGGCCAGCTCCACTCCGCCACCCTCGGATCGGATGGGGTGACTTGGTCGGCGCCGATCGCAGTGACCGGCGGGGCCCTGTCTCATCCGCGTGTCGCCTACACGACCGAGGGCGCTGCGGTCATCTACGGGTTGACGGCGAAGGGCGACCTGGTGACGGCGCACCAGACGGGGATGACCGATCCCTTCGTCGCCACCGTCCACGACGTGCAAGGCGCCCTCTCCGGTGACGATTTCCAGCTCTGCATGACCGACGAGGCGTCCTTCTCAATCCTCGCTAACATCGGCGGGAAAGCGCACACGGTCGTCGGCGACATCACCCAGGCCAACGTGGTGGGCCCGTCTCCCGTCACGCAGTTCACGGCGACGGTCGGGCACGTGGCCCTGGGCTACGCGAGCCCGTCCGGTCTGGGCACGACGGCCATCTTCGTGTTCGTAGGCCAGGACGAGCAGAAGCGCTCGGCGCTGCACTGCTGGGCCCAGGCCGGCACGAGCACCGCCGTGGTGCAGAAAATCGGCAACGGATCCATGTCTGGCGCAACTGGTCACGTCGCCGAGGACGGCTCACTGCACGTGTACGCGGTCGACAGCGAGCTCGGCCTCTGGGTGCTGCACCAGTCGGTCAATCAACCATGGCGGGATGACGGCACTCCCAACTGGGCCCCCTTCCTCCCTCTCGACAAGGGCATCGGGCGGGTCGTGAGCGACATGAACCCAGCCGCGGCTCCGTCGCTGTTCGCCGTCGACGGCGGTGACTTCTCGCTGCGCTTGCACGAGCTCGACGCCACGTCGCGCATGTGGAAGACCCAGCAGGTCCTCCGACACGAGACCAAGGCCTACGAGGTGTCGCGCCACCGTGTCGAGGTTCGCGTCGTCGACGCGAACGCCCGGGCCTTGGCGAACCACGAGGTCACCGTGGCAGTCGAGAAGGGCTGCTCGGCGGTCGAGGTGTGGGCTGGAGGCGGCCTCCATCTCGTCAACGAGAAGGGAGCCACGCTCACCACCGACATCTTCGGCAAGCTCACGATGGCCATTACCGCCACCGAGCACGGGCTGGCCTGCCCCAACCTGGTGGTGAGCTGCGAGGGGCTGCCCGAGGCGGCGACCGTCCGGCCTGCGGGTGGACTCCACGAGTACCTCTCCGGCAAGGGAACGCTCAACCCCACCAACCCGTCCGACCGCGGTGGTGGTCCCCTGGCGCCGTTCACGAGCGACGGCGCCACCCTGAAGGCGGCCAAGGTAAACGGCGCGTTGCTCGCCCCCGGTGCCAGCGACAGCAAGGATCCCGATACCGCCACGAACGTCGCGTCCGCGATCCAGTATGGGGCCCTCGTGGCCTTGGGCACTCCCCCGCCCGGCGTCCATGGGTTCGGCGGCTCTTTGATGAAGGACCAGACGTCGTTCGAGCTGTTCCACGATGAGGCGGCCCTCCGGGCGCACTCCGGAGGAGCGGGGCTCCACCAGCTGGGCAGCTTCTGGGACGACCTCAAGCACTTCTTCGGTGACATCTTCGAAGGCATCAAGAACTTCGTTGTCAAGGTCGCCCACTTCGTGGTGGACGTCGCCCGCAAGATCGTCGAGTTCACCCTCGACTTCGCGGAGTTCGTCGGTAAGGCGCTCCACTTGCCGATCGACGGGATCGAAAAGGCCGCTAGCTTCATGCACGGCTTCTTCAACTCCGTCGATGCCGACATCGACAAGGTCGTCGAATGGCTGGAGGCGCTCTTCGACTTCGGCGCCATCTGGCGCACGAAGATGGCGATCCAGCAGAGCGTGGAGGGCATCGCTCCGTACCTGGTGGGGCTCGCCGGCCAGGTGCAGACCGTCGCCGACGGGTGGTTCGCGCAGCAGAAGCACAACGTCAACGACGCCTTCGACGCCATTCAGAAGGACTACGCCGGGAAGACCTTTAGCGACCTCGGACACTGGCAGAACCCCAGCGCACCAACGTCGAATGATCCGGTCGCCGGGAAGGCAGCGCCGACCGACGTCGTCGCCAACCCTCACCACAACTGGCTCCACGACAAGGTGGCGGCATACCCACCCGACACATCCGCTTTCAGAATGAGTGGCGCCGTCGACGATCTCTGGAAGACGGTGGAGAGCCATCTGTCCGACAGTGGGAGCGAGTTCCAGAAAGCGCTGGACAAGTTCCGGGACGCGGTTTGGGTGACCGTGACCGATCCGGCCGACTTCTCCACCAAAGCCGTTCCCGACCTGATCGAGATGGCCAGGGAGGTGACGCTCGCCGTCCTCGACTTGATGGACACCATCGTCGATGCGGTCGTGACGCTCCTTGGCGCCGGCGTCGAGCAGCTTGACAAGTTGTTCCGCGAAGAGCTGCCGCTGGGCTTCCTGAACATTCTGTGGAAGTGGATGGCGGAAGCCGCCGGGTACCCCAACGACGCGACGCTCAACATGTATTCGCTGGGTGCGCTCGCGGCCGCAGTGCCCTGCACGCTCGTCTACAAGCTTGTGGAAGGTGTCGAGCACGAGCCGTTTCCGACCGGCAAGCTGCCCACCGCCCTCACCGGTCCGATGACGAACCAGCTCGGTTCTCCGATGCCGTGGGGCTGCGCCCTGGCCTCCGACATCACCCGGATGGTGCAGGTCATCCCGGCTACTGCCGCCGACATCTTGGCGTCGAACTGTCCGGGCTGGCTGACGGGACTCAACGTCGTGTTCAGCGGCGCCGTCTGGGGCCTGCGTCACGGGTATCCGGATCAGTGGAAAGAGCTCGCCTTCGCTGCGGCGCTTTCTGGCCCTCCGCTCCTGGTCTTCACCTTCAAAGCCGTCGAGGCGTGGCGCACGCTGCACAAGGATGACTCCAATGACATCATCGCTTTCCTGAGCACGGCGGCCGGTCTGGCGTCCTTGGGTTACGGGATCTACCTCGACTCGACCCAACACCAGAGGCCGGGCGCGGCGATCGCCAGCATCCTCACGGCCTTCCCGATGATGTTCGGCTGGCTCACGTTGTCACCGATCCGGATGAACGTCGAGCTGGCGCCATTTGCCATCGCCAGCAGCGTCCTCGTCGACTTCATCGGCTATCTCGGTGGCGGGCTGGAGCTACTCCTGGACACCGTGCAGGTCAAGGGTACGCAAGCGGTCGCAGAGGGGACTGAGTAAGAGATGCTCACCACCGAAAGTATCGCGCAGGCGCTACAAGACCCATCCGCCACCAACGGATGGGACGCCGTGTTCGCCATGAACCTCGAACAGGTCAATGCCCTTTTCTTCCAGGAGTTCCTGGAGATCGGGTCCACCAACAACAGGGCCGAGACGCTCCTTCGCTGCGCCTTGAGCGACGGCGACACATCGATGCTGATCCTCGATGCCACGCTAGGCCCGCCCTCTCTCTCCGTGCAGGCACAGGACTCGACTGCCAAGGTCGAGATGGAGTTGATGAGCGGCGCACTCGTCACGCTCGACCTGAACACGTTGGCATTCGTCAGCGCGGCCTTGGTTCGCCCGAACGAGTCGAAGCTCACGGGGCCACTGACGCTCGCCAAGGTGAAGGGCGAGGTGAACCAGCTCGGTGCCGTCGTCATGGACCTGGGGGCCTCGGCCTACTCACCGACCGTAAGCGGCATCGATCCCGCATCGGTGCTGAACACGAGGCTCGGCGACGCCGCGCGCACCTACTTCCGCGACAACGCCGCCACCTACACCCTCGGCATCATCGGCAACGAGCCGGTGGCGCCGTCACTGACCCCCACGTCCTTCAGGGTCACGACCCAGAAGCACCCGACGAAGCCCGACAGCTGCGTCCTCCTGCTCATCAAAACCGACGGCCAGGAAGGTCCCGTCGCTCCCTTGGCTGAGTATCCCATCCCGGACGACGCCAAGGTCGCCTTGCTGATCTCCCAGCCCTCCTTGTTCGGTGCGCTGAGCAACGACCTCGACAACACCTTCTCGCCCTTCGGCACGAAGTTCAGCCGCAAGCAGGCGGAAAACGTTTCGTGGATCGTCGGCTCGGGCGGCGCGATCACGTCCGGCCCCTTCGGAACACAATACTACGAGAACCAATGGAACGAGTACTACAACGCCGGCCAGCCGCCATGGACGAGTGACGCAGGTGGCAACCTGGCCGCCGTGCAGATGCCGTTGAGTGGCTTCAACCTGACGGTATCGAGCGGTCAGCTCGTCGCCGCGTGGACGACGCAGTTCAGCCAAGAAGTAACCGGACTCATGGAAAGTTTCCAT
Organism: Actinosynnema sp. NPDC050801; assembly: GCF_040673975.1. Taxonomy (NCBI): domain Bacteria; kingdom Bacillati; phylum Actinomycetota; class Actinomycetes; order Pseudonocardiales; family Pseudonocardiaceae; genus Actinosynnema; species Actinosynnema sp. NPDC050801. The sequence continues at coordinate 25,959 of NZ_JBFAQZ010000008.1, read as the reverse complement.
TTCAATCCCAAAGGCGAACCCGTCGTATTCACCTTTTCCATCACCTCCCCGTCGACGCTCGAAATCGACTACAGCTGCACAGGCGGAACACCCACCGTCGATCCTGCCTCGAGCAAGGTGTCGTTCGCGTTCTCGAGTCCTTCGGTCTCCCTGAAGGTCGTGGAGGAACCGTCTGGTTGGGAGCAGTTCTGGTGCCAAGCACGGACCTACACCGATGAGATGATCGAGGTCTCTACGAAGGCTCTGCTGAACACGCTCAAGTCGTTCACCCTGGCGACGATCGACGCCTTTCGCCTGAAGAGCCTCCTCTTCCAGTCGCCCCACACAGTCCAACTGACGAAGGCGGCGCTGCCCAACGGCGTCTACCTGACAGGCAACGCAGTGATGCCGATCGCCGTGACGCCCGCGACGACGACAGTTCCGCCGGGCGGCACAGTCCAGTTCACAGCGACCGCACCAGGCCAAGCGAAGATCATGTGGCAGTCCAAGCCGATCGGCGTCGGCTCCATCGACCGCGACACGGGCGTGTACAAGGCACCGGCCAGCATCTCGTCGGCGCAGATCGTCGTGGTCACGGCGATCGACAGCGCAGACCTCACCGTGCACGGCAGCGCGATGGCGCTCGTCGCGAACACTCCGGCCCCACAGGGCGTCGACGTCCAACCGGCGATGTCGCTGGTAGCGCCCGGCCACATCGTCCGACTGTCGACCACCGACGCCACCGGCAGGGCGCTCACCGCCACGTGGACGCTCTCGCCGAGCACTGGCTCGGTCAAGCAAGGACGGAAGCAGGGCGAGTACATGTACGTGGCGCCCGGCCGGATCGACGAGGTCACCGACGTGATCTTGCAGGCGGTGAACACCGCCAACGCGGCCGAGACCGGCACGGCAACGGTCCGGGTGATGCCGCCGAGCACCATCGACGTGCAGCCGGCGAACGCGACGGTCAACTTCGGGGCCAAGCTCGCCTTGACTGCAACCGTGGACACCGGCGACGCCGACAAGCTCCGCTGGGTCGTGTACCCAGCCGACTCGGGCACGGTCGTGGCCGACCACGACGATCCCAAGAAGGCGACCTACACAGCGCCCGCCGAGGCCACGAGCGGCAACATCGTGACCATCGTCGCGTACCTGGTTGACGACGACACCGCCGGGTCAGGCTCTACGACGATCACGCTGCCGTCATAGCGTCGAGTCGTGCTGACCTGAGGCGTGAAGTTGTCCCCGAAGACCGGACACCGGATTTCATGCCACGAGGGCGAGACCTTGACGATAGCCGACGCGGACTTCGTGCGGCGTGCGGTAGCCGAGTGTCGAATGTAGACGGTCGTGGTTGTAGTAGCCCAGGTAGGCGAACACGTCCCGTCGGGCGTCGCCGCAGGTCTTCCAGACCGTCGTGCCGATCTCGGTCTTGAGGGTAGCGAAGAACGACTCCGCGACCGCGTTATCGAAGCACGACCCGGTCCGACCCTGTGCCTGCCGATAACCCCATCCATGCAGGTGAGAGCGCGGTTTCGAGACCACCACCCTGAACGGCACCCGCCTCTACGTGCTCGCGGTGATCGAGCACGCCAACCGCCGGATCCGCGTCCTCGGCGCCACAGCGCACCCGACCGCAGCCTGGGTCACCCAAACCGCCAGGAACCTCGCCATGGACCTCGAAGACGCGGGCAGACACGCGCGATTCCTGATCCGAGACCGGGACGGGAAGTACCCGGCACTGTTCGACGCCGTCCTCGCCGACGCCGGCATCCAGGTCGTCCTCAGCGGAGTCCGGATCCCGCGCATGAACGCGATCATGGAACGCTGGATCCGCAGCTGCCGCCGTGAACTTCTCGACCGAACGCTGATCTGGAATCAGCAGCACCTGCTCCACGCGCTGCACGAGTACGAGCGGTCCTACAACACCCACCGGCCCCACCAGGGCATCGACAACGCCCGACCACTACAACCACTGCCACAGCCAGCCACCGACCAGGCGGCCCTCACCCGACTCGACATCCGCCAACGGCAACGACTAAGTGGCATCCTCAACGAGTACAACCACGCCGCCTGACCAGCACGGACGGCATTTTCGGTAGGCACAGGGCCGACTGGGCTTTGGCGTCGTCGGTGCAGTACGCGGCAGTGGTTCAGTGCGGATGCGGATAGTCCGGTGCTGCCAGGACGGCCCGCGGCTGTGAGCACTGCGCTGCGTGAACTCGCCCTGGGCGGGATTGCTCTGCGGAAAATGCGCAGAGGGCAGCCCGTCGTGCCGGTACGGTGCGCATGTCCGGAATACCTGGAGGGGTTCGGTTGATCGGTGATCGGGCGCGGTTCGGGGTCCTGGTCGGGCCGGCCGAGGTCGAGCACGCACAGCTGCGTTCTGTCAAGATCTACCTCGGCGGCGAAGACCTCACGTTCCGGGACGACCAGGTGTACGTGCCGAACTTCCTGCTCCGGGTGGGGTTGACGCTGCGTGCGCTGGACGATTGGCCCGATCTGGCGCCGCACGCGGCGATGCTCGGCACCGACCCGCGGGCGCTGCACGAGCGCTTGGTCGCCGAGAGAGAGCACGACCCGGTCCTGGCGTCGTGGGCCGAGCGGCTGTCGTTCCTGGAGTGGGGCGAGATCACGTTCCCGTTCCACTCGTTCCTGTTCCGATTCGGTGACCGGATGTGGCTGACCGCCCGGCACCTCGAAGGCGAGCTGCAGGTGGCGGAGGTCGAGCCGGCCGAGCTGCGGGACATCGTCGAACGGGCGCACCGGGTGGTCGCCGACGACTACGCGGGCTATCGGAAGCGTGCCGGGCTGGACTGAGCCATCCGCACACCAGCGCCGCCTCCGGAGCGCCCCCCCGACACGCAACTCGGTGCTCTGCCGTCAAATCCGCCTCGGTAGCAGCGTCAACCTGGCCCGATCCCGCTCGGACGGCACCAGCGAAGCAGAGATCCGCGACGTCGCACAGGTGGACGCCTGTGGGGTGTCAGAACTCTGCATTGGGGTGCTGAGCTGCGACGATCGTGCACGCTGGATCTCCAGGGCATGATCGTGAGGTGTGGCGTTACGACTGCTGTACCTGATCTTCGTCCGACTCGGTGACTGGTTGGTTCTGCTCGGCCGGTCCTCCGCGGCCAAGGACGTCGAACTGCTGGTGCTGCGGCACGAGGTCGCCGTGCTGCGCCGGACCAACCCCCGCCCACGGTGGGACTGGGCCGACCGCGCTGTACTCGCCGCCCTGGTTCGCCGACTCCCCCATCGGCTGCGCGAGCACCGGTTGGTGACACCGGGAACGCTCCTGCGATGGCACCGGCGCCTGGTCGCGAGAAAGTGGACCTATCCCCATCACACCGGCCGACCGCCGGTCGACGACACCATCGTGGCGTTGATCGAGCGCATGGCCCGGGAGAACGCCGGCTGGGTCTACCGCAGAATTCAAGGCGAACTGCTCAAGCTCGGTCATCGAGTGGCCGACTCGACCGTACGGCGCGTGCTCAAGCGCCTGCGGATCCCACCCGCGCCCCGGCGCGACACCGACACCTCCTGGCGGCGGTTCCTCCGCACCCAGGCCGCGAGCCTGCTGGCCTGCGACTTCTTCCACGTCGACTGTGCGGTCACCCTCAAGCGGATCTACGTGTTCTTCGTGATGGAGGTCGCCACCCGATACGTCCACATCCTCGGCGTCACCACGAACCCCGACGGGGCATGGACCACACAACAAGCCCGCAACCTACTGATGGACCTCAGCGACCGGGCAGACGACTTCCGATTCCTCATCCGCGACCGGGCCGGCCAGTTCACCATCTCGTTCGACGCGGCTCTCTCCGGCGCAGGCGTCCACGTCGTGAAGATCCCGCCACGGTGCCCGCGAGCCAACGCCCACGCCGAACGGTTCGTCGGCACCGTTCGGCGCGAAGTCACCGACCGACTGCTCATCATCAACGAACACCACCTGCAGACAGTGCTGAACCACTACGCGACCCACTACAACCACCGCCGACCACACCGAGCACTACAACTCACACCACCACGACCGGACCACCCCATCGCAGAGCCGGGCCGCACCTCGATACGTCGTCGACCAGTCCTCGGCGGCCTGATCAACGAGTACGAACACGCAGCCGCCTAACCACAGGTCAGGCCCTGTAGCCGACTTTTGACACCCGACAGGTTCTTCACCCGCAAGAACCCCTACTGGCGGCTGCGGTTCGCCACCGACCCCGACGACCACGACGGTGTGGAGTTTTTCCGCCTCCGGCTCCAGGCACTCACCGAAGCCGGTCACCTCGCCTCGGCCACCGAAACGATCTACGAGCCCGAGGTGCACGCCTTCGGCGGCCCCGACGGCATGACCGTGGCCCACCGCCTCTTCCATGCCGACAGCCGCCATATCCTCGCCTATCTGCGCACCGGGCAGGCGGCGATCGGAAAGCGCGAGTTGTCCGTTCTGCTGTGCAGCACGCTGCTGCGCGGCGCGGGCCAGGACTGGTATGAACAAGGCGACGTCTGGGCCCGCGTCACTGAACACCAATCCCCACTGCCCACCGGCACGCCACCGGACCGGCTGCACCGCCTACGAGCCCAGCTTCGGCGGCTCATGATCACCGACACCTCACCCGGCAGCCTGCTGCCGGCCGACGCCGAACCGTCGGCCGCCTGGATCACCGCGTTCGCCGTCACCGGCCGCGCCCTGCGCGACCTCGCCGACACCGGCGCGCTGCGACGGGGCCTGCGAGCCGTACTCGCCCACCACGTCCTGTTCCACTGGAACCGCCTCGGGCTCGACCCGCACACCAAGACGCTGCTGGCCCACGCCGCCACCGACGCCATGTTCACCGATGACACCCACCGAACGACACACCCACGCCACCATGGCGGCCAGTCCACAAGCCGGGGACCAACCGATGCCCGTCAACCCTGACCAACAGACCATGCCCACCACCGCGCTCACGCGGCTGACGGCATGCTTTCCCCTCGTGCCCCGCGGTCGGCCAGCAGCTCGCCCACTGTCCGTGCGCATCGACGAGATCCACCGACTCGCAACCCTGCCGTCGGACACAGCGCGACAAGATCGCTTGAGCGGTGTCGTGCAGGCACTGAACAAAGCCGCGCTCGTCGCCAGCGACTGCGGACTTCCCGACCTGGCCCGCGAGCTGTGCTTGCGACAGTTCACCGCCCTGCACGCCGCAGCACCCCTGGCCGCCACAACCGCCCAGTACGCCCTCGAACCCCTCGTCAACCTCGGACGCCTCGCGACACGACGCGGCGACGGCATCACCGCCTACCGGATCTACCAGGACACCTTCCACGCCGCGACCACCGGCACCACCGCACGTATCGACGGCCACGACGTGGACTTCGCCAACCTCCTACAGCAACCGGAAGACCGGCAGCACCTACGCCGATTCCTCTGGGCAATCCTTCTGGCCGACGGAACCCGCGCGCTCACCACCACAGGCCGATGGGATGACCTCCTTCCCCACCTACAGCGCTACAACGGCATCGGCGACCGCATGCTCGACGGCCGCCAAGCCGCCACCCTCTCCCACGCACTACGCGGCCACACCGAACAAGCCCTCGCCATGCTCGACGCCACCAACGCACCTCAGCCGTGGGAACACGCGGTCACGGCATGCCTCCGCACACTCTGCCTACACCTGGCAGGACGAGCCCACGACATCGCGACGGCCGATATGATCGACGCCTATCGGGCGATGCCACTCCAACCTGAAAGCGTCGTGTTCCACACCCGCCTCGGACTCTGCACCGCCGAACTCGCCCAGGCCATCCACCCCACCGCAGCCAAGGAGATCACAACGGCACTCGTCCAACTCGCAGTACAGACAGGTGACGCACACGCTGCCAGCCTCCTCGCTCACCACGGGCGCCTGCACCCGACGGCCGACGAGCAAGCACTCACACGCGTCATCGAGGCATCGGGTACGGGACCACGCGCCATGCCCCAGCACCTTCTGAACTCTCTCGTTGCCGCTACCCGGCACGCCTTGGCCATCCTGGTCGACCTGCTCACCTCCGCTCGCGGCCCCGATCGGCCGCACCCGACCACCACCTGAGAACGCAGTGACCACCGACTCATGCACGCTTCACCGCGCCACCCGGCCGAGCAGCAACCAAGATCACCGACAGAGTCAGGCTGAGCTACTGTATCAATGGGGGTGGGTGCGGCATGTCGCGAAAGGGGGCGCTCGATCAGCTCTGCTTTGGGGTATCGATGACGCGGTCGAACGCAAGGCCGCTCGACCCCTCGCCCCTGCCTGCGGTGCGGCGAACACCGAGCCAGGTGACGGTTCTGCCCCCGTGCCAGCGGGTGCGTTGGAACGTCTGCGTAATGCGGGTACCCGACCGGGGCACCTCCTCCTCGGGGATCAGGTACGCGGCGGGCGTCGCGTCGTCCAGGCCGTGGCGCAACAGGCTGGTGCGTGGCCGCACCTTGGCTGGCGCGCCGGACACGGCCCTCGGTAGCCCGGCACGTTGTAGCTGGACCTCGCGGTTGTCGCCTTCGACGTGCACCGGGATGAACGGGATCCAGTGCTCCGGCACCGATGACATCATCTCGTAGCGGACGCTGGCCACCGGTTCGCTCGGGTCCGTCTGAGACGTGCCGGCCAGCCGGGTGAACACCTCCAGTGTTTCGCGGGCGGCCTCGCCGCCTGCTCGGCTGTCGCCGGTCGGCATCGGGACCACGCGTTCCACGCCCCACACCATGTTGGCCATCTCGTCGCGGATCAGCAGCACCTCTTCCAGCGGCTCGCTTTCCTGGATCTTTGGGACTGTCGGCGGGAGCAGTAGCCTGGTGTCGGCCGGCTCGCCGTGCTGGCCGCGCACGCTGACGTTGAACATGCTCCACCGCTGCCAGTCGTCGTCCGGGCCCGCGCCAGCCGGGTCGATCCAGACCCGCTCGCCGAACACCGTGGTGACCGCGAGGCCGCGAACCCTGGTGACGCTGCCGGTAGGCAGTGCCAGCGGCACCAGGAACCAGTCGTTCGCGTAGACGACGGCGAACTCGAGGAACAGCAGTTTCGCCACGTCGGTGGTGGCGGCGTCCACGTCACCGAGGTTGACTCGGTTGTCCTCGAACGCCCACCAGCGGGTGTTGGGCATACCGGCGAAACTCACCGGGGTCGGGATGATGGTGCAGACCGGCGGCTGGTCCGGCAGCGTGTCGGTGCCGAGCGGGGCGGCGTCGGGGTCGACGTCGAAGGCCCACCAGTCCAGGTGCCCGCCGTGGTACTGCTCCGCCGTATAGACGGTCTCCCCCTCCCGCTCCGGCGCCGAGCAGGAGAACCGGTACTCCAATCGGTTGGGGTCCCACGCGTCCTCGCCGTCCGTCGCCGGTGACGGCAGCAGCTGCGCGAACCAGACCAGGAATCGGGTGGCGCGCTCGTCCAGCGCCGCCTCGTCGGTGCCGGAGACACCGGGCAACTCGTCGTAGGGCCGCCCACCGGCACGCAGGTGCAGGTACAGGGCACCGCCGTCCATGCTCCGGCCGGCGAACGCAGCCACGGTCTGCCACGTCTCGGGATGCGCCACCTGGTCGGCGTCGGCGGCGAGCGCCGGGTCGGGCGCCTCGACGGGATAGGCGTCCAGGAACTGCTGGCGGTAGTCGGTGGGCAGGTCGGCGACGAGCCGCAGCCACCGGCGACCGGCCAGCACGCGCAGGTCCAGGCTCATCGGACGGTCGCCCGCTCTGAGCCGGACGGGGCGGCGCTCCACCTGTGCCTCGAGCGGTAGAGCGTCGTCGAACGGCGTGACTGTGCCTTCACGCGCGCGGTAGTGCCGCAGTTCGGTGCGTTCCACCGCCAGCTTTGCCTGGACCGGCGAGCCGGCGTCGTCGCCCTCGAACTCGCCGACCTGCCACTGCCGGGTGAGCATCCACAGTGGATCGCGGAGCTCGGCACGTAGCGCGCGGTCGAACGCCATGGTCCTCGGACGCCCCTCAAGTCTGTTATGGACGGTAACCGTCGGGATGAGCTTGTCCGCCAGAACGTTCGAGATGTCCTGGACACCGAACGCGGCTTGGTCGACTCCCGTCATGGCATGTCCTCCAGCATGTCGGCCACCCCGTTGTTGACGCCGAGCGAGGTGGAGATCGACAGACCCTTCCTGGCCGCGGCGAGGATCGTGGCCGGCAGGAACCGCGCGTAGGCGGTCTTGTCGACCTGTTCCGGCTCGACCGCGCGCTGCTTGGCCAGCTCCAGCGTCTCCTCCAGCGCGCCGAGCAGCTCCCCCCACCGCCAGGCGCCGTCCATGCTCGCCGGGGTGACCAGCAACATCGCCTGGGGCGCCTCACTGTTGGGGCGGTCGAAGTGGAACGTCAGGCCGGTGGTCGCGGTGTCGCCGGGGACGACCTCGGTCCACTGGTCGAGCAGCAGCCCGCACAGCGGCGCGTCCAGGTCGAGGTCGTCGGGATAGGTCGCGGTATACAGCAGCCGATCGGCGTCGGGCCTCTGCCCGGGGGCGAAGTCGAGCCCCAGCCAGCCCTCCCCCGGCACGTGCGGCAGTTGGACGGGGTCGAGCCGTAGCTCGGTGCCGCCGAGCGCGCCGGCGAGCATGATCGTCTGCTCGAGGTGCCGCAGCGGGGTGCGCACGCGGGCCACGCCGTGGAACCAGTCGTCGACCGGGAACTCGGTGTCGAGGTGGGCGAGCAGGGCACCGCCCGTGCTGGCGGCGAGTGCCAGCCGCCACTCGCCGCTGTGCTCGGGCTCGAGGGTGAACCGGGGCACGAGCAGGAAGTCCTCGCCGAGCAGTGCCTGCGCGGCCTCCCGCAGCAGGCGCACCCCGACAATCGGATCGGTGACCCCGGCGTAGGCAGCCAGCGCGGCCGCCGCAGCCGAGGACCGGGTGCCTGCCTCGGCACGCACGCCGGCGATGGTGGTGTGCAGGTCGCCGGCGAATGTGACGACCGCGTCTTGGACGTCGGTGAGCACGAACGGTTCGGTGTCGACGTCGGTCAGCGGCAGCAACGCCGCGGTCGCGGCGAGGAGCCCGGCGAGCGTGCCGTGGTCACCGTCGTGCACGGCGACGAGCGCGTCGCGGCGGGCCGCAAAGGTGACCCGCAGCAGCTGCAGCGCAGTCATCAGCTCGGCGGGGTCTGCCGGTAATGGACCGAGCTCGGCCGGGGTGAGCACGCTCTCGGCGGTGCGCAGCAGCTGGAACCGGTCCTGCTGTGAGGTGTCGGCTGGAAGGTCCTGGTAGGCGGCCATCAGGTCGTCGAACCGCTGCAGCCGCATGCCGAGTGCCTCGGTTCTCGCGCGGAGCAGGCCGATCAGGTCGGCGTAGCGTTCGCGGCGCCACGTGTGGGCGAAGCCCCACGTGCTCTGCCCGAAGCCGAGCAGCGCCGCCCTGGTGAGCAGGTCGGTGGCTTCCGCGATGAGTCGGTCGATGCGGGCCAGCACGGCGCCGCGGGTCCCGGGCAGCCGGCGGAGGAGTCCCTGCAGTGACGTGATGTAGGCGTCGGCGGCCTTGATGAGCGCGTCGTTGGTCGCCGCCACCGCCGTGATCCTGGTCGGGTCGACGGTGACGGACAGGTCGGCCTGCTCGGTCACCTCGTTGGGCAGCGCCACGTCGCTCGGGCGCAGTGGGCGTGCCGAGGTCAGCACGGACCGCAGCCGGGTCGCGAGCGCCCCCACTTCGAAGACGCTGCACGAGGCAGTACCGGGCTCCCGGTACTCGATCGTCGGCACCGCGTCCGGCCGCGCCCCGCTCACCGTCCGCCACCGCAGCGACACCCGGTCGTCCAGCTCGGCCATCGCGCCCGGATCCCGAAACCGCAGCAACTCGATGACGTCGACGGGCCGGACACCGAGTTCGCCGAGCGTGACGTCGAGGACCTTCCGCTGCCCGGTCACCGGGTCGGTCCACCGCACGCGGGCACCGATATCGCCGAGTGGGGGCAGCAGCCCGGCCAGCCAGTCATCGACGGCCGGCTCGGCGACCGCGCGGGGAGTCGCGTTCTGGAGGGGTCCCGCCGGACCGGGACGCAGGTGCATGGCGACGCGGTGGGTGAGGGTCGTGCCGGTCGCCGGTGTGCGGGTCACGTCGGGCTCGGGCGGGTGCTGACCGGTGGTGAACGTGGTGATCGTGGCGGCGGCCCGGTCGGCGTTGCCCTGCACGGCCTGGTGCACGCCTTCGGCCAGTGCGAGGTCGCCGAGCGAGTCGTATACGTTGATCATGTGCCGCACCTCGGCCTCCAGCGCCGCCTTCTCCGCGTCGCCGGCGTCGGAGGGCAACGTGGTCAGGTCGAACGGGTAGGTACTGGCGCCGGTCTTCCGCGCGTGGTCGACGAACCGCAGGCCATCGACCACGTGCCGCGCCTCGATGTCCTCGATGGGCACGCCGTCGACCTTCGTCGGGCTGAGATGGTTGGCCACCAACGGGAACTCGCCCCGCAGTAGGTGGATGAAGCGGTCCACCTCGATCGGGCCGTACCGGTCGTGCAGCCCGCGTTCCAGGTGGTAGCCCAGCAGTTCGCCGACGGACTGCCCCTGGCGCATGCCCTCGAGCGTGTCGACGGCCAGCCGCACGCGTTCCGACGACAGGTTCACGGCGAGCAGGTCCGGCTGGTCGGGGGTGGCGTTGGCCAGGTATCCGTTGCGCAGCACGGCCGCAGTGACGGCGTGGTTGAGCGACGGGGCGTGGATGTAACCGCCATTGGCCGCGTCGCGGCGCAACACCGGATCCGCCTCCGGCGTGAACTCCTCGACGAGGTCGGTGTCGGTCAGCTCGACCGGGGTCAGCACGTGTTCCTCCGGCCGGACGTTCTCCAGCCACCCGTACGCTCCGAGGTACACCCCGCGCGTGCCGCCCGGTTCCTGCGACGCGCCACGCATCAGCTCCAGCTGCAGGCCGACGTACCCCAGTCGCCAGGCGTCCAGGCGGTAGGCGCAGCTGTCGACGTGTTCGGCCAGCACCCGTTCCAGCCGTGCCGTCGGCACCTGGTCGAGTGCCTCGACCGCCTCGATCTGTGCACGCAGCGGCCGGACGTCGGGGTTGGCCGGGGCGGTGGCCAACAGGTCCGCGATGTGTTCGGCCACCGGTTTGTCCTGGTTGATGGCCGACTCCGTCCGGTACAGCGGCGCGAACCGGCTCTCCGAGGCCCCGCCGGAGACGTGGATGAACGCCGGCTCACGGCGCATGGCGGCGATGTACTGCCAGTCGAAGTTGGCCGTGCGGTGCAGCCTGCGCCCGCACTCCTCGTACCCGAGCAGCAGTGCGTGGCGCAGCAACAGGTACAGCAGCGCACGCGGCGAGGTGTCGTCGACGAACCCGCTCTCGGTGCGCACTGCCTCAAGTGACTCGCGTGCGGCGTCGGCGAGCCAGCGCAGGTAGTTGCGGTCGGGGTCCTTCGCCCACACCCGCACCGGGTCGGTCTCCGAAGGCGGCCGGTCGTCGACCAGCGGACCGGACAGCGTCCCGGCCGGTCTGAAGTAGACCTTGTCGAGCACGGCGGGACGCTCGGACCCGCTGTGGCCGAGGTCGGCGAGCAGCGCCAGCGCGGCCGCGTCGGGCTGGACCAGGTTCAGCGCCGCGAGCAGTTGCGGAGTCAGCCCCCACAACACCAGGTAGTTGTACAGCACCAGCAGGTCCTCGGCGTACCGGTACTGGAAGTCCACCGAACTCGGGTGCTGCCCCAGGATGCCGAGCAACTCGGCGTGCGGGTCATCACCGGCACCGGCGTGGCCGACCGCAGGGGCCTGCTCGGCCATCACCGTCCAGTCGGCGGACATCCGCTGCAGAACTCCGTGCAGGCGCCGCAGGAAGTCCGCCTTGTTGAGGTCGAGGCCGGGCGGCGGACCCGGTGAGCCGTTGGTGCCACGGGGATCGAGCCACGTGATCTGGGAGAACGCGGTGGTCGGCAGGATGCCGTACGGCTGGGCGCCGATCCGCACCGCCGGCGCGACACCGCGGCCGAGGACGTGGCCGGTGAAGAACCAGCGCGCGTGGTCCACGTCCTCGTCGTTGACGAGCGGATCCATCATGGTCGTCAGGAAGTAGCCGAACGTCGCGGGCCACAGGGCGGTCTGCATGGCGCGGGCTTCGCGCTGGTCGGTGCCGCCGGCGCCACGCACGTCGGTCAGCGTCCTCGGCTCGATGCCGAGCAGCTCGGCCAGCCACTGGCCGTCCCGCTTGTCCATCGGCTCGGTCGCCGGCGTGAACAGCGGCGCGCCCTGACGGTCAGCGAAGCTGAGGTCAGCGTCGTCGCCTCGGGTGAACCCGCTGTCCATGCCCTCGGTGTTGTTCGTCGGCGTGCCCTGCCTCGGCAGGCTCAGACCGCTGCGCCCGTGGTGGTGGGACCGCAGCAGCGCCGCCAGTTCCTCGGCGCCCCGCCGCTCGTCGGTACCCAGTCGCACACCGAGTACCTTGAGCCGGTCGAAGCCGTCGGCAGCCTGTTCCGGGGTGAGGTCGACCCGGAAACCGAGGCCGTCGGCCACCGCGCGGTCGAAGTCGAACATCCAGCGGAGCTCGTCCGGCGCGACGAGGTCGCCGTCCTCCTGGCGCAACGCGTCGGCAGGGGCGGCGAACGGGTCCGGCCCGACGAGCACCGTCGCCGGGATGGGCTCGCCGAGCAGTTCGACGTGGTCGGCGCCGTGCTCGGCGAGCAGCACGAAGCGGTCGGGCAGCAGCTCCACCCTCGGCGCCTGGCTCCACGGCTGGCTCTTCGCCGCGACCGGCTGGAGCACGACGAACACGGCGGCGCACGGCGCGGTGGCACGGTCGGCACCAGCCGGCGGTTCCTCGTCGAGGTTGTACGGCCGGGTCAGCCGCACCAGCTCCCTGGCGCGGGCCGGGCCGAACACGTCCTGCAACAGGGCCGTCGCCTCGGCGACTGCCGCCGCGTCGACGCGCCACACGCCGACCCAGTATTGCGCCGCCAGAGCCGTCTCGTCCGGTGACAGCGCCTCGGCGACCGAGCCGACGAGCAGCACGTCGGTGGGCGCCGCCTTCGTCGGGCGCTGGTCGTGGTTGGCCGGCAGGTAGTTGTCGGCGATCCAGCCGGCCCGGCCCGACCCGTGCGCCTCCACCAGGCCACGCCACGCCGCCCGCTCGTCGGCCTCTTCGCCGCCGGCACGCCACATCGCCCGCCAGTACCGTTCCGCGCCGGCCACCTCGACCTCGGCCAGCGCCGGTTCGAAGGTGTCGATCAGGCAGGTGTCCGGGAAGATCCGCACCCACAGCTGCGGCTGTTTCAGGTCGGTGCGGAAGCGGGTCTCCAGCCGGACCGGGAACAGCAGGACGGGAAAATCGTCCGACAGCTTCGACAGCTCCGTGCGGGGATCGTTGAGTAGCCCGAACGACTGGACCGCTGCGGCGAGGTCGGCGCCGGCGTCGGCGAGTTCGGCCGCAGCCTGCGCCACCACCCCGGCGGCGGCGGTCACGTCGTCGGCGAGTTGCTGGTGCGCCGGGTCGTCCCCGGCCAGCGACCGGCGTGCGGTGGCCGCCGCGCGTTCGGCTCGGTGCAGGCCCGCACGCGCCGCCGTGAGCTGCTCACGGAGGGCGGTGTGCGTCGCTTTGGCGACGTTCAGGGTGTGGCGGGCCTCGTCGAAGTCAGGCATCTGGCTCACCCAGCATCTCGGTCGCGTGGACGGCAACCATCACAGGCGCCTGGTACAGCAGGTACGCCCAGCGGGCAGCGCTCGCCGGCGTCGCGGCCACCGCGACGTCCTCGTCGTGTTGGTCTTCCTTCTCGGCCTCTCCCGGACCGACCGGGTCGAGGGGCAGCGGCGGGCCCAACGCGCAGGCCGGCAGGAAGCCACCGGGCTGCGTGCCGGTGTCGGACCAGACGAGGTCGTTGACCGTCTGTGCCAGCGTCGCGGGGTCGCGTGCGAGGTCGAGGCCGAAGCGTGCCTCACCGGGACGCTCGCGGATGACGAAGAACCAGCCAGCGCCGGTGTGGGCCTCGGCCACGGTCAGGTCGAAGCCGAGGAAGGTGATGTCGGGGTCGATCTTCGCCGCGTAGAGCGGCGTGCGCAGAACCGACCTCGGCGGGTCGGCCTCCTGGGCGGGGGTGAGCGGCACCAGTTCCCGTTCCTTGGTCTGGTCGCCACCCGGCCACTGCGCCTTCTGCGCGTAGATCACCGCGTTGGGGTACTTCTTCAGCAGCTCGCCCCGGATGACGAGGACGACCTCCTCCTCCGCCTCGACCTGCTGTTCGCGGTGGTCGTGCTCGCCGAGCCCGGAGTGGCGTAGCCAGGTGTTGATCGGCGGGATGTCCCGCAGCAGCTCGCGCCGCTCGTCCTCGGTCAGGCCCGCCGGGGTGACCGCGCCGCGCGGGTCCCAGAACTGGCGGAAGAACGAGCCGCGCTGGTCGGTCGGGTACTCCCGCCACAACAGCTCCCGGCCGAACTCGTGGTTGAGGCCCACCAGGTAGCTCTCGATGAACTTCTGGTTGGTCTCCAGCAACGTCAGCGTGTTCTGCTGGATCAGGTCGAGGTTGGGCAGGAACAGCTCGGCGGAGATGTCCTTCAGCGACTCGTACATCGGCACGTCGAACTCCGGGTACGCCATGACCTCGCCGAAGTCCTCGTCGAGCTGCTCGGTGATGCGGGGCGGAACGCTGATCCCGTACCAGGTCCGGCGCGGCACGGTCACGAGCGGATCGAGCGCGGCGACCACACCGCCGGCCAGGCCGGGGAGGTCGACCGGGCCTGGCTTCGGCTGCTTGGCGTCGATGGCCGCACCCGCGGTGTGGAGGTCGTGCCAGCCCCGCAGGGCCTCCTTGAGTTTGACGGCGGTCTCGCTGTCCCGTTCGCCCGGCTCGAAGTGGTCCCTGCCACCCGGCTCGGTGATGGCGAAATCGGGGAGCCGCTTCGTGCGGTCGAGCATCTCGCGGGTCAGCGACTCTGGGCGGATGACGTCCAGGGCACCGTCCCCGGCCGCGTCGGCCAGGTCGTCCGTGGTGACGAGGCCGGGTGGGGTGGGGCGCAGTGGCGCCGCGCTCACCAGTGCTTCGTTGACCCGCTCGACCAGGTTGTCCGGCCGCACGTTCTTGTCGAAGAGCAGCGAACGCATCAGCCGTGAGCCGGGCCGGGTCAACCGCCGCATGGCGGCCGAGGTGAGTGCCGGCGGCACCAGGCTCCCGGTGCGCAGGTGCCGCACGGTCACGCCGTCGTGCCGCACGTGGCGGTGGGTCGGCGCGGTGATGGCCAGCAGGCGGCCCGGCCTTGCGGCCGCGAGCGGCGCGAGCTGTTCCGCCTGCCACAGCGCCGCGACCTCCATGGCGAGCTGCGCGAACCGGATCCTGCGGTTCGCCGCGAGCACGTCACCGACCTGCTCCCACGCGGCCGCCATGAACCGTTCCTGCTGGTCCTGGACCACCCTGGTGCCGAAGCCGGCCGCGACCCGGTGGCGCGGGTCGAGGTTCAGCTCGTGGACCCAGTTGTCGTCGGGATCGGCAGGCGTGCCGTCCCGATCGACGAGCAGCCGCCTCGTCAACGCGTGCCAGCTCGCGTAGATGGGCGCGGTGATCAGCGGGTCCGGGTCCCCGCCCTCGGACTGGTAGTCGTCCGGCAGGGTGAGCCACGCACCCAACGCCGTCCGGAACGGCTGCGCCTCGTCGGCGTCCGCCCAGTTCTCGTAGCGCTCGACGACCTCCCACTCCTGTTCGGAGAAGTTGGCTCGCGGCACCCGCAACGCGCCGCCGAGCTTGAGCATGCCGCCGAGTGCGGGGTCGTCGATCCCTGGCAGGTTCTGGCCGGGGTCGCGCACGTCCAGGTCCCGCACGCCGACGCGGTTGTCCACCGGCCGAGGCTCCAGCAGGCGCACCAGAGTCTCGAAGTCGCGTTCCGCTCCGGTGCGGAAGTACCAGCGGTGGTAGATCGGCATGCTGCTGCTGGCCGGCCGGTGCCCGTCGGGGTAGGGCGCCCAGGCCGAGGCCGTGGCGTACGGCGCCGTGGCCGGGTCGAGGCCGAGTCCGGCGAGCCTGCCGGTCTCGAAGGTCGGCACGAGGAAGGCGTGGTAGGCCGCACCCGTTCTGAGCCTGCGCGGGCAGATCAGTCGGCTGTAGGCGCGGTCGGGGTGCTCGTCGAGCAACGCCCGCAGTGCCTCGGGCACGTCCGCGCCCGGTGTCGTGGCCAAGTCGGTGTTGAGGTGCACGTGCGCCCACGCCCACAGGTCGGCCGCCGGCGGCAGCAGCGCGAGGTCGGCCAGGTCGATGTGGGGCAGCGGCCGACCTGTGACGTGTCCGCCCTCGGTGAACTCGGGCGGGTTGCCGTCCGGCACCTCCTCGAGCACGACCAGCGTGAGCCACGGCCGCAGCCGCAACTCGGCCGGGTCGGGTGCCGCCGGGGTGTACCGCCACGGCAGGCTCTCGTCGTAGAACTCGACGTGGGCGAGGAAGTTCGGCTCGACATCGGTGATCCAGCCGCGCGGCTCCTCGCGCATGATCACCCGCCGGTCCAGCCCGATGACGTCACCGGGGCCGTACAGCTGCACGTCGCGGCCGATGCTGGTCAGCAGCGGCTGCCCGTCGCCGACCGGTTCGCCGTGCAGGTCGAGCTGGACGTGCACGGAAGCCCGTGACGTGGCGTTCGTGTCGCCGTCCTGCTCGGTGATCCGGCCGGCCAGTCCCTGCCGCAGCCACGGCAGGAAGGAGTAGGTGCCCAGTTCGGTGCTCACGTCGCCACCTCGTAGCCGGGGATGACGTGCAGCGCCGCGTCTCCCCCGAGTTGGTGGGTCAAGTAGTCCGTCGCCATCGCCTCGCTGGCGAAGGTGGCCACCGCGACGTTGTCCACTGTCGACGCAACGGCGTAGCCGTCCCCGGTGACCTTGACCCTGTCGCTGAACGGGACCGTCTGCTTCCTGACCTCTGTGGACAGTGCGCAGCGACCGGCGGCGTTGCCGGCGAGGAAGCGGGTGAACAGGCCGAGGTACGTGTTCTGGTAACGCTTGTGGGTGCGGAACGCCCCGTCCACGGTGACGAGCTCGTACCGGACCACCCGGGTTACGAGTGGGCCCGCGGTGAGCTGGACGCCGGTGACCGACACGTCCAATCCGCCCGGCATGGCCTGGAACGCCGGCTTGGACAGCTTCTCGTCGTCGCCGAAGTCCTGGAACTGGGCGGGGGCGAACCGTTCGAGGACGTCACCCTGCTTGGTGAGGTCGGTCGAGGCGACCGTCACCGACAGCCGGGAGGCGTCGGCGGGGCGCTGGCTTCCGATCCTGGCCACCGTCACGTCGAGCGGCACCACGCGCTGCGTCACCCGCAGCATGCCGACCGGGTGCAGGACGAGGGTGTCCACCACCGGGTCGAGCTCACGCAGCGACACCAACGGAACGGCGCCCGACGGCGGCAGCGCACGCCAGTTCTCCGCCTTGCCCAGCTCCGCCGCCAGCACCTGCATGGCCGAGACCGGCGGCAACGCGGTGTCCCGCCGCTCGCCCCAGGTGACGTCGAAGTCGATCTCGATGTCGAAGAACAGCAGTGACAGCTCCGCGGTCCCCTTCGCCCGCCACGGTGACGGGCCGGACAGCTGGAAGCTCAGCCGGACACTGGCCATCCCGAACCCGAACACGTCGAGCGAGACCGACCCCGAGATGTCCACGATGAAGTACAGCGGGGAGAACTGGACGAGCGCGTCGAACGCCACGTGCCCGTTGAGCCCGCAGGCGGAGAAGCCCATCCGCAGGTCGACTCGTGCGCCGAACTGCAGGGTGTTGGTGGTCAGCGCGAAGTACCCCTCGACCCGAAGCCCCTGCGTCGGCGTGTTGAGGATGTCCAGCGCGATCCGCCTCGGCGTCGGGAACGGCATCGGCGGCGGGGTGTAGGAGGGGTGGAACCCGCCGAGGCTGAGCACGAAGTCGGCGTCGTCACCGAAGGCGGCGAGCACACCGAGATCGCCTTCGAGGGTCATGAAGAGGATCCGGGAGTCGTAGATGGCGCCGAAGAACCAGACCCGCTCGCGGTCGCGCTCGACCGCGCCGACGAAGGCCATCTGGACCAGGACGACCGCGACCTCCTCTGCGGGCAGCGCGATCTTCAGCACCCCGACGACCGCCGCGTCACCGGGAATCTCGATGATCACCGCCACCGACACCCGGACGAGCGTCGGGGTGCCCCAGCCGAGCTTGACCATCGGGCCGATGACGAACGTGCCCTGCTTCGCGGGGAAGATCGCCCGCAGGTCGCTGATGATCTGCGGTGCGTTGTCGACCACGTCGTGCGGGAACAGGATCCGCTCGACCGACCCGCTGCGCACCCCGTCGATCATCGGTTGTAGCCGCATCGCGCGGTTCAGGCCGAGGATGCCGCCGACCCCGAGCAGGGTGAACCCGAAGCCGAGCTGGATACCGGTGCCGAACTCGGCGGTGATGATGATCAACAGCGAGAACCCCGAGGATCCGTCGGGCATCCTGGTGCTGATCAGGCCGATCGCCTTGAGCACGACGATGCCGGCGAAGTCCAGTTCCAGCGCGCCCGCATACTCGCCGCGGTCGGCGTCGATGTACAGGTAACCGCCACCGCGGACCACCCCCGCATCCACCACCAGACCGACGCCGTTCGGTGGCTTGAAACCGAACTCGAGGTCCAGCGGGCCGAGGTTGCCGCCCTTGTCGGGGAAGCGCGCGGTGACCAGCAGACCGATGCGGTCCACCGTCGCCTGTATCGGGCCGATCGCCGCCCGAAACCCACCGGAGAGCTCGACCGGCACCGACCCGTCGCCGGCGAGCCCGGCACGCAGGTACAACATGACGATCTCGATCGGTCCCAGCTGGACGTGGACCGGGATGCCGAGCTCGACCGCCGCGCTGCCCGACAACCGCAGCCCGGTCGACGGTGTCCACAGTGCACGCAGGTCGAAGGTCGACTCGAGTCGCCCGCCGCCCGTGATCGCGCGGATGAAGCTGTCGCCACCGGACAGGTCGATGAGCAGGTGGCCGCCGGACAGCTCGACCGAGGCCGTCGGCTCGACGGCGGCGTTCTGGTTCCCGCTCGCGAGCACACCGACCGTGAGGACCAGCCGCGTGAACTCCAGCCGCGACGCACCCGTCTCGCCGAGCACGACGATGTGCTCCCCACCCCGGTCGGCCACGAAACCCAGGCTGGCGTCGAGCTCCGGTGCCTGTCCCGACAGCTGCAGCTCGAACCCCAGCGGGTGCGGCACGCGGGCCACCATGCCGGTGACCGACTTGGACTTGACGGTGATGAGCGCCGACCACAGTTCGCCGAACGGGATGACCTGGCTGATGTCCTTGACGGGGGCCAACCTCAGTTGCACGGTGGGTACGCCGGCCTTGACGCTGAACCGCAACCGGAACGCCTCGAGCACCTGGGTCCCGTCGGGTGCCTCCATGAGCAGGTACGGCAGGTCGCGACCGTCGAGGAATTCGGCGATGCGCGGCCACAGCTTCGTTCCGTCGAAGTCGGATTCGCCGAGGTCGAAGTGCTCTGCCAGGTAGCCGGCCGGGTCGACGAGCAGGTCGACGAGCCGGCCGAGGTGCAGGTCCCAGCATCCCGCCGGAGCCGTCGCCTGGAGGCCCGCCGTGGCCGGGGCGGTGCCGTCGTCGACGATCCCGAGCAGCATCAGTAACTCGAGGAGCTCGGGGCTCCGGTCCTTCAGGTAGGTGACCACCACGTGGTCGAGCAGCCGGCCGGGCACCGCCTTCGCCTGGGCGCGCAACTGGTTCCGCTCGGCCGGTGTCACGTTCGCGAGGTCGACCACCTTCTCCAGCGCCGGGCCGAGCGCGCCGATCGCGACGATCAGGTCGCGTACCGCACCGAGCAGCGCGACGCCCTCCGCCAGGATCGTGGCGGGGTCGTCGGCCTCGATCGCGTCGGCCAGCCGCGTGATGCCCGGCGCCAGATCGGCCGACTTCACCGCCACCGAGCCGATCGCGCCGGCCGCCGCGGCGTACCCGTCGGGCACCCGGAACCCGAGCGCGGCGAGGAAGTCGACGTACCGATCGGCGGCCATCCGCTGCTCGAGCAGCCGCAGGGCGACCGCCAGCTCCCTGGCGATCAGCTCCACCGTACCGGCGGCCATCAGTCCACTTCTCGCTCTCTGTCCAGATCAGACAGTGCGGTGCCTGGCAGGGACAGCACGAACGCGCGATGCCGTTCGACGTCGGCCCGCAGCTCCGGACTGCTGGCACGGGCCAACTCGTCGAGCAGCCTGGCGAGGCCGTCGGCCAGTGACCTGTCGCCGATGGTGGCCGGGAGCGCCCGAGTCCGCTCGATCTCGTCGAGGAGTTCCCTGCCACGCAACCGATGCCAGGCCACCAGCACCCGCCGGTCGGTCTCGATGAGCCGCTGGACCTCGTCGACGTGCGCGGAGACCAGCGTGGCCGCCAACTCGGCGGCGGGGTACTCCGCCACCCACCGCCGCAGGTCACGCAAACGCTCACGCAGCGGTACGTGCTCACTCGCGCGAGCGACACGCGGCACGTTGTCCGCCGCCTGCACACCGGCCGGGACGTCGTCGACCACGGCCAGGGCGTCGACCATGCCGACGCCCCACTCGAACGGGGCCGGCGGCTCGGTGGCGCCGGCGACAGGCGAACGGCCGTGTGCCCTCAGGAAGGACTTGACCTCGGCGTGGGTGAGCTTGGCGTTCTTCTGGAACATCAACGCGACGACGCCGGTCACGTGTGGCGCCGCCATGCTCGTGCCGCTGTCGGGCACGTAGAAGTCGTTGCAACAGTCACAGCAGCAACCGGTGTTGCGGGCCTCGCTCTTCACCGAGACGATCCCCACCCCCGGCGCGCAGAGATCGGGC
Source organism: Actinosynnema sp. NPDC050801 (assembly GCF_040673975.1). Classification (NCBI taxonomy): domain Bacteria; kingdom Bacillati; phylum Actinomycetota; class Actinomycetes; order Pseudonocardiales; family Pseudonocardiaceae; genus Actinosynnema; species Actinosynnema sp. NPDC050801. Next base: position 5,248 of record NZ_JBFAQZ010000008.1, on the reverse strand, counting down.
TTGCCGTCCGGGCGCGTGGCGTCGGTCGTCGGGCCACGCGAGGAGAACTTCGCGAGGGTGTAACCGTTCTCGTCTACCCGGTAGGCCCCGACGGTGATCGGCAGCTTGGCCGTACCAGGCGTGCTGATCGTCCGGCTCCGGTCTCGATCCGCCTCGACGAACCGCGGGGTCACCTTCCCTTTTTTCGCGATGATCCAGCAGTCGACAGTGACATCGTGGCCCGCTGTCTCGGTCAGCGTGATCTTCCACTCGCCTGGGAGGAGCGCACGTTCCGCCGGAGGCACGATCGTGAACTCGATGTTGTGTCGGCCACTCGGGAGGTTGTTCAGCGTGGACTCGGCCTCCAGCACGTGATCCTTCCACGTGTGTGACGGGAAAGCTTGTCCAGCGACCACGATGCCCGAAGTCGCGAGACTATCGTCCGCCAGCGGCATCCTCACCGTGAGGTTGAGTTTCCCTGCTCCCGCGTACCAGAGGTTGAACGTACAGGCATTGTTGGTTTTCGCTTCGACGCACAGCGTGAAGGTCCTGGAACCGTTGGCCGCCACGGTGCCGGAGGCGTGCAGTCCAGCGTCACCCTCGTTGCCGGCGGCGATCACGATGGCACGCCCGTAGTCCGAGGACTCCTGGAGCATGATGTCCAGCGCCTTCTCCTCGGCGTCGGTGCCGTCGTGCGGTCCGTACTGGCTACCGAAACTCAGGTTCACGACGGCCGGCTTGCCCGCACTGGCAGCCCGGTTGAAGATGTGCCTGACTCCCCGGATGTTCTCCACCACGTCCATCGTGGTGCGAACGATGACGAGCTCCGCCTTCGGCGCGACACCGACGTAGTAGCCGGCAGTGGTGCAGTTGTCCTCGGCCACCGTGCCCGCCTGCGAGCCGTCCCCGGCCGCGATCCCGGCGACGTGCGTGCCGTGGCCGCTCAAGTCCCGTGACGCGAAGGGCTCACCGTCGCCGTGCAGTGCATTGTTGATCTCATCGGGAAAGAACTCGCGCCCCCGGATCACCTCGATCTTGGGTTTCGTGCCGTCTGTCAGATTATCGTCCTTGATCTCGAGGGGGTTGATTTTCCTGCTGTCGAAGTACCTGCTGTCGAGCCGACCGTGGAAATCAACCACGATGGGGTTCTCGTCATCGGTGGACGTGAGGCCGATCGGGCCGCCGGTGACCGAGAAGTCGCTTTCCCGCAAGGGAGTCCACCCGAGCATGCCCAGCGTGATGTCGTTCGCGCTCAGCGGAAGCTCGAACGCCGTCGACTGCTCCTGCGGTGGGGGCTCGTCCGGCAGCTGCGGCGGCAGCCAGGTGAGCCTGAAGGAACCACTGGACGGTTTCCCGTAGACCGCGATGGCCTGCTGCAAGGTCGTGTCGAGCAGCGAGACGATGCGCGTGTCCCCGCTCTCGTGGCGGAACGCCTCGTGGAAGATGTCGATCCCGGTGTCGACGATGCCGACGATCACACCGGCGCCGGTGTAGCCGAGCGGGCTCGCGTGCACCACGTCCGCCTGGATGTCCGGCACACTCTCGTGCAGAGCGAGACTGCTCCGCCGGTTGCTTTGGAGTGCCGCGACATCGGCGAGCTCGGCGACGGTGTCGAGATCCTCGACCGCGACCGTGCCGACCACGATCTCCCCGTAGCTCTCCTGGGTCCAGAAACCGGCCTGTTCGAGGTTGTCCAGATCACCGACCACGTGCGCGAGCACCACAACCCGTCTCCGCCGGGCGGATTCCAGCGCCTCCCCGGTGAGCTCCTCGAGCTCCCGCGCCCGAGCCGCCAACGGACCATCGAGTTTTGCGTTCACCATTCCCCGACACCGCCTTGATAAACAAAAGGTGATCGAACAAGAAGGTGCGACGAACACCTTCGACATCCTGCGGACTGCACGTTGCGCACAGGGTCGACAGTCCCATGGAAGACGTCACGAAGACTTTCACGAAAGATTCAGAATTGGTGACCTACGCGTCCTCGCGCGGGCATGCGTCGATAGAGCTGTAGCTGCCTGGAGGTTGGACCGCGGGTCGGATTGGCAGCCCGGCCGGATGTTGCGTTCCGGCCCCGGAATCCGTGCCGCTCAACGGCAATCGCCGTGTCGTCGCATGTCACCCTCCACCGGCGCTCCCGTTCGTGGACACCCGCAGCCCCACCCCGTGCAGCACGATTCGATCGCCCGCGTCGGCGAAATGAACACGCAGGCCGAGCGACAGCGCTCCGGCGCCGGGATCAACCGCGCCAGCGAAGGGTGCCGCGCTGTCGACGCAGATCGGACCGGGATCCAAGTGATCGGTGGGGTCGTCGAGGACCACCAGCCACCGGTCCGGCGGATCCCCGAGCTGCCGGAGCCGGATCTGGCTGATGAAGCTGCTCGGGGCGGAAAGCCGATAGCCCAGCCGCACACCCTTGATGACGTAGCCCGGCGGAACCTCGACCACGCGTTCCACGAAGCTGCCTTCCGGTGTTTCCGCGCTCGTCGCGGGTTCGATCCGCAGCGCAGTACCGCGTTCCTCATAGCTGACCCCGATGTCGGGACCAGACGGCAGAAAGCCGAGGTGGTTGATCCAGATGAGGTGATCACCATGCTCGCGGACGCCATCAGTCGCTTCTCCGGTCATGGCGGTCCGCGCCTGCGCGGCAGCGGTGGGGCTAGGTAGTCGGATTGTCGGCCTCATGGCTCCCCCCGAATGTCTAGAGTTGTTTAAGAACGTAGTTGCCGCTTGCTTGGACGTGTGTTCCACCGCCCGGGCACGTCGTGCCCGCGACGGTCCCGAGGTAGAGACCCTGGCATTTCGAGCAGCGCCGCCAACCGGGCTGCCCGAAGGCCGTCGGCCCGTCGAGGGACATGCGGAAGTCACCGCTGCCGGCGTGAGTTCCCGTGCCGGGGCAACTTGCCCCAGGGAAGCCGCCGAGGAAAAGCCCTTGGCACTTCACGCATCGGTGCCAACCCGGCTGGCCGAACGGGATTCCGGTGTCCGCCACGAGCACGTACGACGGCGCGGCGGCCCCGGCATTGTGCGCCCCGAGCTTCGGGCACTTCGACTGTGGGTTGCCGCCGAAGAACAGTTCCTGGCATTTCAGGCATCGTAGCCAGTTGGGCTGCCCGCTCTGGACTACGAGCCGGCGATGAAGTGCCTCGTGCACCGCCGCGCCGGCATCGAGGAACTTACCGATCGGTTTACCCGGTTGGGCGGCGGGCTGCGAGCCGGTCTGTCGGAGGATGTCCCGGACCTCGGCCGCGGTGAGCGCTGAGTTGGCGCTGAGCATCAGCGCGGCCGTGCCCGACACCTTCGCGGTCGCCATCGAGGTTCTACCCGCCGTGCCGTAGGGGTCACTCGGCACCGTCGGCCCTCCGCCGGCGCAAGTGGTGTCCTTATCGGAGTCTCCTGGAGCACAGACATCCACCCGGGAGCCCCAGCAGGTGTCGGGTCGGTGCGGGTTGGTTACGGGATCATAATTCGTGGCGCCAACCACGATCGCGCCCGCGTCCGGTATAGGGTTGCCAAAACTGTCCAGGCCCGCATCGGAGTCGGTATTGCCCGCCGCAGCGCACACGACCGCTCCCGTGAGGGTGGCCAACTTGATCATGAAAGCGATCTTCGTGTCATTTTCGACCACGTATTGATTTGATGTGCCAAGCGCCATCGACAAGTTGACGACCTTGCGTTTCGGTCCCGGGATGAACAGGACGTTCAGAATCCCGGAAACGACATTGCCGGCGGCATACGAACTGCCGAGCGGTGCCCACTGAACGGGAACGATGGTCGCCTCGTGGGCGAACCCTACTATGCCCTTCGTGTTGTCGGCGTCTGCTGCGGCGAAACCGCAGACGTTGGTTCCATGGTTATGAATGGGTTTGGGAATCGTCGGCGACAGGGTGGGGGCATCGAGAGCATGTGTCAGATCGAAGTTGATTTGCAGATCCTCGTGATCAAGTGCGAACGACGAGTCTATGACGCCTATCATCACTCCCTTGCCTGTGGCCATTTCCCATGCTTTGTCGGCGTGACAACGAAAGGCGTACCACTGATTGGGTGGGTTCATTCCCTGGATCAACTGGTCGCCGTTTTTGAGGTAGGTGTCCAGGGGGAGGGCACACAGCACCGGGGACCTGTCCGGGTTGGCCCAAACGATTTCCGGCATACTGTAGAGCTGGCCACTGATCGCTACCACGTCCGCAGCAACGTCGAACTGTAGGAACAGGAAGTCGTCAAAGCTCGGAATCTCGGCACCCTGTTGGGCGGCCAGGTCGTCGAAGTACTGTTTGGTTTCGTCCGGGGCTTCGAAGACTTTCCAGGCATCCTGGAGGCCGAGGTTCGCCAGTGTGGCGTTGACGTTCGTGAGGTCGACGCCGGATGCACTGGCCAACTGGACATTTCCTCCGGCATCGGTCGAGATCTGCACCTCGACGAAACGCCCGAACTGAACATTGACCAGGCCCGGATAGGCGGGCTCCGCCGGAGGGATGAGAGCCAGATCGACGAGCTTGCCCCAGGTTTGTGGCCCGACGATGCCGTCGGCCACCAGGCCCAGCGAGGTTTGAAACACCTTGACTGCCGCCGTCGTCTGCGGCCCGAAAAGGCCGTCAACGCTACCCTTGTAATGCCCTGCGGACTGCAGTCCGCCTTGTAAGATGCGCACCGCATTGGCGCTCGATCCCTGACTGATCGTCGAATACTGGGCCATCTCGAGTCAACCCTTTCTCGCACCCCCGACTATGACCCAGGCCGGACGCGGTGAACAGTGAGGCAACGTTTACATCGACACGGTAAATGGCCGTCGATCTCCACGGATCCGGAGAGTCGCCCGATCGACTTAAACGGTACGAGCCAGTCGGTCGGCGGTGCAACAGTAGCGCAGGCTAAAGATCCTCTTCTGCGGCTCAATGTGTGACGAAGCTAGGCCAAGCGGAGACACTTCGGCAGACCCTGGCCACGAAATGTGATTCCGCCATCCTGGCCGCAGAACGACGTTGACAGCACATGATCAGACTTCTATCGTGCCCCCGAACGACGAGTTGCCACTCACGAGGTCAAGATCTGATTTCAGGCCCGAGCCCGATCATTGCCCTGTCTCCCGCCCCTCCGGCACGCCCTCGAGAATCACGATCAGGACTGTGGAGAAAGGATCAACCGAAATGGCTCGATACCCCACGGTCAGCCAGTGAACCGCCCCGGGTTCGGTGGAGACTCGATCAGTTGACTGCTCCAGCCGGGGTTGGCTGGTGTTGACGGTAGTAGACGGCCTCGACTTCGGTGG